>JAGNDO010000040.1:17644-41781 GCA_018003515.1 Caldilineaceae bacterium
CAAAGTTGGGGGGGCTAGGGGGGCGGGGAAGTGAACGACAATGTGGCGTACATATACCATGATAACGGATCGAGATCCCGATCCCAAACTGGCCAGTGGCCCTAATGAGCCGCCTGTAGGCCTAAGCACGGGTCGGCGCAAATTGCTCGGTGAAATGCTGCTCTAGTCGTCGGTCTGATCTGTTTGAACTACAAGGAGTGTGAAAAGATGAACGAGAACTCAGCCGTGGCCCACTATTCGGCCACCGAAGAGATTGCCAACAGCCTGACCCACGGGGCCGGGATTGTGCTTTCCATCGCCGGGTTGGCTGTCCTCACCGCCTTTGCCAGCCTTTTCGGATCGGCCTGGCATGTGGTCAGCGTCAGCATCTATGGTGGTGCCCAGATCCTGCTCTACACTGCCTCCACCCTTTATCACAGCATCCCCCTGCCCCGAGCCAAGGCGGTCCTGCGTCAATTTGACCACGCGGCCATCTTCCTGCTCATCGCCGGCACCTATACGCCCTTTGCTTTGGTCAACCTGCGGGGCGTGTGGGGATGGACCATCCTGGGGGTGGTCTGGACCATGGCCCTGGTTGGCATCGGCGGCCAGTCCTGGCTGATGCGCCGGGGCAAGCTGGTCACCGCGCTGCCCTATGTGGCTATGGGCTGGGTGATGATTGTGGCGGTCAAGCCTTTGATGGCCGCCGTGGCCCCCGGCGGTCTGCTGCTCCTGCTGGCCGGTGGGCTGGCCTACACCGTGGGGGTCGTCTTCTATGTGTGGCGGCGGCTGCCCTTTCACCATGCCATTTGGCATCTCTTTGTGCTGGCGGGCAGCGCGCTGCACTTCTTTGCCGTCCTCTTTTATGTGATCCCCCTGGCCCGATAGTAGATTTGGGTGTGTTCAAAATGGAGTATGGCAGCTTATCCCATCCGCCAACTGATTTTGAACACATCCCTTTGATTTTTGTCTACTCCCCGGCTTGCGAAAACGATTATTCCCTCGGCCCCATGCGTGATATACTCGCCTCCACGTCTTTTTCCTCTCGCCAACCCAACGGAACCGCCCATGATCATCCTGGAAACCGAACGCCTCATCCTGCGCCGTCAAATCCCCACGGATTTGGACGATCTGTGGGCCATCTATTGCGACCCGGAGGTGGTCCGCTTCATCCCCGACGCCTCCCGCACTCGGGAGGAGACCCAGCGAGAGCTGGCCTGGCATGAGCATGGCCATCCCCGCCACCCAGAGTTGGGGCTGTGGGCCGCCATCCACAAACCCACGGGGCGCTTCATCGGGCGCTGTGGGCTGCTGCCCTGGTCCATCGACGGCCAAGACGAGGTGGAGGTGGCCTTCCTCTTTGCCCAAGAATTCTGGGGCCAGGGGTTGGGCACAGAGGTGGCGCTGGCCATCGTCACCTATGCATTTGAGCGGTTGGGCCTGACCCGCCTGATCTGCCTGATTGAACCGGGAAATATGGCGTCTGCCCAGGTGGCCCGCAAGATCGGCATGACTTTCGAGAAAGAGTTCACCGATGAATACGGACTCTCCCACATTTATGCCACAGCCAATCACCTTTGATCTGCCCACCGCCCAAGGTTTCGCCGCCGCCGGTGAGATCGCCGCTTGGGTCCATGCCTATTTGGAGCATGGGGCCTGGGCCAATCTCGCCCTCTCCGACAGGCTGCGCCGGGGGCCGCGCTGGTGGCGGGGACCGGTGGAGTTGCCCCTGGATCATCTGATCCGCTGCACGGGGCCGGAGGCGGGGATGGAATATCCTCAGCCGGTGGATGAGTGGGAGAGCCGGATCCGGCGCATCGACAAGGCCTTCCCCACCCAGCAAGATATGCCGCCCCTGCTCGTCGAATATCGGGCCGGCCTCCTCAGCCTGCGGGATGGCAACCATCGCCACGAGGCCATACGGCGCAAAGGCTGGACCACGGCCTGGGTGATTGTTTGGTATAATAGCCAGGCTGATTTTGATCGGGACCGAGCCGTGGGGGACGTTCATCAACCAAAAAGGAGTTCCATGACCGAATCCGCTCTATTTGTTGCCGCAGGCGAAGACCGCCTCGGCGCACACCGGGGACTGGGCATCAGCGCCATTTCCTTCAAAGTGCTGCCTACGCCGGATCGGGACGTGCTGATCATCGAGAACACCTTCCACGCGCCGGGCGGACCGGCCCGCCATCTGCACACGGGCCAGGACGAGTGGTTCTACGCCGCAGAGGGCGAGTTTGTGCTGGAAGTGGGGGCGGAGCGCTTCCATCTCAAGCCCGGCGATTCGGTGATGGCCCCCCGCAACATCCCCCACGTCTGGGCCTTTGTGGGCCAGGGGCGGGGACGCATGGTGATCACCTTTTTTCCCGCCGGCAAGATGGTGCCTTTCTTTGAAGAAGTCACCAAAGCCAACGCCATGCCGCCCCGAGATCCGGCCCTGTGGCAGGCGCACGATATGGAACTGCTGGGGCCGCCCCTGGCGTTGGGATGATATGGACACCGAAAACCCAGTCGTAAAACTGTGCATAGCGGGCAGCCGGGCCGAGTTTGAGGGCCGGATCGACGACGCCCGCCATCTCTATCGCCAAGCCTGGGATACGGCCACGGATGACTACGAGGCGTGCATTGCCGCCCACTACGTCGCCCGCCGCCAGGCTGATCCCAAGGAGAGCTTGCGCTGGAATCAGGTGGCCCTAGTTCGGGCCGACGCGGTCAAAGACGACCGGGTGGACGCCTTCTATCCCTCCCTTTACGTCAACCTGGGCCATGCCCACGAGGTGCTGGGCAACCAGATTGAGGCGGCCCACTTTTACAAACTGGCCGCGGATCTAGGCCTTGTGCATCAGCCTGAGACGTGATCGAGACCAACCTAAACTAGACATAAAGGAGCTAGACCACATGGGTATTGCAGCAGATATTGCCATCATCGTGGTGGCCGGCTTGATGGGCGGGCTGATCGCCCAACAATTGAGACAGCCCCTGATCCTGGGGTACATCCTGGCCGGGGTGATCGTCGGCCCCTTTACCGGCGGCATCACCGTGGTGGAGATCCACGACATCGAGTTATTGGCCGAGATCGGCGTGGCCCTGCTACTCTTTGCCTTGGGTATCGAGTTTTCCCTCAAAGAGCTGAAGCCGGTGCGCCACATCGCCCTGATCGGCACCCCCATCCAAATCCTGCTCAGTATGGCATTGGGCTTTGGCATCGGCCAGCTTTTGGGCTGGGATTGGGCCGCCTCCACCTGGTTTGGGGGCATGATCGCCCTCTCCAGCACAATGGTTTTGCTCAAAACCTTGATGAGCCAGGGGCGCATGGGCACCCTCTCCAGCCGGGTCATGATCGGCATGTTGATCGTCCAGGATCTGGCCGTGGTGCCTCTCATGATCATCCTGCCCCAACTCAGCCACCCCGAAGCGGGACTCTCAGTCTTGGGCTGGGCCGCGGTCAAGGCCATCCTCTTTTTGGGCATGATGTTTGTGGTGGGCACCCGGCTCATCCCGTGGCTGATGGCCCGCATCGCCGCCTGGAATTCGAGGGAACTCTTCCTCCTGGCCATCACCGCCATCGGTCTGGGCGTGGGCTATATCACCTATCTCTTCGGCCTCTCCTTTGCCTTTGGCGCCTTCATCGCCGGCATGGTCCTCAGCGAGTCCGACTACAGCCACCAGGCCCTCAGCGACATCATCCCCCTGCGGGATCTCTTTGGCCTGCTCTTCTTCGTCTCCGTGGGCATGTTGCTGGACCCGGCGTTCCTCGTCGCCAACTTTGGCACCATCCTGCTGGTGGTGCTGGCCATTGCCGTGGGCAAAGGCGTGATCTTTGCCGGGTTGAGCCGTCTCTTTGGCTATGGAAATGTAGTGCCTTTGGCCGTGGGGTTGGGGCTTTTTCAAGTGGGGGAATTTTCCTTCGTGTTGGCCAGGGTGGGCCTCAGCACCAATTCGATCTCCCCGGACCTCTACGCGTTGACCCTGACCACGGCCATCATGACCATGATCATGACCCCCCTGCTCTCCGGGCTGACCACGCCCCTCTATGCCCGCTTCAAACGCCGCTTCAAACACGAAGCCTTGCAGACCATCAACCTGCCCAAGACCGGTCTGCACGACCATGTGGTCATCGCCGGCGGGGGACGGGTGGGCCAACATATCGCCCAGGTTCTGCACCGGCTGGCCTATCCCTTTGTGATCGTCGAGATGGACTATCGCCGGGTGGAGGAGGCCAAGGCGGCCGGTTTCCCCGTGGTCTATGGGGATGCGGCCCAGGAGATCGTCTTGGAGGCGGCCCAGATCAAAGAGGCCTGTCTGCTCCTGATCACCACCCCGGCCATCATGGTCACCCAGTCTATCGTGGATCTGGTGCGCCACATCAACCCCGCTGTCCACATCGTGGCCCGGGCCGAAGGGGTGGACCAGATGCGCGTCCTCCACGAGCATGGGGTCTACGAAGTGGTCCAGCCGGAATTTGAGGCCGGTCTGGAGATCACCCGCCAGGCCCTGCTCCATCTCCAAGTCTCCGCCACAGAGATCCACAGATTCACCGACGCCATCCGCCACGAACTCTACGCCCCCCTCTACGAAGGAAACAGCGACTATCCTCTGGTCGCCCAGCTAAAAAACGTCGCCCATCTGCTGGACCTGACCTGGCTCACCCTCTCCGCGGACAGCCCCCTGATCGACCGCACCATCCAGTCCGTGCGCATCCGCAGCCAGACCGGCGTCTCCGTGGTGGGGGTGATGCGTGACGGCATTCTCACCCCCAACCCCCACGCCGACCACCGTCTGGCCGTGGGCGATCTGGTGGCCGTCATGGGCAACCCGGAGCAGTTGGCGGCCTTCCACTCCCTGGCCGTGCCGACATAACATCCAATTTTCTTGATTTGAAATTATAGAATAAATGTTCTATAATCAAGATCCTGTCGCCCCTACCTATGCCATTGCTCATTTCGACACAGCCTCATCCACATTGATCGAGAGGATCAACCATGAAAACCACCTTTATCACCACAGTTTTGCAAGAGCCAGGCATGAACGCCACGGGTCTGCCCGTGCCGCCGGAGGCCGTGGCCGCCTTGGGCCAGGGCAAAAAGCCGCCGGTCAAGGTCAGCCTCAACGGTTATACCTATCAATCCACCGTGGCGGTGATGGATGGGGTGTTCATGATTTCCTTGAGCGCCGAAAATCGAAAAGCCGCCGGGGTGGAGGCCGGGGAGACCGTGGAAGTCACCCTGGAACTGGAAACGGAACCCCGCACGGTCACTGTGCCGGAGGACTTGGCCGCGGCCCTGGCCCAGATCCCCGGTGTCACGGCCATCTTTGATGGCCTCGCCTATTCAAAACGCAAAGAACATGTGCGCCAAGTCGAGTCGGCCAAGGCGCAGGCCACACGAGAGCGGCGAATTGCCGGAATCGTCGCTCAACTGAGCAGTGCTTGAGAGTTTCGTCTATTGCCAGACTACTGAAAGGGAGAGAACAATGAGTGGTGTACGAGTTTTGGTGGGCACACGCAAGGGCGCGTTTATCCTCACGTCGGATGAGCAGCGCACGGATTGGACCGTGGAGGGGCCGCACTTTGGCGGCTGGGAGATCTATCACATGAAGGGGTCGCCGGTTGACCCCAATCGCATCTACGCCTCCCAATCTGGCGGCTGGTTTGGGCAACAGATCCAGCGTTCGGATGACGGGGGTAAGAGTTGGGCACCTGCGGGCAACGAGTTCAGCTATGACGGCGTGCCCGGCACCCATCAATGGTATGACGGCACGGCCCATCCCTGGGAGTTCAACCGGGTCTGGCATCTGGAGCCTTCCCTCACGGACGTGGACACGATCTACGCCGGGGTGGAGGACGCCGCCATCTTCAAATCCACGGACGGGGGGCAGAGCTGGCACGAGCTGTCCGGCCTGCGGGAACATACCACCGGCTCCACCTGGCAGCCGGGGGCCGGCGGGTTGTGTCTGCACACGATTTTGCTGGATCAGACCAACCCCCAGCGCATCTTCGTGGCCATCTCCGCGGCCGGGGCCTTCCGCTCGGATGATGGCGGGGTGACGTGGCTCCCCATCAACCAGGGGCTGCGCTCGGACTACATCCCCGACCCGGCGGCGGAGGTGGGCCACTGCGTCCACCGCATCGCCCTGCACCCGTCCCGGCCCAACACCCTCTTCATGCAGAAGCACTGGGATGTCATGCGCAGCGACGACGCCGGGGATTCGTGGCACGAAGTCAGCGGCAACCTGCCCTCGGACTTCGGCTTCCCCATCCACGTCCACAGCCACGAGCCGGAGACCATCTACGTCGTCCCCATCAAGAGCGACTCCGAACACTATCCGCCGGAAGGCAAGTTGCGGGTCTATCGCAGCCGCACCGGGGGCAACGAGTGGGAAGCCCTGACCAACGGCCTACCCCAGGAGAACTGCTTCGTCAACATTCTGCGGGACGGCATGGCCGTGGACACCCTGGACTCCTGCGGCATCTACTTTGGCACCACGGGCGGCCAGGTCTACGTCTCCCCGGACAGCGGCGACACCTGGCAGGCCATCGTCCATGACCTGCCCGCGGTGGTCTCCGTGGAAGTCCAGACCCTGCCATGAGATCCTCTGTGATGATTCGGGTCAAACTTCCCTACCATCTGCGCAACCTGGCCCAGATCCACGGCGAGTTGAGCCTGGAGATCGACGGCCCGATCAGCCAGCGCACGGTGGTGGATGCCATCGAATCCCGCTGGCCCGTGCTGCGGGGCACCATCCGCGACCACAGCACGGGCCAGCGCCGCCCCTTCCTGCGCTTCTACGCCTGCGAACGGGATCTCACCCACGACGGCCCGGACGCACCCCTGCCCGACGATGTGACCACGGGCAAAGAACCACTCTTTATCATCGGGGCCATCGCCGGGGGCTGAACTCATCCTGGGGGATAGAAGATTGGATAACGCAAACCAATCTTCTATCCCCCACCCTGGCCTGGCCGGAACCAAAAAGATTTGCCACAAAGAACACAAAGGACACAAAGATCTTAAAAGAATAGATCCCTCTTTTCGTTCTTTGTGTCCTTTGTGTTCTTTGTGGCAAAAAATTCTTGCACAAAAACAAAAATCTTGTTGGTTAGGCACCAATCCTCTACCCCCATTTGCACGACAGGAGCATAAACGATTGGATAAGTATGACGCGGTCGTCGTGGGGTCCGGCCCCAATGGACTGGCCGCGGCCATCACCCTGGGGCGGGCGGGGCGGCGGGTGCTGGTGATCGAGGCCAAGGCCACCATCGGCGGCGGTGCCCGCACGGCAGAAGCCACCCTGCCCGGCTTCCGCCACGACCTCTGCTCGGCCATCCATCCCCTTGGCCTGGGCTCCCCCTTCATGGCGACCCTGCCCTGGGGACGCCTGGGCGTGGAATGGATTCAGCCCGACCTGCCCCTGGCCCATCCCCTGGATGACGGTAGCGCGGTGACCCTGCATCGCTCCATCGCCGAAACCGCCGACTCCATCGGGCGGGACGGGGGAGCGTGGCGGGCGTTGCTTGCCTCCCCGGTCAAAAACTGGGACAAGCTGGCCCCGGCCCTGCTCGGCCCCCACCCCCTTTCGCCTCACCTGTTGGCCCTGGCCCGCTTTGGCCTCCCCGGCATCTTGCCCACAAATGTGCTGCCCCGGCTCATCTTCCGGGAAGAGCGGGCGCGGGCGCTCTTTGCCGGGCTGGCCGCCCACTCTTTCTTGGATTTTGGACAGCTTTTTTCCAGTTCGTTTGGCATGGTCTTGGGGACGTTGGGCCATGCCGTGGGCTGGCCCCTGCCCCGGAGCGGCTCCCAGGCCATCGTGGACGGCATGGCCCGCTATTTGCGGGAACTGGGCGGGGAGATCGTCTGCGGCTGGGAAGTGGCCTCTTTGGCCGAACTGCCCCAGGCCGACACCGTCTTGCTGGATGTGACCCCTCGTCAGTTTTTGAAAATGGCCGGAGATCAATTGCCCGCAAGCTATGGGCGCAGATTGGCGGGTTTCCGCTATGGGCCAGGGGTCTTCAAAATCGACTATGCCCTCAGCGACCCCGTGCCTTGGACCGCGCCCGAATGCCGGCGGGCCGGCACCGTGCATCTGGGCGCAACCCTGGCGGAGATCGCGGCGTCCGAGGCGGCGGTGGTGCGGGGAAAGCTGGATGACCGCCCCTATGTGCTGGTGGCCCAGCAAAGCCTCTTTGACCACAGCCGCGCCCCCGCGGGCAAGCACACCCTGTGGGCCTACTGCCACGTCCCCCACGGCTCCACCGCGGACCGCACAGAGGCCATCGAAGCCCAGATCGAACGCTTCGCCCCCGGCTTCCGCCAGACCATCCTGGCCCGATCCGTGCGCAACACCCAGGCCCTCCACGCCTACAACCCCAACTACATCGGCGGCCACATCGGCGGCGGTGTCCAGGACATCCGCCAGTTGTGGACGCGTCCAATCTTGCGTTGGCCGCCCTACAGCACCCCTCTCCCCGGCGTCTTCCTCTGCTCCTCCTCCACGCCCCCCGGCGGCGGCGTCCACGGCATGTGCGGCTTCCACGCCGCCCTGGCCGCGCTGAAGTAGGCCACTCCCCGACGATTTTGGGGCCTAAAAACCTCACTTGCACACTCAACCTAGAGATGTTACACTGGCGTCTACCCGAAACCAGTCCGTTGAGATCGTCCGCAAAGACAGACCATTGACGTTGAGTACGCCGAGGCAACCTTCGGCCCTATCCAAACAACAGCGGATCTTTCTCGGAGATCTCTACCGAACCCAAAAATCATGTGTTGCTACCGTTACCTCGCTTCTCTGTTGCCACGCGAACCAAAACCCACTACATTGAATCCTTTTGGGCTGAGCAAGTCGAACCTGCTCATGCCCTTGGCCTCGCCCTTCGCTGGTAAGTCCTTGTTTCAACTCGATAGAAAACCACGCAAATCAGCGCAGTGAAGCTGGCGACCCACTTCCCTCGCAGAGTATGCACCCTTTTACCCAACCACCCAAGGAGATTTTTAATGCCCAAGCAAATTCGACTGTTCGTCACATCATCCCTGCTGGCAATGACCCTGCTCGTCGCCCTGATCTTGTTCAGCAATACGGGGATGACCCAGGCGGCCCCCGCAGCCCAAACCCTCACACTGACGACTCAGGCCGACGCAATGGTGGATGCCAGGTTTCCTGGGGTCAATTATGGGGCGGGTGCCCTGGGCGTTGCGCCTGGAAATCAGAGCTATGTTTGGTTCGATCTATCCGGTCTGCCGACCAATGCGGTGATTGAGAGCGCTGTGCTACAACTGATGCCCGCGGAAATTGTCGGGCAAGGGCCGCACACCGTCGGCGTGGGCCGCGTGCAGGATCCCTGGGATGAAGCGACCGTAACTGGTGACACCAAGCCGGGGGTCAGCGACCCTGCGGTCATCACGACAGTGGAAGCCGCTACCCTGTCATCTTGGAATGTGACACCCCTGGTTAAGCAATGGCAGGCAGGGACGCTGAATAACTATGGCTTTGCCCTGTTGACCAACACAGCCGGGGTCTGGTTTCATGCCAAAGAGACCGGGCCTGCGCCCCGGCTGATGATCACCGCCAGCCTGCCGGCGGAGGATGATCCAGACGAGCCCGTGCCGCCGGGGAATCCCTTCTCCGACCTGGGCGACGCGCCGGACAGCACCAACAACCACGGCCAAAACAACACGGCCTATTCTGGCACCTTGGGCCACTTTCCCACGGTCTATCAGGGCACCGCGGCAGGCCAGCCCGCGGGACCGGTCCATGTCAACGTCAGCGTGGAAGCTGTCTTGGGCGATAGCATTACCCGGGAGGCTGGCGCGGACGACGGCGCGGACGCGGATGGCGTCAACAATATTCTGCGCACCCTGGCTGGCGCGGTGGCCGACACAGCGGACAACGACCGGGCCGACGACGGCTGGCGCAACCGCAATGTGCCCATCCTCGACTGCCAGCGCACGACCCTGGTGGTGCGGGTGCGCAAGGCCCCTGGTGCCCAGTTGGACAAGATGTATCTGAACGTCTTTCACGACGGCAACCAGGACGGCGATTGGGCCGATGTGGGCATCTGCCGGTTTGCCGATGACCAGCAGGCCCGATCTTACGAATGGATCGTCCAGGACTATGCGGTGGATCTGAGCGCCATCCCTGCGGGCAGTAGCCAAAATGTGACGGTCACAACCGTGTTGGTCCACAGCCCGTCCGCCAATGCCGAGGCCAAGCGTAGCCACTGGATGCGCTTTAGCCTGAGCGAGCGCCTCGCAACCCGCAACCCGGCCACCACTTTGGCCGATGGCCGCGGCCCCCATCCCAGCCACACGCCCAAAGTCTATGCCTTCGGCGAGACCGAGGATATCCTCTACCAGCCCGATCCCCAGGGCCAGCCGGGTGTGCTTACCCTGCAAAAGGCAGTGATCGTGTCTTCCACGCCTGTGGGCTATGCGGATACAGTCACCTATACCATCCGTCTCAAAAACACCGGCGGCACAGAGCCAGTCCAGGCCGAGATCCGGGATCTACTGCCCTATCCGCTCCATTTGTTACCCTATATCGAACAAAGCTCGAACCAATATGTCATGGTGAAAGAACTGTCCTCCGGCGTCAGCCCCCTAAACGCCCAACTTGACTATCGTACACAGTCCGCGCCTACTCAGCAGGTGGTGCGTTGGGCGGGCACCCTGGCCCCGGACGCCCAGGTGGAATTGAGTTTCCGCGTTCATGTCCATCCCCTCTGTCGGGCCGGGCAGAATACGGTCCCCATCACCAACACCGCCACCCTGCACAAAGCCGACGGCAGCAAAATGGACGAAAAGTCCGCCAGCTTCGAGGCGGCCTGCCCTGGCTTCAGCGTGGACGATATTCAGGTGGAACAGACGGTAATCACCGACAGGGACAGTGGCCAAGCGAATGCAGCCCAGGCAGAAACTGGCGACGCTGAAAGCGTATGGGGCGATCCCCACGTTGGCTTCAAGACAGGCATACGCAGTACCTTTACCAACAACGCCAAGCAGCCCGTCACAGTGGGCGCGTTGGGGAACTTTGAGATCCAAGACGGCGCTGCCGAAGCCGCCGCCGTCATCTCGCCCGTCTGTCGGGTGCTGACCCTGGATCCAGGCGAAACCCGCACCCTGGACGTGTGGACGGATATGCGCCCCCTGGCCCTGGCTGCCGAGGCTATCCCCGACAACCCGGCCCAGGAATTGGCCTTCCGCAGCCGCCTGCGCTATGCCATACTCCCCACGGGCGAAGCGGCCAAGTGTGAGACCATCAACAGTCTGCCCGCAGACCTGTTCGCGGAGAATCTGTATCCCTTCAAGATCCGCCCCTGGGATGTGGGTGATGCACCCGACCGCACCAATCATCTGGCGACCGCCATGACCGCCTATCCCGGCGTCCCGGCCAACTTCCCCACACTCTTCGACGTGACCACCGGCGCGCCGGAAGGCCCCCGCCACGCCCGTCCCGGCCCTTTCCACCTCGGCCCCCAGGTGGAGTTCGAGCCGGATGCGGATCTGGGCGCGGCCCCGCTCAACATCGACCCGACGACCAACACCCCCAACCGGGACCGCTATGACGACGGTGTGAATCTGGCCAGCATGTCCTTCCAGAATTGCCAGAAGGCCACCTTCCAGGCCCAGGTCTACATCACCCCTGCCGCCCAGGCCGACCTGTTGAACAAGGGCATCAAGACCGCCTTCATCAATAGTTGGGTGGACAGCAATCGGGACGGCGACTGGGCGGATGGGCCCCAATGTCCCGCCGGCAATGCGCCGGAACACATCGTCATCGACCAGCCCGTGGACATCGCCAGCCTGACCCCCGGCCTGAACACCCTCACCGTGGCGACCACCGGGCCGGTCCCCTGGCCGGCAGAGATGGCCCAGAAACCGGCCTGGCTGCGGGTGATGCTCAGCGAGGAAAAATCCGTCAAGCTGGCCGGCCAGCCCTATGGCGACGGCCGCGGCCCGGCCGCGGGCTATCGCACGGGCGAGACGGAAGACTATCTCCTCTTCCCCAAAGGCCAGGGCGCGGACCCAGCGCTTGACTTGGGTCTGGCCTGGGAACCCTTGACTGCTTCGGATGGGGCGACGGCTCGGGCGAACAAAGTGACTCTGCGGGTGGAGTACCGCAACGAAGGCTCGGATCCGGCCCTAGACGCCAGCCTGATCATCACCTTGCCCACGGCGCTGCGAAATGCCACACTGTTGGACGCAATCGGCGTGCCCGATCTGAATCTGGACAAAGCCACACCGCCGGGTGTGATGGCCCTGGGCACCCTGCAACCGGGCCAGCGGGGCGTAATCCTCTATTCGTGGAAGGTGGAAGAGGGCGAGTCTCTGCATTCTGCGGCTGCAAATGGTATCGGGTATATGAAACTGGGCGACATCAAAGGCGAACTGCGCAGCAGCAGCCCGGACGCTGACCCCAGCAACAATGCCCGCAGCCGGGGGGAGACGACATTAGGTGATGTCGTCGTCGTGCGCTTCGGTATTCCCGACAGCCCGTATAAGGTGAACAATGCCACCACCTCTCGGGACAATCTGGAGGTGAGCGGTATTGGCCGACCCAATTCGACACTGACCATCTTTGTGGACGGCGTTGAGAGTAGCCATACCTTTCGGAGCAGTCTGCTCCACTGGGGTAAATCAATAACCGAGACAGTGCAGACTGGCACTGACGGAAGCTGGAGCTTTCTCCTAAAGAATATGTCCGGTGGACTCTACCGGGTGGGGACTGTCTACGGCTCGCCCGGTTTGAACCGGACGGCAACCTTTGATAAATCATCCACAAAGCTTCAGGAAGCACTATTTCGGGTCGACCCGAATCTGCCCATCGATCCTCTGTCCTTCATCATCGGCGACGGCGGAAGTATGAACTGGACACCGGATACCCTCAACTTCAATATGGGGATGCCGCCGACGGTCTTTGTGCCGGGGCGCACCTACACAATGCGTGTCCAACGTACGCCCGGCGTAGAGAATTTGGACTTGGCGCTTCAGTTCCAGTCACCCTTCCAGGTCGGTTCTTTTGAGGATTTGGGCGGCGGTGGTTTGGGCTGGGTTGGCTGTCTTACCTGCACCCGTAGCAGCAATGTGGGCACAGGGATTGGCGGCTATGCGCTGCTTATCAACCACGACGGCGAAGAGACGATCCTGGGAGGCACGTACAATACCACTGCCCTGGGCAAAGTCACCGACGCGGCCACTGGCCAACCCATCAACGGTGCAACCGTGCGCCTGCTGGCCCAGACCGCCGTGTCGGATACCTTGGACAGCGGCTTTGTCTATGCAAGCTGGGACGGCGCAGGCGGCCAGACCAATCCCCAGGCAACGGGCGGTGACGGCAGCTATCTCTTCGTGCCGCCTGCGGGAAGCTATCGGGTCCAGGTGACCGCACCGGGCTATCAGCCCTTCACGTCCCCGGCTGTGGATGTGGCCGACGGGGAGGCTGTAGCCCAAGCCATCGCCCTCTCCCCAGCGGTGACGGACGCAGCAGATGTGACCGTTTCCATCGGGCCGGGCGGCTTTGATCCGGGGGTGCTGGTTGTGCCGCCGGGGACGACCGTCCGCTGGGTGAATGTGGATGTGGTGGACCATTCGGTGGCAGGAAGCAGTGGAGCCCGGGCCGCGGGCGGCTTTGACAGCGGTATCCTCAGCCCTGGGGCCAGCTATACCCTCACCGCCGGCGGGGCAGGCACGTTCAGCCTCGCTGACGGCGTGAATCCCTTCAACCAGGCCACGCTGGTCATCGATCCCAACGCACCAAGTCCAGGCATGAACTCAGTCTTCCTGCCTGCGCTTCAGCGTTAGGCGGTCCAACGGCTCTGCAGCCGTACTCCACCGCATAAGCGAATGCGTTGGCAGACAAAAAAAAGAGGGCGACGAAACCAAGTCTCGTCGCCCTCTTCTGTTATACCTTGCTAACCCCGCCGTCCACCATCTCCCCCAGAATTGGGGGCCGGGGGGCAAGGCGGGCCGAACCCCCGAACCCTATTCCACCACAGGCACGGTGACGATCTGGCCCTGGGCCGCGCCCTCGGCCACGGTCAGGCTGGCGATGGCGTCACCTTCGGCGGTGGTCAGGCTGTAGTTGCCCGCAGCCAGACCGGCGAAGAGGGCGGCACCGCTCTCGTCCGTCTCAACGCTGGCCACGATGGCCCCCCCGGCGTCCACCAGGTTCAAGCTCATGCCCACCACGCTGGCCTCTTCGCCCTCCTTGATGCCGTTGCCGTTGGCATCGGCAAAGTAGACCACCTGCACCGCATCACCGGCCACATCCGCGCTGGCGGCCACGGTGACGGTGGGGAGAACGGGCGCAATCGGGGCGACTTCCACCGCGGCGGCTTCAACGGGCGCAACGTCAACGGGGGCGACTTCCACCGCGGCAACCTCAACGGCCGCTGCTTCTGCCGGGCCATCCAGGGCGCTCATCTGGGAAAGGGCACCCGCCAGCGCACCCGTAAAGACATCAAACTTCTGGCGGCCTACATCCAGCACGGCGATGGAGTCGTTCATTTCACCCAACTGACTCTGTTGGGCTTTCAATGTCTCCTGAGCCGCCCCGATTTCGGACAGTGCAGCGCCAATTTCTGTCTTGGCCGCGTTGATCTCAGTCTGCAAACCGGGAATGACGTCCGCCTGCCCCTGAAGACCTTCCAAACGGGCCACCACCGTGTCCAGGTTGGCGCTCAACGCCCCCACGTTCTGATCCACGGCCACAATGGTCTCCTGCATGGCCCGGATCTGCCCGGTGGTGTTGAAGCGAATGGTGCCCCGGTTGACGATGGCCAGAACCAGCAGGGTGAGAAAGACGCCAAGCAGCGCCCCACCGATGGCGGCCCCCAACATGGCCAGGGAATCTCGGCTTGGGTTGTTATACTCCAGCTTGGGCGGGGCGGCCACCTTGACGTGATCCGCAATCAGTGGGCTGGACTCGGCCTTGGCCTCACTTTTGGCCAGGGTGCTGACCGCGTTCAAATGCTCTTGTTGTACGCTCATGGTTTTTCCTTTTCTCGAAATTGGTGTTTGCCACAGCCGTGGGTGACCGGCTGGAAGAATGATCCGTGCCCATGACAGGGGGCTAGAGGTCAGTTCTGGCCCGAATAGGCTTACTCACTCCATCTTAGCGGGGGACTCGCTTTGCGTCAAGTATAAAAGAGTCCATTTGGCTGACAATCGTATTGCGATCCGGCCCTTTTTAGACAGAAAAGACGGGTCGGTCTTGGTCGTAGCCCAACCGTTGCCATTCCGCCAGGTTTGGCCCAGCCCCATGACGGTTTGTGAGCGGACCTGGGTAGGGGCTATAATCCTGCCATGCCTAACGCTCATGTCAACGTTCCCGCCATTCCCCAGGTTCCAGAGGAATTTGACCCTGCCACCGTGGATTTTCTTCTTTCCCTCACCCCGGGGGCTTGGTTAGAAACCCTGGCCCAGGCAGATTTGGGACCGGATCGCACCTTGGAATGGCTCATGCGTCTGCGCCAAGAGGTCTCGCCCATCCAGGCTGGCGCGCTGTTGACCACGGCCCGGCTGCGCCAGCGGGCCGCGCACAAGTTCCCCCACGCCGAGAAGCTCTTTTTCGTCACCGAGGCCTTGGAACAGGCCACCGCCTGGCAGGTGGCCGACCATCGGGCCGCATGGATTCACCGCCACGCCCCGCCGGGCAGCGTGCTGGATCTGGGTTGCGGCATCGGCGGCGACACCCTGGCCCTGGCCCAGCAGCGCCCGGTGATCGCCTATGAACTGGCAGCGGACCGTCTGCGCTTTGCCCAGGCCAACGCCGACGCCTTGCAATTGCCCTGGCCGGTGCGCTTTGTCCAAACCGACTGGACCGCCGATCTCAGCGCCGACAGCTTGCCGGAGGCCGCCGCCGCCTTCGCCGACCCGGCCCGCCGGGTGGATGGGCGACGGGTCTTTAGCCTCCACGCCATGTTGCCCCCCCTGGCCGTCCTGCTGGACCTGGCCCGGCGCATCCCAGCCCTGGGGGTGAAGGTGGCCCCCGGCGTGGCCGATCACGAGATCCCGGCCCAGGCCGCCGTGGAGTTCATCAGCCACCACGGGGTGTGCAAAGAGGCGGTGTTGTGGTTCGGTCCCCTGGCCGATGCTGCCCCGGCCCGGCGTTGGGCCAGCGTCTGCACGGGGGACGGCGCATGGCACCAACTTGCCGGGCCGGGCCAGGCGGCCCCGGTCGAGCCATTGCCCAGCGGCCCCCAGCTTGAAGGTCTTTATCTCCACGAGCCGGACCCCGCGGTGATCCGGGCCGGTGTTTTGGATGAGCTATGCCGGGATCTGGACGCCCACCTGTTTGATGAGCAGATCGCCTATTTGGTCAACACCCGGCCGGCTTCACATCCCCTGGCGCAAAGCTTCCGCCTGTTAGAGGTTCACGACTTCAGCCTCAAGCGCATCAATCGTCGCCTGCAAGCCCTGGGCATGGGCCGATTGGAAATCAAAAAGCGCGGATCTCCCATCGATCCAGAGGCCTTCCGACGCAGCCTCAAACCCGCCCCCACCGACCGCGCTGGCGTGATCATCCTGACCCGGATGGGAGAGCGGCGGATTGTCTTGATTGCCGAGCGGGTGCAGGGCTGAAGCGTAGGTGCGGTTTTCAACCGCACGAACCCGTTCAAAATGCGAAATGGGTGTGGTCAAAAAGACCCGGCGGAGTTCGCACCCCCTGGTGCGAACGGGCCGGGCAAACTAATTGCGAACAAACATGCAAAATGTGCGGTTGAAAACCGCACCTACGTGGAGACAACCATGAACGACGTCAGGGTTCCTACCATAAGCGAAGTCGTGGCCCTGTCCGCGCAGTTGGGCCAACTTCTACAGGCGGCGGGCATGATGTGCGCCACCGCCGAAAGCTGCACCGGCGGGCTGATCGGCCACCTCATCACAGAAGTGCCCGGCAGTTCGGCCTATTTTGCCGGGGGAGCCGTGGTCTACAGCTACGAGGCCAAGGAACGGGTGCTGGGCGTTAGCCACGACTCGTTGATGATGTTCGGGGCCGTCAGCAACCGGGTGGCCAAAGAAATGGTCCAGGGCGCGCTGGATCTCTACAACGCAGAGGTGGCCGTGGCCGTCACCGGCATCGCCGGCCCCGGCGGCGGCACCCCGGACAAGCCATCGGGCACGGTCCACTTTCACCTGGCGGCCCGGGGCGGCATCCACCGGCCAGCGCGCATGGTCTTTGGCGCGGACCGTTCCGGCAACAAACTGCTCACCGCCGAAGCCGCCATCCGCATGATGATGGACTATGTAAACGAATCCACCATGTCGTGTATGTTGTAAAAACCTCACCACAAAGGCGCAAAGAAAAAACTTCTTTGTGTTCTTTGTGTTCTTTGTGGTAAAAAAACACGACCTACGCAAATCCAAATTTGAAGGAGAGCGCATGATGAAGCAACAAGTCCTGGTCAACGAACCCGTACGCATGTTATCCCGACTGGGGGCCAAGGGAGAAGTGGCCCCCACGTCCTTTATTTGGCGGGACAAAACCCGCTATGTGGATGTGATTGGCCGCCAGTGGGAAGAACGGGTGGGGGGCAAGAATTTGCGCTGCTATCTGATCCAGGCCGTGGACACCAACACCTTCGAGGTGCGCCACGATCCCGCCACGGACGAGTGGACCCTGCACCGGGCCTGGCTGCGCGACCTGGCAGTTTAGGCATATTCGCATAGTGAACATGCCTCAAAGAATGCCCTCACCCCGTCAATGGGCTTGGCTGCTGACCGCAACGGTTGCGGCCCTCCTCGCTGTCTGGATGCGCGGCTGGGGATACGACGATCTCTACATAACCTATCGTTATGCGGCCAATATCGCCCAAGGTGTGGGCTTTGTCTACAACCCCGGTGAGTATGTTCTGAGTACCAC
This sequence comes from Caldilineaceae bacterium, assembly GCA_018003515.1. GTDB lineage: Bacteria > Chloroflexota > Anaerolineae > Caldilineales > Caldilineaceae > JAGNDO01. The sequence goes on from JAGNDO010000040.1 coordinate 35,480, forward strand.
GACCCCCCTGTATACCCTGGTTTTGGCCTTCTTTCGCATAGCCGGTGCTGATCTGCCCACGGTCAGCCTGCTGATGGGGGCGGTGAGCCTGGCCTTGGGGGGGCTGGCCTTGTGGCATTTGGGTCAATGCTGGGGTTCCCCGGCTGCCGCTTGGGTGGGGTTGCTGGTCTACCCCTTTTTCCCGCTTCTGGTCACCACCCTGGGGTCGGAGCAGCCCTTCACCCTGGCCCTGGTGCTGTGGGGGACTGTGGCCTATGCGGGGCGGCGCTATGCGGCGGCAGCACTTTTGCTGGCCTTGGCCGTCCTCAGCCGGGCGGACAGTGGGATCATGGCGCTGATCTTGGCCTTTCACTACCTGTTTCTGCGTTGGCGACGAGAGGAGGGCGGCTTTCCCTGGTCCGGCGTGGCGGCAGGGGGCACCATCCTGCTGCTTTGGTTTGGCTTCGCCTGGGTCTATTTTGGCTCGCCCCTACCCGCCACCCTGGCCGCCAAACAGGCCCAAGGGGTCATGACCATCAGCCAGAGCTATTGGATTGGTTTTGGCATGCAGGCAAAACAGTATGGGGGAAACCCACGCTACTGGCTCTTTTTGGCCAGTGCAGGGGTGGGGATACTCTTCCTGATCCGGCGGCGTCAATGGCTGCCCATCGTGCTGTGGAGCGGGGCGCATCTGGCCGCCTACAGCCTTCTGGGCGTCACCCGCTACTTCTGGTACTATGCGCAGCTGGTCCCCGGACTGATTGTGCTGGCCGGCCTGGGGGCGGAAGCGGCGGTCGTCGGCATGAAGCGGCTGACCGGGCGCACCGCCGCCACCCGCTCTAGCCAGGTCCGTGACCTGGCGGGTCCACACGAGACGCCAGGAGGATCCATTCGTCAACCCGCCGGGTCACGGACCCGGCTAGAGCAGGTGCTAACTCGGCCTGGTTTTTATCCGACCATCCTGGCTGCGTTGCTGGTGATGGTCATGGCCGGGATCGAAATGGCCTCCGTGCGCACAATCAGCCAGCACCCGGATGCACGGCTGGGGATCTATCAAGAGGTGGGCGAATGGCTGTTTGCTAACACCCCGGCGGACGCCAGCGTGGGTACCCTGGAAGTGGGCATCATCGGCTACTATGCCCAGCGCCCCATGATCGACTTTGCCGGACTCCTGCAACCCGACGTGGTCCAGGTCTTCCGCCCGGACGCCACCTACGACGACACGGCGCAATGGGCCATCGAGCATCACCGCCCGGACTATTTGGTACTCCAAGTCGGCGTCCTGCCCCGCGTGGATGGCTCGCCCATGATCGCCGCCGCCTGCACAGAGGTTCATACCGTCACCCAGGATGGCTACCCTGCCCCCATCCGAATTTTGCAGTGTCAATGGGGATAGACCGAGACAACAAGAGATAATCAGACCGCCGAGAGCGCCGAGGATGCGCTGGGGGACGCTGAGGAGAACAGAAGAAACCTCAACGTTCTCCGCGCCCCCTTCTGTGCCCTCGGGGCTATTCGCTAAAATTTTAACCAAATCCGCTTTTGAAAAGGACCTACCCTATGAACCGTGAAGAGAAGATTCGTGTGTTGGTGGCCAAACCCGGCTTGGACGGCCACGACCGGGGAGCCAAAGTGGTGGCTCGGGCCTTGCGGGACGCTGGCTTCGAGGTGATCTACACCGGCATCCGCCAGACCCCCCAGATGATCGCCGAGGCCGCCCTGCAAGAAGACGTGGACGTTGTTGGCCTGAGCATCCTCAGCGGCGCCCACCTCACCCTCTGCCCCAAAGTGGTGGACCTGCTACGCGCCCAAGGCCAGGACGATGTGGTGGTCCTGGTGGGCGGCATTGTGCCCGACGAAGATGTGATCAAGCTGAAAGAGGCCGGTATCAAGGGCGTCTTCGGTCCCGGCACCTCGACGACGGCTATCGCCGATTTCATCCGCAGCGAAGTGACTGGGTAAATATCGAGTATCGTGTATCGAGTATTGGTGTCGTCCCAACTGAATACTCGATACTCGATATTTCACCCCACGCAACACAAAAAGGATCACCACTTGTCCACACGAAACCACCTCCCCGCCGCGGAGCTGATCGCCGGGGCCTTGGCTGGGGATCGGCTGGCCTTGGCCCGCTGTATCAGCCATGTTGAAAATGAAACCGTGGCCTCCCAAGCCATCTTGCGCGCCCTCTTTGCCCACACGGGCCACGCCCACATCATCGGCGTCACCGGCGCGCCGGGGACGGGGAAGTCAACCCTGGTCAACGCCCTCACCCAGGAATATCGCCGGGAGGGCATGACCGTGGCCGTGGTGGCCATCGACCCCACCAGCCCCTTCACCGGCGGGGCCATCCTGGGGGATCGGGTGCGTATGCGCAGTTTGAGCGGGGACAGCGGCGTCTTTATCCGCAGCATGGCCACCCGGGGTAGCCTGGGCGGTCTCTCCAAAACCACGGCGGACGTGGTCATGGTGCTGGACGCGGCGGGCTATGACCGCATCATCGTCGAGACCGTGGGCGTGGGTCAGGCCGAGGTGGAGGTGGCCCGCACGGCCCACACCACCCTGGTGATCGAAGCGCCGGGCATGGGGGACGAGGTGCAGGCCATCAAGGCGGGGATTTTGGAAATTGGCGACATTCTGGTCGTCAACAAGGCCGACCGGGAGGGTGTTGATCGCACGGTGATGGCCCTGGAGATGATGCTCAACATGGGCCACGCCCCCCGCCGGGTGATGCACCACGGCCAGTTGATGAGCGTGGAGACCCCGGCGGATCTGGTTTCTGAGGCCGATGCCTGGCAAGTCAAGGTGCTCAAAACCGTGGCCGCGGCCGGGACCGGGGTGCCGGAGCTGCGCGAACGCATCGACGCCCACCGGGATCACCTGCTGGCCACGGGCGAAATGACCGTCCGCGAGCGCATGCGTATGGCCAACTTGTTGGAAAACATCATGCGTGCCGAACTCAACCGGCGCATCCTGGCCCGCCTGCCCACCGCCCGCCTGGACGCCACGGTCGAGCAGGTGCGCAACCGAGAGATCGACCCCTATTCTGCGGCGGATGATCTGCTGCGGGATGTGTAAATTGTATCGAGTGTCGAGTATCGTGTATTCAACGCTCAATACACGATACTCGACACTCGATAAATCGTACTCCTGAAAGGAGTTTTTCTATGTCTCGTGCCCTACGCTTTGACCACTTCGGCCCGCCCGCGGAGGCGCTACAGTTGGTGGATGTGCCCCAACCCAACCCCGGCCCCGGCCAGGTGCGGTTGCGGTTGACCCACCGAGCCATCAACCCGTCGGATCTGTTGACGGTCTCCGGCCACTATGGGCGCTTGCCCACCCTGCCCGCTGTGCCCGGTTTTGAGGCCGTGGGCCGCATCGCCGCCCTGGGCGAGGGCGTGACCGGCTGGCAGATCGGTCAGCGGGCCATCCCCCGGGGTGGCGGCGGCACCTGGCAGGAGGAGATCATCGTTAACGCTGCCCAACTGTTGCCCGTGGCCGAGGGGGTGCCGGACCAATCCGCCGCCCAGTTCATCGTCAACCCGGTGACGGCGTGGGTGATGATGACCGATGAACTCGATTTGCAGCCCGGCCAATGGCTGTTGCAGACCGCGGCGGGTTCGACCTTGGGCCGCACGTTGATCCAGATGGCCCAACTGGAAGGGGTCAAGACCATCAACCTGGTGCGGCGGCGGGAACAGGTGCAGGAGTTGCTGGATCTGGGCGCGGACGCCGTGATCTGCACCGAGGACGGGGATGTGGTGGCCCAAGTGATGGCCCTGACCGGCGGAAAAGGCGTCCACGGCGCGGTGGATGCCGTGGGGGGCAAAACTGGTACTCTGGCCGCCTCGTGTCTACGGGCCGGAGCCACTTTGCTGATCTATGGCGGTCTGAGCGGCCAGGCCATCCCTCTCAACGGCGGGGAGATGATCTTCAAAGGCACGACGGTGCGGGGCTTCTGGCTCACCTTCTGGTTTGGGGCCAAACCCCAGCCCCATGTCCAGGCCGTGCTGACCAAGCTGATGGCCCTCATGGCCCAAGGCAAGATCGTGCCCCCGGTGGAGGCCGAGTACGATCTGGCCGACTTCCGCCAGGCCGTCCTCCACGCCGAAACGCCGGGGCGGGCGGGGAAGGTTTTGCTGGTTGGTTGATTGACAATACGTTGATTGGTTGATTGGTTGATTTGTTGATTGGTGGATCGTCGAGAGCGGGCGGAAGAAATCAACCAATCAACGTATCAACCAATCAACCCCGCCCAAACTTGCATCCAAACCGGCAAACGGGTGTAAAATAGATCTGATCGAGCCGTTTTGTGACCCGGTCGCCTTTGGCGAGCCGGGTTTTCTTGTGCCACGATGGGGTATCCCCGAAAGGTTTTCTCCTGATGAAGCGTCTTTTTTTGACCCAACTCTACCGGCGGGAGTTCACCGGCTATAATGCTGACATTTTTCGCCAGGATCTGTTGGCCGGGCTGACCGTGGCCGCGGTGGCCCTGCCCCTGGCCCTGGCCTTTGGCGTGGCCTCTGGGGCCAGTGCCGCCGCCGGGTTGGTGACGGCCATCCTCAGCGGCTTCCTGATCGGCGCGCTCTCCGGCGCGCCCTACCAGATCTCTGGGCCGACTGGGGCCATGAGCGCCATTCTGATTGTGATCACCATGCGCTATGGGCTGGAGGCGGCCTGGATCACCGGGGTGATGGCTGGGGCGCTGATTTTGGTGGTGGGGCTGCTGCAATTGGGCCGCTTTATTGCCTTTATCCCCGCGCCTGTGATCACCGGCTTTACGTCGGGGATCGCCGTGATCATCGCAGTGGGGCAGATCGACAGCTTTCTGGGCGTCAAGACGCCCGGGACCGAGTCCGCGGCGCTGAAGTTGGCGGGCTATTTTCAGGGCGGCTTTGTGCCTGATTGGCCGACCGTGGCCCTGGGTCTGCTGGTGATGGCCGTGATGATCCTGTGGCCTGCCCGTTGGGGCAAGATCCTGCCCGGCTCCCTGGCGGGCATCGTCCTGGCCACCCTGGCGGCAATGGCCACAGGGTGGACCGTCAGCACCATCGGCGAGATTCCTCGCACGATTTTGTTGGCGGACCGGTTGCGCTTTGACAATATTCCCTGGGACAATCTGGGCGTGCTGGTGGCCCCGGCGCTCTCCGTGGCTGCTCTGGGCGGGATCGAATCTCTGTTGTGCGGGGCGGTGGCGGCCAAGGCCACGGGCATCCGCCTGCACGCCAACCAGGAGTTGGTGGCCCAGGGCGTGGGCAACCTGATCATCCCCTTCTTTGGCGGCGTCCCGGCCACCGCGGCCATTGCCCGCACCTCCGTGGGCATCCGCTCTGGTGGACGCACACGTATGGTCTCGTTCATTCATTCCCTGGCCTTGCTGGCCGCGGCGTTGCTCTTCGCCCCGGCCATCGGACGGGTTCCCCTGGCCGCCTTGGCCGGGGTACTCATGGTCACCGCCTGGCGCATGAACGAGTGGCCCGCCATCCGCTTTATGTTTGGCAACTTCTTCAAGAGCGGCATCATCGCCTTCACCGCCACCCTGATCGCCACCATCACCCTGGACCTGACCCAGGCCATCCTGATCGGCGGCGTGGTCTCGGCGGCCATCTTCATCAGCCAGGTGGCGAACCTGAACGTGGAGCTGCGCCAGGTGGACGCCGACCGGCTGCGGGAGCGGGGGCTGGCCATCCACGGCAACTGCCCCCATGTGTGGGTGGCCTATCTGACCGGGCCGCTCTTTTTTGCCTCCACGGGCAACTTTGCCGAGGCCCTGGCCCAGCGGGACGAAATGCACGTGGTGATCCTCTCCATGCGCGCCGTGCCCCTGATCGACCTCTCCGGCATCGAGGCCCTGGCCACCCTGCACGAAGAGTTGACCCACGCCGGCAAGGTGTTGCTCCTGGCCGGCGTGCAGCCCCCGGTCATGCGCATGTTGGAGCGCAGCCATCTTGACCAAACCATCGGCGCGGACAACTTCTTCTGGAGTGCGGACCGGGCCATCGTGGCCGCGGAAGAGCGGGTTGCCTGTCCGCTGTGTGGTGCGTAAAGATTTGGGTGGTGGTGGGTAGAGACGCAAATTTTGCGTCTCTACTCACCACCACCCAAATCCCTATAAAATAGAAAATGATGGTATCATCAGGGAGATGTTGGGTTACGGTTTATGCGCCTGTCCATGTTGCAGACAATCCCAAAGAGAGGAGCCAAAGAAGACCGTTCGTTCGTTGTAAAAGGTAGTTCATCCCCTTTCCCCAATCAAAGGAGCTGTTATGCGTAAAAGTCATCACCCCGTTGATCTTGATCACCTGTCCGGCAAGTTGGCTCTA
>JAGNDO010000040.1:41881-45503 GCA_018003515.1 Caldilineaceae bacterium
GGAGCCAAAGAAGACCGTTCGTTCGTTGTAAAAGGTAGTTCATCCCCTTTCCCCAATCAAAGGAGCTGTTATGCGTAAAAGTCATCACCCCGTTGATCTTGATCACCTGTCCGGCAAGTTGGCTCTACGGAGCGTCAAGCGCTTGCTGGGTATGGCCGGTTTGGGCCTTAGTCTGGTTTTTCTGCTTTTTGCGGTCTTGGCTGCGCAGACGACCCCGGCACAAGCCGCAGAATTGTCCGCTTATCCTGCTCAACTAACCACAGCCCCACTTCGAGTTACCACATCTGTTGCCTCAACTATCACCCCAACCGTCACCCCGTGGACGCCACCGGCCAACGCCTATCGCATCTCCGTCAACGCGGATGGCCTCTATGCCCTGCCCTATGCCTATTTGCAGTCCGCCGGTCTGCCCGTGGACAGCCTTGACCCCCGCACCCTGGCCATGCACTTCATGGGCAAGGAGATCCCCATCTGGGTGACGGGCGAAGACGACGGCCATTTTGATGCAGGCGATCAGGTGCTCTTTTATGGGCGCAACGTGGATACCCTCTACTATGACGGTCTCTTTGCGGGCCGCAACTATGTCAACGATCTGGTCTACTTCCTCTCCTTCGGCGCGGGCAATGGGTTGCGCATGGAGCAGGTGGATGGCACACCGACCGGTGCGCCGGCCCAGACCGTCTCGTTGGAACCCGTTTTGAATGAAACTAATTATTGGTATCTCAGCGAATATCCCCGTCTGCCCCTCATCGGCGCGGACCACTTTTTTGGTGACTGGATCCAGGCACGTCGCCAAGCTACGGGGACACGTTCGATCTATATCCCTGTGTTTTTTGTTGACTCGACGGTGACGGGCAGTCTGAGCATTGCCTTGCAGGGATATGCCTCCGGTCCTCACACTGTGAACCTGTATCTCAACGACACGAAAATCTATTCCGGCACAGGGGATTGGGCTGATTTTGGTAATGTTGAGTTGACCGTGCCTATCACCCCTGGTCTTTTTATACACGGGGCCACCTACCTCAAAGTCGAATTGGCCAACTTGATGGATCGTAGCTATGACAAGGCCTATATCAACTGGGTGCAAATCGACTACCCCCGCAATCTGATAGCCCAGCTTGATCAGATGAATATCCGCGGGGTGACCACGGGAAGCTGGACCTTTGCTACCACCGGTTTCTTTGGCGCTGACGTCGGCATCTTCGATGTCACGGATTCCACCCAGGTGCGGCGAGTGGTCAACGGTTCCCCCAGCGTTCTTAGCCCCCCTGGTTCTCAACCGGATGCGGCGGGGATCACCTTTGGCGCAACTGTCACGCCTGACACTCGCCTCTATCTGGCCTCCCCCAACGCCTACAAAACCCCCGTCTCCATTCGGGCTGTGACGTCCATGACCTCGACCCACACCCCGGTGGACATCTTGGCCACGGACAACCGCTACGACTACCTCATCATCACCCACAGCGACTTCTGGGAGCAGATCCTGCCCCTGGCCGACTATCGCAGTGACGATTACAAGGTGGCCCTGATCGATGTCCAGGCGATCTATGACCGCTTCAACGGTGGCATGATGTCGGCGGGGGCCATCCGGGACTTCCTGGGCTATGCCTACGCCAACTGGAGCGGGGCCAAGCCAGCGTTCGTGCTTTTGGTCGGTGACGGCGCGGTGGACATGCGCAACTATGCCTATGACGCGCCACCCACCTTCATCCCTCCATTCCTGGCCAGCATAGACCCCTTCCTGGGCGAGACGGCGGCGGACAATCGCTTTGTCATGCTGGCGGGCGATGACCTGCTCCCGGACATGGCCATTGGCCGCTTCCCCGCCGGCAGCCCGGCAGATGTGATTACTATGGTGAAGAAAACCTTGGACTACGAGTACAGTCCTGATCTGGGCGCAGGGGCCAAAAATGTGCTCTTTGTGGCCGAAGCGCCGTATGAGGGAGATTTCTGGGAGCCCTTTGACTACTATGGGGCTTCCGACCTTCTGGCCTTGGGCTTCATGGACGCCCCCACCAACACCTTGCCCTATCTGCCGCCAGCGTACAGCGCCACCCGAGTCTATTATGGCCTTAACTGCGACACCGAGGGCCAGAACCCGGCCAACGAATGTCGCGCCCTGATCTCCGAAACTCTAAACATCACGGGGGCCATGTTGGTGAGCTATGTGGGCGATTCTGGCCCAGAGAGTTGGGCTTTGGAGCACTTGGCGGATAAAACGTTGATCTCCGAACTGAACAATAGCACAAAATTGCCCGTGGTCCTGTCCATGTCTGCCCTGGACGGATCGTTCCATAATTCAAATGTACCTTCCCTCGCCGAACACTTCATGCGCGCTTCGGGTGGGGCGGTGGCAAACTGGTCATCGACGGGGTTGACCTGGCCGGACTTTACGGGCCAGGCGCTGATGGAGCGGTCAGTTTTTAAGCATCTCTTCCATGACAACATCACCGAACTGGGTCGCCTCACCGTCCTGGCCAAGGAGGACATGGCCGCCCAAGACCCAGACCACCGTTTCGTGGATCTGCTCGACACCTTCACCCTCTTCGGCGATCCGGCCTTGCGCATCAAACTCTACCAAGGGCCGTGGCAAGGCTATATGCCGATGATCGGGCGTTGATCGCAAAGCTAGCGCAGGTTGAGTAGCCGCCGCCAAGATCTCCGCAATCCATTCAAGCGCTGGCGGCGTATCGAAACTGTAGCGGGTCAACCTGTTGCGGTTTCGATACGCCGCCAGGGAGTGAATGACTACACTGCAAAAAAGTCGAATTAGCCACAAAGAACACAAAGATCACAAAGAAAAACACTGCTTTTTCTCTGCGAATCCTCTGCGGCTCTCTGCGCCCTCGGCGGTTAAATGCTTTTGCAGTGAAGTCATGAATGGTTTGCGGAGATCCCGGCGGCGGCTACTCAACCTGCGCTCTGTCCATCCCTAACCCAAGGAACCTACCCATGCAAGATGTCCACCAAAAAGTCATCCCCATCCACATGATCCGCCCCACCCTGGCCGCCATCCCCCAGTTTGACCTGCCGCCGGGCGTCGGCGTGCGCACCTTCCGCCCCGGCGACGAGGCCATCTGGGCCCACATCCAGGACACCGCCGACCTCTACAACCACGTCACCGTCGAGATCCACCGCCGAGACTACGGCACGGACGAGGAAGTGCTAGCTCAGCGGCAGTTCTTTTTGATGGATAAAGAAGGAACCCCGTTCGCATCCGCCTCAGCGTGGTGGCAGGAGAATTACGTGGAAGCGGGCGGGGGGGCGTGGGGGGAAGTGCATTGGGTCGCCATGCTCCCGGCCTGGCAAGGGCGCGGGGTAGCCCGCCCGTTGATGACTTTGGTCCTCAACCGCATGGCCGAACTCGGCCACACGCGAGCCTATCTCAACACAGCCACCCCCCGCCTGGCCGCGGTCAACCTCTACCTGCGCTTCGGCTTCCTCCCCCACCTCTATGACGACGCCACCACGGGCGAACAGCGGCGCATCTGGCAGGCGCTGACGCCTCACCTGCGCTATCCCACCGGATTGGACGCGTAAGGCGTTTGACAGGCCAACAGATCAAACATATCATCTGCCTGGATAGAGATCGACTTAACCCACAGCATGACAACCTCACAGA
>JAGNDO010000167.1 GCA_018003515.1 Caldilineaceae bacterium
CTCTCCGGCCACACGGTGGTGGATCTGCGCACGGTTTCCCACCGCCCCGCGGCCAAGATACTCCTGCGCCACAGCCAGGCGGATCTCCTGGGCGATGCCCTGGACGACCTGCCCGATAGTGTGCAGATCATGGTCTCCAACCGCTACGACCTGATCCAGATCATGCCGGCCGGCGTGGACAAGGCCCATGCCCTGGCCGTGCTGGTGGCCCGCTGGGGGCTGGGTCTGGAAAATGTTGTGGCGTTTGGGGATGATGTCAACGATGTGAGGATGTTGAAACAGTGCGGCCTGGGCGTGGCCGTCAGCAACGCCGTCCCCGAAGTCCTGGCCGCCGCCGACCACATTACGGGGACGCCGGAGGAGGATGGGGTGGGGATGGTGGTGGAAGAGCTTTTAATTGAAAATGGAAATTTGAGATTTGAAAAGTTTTAATGGATCGGTTGACACCGGATCGGCATTATTGGTGATTTTCTTTTCCGACAATTCTCCCTCCACCCAAACCCCGTCGTCAACCCGATCATTAAAACTTCCCCATTCTCAATTTTCCATTCCCCTTACCCCCCTCGCTTCCGCTCCCCACTTTGGCCATCCTTGCGTTTGGCACTCTGTTTATTTTCAATATTTTGGCGCAGATCCGCTAAAAAGCGAGAATTAAGGCGCAGACGGGGCACATCCTCTTGGGTCAGTCGCATGGGGACGCCGGCTGTGCGCCGCTGCACCCAGCGCCCGATGGCGTCAATGGGGCGGCCCAGGGTGCGCCGCCACAACTGGATCAGAATCCACCCCAGGCCGGCGGCCACGATGGCCTGCCAGATCTCCAGCCCCAGGCCGGTCTGCACGGCGATGATGATGGCGAGCAAGGACCAGATCATCAGTACCCCGCTAAACCAGAGGCCGAAGAAGGGGATCAGGGTAAAAAAGGCGAAGATCTGGGGCGCATAGCCCAGCCCCACCGCGGCGGCCACGGGGGCCAAGCCCACATCCGCCCCAAAAAGATAGACCCCCACCAGCCAGACGCTGACCGTCCAGATCAAATAGCCCACCACATGGCTGCCGGCGGAGATCAGCAAGGTCTGGGCAAAGCGCCAGGGCCGCACTTTGTTGATAAAAAGCACGATGCTCTGGGCCAACTCCTCAGACAGGGCGGCCAGGAAGACCACGCCCACCGCCACCCACAGCCCCTGGGGAGCCTGCTGGATCTGGGCGAAGACCTCCGCGTTCAATCCCCAGGCCTGGCGGACCATGCGCCAGAAGGGGGGGAGGTCGAGGAGAATGGAAAATTGAGAATTGAAAATTGAGAATGGGTGCGGCACGAGGCCTACCTGCTTCCGGCTAACGGCTTTTCTGTTAACAGCTATCATTGCAAGCTGTGTGGCTGTACGATATACTACTACACTTGAATTGACCCGGCTAACGCTGGGTCGAACTGCCATTCAACCACCATGCAAACGGATTTTACCCCATGCCTTTTCGTCTTTCCCCCCGCCTCCTCGCTGGCCTGCTGAGTGCGGCCATGATCTTGGGCGGGCTTGCTCTCTTTACCGTGGCCTTGGGCCGCTGGCCGGGGACGCCCTCGGTCACCGCGGCCCAGGCGGATGCCCAGATCAGCGCCCAGACCGAAGCGGCCGCGCCCAGGGATCTGGCCGCGGCGCTGGTGGCGCCCCTGGCCGCGCTGCGGGCGGTGCCCACGTCCACGATCACGACGCTGTCCACACCGTCTGCGCCGTCCACGCCGACGGCCACGCCCGTGCCGTTGATATTGACCTTGGCCGATGATCTGCCGGAGGTGGTGGTGGCCGGGGTGGAAGGCGCAGAGACCGGGAACGCAGTGTTGGATTGGGAACCGGAGGGCGGGGAGGCCGTGTACGATCAAGTTTTTGCCGCCGCCCGCCGTTTTGATACGGTGGACCCGGCGATTTCATTGACCGATCTGACCGCGGCCTGGACGGATGGCGAATCCGGCCCGGTGGTGGTGTTGACCCGCACCCTGCCCGCCCTCACCCAGCTTTTGGGCGCGCCGGGGCCGTCCGTGAGCGGGCGGGAGAGCATCACCGAGGTGGTGGAGACGGCTTGGGGGGAGGATGGGGCGTTGGTGCTGTTGCCTTTTGAGGCGTTGGTTCCCTCCCTGGTCGTGCTGGCAGTGGATGGCCAAAATCCCGTGGACAATGCCAACAAATTTGATGTGGATGCCTACGGGTTGATTGCCCAGGTATTTCTGCATGTCCAACCCGGTGTGGACGCAAACCAGCTCGCCCTTTTCACCAAAAAACTGGCCCAAACCACAGGTGGCACCAACCGAGATGCGGCCCAACTCACCGTGCTGGCCATGACCGGGGTGACGGCCATGACCCGGCAGACCGCCTATCAGATGGAGCTTTACGGTTCTGAGTGGCCGGCGGAGGTGGTGGGGCCGGAGTTGGCCGCGGCGGACATCACCCACATCAGCAACGAGGTGCCTTTTGTGGCGGGGTGCAAGGTCAATCTGGCCGAGGACAACTTCAATTTTTGCAGCAAACCCAGCTATTTGGACAGCCTCACCCTCTCCGGCGTGGACATCATCGGGCTGACGGGCAACCACCAGAACGATTTCGGCTATGAGGCGGCGCTGGACTCTTTGGCGTTTTATGAGGAGAACGGCCTGCCTGTGTATGGGGGCGGGATCGACAAAACCGCCGCGTTTGCGCCCTACTACCGGACGGCCAACGGCACCCGGTTTGCCTTTTTGGGGGCCAATATGTATGGGCCGAACTTTGCCTGGGCCACGGATGACCATCCGGGCAGTGCAGAATATGATCTGGGCATTCTGTCCGCCACCATCCGCAGCATCCGGGAGCAAGATCTGGCCGATGTAGTGCTGGTGGAGTTGCAGTGGCAGGAGAGCTACGATGTGTCGCCTTTGGTGGACCAGCGGGACAACTTCCTGGCCCTGAGCCAGGCCGGCGCGGACATTGTGACCGGGGTGCAGAGCCACGTGCCCCAAGCCTTCGAGTTTGAGGACGGGCGGCTGATCGCCTATGGTCTGGGCAATCTCTTTTTTGACCAGATGTGGACCCAGGCCACGCGAGAGGGCATGGTCCTCAAGCACACCTTTTATGAGGGGCGGCATCTGAGTACCCAGATCCTGACCACGTTGCTCTTTGAGCATGGGCAGCCCCACTGGTCCACCCCGGCCCAGCGCACCTCCATGCTGGACCGGGTCTTCGGGGCCAGCTATTGGGCAGACTGAGCCTGCTC
>JAGNDO010000121.1:0-3965 GCA_018003515.1 Caldilineaceae bacterium
CTCTCCGCGCTGGTCATCTGGCTGTTGATCTGGCCGCCCACGCTGCGGCTGCCATAGAGGAAGATCGCCTTCTCCGCCAGCCCCGATGCCTGATCCTGGAAACCGGTCATGGGCACATGGGTAAAATGCTCGTCGTTGCGGGTGCGGTCATAGAGATAGCCATCCTCGAAGACCACGCCAAAGGGTTGCGCCAGCCGATTGGTGGTGTCCACGCTCACCCCGGAGATCTCCGGGTCGCTGATGATCAACAGGTTGCCCCCATCCCGCACAAAGGCCTGGAGTATGGCCAGTTCCGCGTCGTCCCAGGTGGTGTACGAAGTGACCACGATCATGGCGCTGGCCCCGGCCAGACGCTGGGCCAACTGCTCGGATTGATCCGGCAGGATCAGGTTGACGCCGTTGACCGCGTAGTCGGGTTCCAGATCCTGGGCGTCAAAGTCGCCGGTCCAATAGTCCAGGATGGCTCCCCGCTGGGCCAGGGCCGCGGCCAGGGGCTGAAGCTGCCCCGTGGTTACGCCAGTGAAGTGGGCCATATCCACCAATACCTTGCGCTGATCCCCCACCATCTTTGTGCCAGTGGACGAGATGGACAGGTTGCCCGCGGCCGCCGCGGTGGGCGTGGGGATCATCTCCGGCAGGGTGATGGACACGGGCGCCGGCCCGGGGGGCGCGGCCCGACGATTGTAGCCCAGGACCATCGTCCGCACGGCAAGGGGACCAAGCACCAGCAGCGCGCCCAAGATCAGAACAGTCAGGGAAGTGCGATTGTTGCGCATAGTCATTGCTCCAACGCTAGTTGAGGGGGTAGGTGATGCCGGTATAAGTTGCTGAACGCTTCTGCGCGCTCTAGTACACGTCGGCGCAAATTAGTCCGGGAACACTTTGCTCTAGCCGGGTCCGTGACCCGGCGGGTCTGCCACAGAAGATCCTGGGATCTACCCGCCGGGTCACGGACCCGGCTAGAGCAGTTTCTTGGGGTCATGGGCTGGTGGACAGGCCCGGCACAAAGCTGGGCCGGTCCAACGGGCTGAGCCGCAGTTCGGGGACGAAGCGGCTGTCCAGGAAGAGGATAGTCTCGGCCTGTTGCTGGTCCAGGGCGCTGAAGAGGGGCAGGCCATTCTCCGGCGTGGGGGTGGGGGCGGGGAGGAGCAGGTAGCTGTCCAGCTCCACCAAATCGAAATGGCGCACCCCGGCCAGCTCCGCCGCGGCCTGCACCGCGTCCAAGCGGCTGCCTTCAAAGTCGATCAAGCCCAAAGTCAGCGCCTCTCGGCCCAAATAGACCCGGGCTTCGGTCAAGGTCTGCATGTCAATGTTGATGGGGTTGGGCGCTCGGCTGCGCAGGGCGATCACGCCGCCGGCAAAGCTCTGCTTGACGATGTCCAACTGCCGGATCTGGTCAAAGCGGCTGCCGCCGTCGGGCTTGTAGGGGCCGGTGAAGAGGGCACCGGGGGGCAGGGTGGGGTCGCCGGGCTGCATGGTGATGGCCCCCACGCTGCCGATGGCCGCGCTGGGGCTGGCGTAGATCATGTCCGTGGCCACGGCCACCAAATAGCCGCCGCTGGTCGCCATCCCCGTCACCGAGGCCACCACGGGCTTGCTCTGGCGCACCCGCATGATGGCTTCCTGGATCAGCTCGCTGCTGATGGCCGAGCCGCCGGGGGTGTCGATCTCCAACACGATCCCGGCCACTTGGTCATTCATCTCCGCCGCGGCCAGGGCGGAGACCAGCCGCTCGGCCTCGTTCGAGTCGATGATCCGGCCCCCGTCCAGGCGCAGCAGACCGATCACCGGCTTGGGCGCGACCACCTCGGCCAACAGCCAACCGGTGGCCAGGCAGAGGAGCAAGAACAGCACTGCAACGGTCGGTCGCTTTAGGTTCATGGGTGGGACTCCTTGCGAATGGCGAATGGCGAATGGAGGGATTGGGGGTTGGGGATTGGGGATTGGAGGTTGGGAGGGCATATCACCCCCTCACCCGTTCACCCCTTCACTCGCGCCGCTATATATGCTTCAAAATAGGCATCAAATTGTCGAGTCAACCCCTGAGTGACGGGGCCGGGTACGCCCGCACCCACCGCCACCCCATCCACCCGCACCAGGGGCAGGACGTGACGGCTGGTGCTGGTCAAAAATGCCTCGTCCCATTGGGCCATCCCGGCCAGGGGGATGGGTCGCCGGGCCACTGGAATCCCATGTTCGGCGGCCAACATCAGCACGATTTGGGAGGTCACCCCGGCCAGGATGGTCTCGTCCGGGGGCAAGATCAGGACGCCGTCCTGGACCACGAAGAGATTGCTGGACCCACCCTCGGCCACATTGCCTTGGCGGTCCACCAGCAGCCCTTCGTTCTCCCCGGCCGCGGTGGCTTTGTGCTTGGCCAGGGTGTTGACCAGGGTGTTGAGCGACTTGCTTTGGGGAATCGCCCGCTCGCCGTGGAAAGTGACCGCGCCCAAGCCTTTGACATAATCATCCGGCTGGGGACGGGACAGGGCTTGCAGCCAGATAAAGGTCTGGGGCAACTCATCCAGCCCAGACGCGCCCACGGCGAAGAGACGGATGGTGGCGGTCTCCGCCGCACCGGGGGGCAATTCCTGGCGGTGAGCCTCGATCATGGCCGCAGTCCACCCGGCGATGGTGGCGGCGTCCCCGGCCAGGGGCAGGGAGATCAGCCGGGCGGAGGTGATCAGTCGGTCCAGGTGATCGTCGAAGTGAAAGATCACCCCGTCCCGCATCTGCATACTTTCGTAGATGCCGAACGCGCCGTAAATGGCCGGGTTGAAGACCGAGACCGTGGCCGCGTCCGGTGGGACGAGCCGACCGTTGATGCTGACATAGTGGGGCAGTGTTGATTCGCTCATTTTGCCTAAGCCTGGGATTGGGCGAGGGTGAAATCTAGGCACTTGGCGATTTCGCTGCTGTCGAACTGGGTACCGGTTACCGGGGTCAGTCGCAGGTGGATGGCACCATCGGCCACATCCACGGCCAGATCCGCCAACTTCTCATATTCGTTGGTGGGACAGGAACATCGTCCTTCCTGGCAGGCTTGGAAGGACGCCAGCAGTTCCGATGCATGGTCGCCGACATCCGTGATTTCAATTTCGAGCTTACTTTCGTTTTGGGATAGTTGGTATGGCATGAGATTATCCTTTCAATCCATCGCGAATATGTTGCGC
Source organism: Caldilineaceae bacterium (assembly GCA_018003515.1). GTDB lineage: Bacteria > Chloroflexota > Anaerolineae > Caldilineales > Caldilineaceae > JAGNDO01. The sequence goes on from JAGNDO010000121.1 coordinate 3,174, forward strand.
ATCCCCAGCCACCCGGCGCACGGTGACGCCTTGGGCGACCAGATCCGCGGCGACTTGGGCGCTTACCCCGTCCTGGCCGCCGATGATGATGACGTGGGCGGCGTGGGCGGCCTCATCGGCCCGGAAGCCGAAGGGGATGGAGTGGGCGGCCAGTTTTTCCGTCAACAAAAGCAGGTGGATGCGGGTGGCAGGTTGGTCGGCCGGCCCAAATAGAACGTATCGGTCAAAGAGATAGCCAGGAGCAGGGACCGGAACGGGCGTGGGAACGGGCGCTGGCTCGCTCCCCGGCACGGCGAGATCGATTTGCACGGGGTCGGCTCCGCTCACGGTGATGGGATCGGAGGCGACCACGGGCGTTGGGTCGCCTTCCCGCAGGATGCGAAGGGTGTAGACGCCGGGGTCCAAACTGCGCAGACGGAAGGCCCCGCCCCGGCCCAACTTGCCCTGGGCCAACAGTTCCCCGGCCCGGTGCAGTTGCAGGGTCAGCCCCTCGCCCCCGTTCACCCGACCTTGAATGATACCCGCCGCGGCAGGAGGAGGTGGGGCCGACTCGGTGGGGGCGGCAAGGGTTCGCTGAAATTCAACCAAAAAAGAGTGGTGAAACAACGTGTTGCCGCTCTGGCTGCCGTTCGGGTTGGGCTCGTCCGGGTGGCTGGAACTGAGGCCGTGGACCGTGTCGCTGGGCGTACCCACCATTTCCACGGCGCATTTCTGCCACTTATAGACCGGATAGTTGGTCCCGGCCTCGTTGGCCGGTTTGTCCACGGTGAGGGTCTGCTCGCCGCCGGCCCA
>JAGNDO010000121.1:4065-10404 GCA_018003515.1 Caldilineaceae bacterium
CCCACGGTGACGCCGTGGGCCAGGATAAATTCTTGGGCCAGATGCAGCAAGATCGGGCGCAGATCCGCCTGGGCGGGGGCGGGTTGGATCAGCAGATAGTGGTTTAGAAGAGGAACGACCGGTTCTGGATCTGGGGCTGGTTCCGGCTCAGGCGGCGGGACTGGTTCAGGCTCTGTCGGCGTGTGGGTAGCCGTCAGGGTGAAATTGACCTCGTAGCAAAGGGGGCGACCGCGTCCCGGCATGGCCGCGGTGATCAGGTTTTCCGCAGTTTCGCTTTCATATACCTCGTCCACCACGTCCACCATAAAGACACCTGGGGTGTGGGTAAACTCATAATACCCAGCCGGTTTATAGGGATCTTTGCCCGACGTGGTGATGGGGAAATCTGTGTCCGGGGCGGCCCCGGTCCAGCGTAACCGCACGCTCTTGCCCCGAAGCGGATTCCCGTCGGCGTCGGTCACCGTGCCGTAGATGGCGTTGCGGTTGTCCGTCTCCTCTGGGGGAAGCAGCCGGGGCTGGGCGTGGTAGATCAGGGCCGGGGGCGATGGCTCTTGGGGGGTATCCGTATCCCCCAGGGCCACCTCGTCGGTGATCATCGCCCTGTCTTGCTCTTCACCCGGAGGGGGAGGGCTGGGCGCGTCATCCTGATCGTCGGGACGTGGGAAGTCGGATAGGTTCATGGGCGGCTCTCCGGTGGCGGGGTGGGGGAAAAACGTAATGGACAGTGTTGGATTGGTTGGATAGAATGATAGCATAGAGAGAATGGAATTGAAACCCGACCTTGAGGTGTGGGGGTACGGTTGTGAGGATCGTGCTGAATTCAACCGGTGTTTGAAAAGATGGCTAAAATTGAGTATACTGGCAAATAGTTCGGGAGGAAGGCTCCCAATCCAATCCAGCGACCGTCTGTTCTCTCATCCAGGAGGAACTATGACCAGAATAACGATTACAGCTGATTCCCCTCTCAGCCTTGCCGAATTCAAGACCAAGCTGGAACAACCGGCCGTTGGCAGCTCTTCTCTGGATTCCGTTTTTGGGTTGATGCGGGAGTTGGTGACATTTGAAGAAAAATACAAGTTGGCAAGCGATGTCTTCTACGCACGCTTTATGCGCGGGGAAATGGGCGATGATATGCCGTATATCAAATGGGCGGGGAGATACGAATTATACCTTGAGGCCAAGCAGTCGCTAAACGAGCATTTGGCTGCATTGCCTGTCGCCGCTAATGATCCGCGCCTATAATCCCCGTATGACCACCCACACCATTGCGGACACAATCGAGCGCTATCTCAACGACGCCGGAACCGGCAGCCGCCACACCCGGCGCACCTATCGCACGGCCATGAACCGCTTTCAGGAGTATTTGACCGAGCGGGGCGTGGACACGGAGCAAGCCGATGCCGAAAAACTGGACGTGGATCTGCTTTTGGGCTTTGCCACCTGGCTGTTGGACGACGCCCAAGTAGGCCGCCGCTCCCTGCACACCTATTTGGCCGGGTTGAGCGGATTGGTCCAGTTCATGCAGGTGCGGGGATGGTTGCCCTTCTCGCCCCAAGAGTTGGCCCGCTTCCACGAGGGCATCAAACGCATCCGCCGCAACCAGCGCCCGCCGGACCTCATGCCCCACCCCATCCGCCAAGAGGAACTGGACGCCCTGGTGGCCGCGGCCCGTGACGTGGACCTGCGGGACAACAGCAGCGAACGGGAGCATCTAGTCAAGCTACGGGACATGGCTATGGTGGCAGCCCTGGCCTGCACGGGCTTGCGGGTGAGCGAGTTGGTCAGCCTGCAACGCAAGCAGTTGGACGACACAGATCGCTCCTCCTGGGTGGTGGGCAAGCGGGGCAAGGCGAGGCAAGTCTTTTTCGCCGATCATGCGTGGAATGCCATCCAGCACTACTTGCACACTCGTCAGATTTTGGACGGGGCCACGGGCCGGCCCCTGGGCGGACTCCCCGTCTTCGCCCGCCACGACCGCCGGGCCGGCTCCCAGGTTTTGCCCCTCAGCACCGAGAGCGTCCAAAACACCATCCGCGCCCTGGCCGAATCCGCCCGGCTCAGCGACCGGGGCATCACCCCCCACGCCCTGCGCCACTACTTCGCCACCCGCATGTATCAAACCACACGAGATCTGGCCGTCACCCAAACCGCCCTCGGCCACTCCAGCCCCGCCACCACCCGCATCTACGCCAAGCTGGAAGACGACGCCGTGCGAAATGCGCATCGAGAGGCGTTTGAATAGGCAAAAGTTGTTGATTTGTTGATTGGTTGATTTGCCCGTCGCTCGCCTCATCCCCAATGAACAAGTCAACCAATCAACCAATCCACAAATCCACAAATCAACCAACTATGCCAAACTTCACCATCCTCCTCCCTCCATCCGAAGGCAAGGCCAGCGGCGGTGACGCGGACCGCACTTGGCGGCAGATCGCCAAAGATGGGGAATGCAACGCCTTCCCCCGGCTCAACCCCACCCGGCGCAAGGTGATCGCCGCCCTGCGGTCCGCCATGAGGCAGCCGACGCCAGAGCTGGAAAAGCTTTTCAACGTCAAGGACGACAACTTGGCCGCTGCCCTGGCCGCCAACCGGGCTATCCTCTCGGCGGAACTGCTGCCCGCCATCCAGCGTTACACGGGGGTCATGTTCGACTTTCTCGACTACCCGTCCATGCCCCCGGACGACCGCCACACCTTCGACACCCACGCCCTGATCTTCAGCGGCGTCTGGGGTCTCCTCCGCCCCACGGACCTGATCCCCGACTACAAATTGAAGATCGACGCCACCTTGCCGAAGTTGGGCCGGGTCTCCACTTTTTGGAAACCACAACTTAGTCGGCTGTTGAACCGGGTTTTGGTCGGACAACTTGTGTGGGATCTGTTGCCGGGGGCGCACAGGACCGCCTGGGATGGCAAGGCCAAGTCCGCGGTGCGCTGGCAGGTCAAGTTCGTGGAGCGGGTGGAAAGTCGGGGCAAGGTGCAGTACCGCACGGTCAACCACTGGTCCAAAGCCTTGAAAGGCGCCCTGGTCCGCCACCTCTGCGCCCATGCCGTCACAGACGTGGACGCCCTGGCCGATTTCGAGCATCCCCTGGGCTATATTTATGATCCCACAATGGGAAAACGAAGCAAGAACGGCGGCGAGGTAGTGTTTGTGAAGGGGTAAAATATATCGAGTGTCGTGTATCGAGCATTGCGTGGTCAAGGATTATCAAACGCTTGACAGTTCTTAACCACGCAATACTCGATACACGACACTCGATACTCAGTTCATTCCACGGAGGTTCCCATGTCCTACGCACAGTCCATCGACACATACCGTCACGATCCAAAGCAGTTGGAAATACTCTTTCAGCAAGCGGCCCAGGCCGGGGAAGCCGCCGACTTCGCCGCCGGCCTGGACGAAATCTATCATCAAATCCCGGAGAACGTGCTGATCTCCGCCTGGCACTACCGGCTCACCGGCCCGGTGGCTCAGGCCGGGGGTAGCCGCATCAACTGGGCGCTGGCCGTGCCCATTGCCCTGTTCAGCGGTCTGGCCTTCTGGCTGTTGACCGCCCCGGCTCTGAACCTGTCCGACGGCGCCCCCTTTGCATTATTGGTGGCCGGTCCTCTGGCCGCGGCCTTTGTGTTGCTCTATCTGGTCTTGGCCGATGGCCGCTATCGGAGCCGGGCGGCACAGGTGGCCGGGGTACTCCTCTTGCTGGCGATCTTTGTCGTCTTCTTTGACAAGGTGCGCCAGTGGGATCAGTTGCAGGTCTTATGGGTGCTGCACCTGCCCATTCTGGCCTGGGTTGGGGTGGGGCTGGCCATCCTGGGGCCCAAACCGGACCCGGAGCGGCGTTTCGCTTTTGTCACCAAATCCATCGAGGTGGGCGTGACGGTGGGCCTCTTCGCCATCGCTGGCGGTGCCTTCACCGGTGTCACAATGGGTCTGTTTACCACCCTTGGCTTCAACGAATTGGACCCGCTCATGCGCCTGCTCTTCACGGGCATCGGCGGGGCCACGCCGGTGCTGGCCGTGGCCTTGGTCTACAACGCCAAGGCGGATGTGCTGGAACAGAGCTTCAACCAGGGCATCAGCAAGATCGTGGCCATCCTCATGCGTCTGCTTCTCCCCCTGACCGTGCTGGTGCTTCTGGGCTATTTGGCCCTGGTCCCCGGCAACTTCATGGAACCCTTCAACAACCGGGATACGCTGACTGCCTCCAATGCCATGCTCTTTGCGGTCATGGCCCTCCTGGTGGCCGCCACCCCCCTACACCTGGACGAAGTGGGGCCGACCGTGGGCCGCTTCCTGCGCTGGGGACTCCTGGCCCTGGCCGGCTTGACCCTGATCGTCAGCCTCTATGCCTTGGCCGCGGTCCTCTACCGCACGGGCATGGGCGGCTTCACCATCAACCGGGTCACCATCATGGGCTGGAACCTGATCAACATTGGGCTGTTGGGCCTGTTGCTGACTCGTCAACTGCGTACCCAGGGCAACCCCTGGCTGGCCCAACTCCACAGCACCGTCAGCGTCGGCCTCACCGCCTGGGCCGCCTGGGCCGGGATCGTGGCGGTGATCCTGCCGTTGATCTTCAAACGATAAGTACATCAAAAAAACAGAACGCGGATTTGACGGATCGGGTGGGTTTTTACGGATCTTTTTTCGATCCGTTTTGATCCGTCCGATCCGTCAAATCCGCGTTCTTTTTTTGAGTCCACTGCAAAAAGGGAAATGCCTTCTTCTCTTTGTGATCTTTGTGATCTCTGTGGTGAAAAGCACCTTTTTGCAACAGAGTCATTTTTTGTTTCTCATTGCCACGATCTCGGCCATGATGGCGATGGCGATTTCTGCCGGGCGGCGACCCCCCAGGTTTAGGCCAATGGGGGCGTGGATGCGGGCGATTTGGTCGGCGGAGATGCCCAGGTCAAGCAGGGCGTCCACCCGTTTGGCGTGGGTGCGGGGGGAGCCGAGGGCACCGATATAGGCCACGGGGTGGGCCAGGGCCACGGCCAGGGCCGGGTTGTCCAACTTTTCGTCGTGGGAGAGGACGACGATGTAAGAATTTTCGTCCAACCCGATCTCGGCCAGGAGGTCGGCGGGCCAGCCGATGCGCAGGGTGTGGGCGTGGCCAAAGCGTTCGGACGTGGCGAAGGCGGAGCGGGCGTCGATGACCGTGGTGTGGAAGCCCAGCTCGTTGCCAAAGGTGACCAGGGGCTGGGCGATGTGGACCGCGCCCACGATGATCAGCCGCTCCGGGGGCAGAATGCGCTCGATAAAGAGGTCCGCGCCGGCCAGGGTGAGACGTTGGGCTGGGTTGCCCGCGCCCAACTCGGCCAGGGCGGATCGGGCCAGATCATCCACGGTTGCGGAGCCGAGGCTACCGACCGCGGCGAGATGGTCCCCGAAGAGCAACGACCGGCTGGTTGTCTGCCCATCCGCTGCCTGCCGGGTCAAGAGTTTCGCCACGCTGACGGGTTCTGCTCGCTCCACCGCGGCCAAAAGCGCGTCCATGACCGGGCCGGTGATGGGTTCGATGAAGACCTCGATGGTGCCGCCGCAGGCCAGGCCGACGGATTGGGCCAGGTCGTCGGCGATGCCATAGGGGATGAGTTTGGGGCGGCCGCTTTTGAGGACGATCATGGCTTCTTGGGCCACAGCCCCCTCCACACAGCCGCCGGAGACCGAGCCGGCCATCTCGCCCCCGGCGGAGACGACCATTTTGGCCCCCAAGGGCTGGGGCGCGGAGCCATAGATGCGCACAAGGGTGGCCAGGGCGACGACTTTGCCCTGGGCTTGCCAGCGGCGGATGGTGGGAAGATGGAGGTGCATGTGGGTGAGCCTTTCGTGTGCGTATCGAGTGATGCGTATCGAGTAATGTCGTGTTGAGTGGTCGTCAGCGCGGGATACGCATTACTCGATACTCGATAATTCTTTTACCCACGCCCTGGTCTCCCCCGGCGTGCGGTGGCGGATGAGGGTGAGGTGGGCGTTTTCGGGCTGGGCGAAGAGGATTGGGTATTCGACCCGGCGGCGTTTGTAGGTGGTGAGAACCCAATAGATGATGGAGTCTCGGCTGAAAAAGGCTTGGCGGAAGCCTTCTCGGTTGCCGCTCCATAGCTCTTGGCGCAGGAAGACCCGGCCAACTGTGCGGCGCAGGATGCGCCGTAGCAGCACGGGCAGGGTATAGTCCAGCCAGACGATGGTGTTGGCCCGGGGCCAGAGGACCGGGCGGGTCTTGCTGTAGTTGCCATCCACCACCCAGGATGGGCCGGCGGTGGCGGCAAAGAGTTTGGCCTGCAATTCGTCTTTGGGCGTCTCGGTCCAGTTCGGTCCCCAGTGCAAGGCGTCGATCTC
>JAGNDO010000121.1:10504-12029 GCA_018003515.1 Caldilineaceae bacterium
TAGTGGATCTGGCTGGCTTCTTGGCTGAGGGCGAGGATCTCCCGGTTGACCGTGCGGGTCTGCTCTGGGCGGTGGGCGGACCCCCGGGCGGAGAGGTGGGCGGCCAGTTGGTGGCCGTATTCCAACTCAGTTTCACCCTCGGCGGCAGGGCGGCCCAGGCGGGTGCCCCAGGCCAGGAGACCGAGCCAGGCGTCTTCCCGGCTGAGTTGCCAGCGCCAGATCAGGCTGGCCAGCCCGGCCAGGAGCAGGCCGATGGGGAGCAGCCAGAAGAGCATCTGCCAGTTCCAGGCGATGCCCCACAAATTGCGCCATTGGATGCCCGTGGGCTGGAATGGGTCAAACTGAGGCGTGGCTTGGGGACCGGGAAGGGTCGGGGCCGTGGATGCGGCCCAGCGCACCAGGGGCGGCCGGCCGGCGGTCGGCTCGAAGGGTACCCAGCCGGCCTGGGGGAAATAGACCTCCGGCCAGGAGTGGGCTTGGGCCTCGGTGATGGTCCACTCCCCCTCGTCGTCGTTCCAAGAGCCGATGGCGTAGCCCGTGGCAAAGCGGGCGGGCAGGCCGTTGAGCCGGGCCAGGACGATGAAGGCCGTGGCGTAATAGTCGCAATAGCCCCGTTGCAGGTCAAAGAGAAAATAGTCGGCCACGTCCGTGACATCCGATGGGGGTTTGTCCACGGTCAGGTCATAGGCCAGGGTGCGCAGATGGGCTTCGATGGTGGCGGCGGTGGCATAGGTTGAACCGGCGTTGAGTTCTGCGGCCAGTTGGCGGGTGCGGGGGGTGATGGTGTCGGGTAGGGCCAGGAAGGCGTCCAGCCCGGCGTCCGCGGGCAGGGGGGGGAGGGCGACCAGGGTGGGGCCATCCACCGCGGGCAGGGCGGAGAGGACCGTGTAGCTGCGGGCGGAGCCGGGGTCCGCGGGGCGCAGGGCGACCAGATTTGCGCCCAGGGTATCCGCGGCCACATCCGCGCTGACCTCCACCGGCTCCGGCGCAGCGTAGATCACCGGGGCGGCGTCGGTGAGCAGGATACTTTGGAGCAGGGGGCGGCGCAGGCTTTGGTCGATCTCGGCCCAGGGTTGGTTGGCGGGCAGGTCGGTGCGGTCGAGGAGGTCCGGGTTTTGCCAGCCTTGGCCGTCGTAGACCGAGAGGGTGGCCCCGCGCAGGTAGTGGCCCTGGGGGATGGGCGGACCGCTGACGCCGGTCTCTTGCATGTGGGTCTCGTTGGTGCGCACCCGCATCACCACCTGGTTGCCCAGCTCCGGCCCGGCCCCCAGGAGGAAGTTGTTGGGCAGCCCGCCCAGGCTGCCGGACGCAAAGCGGTTGTAGAAATCTCGCTGCATGTCGGGGAAGAGCCGGTCGCCCACGTTGACCAAGCGGTCATTCCAAGGCCGCATGGCATCGTAGACCGAGCGGGCCAGGGGGCGGATGAAGAGGTTGGGGGTGAAGGCGGCCAGGATCAGCACCACCGCCAACAGGGGCGCGGCGGCGAACATGCGGTCCAGAGTCAGGTCTGGGCTGAAGGCCACGG
>JAGNDO010000122.1 GCA_018003515.1 Caldilineaceae bacterium
CCATGCCCGCAACAAACAACCCCCGCTCGTATCGTGGCATCCCCGACGCCGTGGACCGGGAGGTAGGCCATATCGCCGCCCAACTGCAAGTGCCCAAGGGCGAAGTCATGCGGGCGCTGCTGGAATACGCCCTGGACGCCTATCAGACCGGGGAGCTGCAACTCACTCCCCGCAACAATGGCGGGCGGCCCAGTTTGTACTTGGGACAGAGTGGGACACAAGATTGGAGATAGGTTCTGGGCCGACAACCTGAGCTTCCTCTGTCCCAATGTGTCCCAATTGCACAGGATCAGGGTATAAACACGAATTTGGGACACATTGGGACAGAGGTGCTTGTCATACCCGGCCACAGAAATTAGGAGACCCACTTGCCAGAGTTCTGTCCAAGTCTGTCCCAATCGGGATGTAAACATCCTTCGCCCGTCAGCGTCGAAGATGCCATCCGGCCATGCAAAGGTGTAAACATGGCTGAGACTGAATCAGCTAACTGCCCCATACTCGCCGGAAAGGTGTAAACATCCTGTGGCCCATATCGTCAAGGATGTCGTCTTGTCCGAAAAATGTGTAAACATTGTCCGGCCAACGGCGGCAAAAAGCCGTCCATCCACAAAAAGGTGTAAACATGGGTCAAGCCAAAGCATCAATCCAGCCACCCGGTGCCCAACAGATGTAAACATTGCCCAGCCCAAAGCGCCAAGGAGACCATGTAACCCCAAGAGGATGTAAACATGGCCTGCCCCACCAATTGTCTGGCTGATGGCTAAAAGCTTTTCAGCTATCCGCTACTTCTCGCACGAAAGGAACCCGTCTCGCCTATGCGTCGCAACAATCTTGTCTTCCTGGTCGGCACTGTCACCGAATACCGGGAGACCACCGTCACTGTGAAGGGGGAAGCCTCTTCTGCCATGGAAGTCCATCTACTCACCCAGCGGGCCGAGGAGGGTGGCCTGCACCGACTCTTCTTCACCGGCCAGACTGCGTTGGAGCTGCGCCACTTCATCCAGGTAGCCACCGCCGAACCCTTGGAGATCATGGTCCTGGGCTGGCTCTACAGCCTGGGGGACCAGAGTCTGATCGTGGCGGGACGCTTCACCGCAATGCTGCCCAAGTCCGTACGGGAGAAGGCGGTGCAGGCGATCAAGCGGGAGCGGGGGGAGGCGAGGAGACCAAGGAATGGGGTGGGATGAGATGGGCCAGGCGGTGCGATAGTGTGATCCGGTCACTTGTTGTCGCCAGTATTCCTTTTGCGTGGACCTTGGGAAAGCAGGTAGGGGTTGTGGCCTATGGGCAGAGTTCCCCCATTTATAGAGGACTGGACGCTTGAAAGGAACCCATGAACCACGACGCACTCCTCCCTTCGCTAGACTGGCAGCCCAGCGATCCCCACACCTATCTAGGCCCGCCCGCGGCACTGGCTTCTTGCCTTTCCACGGTGAAGCGGGCTATTCACCGTCCCCAACCCTGGATCGAGCACCGAATTCTGGCTGCCCTGGTCCTGAGCGGCGGGTCCCTCAGCTACGGCCAGGGCACGGCCCCAACGGCAATCGGACCAAGCGAGTCATCCGTCCGTTCACGTTGGTCAGACTGAAGGGGTCATTCTGTCTGCAGAATCTGACCACCCGGCGTCAACATTTCGCACGAGCCTGTTCTCGATTCTTGCCGATCCTGTGGTAGACTCCTTGTCAGTTTGTCGCCTGTCCCATCTCAACGTCAAAAAAAACCATCCCCAAACCGTCCGCTCTCTTGTGAGGTTACCATGGCTACCCAAACACCCGCCGATGCCACGTCGAATGCACTTCAATCCCTTTACGCCCAAGCCCCCATGCCCTTGACCAACTTGATGGCCGGGTACTATCTGCCCCATCTGCTTTATTTGATGGCCCGGCTGCGCATCGCGGATCTGTTGGCCAAGAAGCCCATGAGCGCCGACTATCTGGCGGCGGCCACTGGAACGAACCCCGATGTCCTGGCCCGTATGCTGCACGCCCTGGCCGGTTTTGGCATTTTTACAGAAGATGCGTACGGCAAGTTTGGGTTGAGCGCCGTCGGCCAGGGGCTGCGCACGGATGCGCCCAATTCGGAATGGGAGTGGGTGCTGCTCTACGGCGGTCTCTTCCGAGAAGCGTGGTATGGACTGGAGCAGAGTCTGCTGAGCGGCGGGCCGGCTTTTGACTCGCTCTTCGGCGCAGATTTTTACAGCTATTTGGATGCCCACCCGGAGCAGGCCCAGTTGGTCAATCGGGGCTTGACCCGCACGGCCTTTACGGAGCTGGCCGGACTGCCCGCTGCCTATGATTTTTCTGCCGCCCACACGGTGGTGGACTTGGGCGGCGGCTATGGCGCGGTGTTGAGCATGATCTTACAGGCCCACCCCCATCTCCAGGGCATCCTGGTGGAGCGGGGCGAGGCGGTGAGCGGGGCCAAGGTCACCCTGGCCGCGGCTCAGGTGGCGGATCGTTGCCGCATCCAGGAAGGGGACATCTTCACAGATCTGCCCACGGACGGGGATGTCTATTTGCTCTGCCGGGCCATGTTGAATTGGGACGACGCCACCTGTGCCGCCTTTCTGGCCCACTGCGTCCGCATGCTGCCCGCCCAGGCCACCCTTTTGATCGTGGATGCCATGCTGCCTGACGGCCCCCTGGCCGCGGGATCGGCCGTGTGGGACCTCTTCCTGCTGGCCCTTTTCGGCGCCAAGGCCCGCACCGGGTCGGACTTCCTGGCCCTGGTGGAGCAGGCCGGCCTCACCCCCGTGGACTTTGAGCGCCTCTCCCCTCAATTCAGCCTGCTGGTCTGTCAGCCCCCAAAACCCTGATCCAGCACGCCTGATGGGCGGTCACCTGCGAACTGTTTTTTTGACTTTACACGCTCTGTAAACCGTGATAAAATGCCGCATTCTGAAAAGGTAGGAAGCTATACAACAAATATCCACAGCTTCCGCTGGCTACACCCACGAAAATTTGTCCGCAAGATGTTTCAGAGCATTCCACAAATCCTAAAGCCGTGTTTCGTTCGGTAGTCAGACCGCATACCGAAATTGGACGCGGCTTTTGATTTACGTCAAGTTGTCAGCTTGGGAGTTACCCCATGCAATCGAGCGAACAGAAGAATGCCAAATCCATAGACAACCCGGCACATGGGGTTGGCCCACAGCACGCGCTCCAGCCGCAAAGCCAGACCCAGGATCTGCGCTTTATGCAACGCGCCTATGGCAACCGGGCAATTTCCAGTCTGATGGACGGCGGCGGTGCGCCCAGCCCCACGGTCCAACGCAAGGGCATGGACACCTCCGGGGGCGGGCTGTTGGGCGGCAACGTGGCCGGGGCGATCCAGGGGGCCAAGGGGGGCGGACAGCCCTTGGATGATGGGGTGCGGCAGCAGATGGAGCAGGGGTTTGGGGCCAACTTTGGCAATGTGCGCATCCACACAGGCGCAAATGCCCACGGGCTCAACCGCTCTCTGCAAGCCAACGCCTTCACCACGGGCAACCACATCTTCTTCCGGGGCGGCAAATACAACCCCAATTCCAAGAGCGGCCAGGAATTGGTGGCCCACGAACTGACCCACGTAATCCAGCAGACCGGCAGACAGACCGGGGCCAACGCCATCCAGCGGGACATGACCGACGCGGATGTGGACGAGTTCAAAGAGGGTGAGGGCGGCACGGCCAACGCCGTCCATCAGGTCAAATACAAGCGCGACATCGGCACATCCGGCACAAACAAAGGTTTCTTCAAACCCGAATTCAACCCGGGGGAAAGCCATGGACAGGATATGTTCGACAACTACCTGCCCCAAGCTGCCGCGTACCAGGGCATCAAAGAGGACGACGCCCGCATGGGGACGCGTGCCGTGGCCTCCTCTCGCCTGGACAAAAAATTAGGGATGAACATTCTGGCCGAAGAGCAGTTTGCCGAGCACCGGGGAGAGAAGGGATCCGTGTCCACGGCGGCCTTTGGTGGTCAGGGAGTGCCCCTTTTCCAACATCGCTTCGGCGGTGATCCACTTTCCGCCCAAGATGCGGCTGCTCTTCCAGAGACGGACAAAAAGCAGCGGGACGGTCAGTGGTTCAAACGCACGGGCACGGACTATAACGACATAGACTACAAAAACCCAGCCACCCAAAAAGGCATGTTCGATCTTCAAGCGCTTGATTTTATTACGGGGCAGCGAGATCGCCACGGGGGCAATATCTATGCCAATCCCCATACTGGCGGCATCAAGGGGATTGACAACGACATTGCTTTTGGCGGCCAAATTCGGGGAACCAAAGACAACCCCCAAAAGCTGGATGACGAACTCAGGACGCCTCAGGACAAATACACGGGGTTACCGTCCATGATGGACAAAGCTACCGCTAAGAAAATCATGGCCATCAAGGCCAAAAACATGGGAAGCATCCTCAACGACCCGACAAAAGGGCCGGACCAGCAGCTTAACCAAGAGGAAATCGCTGCCGCCCAGCATCGCCATCGCATGATGAAGGCCCACGCCCGACAACTTCAGGAGCAAAAGATGCTGGTCGGCCAAAAGGGCGGCAAATACGCCGGTGGCTGGGGAGATGATACCTACGCCGATGCCATGGCCGAGCAGGATGAAGTCAACTTCCGGGGCACGTCGCTCGAACGCAGTTATCTAAAGCGCAGCGTGAACGAACATGCAACCAATCAGCCTGCCCCCCCGCAGCCAGATCCGGTGGATGCGGGCTGGCAACCCCAGAGGGCAGCCGGCAACCGGGGAGCCAACCTGCGTGCGGCCGGCCAGCGCATCCCGCAGCGTCCAGCCAGGGCGCTCCCGGTTCAACACCCGGCGCCCATGCCGGTCCCGGCGCCCATGCCGGTCCCGGCACCCATCCAGAATCGAAGAGCCCGTCCCCAAGGTGTGTATGGGATGGCACCTCATCCAAACTGGGGACGCGCCCTGCCGATGCCGCCGGGTCAGCAACCTGCGCTGGACGACGACAACGAGTAAATTCATTCAGGTTTGGATTCTAAATAGAGCAACCGCCGTTTAACTCTGCATCACCTTTAATACACCATGTTCCACACCTCAGCGTTTGACCAACTGGATACTGTGTTGCCAGTGTTGGGTGGCGACATCGGGCAGAATCGGGCCGAGGAGCGTCTCTCCCCCCCGTCTGCCCCGCTGCCCGCTGCCTTTGACACCCCAGAAGAGGATCCGGGGCGACTGGGTCTCATGCATCTTCAGGCCGAACTGGCCCGGGTGGATCTATTGATCCAGCGCCAGGTGCGCCGTTTCCAGGCGGCCGGGCGGGAGAATAGCGACGCCTTCCGCGGGTTGCGCATCACCGAGGAGGACGCGAACGGCTTCGCCCGTATGCCCATCGGCGGCCATTGGGGCCAACTGGCCCAGGTAGACAGGGAGGCGGAGAGCCAGTGGCGCAGGACTTATGCCCAGGCCGAAGCCCGCAGCCAAGAAATCGCCCGCCGGCTCACCCAAGCCGAATCCACGCCGCCCCTACATTTTGTGGCGTCGGTCTTCGGTCTCAGCCAGTTCGAGTATGACGCCCTGCTGATCGCCCTGGCCCCCACCTTTGATCTGCGCTTCGAGAAGCTCTACGGCTATTTACAGGACGATGTCACCCGAAAGCAGGCTGGGGTGAATCTGGTGCTTGATCTGCTCACGGAGAATGCGGTGGACCGTTGGCAGCTTCTGGCCTGTTTCATGGACGAAGCGCCCCTGATCCGCCACGCCCTGGTGGTGCGCAGCGGAGATGTGAACGGCAGCGCCGCCCACCTCTTGGCCCAGACGCTGACCCCGGATCATACCCTGGCGGCCTGGCTGTTAGGCGCATATCAGCCCCGACCCGAATTGGGCAAGACGGTCAGCCTGGATTGGTATGATAGCGACGCCAGCGACACCTCCTTGGCCGCTGACGAAGTGATGACCGAGGAGATTTGGCCCGCCCTCAGCAATGCGGTCCACGGCCAGACCATCCTGGTCTTCCGCGGAGATGACAAGGAGACCCAGCGGGCCATCGCCCGGCTGATCGCCCACGGCATGCAGCGCTACCTGCTCACGGTCAAAATCGACCTCGTGATCCAGGCCGGGGTCCTCCCTTTGCGAGCCCTGGAAATGGCCCTGCGGGATGCCAGACTGACGGGCGCGGTGGTCCACTTGCAGGGGTGGGACGCCTGCCTCAAAGAAGGACTTGCGCCTGTTGACATCCTTAAAGAATTGTGCGATTATCCTGACCTAATTATTCTCTCCGGCAAGGCCGAATGGTACCCCGCCGGCGCAGAACGGGACCGTCCCTTTCTTTGGCTCGAAGTGCCGACGCCCAAATATACCCAACGCCAGCGGGTCTGGCGCTATTTCCTGGGCGATGAAGCCGAAGCCCATGCGGTGGATCTGGACATGGTGGCGGGCTATTTCAAACTCACTACGGCCCAAATTCGCGATGCGGTCTCCACGGCCGTGGATTGGGCTTACCAGCGGGGCGAAGCGGTCAGCAAAGACGATCTCTTTGCAGCGGCCCGTTCTCACTCCACCTCAAAGTTGTCAGAGATGGCTCGCAAGGTGACCCCCCGGCACACCTGGGACGACCTAGTCCTGCCCCAGGATCAGATCACCACCTTGAACGAGATCGTGGACACGGTGCGCAGCCGCCCAAAGGTGCTCGAAGAGTGGGGCGTGGGCAAGAAACTGGCCTCCAGCGCCGCGGTCACCGTGCTCTTTTCCGGCGAACCGGGCACGGGCAAGACCATCGGTGCCCAGGTGCTGGCCAAAGAATTGGGGCTGGATCTGTACAAGATCGACCTCTCCGGCGTGGTCAGCAAATATATCGGTGAGACTGAGAAGAATCTGGAACGCATCTTCGAAGAGGCGGAACGCAGCAACGCCATCCTCTTCTTTGACGAAGCCGACTCGATCTTCGGTAAGCGGTCGGAGGTGAAGGATGCCCGGGACCGCTACGCCAACATTGAGGTCAGCTATCTCTTGCAGCGCATGGAGGCCTATGACGGCGTCACCATTTTGGCCACCAATCTGCGGGCCAACCTGGACGATGCCTTTACCCGGCGTCTGCAATTTGCCATCGACTTTCCCTTTCCCGACGATCATTATCGGTTGCGTCTGTGGGAAACCCTCTTTCCTCCAGGAGTGCCCCGAGATCCAGATCTGGATCTGGACTACATGGCCCGCCGCTTCCGCATTGCCGGGGGCAACATCCGCAACATCATTGTCAACGCCGCCTTCCTGGCAGCGGCGGAAGATGTCCCGGTTCACATGCGCCACCTGCTTCACGGCACCCGGCGGGAAATGCAAAAGACCGGGCGATTGATCAACGAAGAAGATTTACGCGTCTAGTTGTATCTGTTCTTTCAGGCCTTTAGGCTGGAGGTCACACCATGAGCGATCAGAGCACCAAGCAACTTGCCAAAACAACCCCCGCCCCGGATCACGAACGCCGTTCGCTGTACACAGATCACAGTCAAGATCAAGGATTGCCGAAATTTCAGCAACGGTATGGCAACCAGGCCATGACAGGCCTAATGCCCGCAACCACCCAGGCCGGGTCGGCTCCTACACTCCAGGCTAAGATGGTCCTGGGTGCGGTCCAAGATCCTCTGGAGCACGAGGCGGACAAGATGGCCCGCCACGTGGTGGAACGCACCGCCTCGCCCAACGCCGGCGCGGCGGTGCAGCGCCAGGCAGAGGACGAGGAAGTCCAGGCCAAATCCATGGAACCGGCGGTGCAGCGCCAGATGGAGGATGAGGACGTACAGACCAAATCCATGGACGCCTCTGTGCAGCGGGAGGGCGAGGACGAAGCGGTGCAGGCCAAGGCCAACGGCGGATCGGCCGGCGGGGGCATTTTGGATGAGGGCATCGGCTCCGCCATTCGCCAGGCCCAGGGGGGCGGCGCGCCGTTGGACGGGGGCATCCGCCAGAAGATGGAGCAGGGCTTTGGGGCCGATTTCACCGGCGTACGCATCCACACGGACAGCCACGCCCACGGGCTTAACGAGAATCTACACGCCAAGGCCTTCACCACGGGATCGGACATCTTCTTTCGCCAGGGCCAATATGCCCCGGGCAGCAAGAGCGGCCAGGAATTGGTGGCCCACGAACTGACCCACGTGATCCAGCAGCGGGCGGGCAAAGGTCCGGCGCAGAGTCCCGGCAGTGGTCAGGGTGCCCAGCGTCAAGCTGAAGAGGTGCAGCGCATCCCGGATGAGGAGATCAGAAAGGGTGGGAGCAGCAGTTCGATCAATTCAGAGGGCAAAAACACACTGCACGAGCGGGGTATAACCGGCCGTGTTTTCAAGCGGCAGGGCAACGAAGGGGAATGGCAGCGGGCCAACCGGGACAAAGGTATCCGCCGGGGGTTGCGGGTGGCCCGAAAGGGTGTGGCGAATGCCGCCATCAAAACGTCCCGTGTGACCGGTTTACCCATCCGATTGGCGGCCGGCGCCCCAAGCTATGCCGCGGGGCGGATTGCTGGCAAAGTAGCCAACCTTCCTCAACTGAACTATGGCCGAAGCCCAATTAGTACCCCGGGCAGGGTTCTCAACATGCATCTGCCCCATCCCATCGAAAGCTTCAAGGCGGGGGCAAATAAATCTCGGCTCAACAAGTTGACCAAACGATTCAAAAATGAAGAGCAATAGCCAAGCCGCCAAACATTTTAAGTTTTGCATGAAGGAGGCCCCATGAGTACCCACCAATCCAGCACAAAACAGTCAGATGTCGCCCAGCGCAA
Source organism: Caldilineaceae bacterium (assembly GCA_018003515.1). Taxonomy (GTDB): domain Bacteria; phylum Chloroflexota; class Anaerolineae; order Caldilineales; family Caldilineaceae; genus JAGNDO01. The sequence goes on from JAGNDO010000122.1 coordinate 8,726, forward strand.
GGTGCAAAGCCCGTCTTCGTCCCAGAAGAGCACGGGGCCGCAGGGCGGTGGACGGGTGACCCAGGCCGGGGTTTCCGGCGCATCCCCGGCCCACGGCTTGGGCGCGGAGACCCTGCTCTCCATGCAGCGGCAGGCGGGCAACGACGCTGTCAGCCAGATGGTGGACAGCTCGGTCCAGCGCAAGGCGGATGGCGGCCCCGCCCCCGCGGCGGCCAAGGCCTCGTCCACCGGCGCGGGCAGCCGCTCCTTGCCTGCCAACGTGCGGGCGAAGATGGAATCATCCTTCGGGGTTGACTTCTCCGATGTGCGGGTGCACGAGGGCAACCAGGCGGCCCAGGCCGGTGCGCTGGCCTATGCCCAAGGATCCAACCTCTATTTTGCGCCGGGCTTGTACGATCCCCACTCCTCAGTCGGCCAGCACATGCTGGGCCATGAACTGGCCCATGTGGTGCAACAGCGGGCGGGCCGGGTCGCCAAAGCCCAGGGTTTTGGCGGGCTGCCCATCAACGCCGACCCCGGTCTGGAATCCGAAGCGGACCACATGGGATCCCGGGCGGCCCGGGGAGATCGGGCCAGCGTCCCTGGTGCGGAGCGGGCCACCCACGCCAACGCCTCCGGCGGCGGCGAGGCCCCGGTGCAGCGCATCGCCCCCCTGCTCTTGGGGTTGCTGCCCATGTTGATGCCCATGATCATGCCCATGCTTCAGGGGGCCATGCAGGGCGGCGGCATGTAGGTTCAGGGACGGGTCGGGATCAGGAGCTGGCCAAGGAGTCGGGCGGTGGGCGATCACAGGGAGAGCAAAGCAACGGGAACCGTGCGGGCCGAGCGATCTGGGGATGGGGTGAATTCTCTCCTCAGCCGACGGGCCGCACGCCGTCAGGACGATCCTGTCCTGCCCGCCTTGGGGGGCAATCAACGGGCCAATCATCTCTTTGGCGCGGCCCAGCCGATCAAAACGGAGCTGTCCCCTGACCCCGGCGGCGGCCAACCCTTGGCCCAAACCGTGCGCCGCAAGATGGAGTCTGCCTTTGGCGCTGATTTTAGGGATGTGAGCATCCCCCAGGACGCCCAGGCCAACGCCGCCAGCGCCCAGGCCTTTACCCGAGGTCATCACATTCACTTTGCCGCCGGCAAATATGTCCCGGATACCCAGGCCGGGCGACAGCTGATCGGCCACGAGTTGACCCACGTTGTGCAGCAGCGGGCCGGGCGGGTCCACTCGCCCCAGGCCCCCGGTCTGCCCATCAACGCCGACCCAGGGTTGGAAGCCGAGGCTGAAAGGCTGGGCAAGCGGGCCGCCGCCGGTGATGGCGTCCGGGTTTCCGGTTCGACTCAGGGGCGATCCGGGTCGACAGCGCCAGCGACTGGCGCATCGGCACCCATACAGCGAGCGGCGGCCGGCGGCGACAGGGGCGGCGGGGCCGGGGGCGGATTGAAAGGCATGGCCAGCGGCCTGTTGGACATGCTGCCCATTCCCGACATGGCCTCCATGGCTCTGGGATTGGCGACAAAAGGGGCGAAGGATCTGTTTTAGGAGAGGTGAGCGTACGCTGTGATCGATGAACTAGACGAAGCCCTGCGCCAACTTCTGATTCGGGAACTGCCGATTCGGGACAACGAGATCGATGTACGCTTTGATCAGCCCAAGCGGGAATGGTCGGCCCGGTTGAGCCGTCCCACGGTCAATCTCTATCTCTACGATTTGCGGGAAGATGTGGTCATGCGCCGCCCAACGCCGGCCATGAACACCCTGGAGCAAGATGGCCGGATGGTTCTGCAACAGCGGCGGCCCGTGCGGCTGAATCTGCACTACATCATCACCGCCTGGACCGTGCGGCCAGAGGACGATCACCGGCTGTTGGGGCGCACGTTGATGGCCATCATGCGCAGCCCGTATTTGCCAGAAGATCTGGTGCCCGACAGTTTAAAGAACGGCACCGAGCGGGTCACCATCCTGGCCGCTCAACCGGAGATCCTGGAAAAGCCCACGGATCTGTGGAATGTGATGGACAACGAGATGCGCCCAGCGTTGCCCTGCACCATCAAAGTAGTCATGAATCCGTATGTGCCCTTCACCACCCCCCTGGTCCGCACCCGGGATCTGGTGGTCTATTCAATGCAGGAGAGCGTCCATGGCACAGGCAGCGACACCCCTCCGCCAACACGCCGCATGGCAATTGGCGGTACCATCACCAGCGCCACCCCGTTCGACGGGGCGCGACTCACCCTCGTCGGATCCGATGCCGGGGTCACGGTGGCCGCCGGGGATCGGTACCGTATCGTCGGTCTGGATCCGGGCAGCTATGTATTAGAATTGACCCGACCCGGCCAGACAGCAACCCGGCACCCCATTGAGGTACCCTCCGGTTCCTATGATATTCGTGTATAAGTGATTCACCGATAAACCCACGCCCCCATCAGCATGGCATTTCGTTCGTCTGGCTTTTTTGGCAAAACTGACTATTCTGCGCGATTTTCGCCTTCTTAACGCAGCATCCTCAGTCAGCTTTACCACCTATTGCCTCAGATGCTTTTCCGTCCGTCAGTTGTAACGCGTGAAAAATAGAAAATGGATCCGAACGGGGCTGAACAGAATCAGCTACCGACTCATTTCTTTACGCTATTTTTCACGAAATCCACGTTTTTGTTTGAATTCGACTCAATTTTTGACCGAAAGACCGTCCGTCAACATTCTTCCGTTCACGAAGTCCAGATTAAGAGAGGAGCAACACCATGCCAGAATATTTATCCCCAGGGGTATACATTGAGGAAGTCAATTATGGCCCTGGCGCAATCCAAGGAGTCGGCACGTCCATGCCGGTCTTCATCGGCTTTACCGAAAAGGCCGAATCTGCCCGCATGATTGGCGGAGAACGGGTCAAGCAGGATCTGTCGAACCGACCCCAGTTGATCACAAACTGGGGCCAGTACACGGAAAACTACGGCGGCATCGTAGACGGCGCTTATCTGCCCCATGCGGTTTACGGTTATTTCATGAACGGCGGCGGTCGCTGCTACGTGGTCAGTGTCAAGAATGTGCCCCGTGCCCTGGCCCAGCTCATGGGCGCGGATGGCGAGAGCTACTTGCAGATCCAGGCCGCCCAGTCCGGTTTTGACGGTCAGCGGCTGCGGGTGCGGATTGAGAACGACACGCCCAAGCAGTTGTCACAGAACGGAGCCGA
>JAGNDO010000041.1 GCA_018003515.1 Caldilineaceae bacterium
TGCCTGGCGACAACGTCAACATGAAGGTGGAGTTGATCTCCCCCGTGGCGTTGGAGAACGGCAGCCGCTTCGCCATCCGCGAGGGTGGGCGCACGGTTGGCGCTGGCGTCATCACCTCGATTATCAAATAAGTGCTTTTCCGGCTGGGGTTGATGATTAACCCCAGCCGGTTTGAAGGCGAGTAGCTCAACTGGCAGAGCGGTGGTCTCCAAAACCACAGGTTGCGGGTTCAAGTCCTGCCTCGCCTGCCTAGACATGGCCACCGGTGCAAACCGGTGGCCGTTTTCGGCAAAAAGAATGTTTTTATTCGGAAGTTTCATTCAGTGACGGGGGCATACCGTGAGCCGCTCCGCAGCAGTTAAGACAGACAACGCCTTGGTGCATTATTTCAAAAATGTGCGTGCCGAGGTCTCTAAAGTGACTTGGCCGACCCGGGAAGAGGGCACGCGTTTGACCATTGTGGTGATGGCTGTGACTGTCGCCTCGGCCCTTTTTCTGTTTGGTTTTGATTCACTCTTCAGCCTCATCATTACTTGGTTGATCTCGCTGTAACAGTTTGGGTTGTATGATTTGAATCGTATGATTTGACTGTTGCAGCCTTGCAGCAGGTTGTTTGGGTGTAGTCGGGAGAAACCCGCCCCTCGGCGCTCTTCGTCGACAGATACCCCGGTAAGATAAGGGAGGTGCTCGTGGCAAGCGAGCAAAAAGATGTACAAGGTGCAGCCCTAAGCGAAGCAGAACTGGCGGCGTTGGATGCTGAAATCCAGGCCCAATTAGACGCGGAAGATGCTGAAACCGAACTCAAGGCAGAATGGTTTGTGATTCATGGCTATTCGGGCATGGAAAACAAGGTCAAGAAGAACTTGGAGCATCGCGCCGAATCTATGGGCATGACCGACCGCATTTTGGAAGTGGTGGTGCCCACAGAGACCGAAATCGAGATCCGCAAGGGTGTTCGTAAAGAAGTCGAACGCCGGGTCTTTCCGGGCTATATCCTGGTCAATATGATTATGGATGAAGATAGCTGGTATGTCGTCCGCAATACCCCTGGCGTCACCGGTTTTGTGGGCATGGGCAACAAGCCCACCGCCCTCACCCAGGCCGAAGTCGATCAGATCATGAAGCGGATCGAATCGGATCAGCCCAAAGTCAAGGTCAGCTTTGCCGTGGGTGAGCATGTGCGTATTACCGGCGGCCCCTTCACCGAGTTTTCGGGCTTGGTGAACGAGATATACCCCGACCGGGGCAAGGCGCGCATCATGGTCAGTTTCTTCAACCGGGAAACCCCGGTGGAAGTGGATCTGGTCCAGTTGGATCGGGAGTAATTCCCATCTCCGCTGGGGTTGGATTATTGGATAGCGTAGTTTTTGAGCAAATTTGGCAGTTTACCCATTTAGCGCTGACAACTGGGAGCCGAACCGGTCACTGCCAACCCGGAATGGCGTTTACCAGGTCAGAAGGAGTGAAAGATCATGGCAAAGAAACTTAAAGTAGTCGTTAAATTGCAGATTCCCGCAGGCAAGGCCAACCCGGCCCCGCCCGTGGGTACCGCGCTTGGCCCCCACGGGGTCAACATCATGGGCTTCTGCAAGGAATACAATGCCCGTACCCAACAGCTGATCGGCCAGATCATCCCGGCCGAAATCTCCGTCTTCACCGATGGTTCCTTCACCTTCGTCATCAAGACAGCACCGGCCGCGGACATGATCAAAAAAGCCGCTGGTGTGCCTCGGGGCAGTGCAGAACCTAACAAGACCAAGGTGGGCAAGATCACCCAGCAGCAGGTGCGAGAAATCGCTGAGGCCAAGATGGCCGACCTGAATGCGCGTGATTTGGAGATGGCCATGCGCATGATCGCTGGCTCTGCCCGCAGCATGGGCATCAACGTAGTGGAGTAGGCTTGGCCAACAGTCTGGATGGAGTTGGTGGATACCGATCAACAATCATTTTTGTGTGGGAGGGCTTTGCCCGCTATGACCACAGAGGAGTTATGTTATGCCTAAGCATGGAAAACGCTATAACGAAATCCGGGGCAAGATAGATCGTCAGCAGTATTATTCCCCGGAAGAAGCCGTCACCCTGGTCAAGCAGAATGCCAACGCCAAGTTTGACGAGAGCATCGAAGTCCACCTCAACACGGGTGTGGATCCCCGCTACGCTGACCAGCAGGTGCGTGGTGTGGTAACCCTGCCCAACGGCACGGGCCGCTCGGTGCGCATCCTGGTCTTTGCCGGCCCGGACGGTGCGCCTTTGGCCACGGAAGCCGGAGCCGACTATGTGGGCGGCGATGATCTGGCTGCTCAGATTATGGGCGGTTGGACCGACTTTGACGTTGTTCTGGCCACCCCGGACATGATGCGCGTCGTGGGTCGTTTGGGTCGTGTCCTCGGTCCCCGAGGCATGATGCCCAGCCCCAAGGCTGGCACCATCGTCCCGGCGGAAGATCTGCCCCGCATCATCAACGAGACCCGCTTGGGCCGTGTGGAGTTCCGGGTTGACAAGACCTCCAACATCCACGCCCCCATCGGCAAAGCCAGCTTTAGCGAAGAGAAGCTGATGGGCAACCTGTCCGCCTTCATGGAGGCCATTGCGACCGCCCGGCCCGCTGGTGTCAAGGGGATCTACCTCAAGCGAGTGACCCTGACCAGCACAATGGGGCCTGGGGTCAAGGTGGACACCAACACCGCCCTCAACCTGCGGTATGAAGGGTAATGGATTCAAAATAGAACGCGGATCCGTTCGAGCGTCATCCGCGTTCTATGTGAGAATTGTTTTGCAGCGAAGATGAGATTTGCCTCTCGTCTTCGAAGTCAGTATACTGATACAGTTTGTGTGAAGTTAAAGTGAATATTCGGCTTTCATGTCGATATGTGCTGTAGACAGCAGGCGTCTCTCAATCTTGAGGGACTTAAGGGCCTTTGGGCCACCTGCCGAGGTGCTGGACGACGCCGACAAGCGCGGAGATTCGAGTGGCTGATGCCACTGTTTTTCCTGCGCCCAGGCTTTGTGTCATCCACGCCCCTGTGTCTTTAGCACGGGGGCTTTTTTATTGGCCCACGATCTGCAAGCCCTTAGTTGTGTTATGGGGGGTCACACCGGAGGGTGGATTGCTCAAACACAAGACTACACAAGAAAGGAGAAGTTGCACTTGGCCATTTCACGAGCAAAGAAAGAACAGTTGGTCCAACGATACGGCGAGTTGATTGCAAACTCATCGGCACTCGTATTTACGGATTACCGAGGCACCCGAGTGCCCCAGGTACAAGCCCTGCGTGGGAAAATGGGTGACCACTCTGCCGTCTATGCGGTAGTCAAAAACACCCTGTTGGGGATTGCCATGCGTCAGGCCGGGATCGATGTGGAGACCGATCTGCTGTCTGGCACCAATGGTGTGGTCTTTTTGGGCGAGGACATCGGCAAAGGTGTCAAAGCCCTGAAGGATTGGCTGAAGGAATCCAAGATCACGACGATGGTGATCAAGGGTGCTGTGCTGGAAAATTCAGCCTTGGATGTAACAGGTGCCGAAGCTTTGGCGGACCTGCCCACCAAGGAACAGATGCTGGCGAAGGTTCTGGGCACCATCAACGCCCCGGCCTCCACTCTGGTGCGCATCATTTCTGCGCCTCAATCCAGTTTGGTACGGGTGATCAACGCCCACGTCGAAAGTCAAAAGGAAGCAGCCTAATTCTCCGCCTTGTGGTGACCTTTGGTGACTAAAAGGCAACAAGAGAATAGGCTGTACAAGCAAAGTATGCAAGATCTATTTCTATCAATATGGAGGAGTTTCAAATGGCAGATCTGAATGCAATCAAGGAACAATTGGACGGCCTGACCCTGTTGGAGGCCGCCGCGTTGGTCAAGATGTTGGAGTCCGCCTGGGGTGTGAGCGCTGCGGCCCCTGTGGCCATGGCCGCCGCCGGCCCGGCTGCCGTCGCCGAAGAGGTGGAAGAGCAGACCGAGTTCGACGTCATCCTCAAGGATGTGGGTGCCAAGAAGATCAACGTGATTAAGGCCGTGCGCGCCGTCACCAACCTGGGCCTGAAAGAGGCCAAGGAGCTGGTTGAGAGCGCCCCCGCCGCCGTTGTCCAGGCTGTGAGCAAGGAAGTGGCGGCTGACGTCAAGGCCAAGCTCGAAGCCGAAGGTGCCGTCGCCGAGATCAAGTAGGTTTCTCGACAGGCAGAATACCATGAAACAAAGACGCAGGGGGGATGATCTCAGGATCATCCCCCCTGCGTCTTTACTAAAAGAGGAGATGAGAGATGAATGTAGACGGCAAACATTTTCGTACCATTTGGCTCAAACCGAACGACTCGGCCACGGTACAGATCATCGATCAGCGCCATCTACCCCACGATTTCGTGGTGGAAGATCTGATGTCGGTGGATCAAATGGCCACGGCGATCAAGGATATGCACGTACGGGGAGCCGGGCTGATTGGGGCTGCGGCCGGCTATGGCATGTATATTGCCGCCCTCACCGCGCCCAGGGATGATCTGGGTGGCTTTATGCGGGCCGTGACGGCGGCGGGTGCGCAGCTCAAGGCCACACGCCCCACTGCGGTCAATCTGGCCTGGGCGGTGGACCGTCAACTGGCGGCCTTGGCGCAGGCAGAGGCCCGAATTGCCGCCCGCATCGAGACAACGCTGAAGATGGCCCACGCCATCGCTGACGAGGACGCAGCCTTCTGTCGGCGCATCGGCGAGCATGGGGTGGCCCTGATCGAGGAGATCAGCCGGCGCAAAGGCGGCGAGCCGGTCAATATCCTCACCCATTGCAATGCGGGCTGGCTGGCCTTTGTGGACTATGGCAGCGCCACCGCCCCCATCTATGCCGCCCATGATCGGGGCATCCCCGTGCATGTGTGGGTGGACGAGACCCGGCCCCGCAACCAGGGCGCCCGGCTCACCGCCTGGGAGTTGGGCCAGCACGGCGTGCCCCACCATGTGATCGTGGACAATGTGGGCGGCCATTTGATGCAGCATGGGCAGGTGGATCTGGTCATCACCGGCACGGACCGCACCACCTATAGCGGGGATGTAGCCAACAAGATCGGAACCTATCTCAAGGCCCTGGCCGCCCACGACAATGGCATCCCCTTCTATGTGGCCCTGCCCTCCTCCACCTTTGATTGGGAGATCGAGGATGGGCTGACCATCCCCATCGAGCAACGGAGCGCGGACGAGGTGCGCACCATCCTGGGCCGCCACGCCGGGGAGACCAAGCAGATTCTTCTCACCCCAGAGCAGAGTCCCGCGGTCAACTACGCCTTCGACGTCACCCCCCGCCGCCTGGTCACCGGGCTGATCAGCGAACGGGGCATCTGCGCCGCCTCTGCCGAGGGCGTATTGGGGTTGTACCCGGAGATGCGCAAGGGGTAAACGACGCGTCGAGAAGATTGCCGACACGTTTGACTGTGGACATTCTAAACAAGAAGCGACCCGGTCACAGATGACCGGGTCGCTTCTTGTTTGGTGATATCAATGACGATCTCTCTGTGCCCATTCAACCGCGTCGGCCACGGTTTGCAGGATTTCCTGTTGATCGCTGCCTTGATTTCGCTTTTTGATCTGAGCTACCTGCAAGTGGAAGAGCTTCTCTTTTACAGCACCCTCAACAAAACGGGAAAAATCCCCCCTTTTGCCACCAGCTTGGGATAGAAACGAGCGCAATGCTTTATCTGTTTCTTCGGATACGACCAGAGACCAGCGAATCATCACGAATCCTCCAGTGGGTGGCGAGTCACCCCTTCACCCGCTCACCCGCTCAAAAAAAATGCCCCACCGAAAAGCCCGGCAGGGCATTTTATATCCTATGGAGCCGCTGATCGGATTTGAACCGATGACCTACGCTTTACGAGAGCGTCGCTCTACCAACTGAGCTACAGCGGCAAACAGCCAAGTGACCTGTCAAAGTATAGCCAAAAGCCACCTGGATGACAAATTTGGAGGGGTGAAGGGGTGAGCGGGTGAAGGGGTGAGTCGCTTTCCAGCGAGGCTCACCCCTTCACCCGCTCACCGCTCATTTTTCAGCCTAGACACGAGTCACGTAGCGGCCATCTCGGGTGTCGATGCGGATGGTGTCGCCTTCCTTCACGAACATGGGTACATCCAGTTGGTAGCCGGTTACCACCCGCACCTTTTTGGAGGGGCTGTTGGCGGTATCACCGGCCACGGCAAACTCGGCCCATTCCACTTCCAGATCCACCGTGGTGGGCAGGGTGACGGTGATGGGCTCGGTATCGTAGAAATCCACTTCGATGATCTGGTTGTCCGTCATAAAGTCCACGGCATCTTCCAGGGTCTCTTTGTTCAAGATGATCTGTTCGTAGGTCTCCGTATCCATGAAGAAGTAGAGATCCCCGTCATGGTAGAGATATTGCATCTCCTTGCCTTCCAACCGCACATCGGTCAACCGGGTGCCGTTGTTATAGGTCTTTTCCACTGTGGAGCCGGTGCGCACATTGCGTACCTTCAGCCGAATGGTTGCCCCGCCCCGAGCCACCTTGATGTGCTGGAAGTCCATCACTTTCCACAGGTGACCATCCTCTTCGTACATATTTCCCTTGCGTAACGTTGCTACTTCAGCCATAAAAAACCTGTCCTTGTCCTATATCTTCAAATTTGCTTTGCATTATCAGCCCCGGACAAAACAAGAGCACCCTGCCCAAAGCAGACTGCTCCACTTTTCCCGAATGGGGGTCAGTCGGTCGCTGACCACCCATCATTATATGCCAGGGGTTGATGGGGTGTCAAAGCGTGATGAGTGATGAGTAATGAGTAATGGGTGATGGGTATCACCCATTACTCATCACTCATCACGTTCTACCGATCAAACTGGCTGAGGGCCAGACGCAGGCGGTCTTCGATGCCCACGACTTCTTTGGGCAGGGCTTGAACCGCCCGCTGGGCTTCTACGACGCTGTAGCCCAGGGCGATCAGGGCCTCGATCACGTCGCTGTCCATCTCCATGCTTTGGGCCAGACCCACCAATTCGGAGGTGGGGACGCCGACTTTGTCTCGCAGATCCAGCACGATCTTCTCGGCTGTGCGCTTGCCGATGCCGGGCACCCGGGCCAGGAGGGCCGGTTCCCGGTTGCCGATGGCCAGCCGCAGGGCATCTGGGGCCAGGCTGCTGAGGGCGGAGAGGGCCACCTTGGGGCCGACGCCGCTGACGCCCAGGAGCAGCTCAAACAGGGTCAGCTCGTCGTCACTCTCGAAGCCGTAAAGACTCAGGTCGTCTTCCCGCACCTGGAGATAGGTGTGCAGGGTCACCTTTTCTTCTGGGCGGAAGCGGACCAGGGTGGGTTCGGGCGCGAAGACTTTGAAGCCGATGCCGCCCAGCCCGCTCCCCACATCCAGGATCAGGTAGTTTTTTCCCCGCCCCATCACAACGCCCCGAATTAGTCGAATCACGATCTTTATCCAATCTTTTCAAAAAAAGCGAACCGCCGAGAACACAGAGATTTGCAGAGAAGCGCAGAAAAAAACGAGTCACCCCTTCTGCGGTTTTCTGCTCTTCTCTGCGTTCTCGGCGATTAAATTTATTTCCTAGTCACTCACATTTTCATCGGCGCCGTCCACTTTGGCCGGTTCGGATTGGAATTTGTAGCCAGCGCCGCGTACGGTGATCAGGTAGTCGGGCTGAGAGGGGTTGACCTCGATCTTTTCGCGCAGACGGCGCATGGCCACTTCCACCAAATTGGTGCCGCCCACCAGATCATAGCCCCACACTTCTCGGAAGAGCACTTCTTTCTTGACCGGGCGGTCGGCGTGGACCATGAGGTAGCGCAAAAGTTGCAGCTCAATGGGGGTCAGGTGAACCTGCACGTTGCCCATAAAGACTTCGTTGGTCTCTTCGTTCAGCTTGACATCCCGCACGGCAAGAATTTTATACTGGGGTCGTTCTTCCAGCCAGGAGATGCGGCGCAAAATGGCCAACAACCGGGCCTCCACTTCGCGAAAGGTGAAGGGTTTTGTGATGTAGTCATCGGCCCCAAATTCGAAGCCCCGCACAATATCGTCCGGGCGATTGAGGGCGGTCAACATCACAATCGGCACGTCAGACCGCTTGCGCAGCTCGCTGCACAGCTCAAACCCGTCCATGCGCGGCATCATCACGTCGGTCAGCACCAAGCTGATGTCCAGGCTGTCAAAGATCTCCAGGGCTTCCTGGCCATCGTTGGCGGGATGGACCGTGTATCCGCCTCGATCCAGGGAGATACGCAGAAGATCCCGCAGGGGGGCTTCGTCCTCGGCGATCAAGATATGGATGTCCCGGTTCTGAGCTTTGCGGCTTTCTTTGCTTAAATCGGCCATTTTGATTCTACCTGCCCTCAGTGGATTTGTGGGGAATGATGACGATGGTGCGTCAACCGCTTCCCGGAAGCGTTGACCTGTTGGGAAGGTGGTTGCGGACACTATTTTTGGATACTTATTCGATCAAACTTTGGTAGCGTGCTCGTTGCAGGTGGCACAGGGCGATGGCAATGCCATCGGCGGCGTCGTCCGGTCGGGGAATTTCGGCCAAATCCAGGGTTTGGCGTACCATTTCCTGCATTTGCTGCTTGTCGGCCTTGCCATAGCCGGTGATGGCCTGTTTGATTTCGGCGGGCTTGTATTCGCTGACGGTCAGCCCGGCCAGGGCGGCGGCCAAGAGGGCCGCGCCCCGGGCCTGGCCCACGGTGATGGCTGTGCTGACGTTGCGGCCAAAGAAGAGTTCTTCGATGGCCAGGTCTTGGGGCTTAAATTCCCGGATCAAGCCTTGAATGTCCTGAAAGATCTCCAGCAAGCGCAGGTGCATGGGGTCGCCGGCGGCTGTGCGGATCACCCCGCATGCCAGCAACCGAATCTCCCCGGCAGGGCTTTCGGAGACCACCCCGTAGCCCGTGGTGGCCGTGCCGGGATCAATGCCCAGCACAATGCGCCCGTGTTCTCGGCCCCCCGGCCCCCAACTCTGGGGAAGATCGGCGGCGCTTCCCCCCAAGGTTGGGGGGGCAGGGGGGCGAACGATTGCGTTCACCCTAGGCCAGTTCGGCCATCAAAGCGTCGGACATTTCCATGTTGTGATAGACCATGTTGACATCATCCAACTCGTCCAGGGCATCCACCAGATCCAAGACCGGAGCGGCTTGCTCGCCGGACAGGTCCAGGGTGATATTGGGGTGCATAATCAGTTGCATTTCGTCAAAGTTGTATCCACTTTCCTTCAGGGCCACAGCGGTCTGAGCCAGATCCGAATGCTCGGTATAGACTTCGATGCTGTCTTCGCTGATCACCACATCCTCGGCCCCGGCCTCCAGGGCAGCCATGAAGATCTCGTCAGCGTCCAGTCCCTTGTCGTCGCCCTCGTCGTCTTGCAGATTGAAGAGGATATAGCCGCGGGATCGGAACTGCCAGGCCACAGAGTTGGGTTCGCCCAGGCTGCCGTTGGCCTTGGTGAAGCAGCGACGCACATCGGCGATGGCCCGGTTGCGGTTGTCGGTCATGCATTCCACCAATACCGCCACGCCGTTGGGTCCATAGCCTTCATAGACCACGCTTTCGTACTCGGCGGCATCTTTGTCCAGCCCAGCCCCCCGGTTGATGGCCCGTTCGATGTTGTCCTTGGGCATGTTCTCGGATCTGGCCCGTTCAACCGCCAGACGCAGGGTCATGTTGGTGTCGGGGTCTGCGCCGTCTCGGGCCGCAATTTGGATTTCCCGAGCCAGGCGGGTAAAGATTTTGCCCCGAGCCGCGTCCGCCGCCCCTTTTTTACGTTTAATTGTTGACCACTTTGAATGTCCAGACATACAACTATCCTCACACAAGTTGCAGACCACTTTGTCAGACCGGCCAGTACAGCGCCGGGTGGTCAAATTAGAATACATAAGATTAGTTTAACAGTACTTGTCTATCTTGACAATTATGCACTTTTTTGGTCATCTTGGCAATCGTTCGTGTCGGGAGTTTATGGAAGCCCTTTGCGCTTGCCGTCCCTAGGGCAAGGGGTTGAGCAGGGGCTGGCTTTGGCGCTCGTGCTGGGTCTCTGCGGCCTTGATAAAGGCCAAAAAGAGCGGGTGCGGACGGTTGGGGCGGCTTTTGAACTCCGGATGGAATTGGCTGCCCAGCATGAAGGGGTGGTCGGCCAGCTCGGCGATCTCCACCAGCCGCCCGTCGCTGGATTGACCGCTCAACACCAACCCAGCCTCTTGCATCACGGCCCGATAGCTGTTGTTGAACTCAAAACGGTGGCGATGACGTTCCTGGACCAGATCGCCAAAACCCAGGTTGGCGTAGGCGGTGTGGGCGACGCTGCCGGGGGTGAGCTGGCAGGGATAGATGCCCAGACGCATGGTGCCGCCCATGTCCGCAAGATCCCGCTGGTCGGGCATGAGATCGATGATGGGGTATTTGCTGTTGATGTCGAACTCGGTGCTGTTGGGCTCGTCGCTTTGGTAGATGTGCCGGGCCAGCTCGATGCAGAGTACCTGCATGCCCAGGCAAAGACCCAGATAGGGGATGCGCTTTTCCCTGGCATAGCGAGCCGCGATGATCTTGCCCTCAATCCCCCGATAGCCAAAGCCGCCGGGGACGACAATCCCGTCCAAGCCCGCCAATTGGCCCAAGTCGCGTCCCTTCTCCAACTCTTCTGAACTGATCCAAACCACCTCCACACCCCAGCCAGCGGTCTGGGTGGCGTGGATCAGGGATTCCTTCACGCTCATGTAGGCATCTTCCAGCTCGATGTATTTGCCCACCAGCCCGATGCGCAGGGCCGGTTTATGCCGCAATAGATCTGCCACAAAGTGCCGCCAGTCGGCCAGCCCCAGCTTGGCATCCTGGGTGACGGTCAGGCCAAAGTGAGCAACCAGCCAATCGGCCAGGCCAGCCTCTTCCAAGCTCAAAGGCACCTCGTAGATCGACTCGGCGGTCACCAAAGGGATGACGGCCTGGCTCTCCACATCGCAGGCCAGGGCGATCTTTTCGGTTACCTCCTTGCCCACGGGGAAGTCACTGCGCAGGATGATCACGTCCGGCTGGATGCCGATGCCCCGCAGTTCGCGCACGCTGTGTTGGGTGGGCTTAGTCTTCAGTTCCTTGCTGGCGGCCAGATAGGGCAGCAGGGTGACATGCACATAGAGGGTGTTCTCCCGGCCCACATCCTTGCGCATCTGGCGGATGGCTTCCAAGAAGGGTAGCCCTTCAATATCACCGACCGTGCCGCCGATCTCCACCAAAAGCACGTCGGTCTCGGTGCTGCGGGCCATCTGGCCGATGCGCCGCTTGATCTCGTTGGTGACGTGGGGGATGGTCTGGATGGTGCCGCCCAGATAGTCGCCCCGCCGCTCTTTGGCGATCACATGGTTGTAGATCTGGCCGCTGGTGATGTTGCTCTGCTTGTTCAGGTTTTCATCCACAAAGCGCTCGTAGTGGCCCAGATCCAGGTCGGTCTCCGCCCCGTCTTCGGTGACAAAGACCTCACCGTGCTGATAGGGGGACATGGTGCCGGGGTCCACGTTCAAATAGGGGTCCAGCTTCATGGCCGTCACCGAGATGCCCCGGGCCTTGAGGATGCGCCCGATGGCCGCCGCCGTCACCCCCTTGCCCAGGCCGGAGACCACGCCGCCGGTCACAAAAATGTATTTGGTCATTGTTTCGCCTTTCTTTGCAGCAACTCAAAAAAAAGAGGCACGGAGACGGCTGTCTCCGTGCCTGAACCTACCATCCTGTCGGATGAAAACTGACTGACGATGTAGGCGATTGGATTGGGTAATTTCTTTGCATAACCTCGGCTGGCTGCGGATCCAAGTTGTAGCCCCGCAAAGCGTTTTTTGAAATTCCTGTGACCACAACCGAGCTATGGTAGCACAGGGGGTCCAGGCCTGTCAAAGCAAATCCGAGGGTGAAAACGATTCTCAAAACAGGCCACGGATTGGACGGATGAAACGGATAAAAACGGATAAAAAGCCAAAAATCGAAAAAAAAATCCGTTTTGATCCGTTCGATCCGTCCAATCCGTGGCCTATTTTTAGTCAAACCCAATGGCCGTTACGAAGGCGATGGCCCGGCTGCGGTCGTGGCTGAGGCTGAGGGACCAGACGGTCAGCCCCTGGGCCTGGGCCAGGGCGGCTGCGGCCCCATGCAGATGCAGGACCGGTGCGCCGCTCTCCGGGTTGGACAGGATCTCCACGTCGGTCCAGGTCACCCCTTGCCGCCAGATGCCCGTGCCCAGGGCCTTGGCCACGGCCTCCTTGGCGGCAAAGCGAGCGGCCAGGGATTCCCGGCGGCCCCGGCAATAGGCCAGCTCCGCCGGGGTGAAGACCCGTTCCAGGAAGCGGTCCCCGTGGGCAGAAACGGCTTCCGCCACCCGTGCGATCTCGATCAGGTCTACGCCCGTGCGCAGATTCATGCCGGAGGCGGGGAGATGGTCGCTCACAGACGGGCGGCCAGGGCGTCGGCTACGTGGGGGGTGGTCTGAACCATCGTCTGCATGGGTGGCTCCTTGGGTAGGCCAATCAAGAGGTCATTTTCACCGCAAAGCGGCCAAGAATGCTGCGACCTTTGCGTCTTGGCGGTGAAGGGTTGCCTTGGGGGCGGGACGAACCCTTCTCGTGAAGCAGCCGCGTCAACAGTATATCACAAATTTGGCGGCCTGCCTGGGTACTGCCCCGAAAAATGATCATGAATCCTGAGGTACGTCGTCCTCCGCGCCCTGTCAAACGTCCCGAGTAGAACGGCCTCGTGAGTTGCTTGACATAGCCCAAATGATCCTGTAAGATGGGCATCAATTGCCAGGGCAGCATAGTCACCCGATCCTCATTGCCCTTCGTATCACGCACCACGATTTGATAACGTTCGAAGTCCAGATCCTTGACCCGCAGGCGCAGACATTCGAGCAGACGCATCCCTGTTCCATAGAGCAACTTGGCCTGTAGACGGAAGAGCGGGTCGCCAATTTGCTCCAACACAGCCAGGGCTTCGGCCTTGCTCAAGACCACCGGCAGGCGTTTATCCCTCTTGGCGCGTAGGGCGTTGATGCCGGTGACCTCCACCCCAAGCACCTGTTTGTAGAGAAAAAGGATGGCCTGCATGGCCACGTTCTGGGTACTGGGGTCCACGTTGCGATCCACGGCCAAATGGGTCAAATAGGCCTCCACCTCAGGCCGGCCCATGTCGGCGGGATGGCGCTTGTTGTGGAAGAGGATGAAGTCCTTCATTCACTGCAGGTAGGTCTCTTCGGTGCGGATGGAATAGTGCTTGACCCGGATGATGTCCCGGGCGCGGTCGAGGAGTTTTTTCTCAGCCATGGTTCATTTCCCTGTCGAATGGGTGACAGATGGAGCAAGAATGAGTCACAAGAGTCGGAATGGGCGTATTATGGTTCAGAAGTGAATTGATTGCAAGTTTATTTTGAGTAGATGTTTATGTAAAATGACTCGGATGTGAGTCATAAGTGGCGAGTGCCAGCACATTATTTACACTTTTGGGGACAGCACATAGTTTACAGGTACAGGTCAATCTGAGACAGCACATACTTGACAGTAGTCCTACAGATCGTGCCGCAGAATGGTAAAGTGTCAACGATGTGCTGTCCCAACGGGACATGTACTCTGACCCGAAAAAGTGTCAACTATGTGCTGGCACTCGCCACATAAGAAGTACTTCAAGGAGAGCGCCTGCTGGTTAAACAATGTCACACTCCCGTTCTGCGTCGCACAAATCTAGATTGGAAGGAGATTGGTATGGCCTTGTTCCAAAGCAAGAAACAATCTGATAATAGTAGTGAAAGTGAGGAAACAAAACTAAAAATAGCCGTCACACCTTCAGGCTATGATGATATTGGCGCTGTACTTCAACAAATGGATTATAAGTTTGTCAATATCTCTGACGAACAGTTACAAAACCGAAAGCTGTTATCGAAATACAATGTGGTCTTTTTGAATTGTTCAGGGGCTTGTAGTTCGTATGCACAAACTTCGGCCAGCGGGCTTAGAGAGTATGTTCAAAATGGGGGATCACTCTATGCTTCTGACTTTGCTGCCGACTATATTGAAGCCGCTTTCCCAAAACACATTAATTTCAAAGGTAAAACAGGTAATGCCGGGAACGTTCAAGCAAAAGTGGTGGATGTTGGGTTGAGAGAAGTTTTGGGTAATCAGCTACCCTTGAATTTTGATATGGGAAGTTGGGTTCAAATCGAGAGTGTTAGCAAAACTCACGAGGTGGATGTATATCTGACTGTGAACGATAAGCCTATTCTAGCCGTGTTTAACTATGGAGATGGGCAAGTTATTTATACCAGTTTTCATAACCATGCTCAGGTCAGTAAACAAGAACAGACATTATTAAGATTTTTGGTACTCAAGCCGTTACTTGCTAGAGCAAAGTCAGCTATTACGTCTTTAGTGGCTTCCAAAGAAGCTGGTGCTGTAGAAATGATAGGGTTTCTAACGGCGGGAGAGTCTTCCATAAAATATGAGTTTGTCTCTCGCAAAGCGGGGGATCTTATCTTTATATTGAATTGGGAGGGGAAGACCAAAATGGTATTATCGGTTTTTAGCCCCGATGGTTCGCCATATCAAAGTGTTGAAGCTGATAAGCCGCCTTTGCAGATTATCTCGCCTTCTGCGGCTACTGGATGTTGGTTGTATCAGGTAAAAGCGCTTAGTTCAGCGGATAAAAATGTGCCTTATGTAGTTTTAGTTGGGCCAGCTATTCAGAGTCAGGCGCAATCTTCTTCTTCATCTAATAATATTTCTTCTCAAAATGCACAATCATTAGGCGTTGCTGTATCTCTCAATGACCTGCCTTCACCAGATTGGTCTGACGCGCCGCAACAGTCACCGCCGCCACCTTCAACCCCTTCTTTAGATGATTTAGAAAAACTTGAGTGGTGAAAGTGGCAATATGTGCAGGCTGTCAGAAAGCTCTTATAGGGCCATACATCAGTGCGTTGGGCAAACGCTGGCATCGACATTGTTTTCGTTGTCAACATTGTGGGCAACTTATAACGGAACAGGGATTCACAATTCAGGGTGGCAAATCCTATCACGCTAACTGCCACAAGTTGGCCTTCGGCATAAAATGTGCTGTATGTGAGAAGTTCATCGAGGGTGCATATATCAAAGACTTTTGGGGAAACACGTATTGCGCACATCACCGAGATGATCCGAACTATATTTGTTATGCGTGTAACCGCCCCATCAACCGAACGTTGGCGCAGGGTTATGTGAGATACCCAGATGGTCGTGTCATGTGCGATGTTTGCCGGGCAACAGCAGTAGATGATAACCAACGAGCTGCTCAGGTATTGGCTGAAGTCCAGAAAAGGATGCGCCGCTACGATTTGGACACGGATACTGTGACAATTCCCTTGCAGATGATTAGTGTGACAACGATGAATCAGCAGGGAATTACAGTATCCGCAGCCCGTTTACAGGGCTTGACCCAAACCCGCACAGTGACCCGCAATGGAAGCATGCAGCGCCAGGTTAAGGCGGTGACAGTATTACGGGGTTTGCCTCAAGAACAATTTGCAGGCGTCTTAGCGCATGAGTTAGGTCACGTATGGCTTTTTGTGCAAGAAATAGATAAGTTACCACGGGATTTAGAGGAAGGGTTATGCAATCTGTTTGCCTATCTGTTACATCAAGAAAAGACAACCCCGGACGCACGTTATTGTATCCACTTGCTGGAAAACAACCCTGATTCGGTCTATGGTGATGGCTTTCGCCGTGCCAAGGGCTTGTATGAGAACAAAGGACTTCCGTGGCTATTAAATGCAGTACGCGCGCAACGAGATTGGCCGGCATTGGATACCTCTACAAACCAAAGGCCATACACATTAGTTGCAGAACTTTCGCTTGATGCTATGCCTGCCCCGGATTGGTCTGAGTTGACCCTACAGGCACCGTCTGCAAGACCCGCCCCCTCACTTAATGAGTTAGAGAAACCAGAATGGTAAGCACAATAAGAGAAGTGTATTATGAATCTTTCTGATACTAACGGATTCTGTGGTTGGCCTTAATACCCCAAACGGGTTACGCGATATATTGTGTAGAAAAAATGTTCGACACAACATGTAGATAATAACGGGGCATTACATCCGACCATGTTGGCAAATTTGGCCCCCTAATGCGGCTTATGTTGACCAAAAGGGTATAAACCACAGAATCCGTTAGTATCAGGGAAGGAAATTACCGTCTTGGTGATAGTAGCAGAGGAGGGAATACCGGAACGATTATGTAGTGTGAATATGCAAGTACCATTCAACGTGTTGTTAAAGAATCTGGCAATGCAACTAAGTGGTAATACAGGGTTAACCGTACCCGCCGCGACCTGGGCCGTGCGATCTTGGGTGGCGGCACTCAATTCAAATTCTAATCAAAGGAGATTTATCATGGCTTACGATAGAAAAGTTGAACGGGCACATCCGGAGTTGATTATGATGGTGTTGGACGATTCCGGCAGTATGTCTCTAAATATGCCTGGAGGGAGCGATACCCGGGCACAATGGGTAGAACGCTATGCAGGCATCATTTTGAAAGAGTTGTTAGCACGAAGTACCGAGATGCAGGGCGACCAACCGGTAGTCAAGGCCCGCTATTTTCTGGACGTTATTATGTATGGTAGCCAACCTAAGGTATGGAATAATAATGCCGAAGAATTAGATATTGGTGTTGCGGTTCAGAAATTTAGCGATCAGGGCCATACCTTTGGTTTAGGCGGTAATTTAGGCGGTACGGATGCTGAAGCTGCTTTCAACGTGGCTTTACAAAAAGTACAAGCAGCATTACCAAAAGCGAATTTCAAAGATTCCTTTCCCCCCATGATCTTTCACTTGACAGACGGTGAAAGTGCTACGAATGCAGAAGCCATTGCTCAGAAATTGCAGGGTCTATCCACCAGCGATGGAAACATTCTGGTGGTCAATGCGTATATTGGCACGTCTACCAGCCTAAATTATAAAGACCCCAACGATTTCCCCGGGTATGTTGATGAACAGGATGTTGGCGGCAATCCTGATAACTTACGTCTTTTCCGTATGAGCAGTGTTATGCCGGATACCATCCGCGAAAACTTGATTGCCGACGGCATTTTCCCGGCTATTCGGGCTAATGCTCGGCTGTTCTTCGATGTGCGCACAAGAGATATGCTGAAGCATGTAATTCAGGTCGTCGGTTCTGGCGGCAGCCGGCAGCAGAAGTAGGTTAGCCGTTACGGGCATATATCCCCTGCTTGTTCGTGAGGGGATATATGCCCATTTAATACATTGGAAGAGGTGATCAGACTGTGGCTATATTGAAAATTGTTTCCGCTGGTAAAGACATAGACCAAATCAAAGATCAGGACCGTGCTGATTTCTATGAAAAAGGGCGGGAGATAACGGCGGTGGTATGTGATGGCGTTTTCACATCCACAAACCCAGCAGAAGCCGCGCAATACGTAGTGGAGTCAGCCGAGCAAATATTTGATCACGCTGACGGCCTCAAAAATATCGTTTCTCAATTGATGGCACGGCGCCACGAACTCGCTGGACGCCCAGTAGACTTATCTTCAGTGCCGCCATCTATGCACAGGATGTTAGAGGAAATTGCGCGAGAAAAACGCCAAAAAAGCCATCAAACCACACTCATCGCTATGCGTTGGAGTCGCGATAAAGAAGGCCTCAAATGGCGTTGGATTGGCTGTGGTGATTCCGCCGCATTTATCTTCTCTCCCCACGGTAAGTTGCGCTGGGATAGCTTAGGGTTAAACAATGAGCAGACACCTTTGCCCCATGGGGCTGCTACCTTGGTACTTCCAGACAGTTATCGAGAAACGCAGTTCACTGTAGAGAAGGGTAAATCCTATCCTTACGATAGCTGTGTTTTGCTGTGTAGCGATGGCTTTTATGATACGTTTGACACATTTGCCGAACTTTTTAAGTGGGTACGGGGAAACTACGCGGCGCTTGCTGACCCTGAGCAAAAGAATGTTTTAATGGCAGCTTTGCACGAGAAACTGGGGAGTAAAAAAGGGGATGACGATATTTCTATCGTTCTGGACTGCCCGGCTTTTGCGAAACAGAATGCCAACCCGGCCCATGACGAGAGGCTTTTGGCACGTATTGACAATATTAAGGAGGAGTTTGATGCAGACCGAGTTGCTATCCGCACTGAACTGGATCAATTAAGCACCGATATCGTTGCGTTTCAAACTGATGTACACGAAATGCGTCAAACACAGATGCCACAGTTCCAACATAAGTTTAAAGCTCATACCGCGCAAATCCACGCTTTTAATGAGCGTTATGAACAGCTAGAAACAAAAGTCAAACATCATACAGAAAATTTGCAAAACCAGTGCAGTACTTTGGCGGCTGACGTAGCCCAAAGCGCTACCATCTTGCAATCCCTACGAGAGCAATTAGCTTTGTTAAAACGGCAAACTGAAGGGAAAGTTGCCACGTCATGGGCTGATAATCTCAGCGGTGTGCTGGCAACGTGTGTGACCGAGACCGAGGCTATTCAACGCCGTTTGAGCACATTGCAAACCTGTCTAGCACTAGAACAACAGGTTGTGTACAGCAAACTGGAAATTGTAGAAGGTAGCCTAGCAAATTATTTGACCCATCTACGACAACTTGAAGGGCAATGGCAGAACGAGCGGCAGCGAGTGCGCACAGATATAGAAGAAACACAGCAGACATTGACGGCAGTGACTAATGAGATAGTAACTGTGGGCCACCAATTTAGCGCACTTAGTGAGCGCATTGCACTCGGTGAAAAGGCCATACGCCGTGAACTTGACATCTTAGGAACACAACTAGCGCATTATATCACTGAGGCACAAGACATCTGGCGTCGCATGGAGAATAATACGGATATGATTAAAGAATTAGAGAAACGATTAGATAATATTGAAATGGATCTCAAGTCCTTACACACAGAGAACCGGATCATCAAAATCTTGCTGGCGGTATGTCTTGTCATTTGTTTAGCCTTAATAGTGCTTCCTGTTTTAAGCGGCAATTCTGGTCCAGAGTCTGCTACCGTTTTGACGCCTACGCTTGGGGTTATATTAGATACGACACCTACAATAGAAGCGAGTGCTACACTTGAAGCTGTACCTGTTACTACTACACCCGTAGTAGAGCCAACGGTTATGCCTGCGGCCACATTGGAGACCGAGGTCAGCCCTACACCAACGGAACCTACACCAACGGAAACTGTATCTGCTATCATGCCCGAAGTAGATGCTACGCCTATACTTTCGGCTACGGCGATTATATCTGCTTCTACTCCTGTCATAAATCCCACCGCTACACTTTCGGCTACAGTGCCGATTACACAATAACGCTAATGCCTTTCTAAAAAATCAGCGGAGTGAATGATATGTCAGATATTGTAGATAGGTGGCTACGGAGCAACAAAAAAGCTTTTGTGGATGGGCAGGCTTTACGACCGAGGGAGAGCCCTTTTCTGAAAGGCACTGCCTTGGTTACCTCGCGGGGGCAGGCCAACGTATACTTCTTGCATAATGGTGGGCGGTGGATTCTCAAGAAGTTTTTGGAAGGACGCAAACCCGACTTGACTTATATTCGTGCCATTTCAAAGGTTTTGCCGAAAGGTCATCCAGGTTTTGAGTCTGGAACGCAACGCTCAGTTTTAGAAAGTAGTTGCTTGTCCAACACGGGCTACTGTCACAAAGAACTAGCCCAGTGGCTTGACGAAACCGTTTTAATGCTCTGTGTTAATGGCTTTGATTGGGCATTTTGGGCGGATAAGTTAAGAGAAGGTAAAAACCAGTTTACAAAGGAACAACGATTATTATTGTGTAAAAACCTGAGTGAACACATCAAAGTTCTGGAAGGCAACAGCATTTCACACCGTGACCTATCCAGCACCAACATAATGATTGATGCCCAAACCTGGCAAGTTCATTTAATTGATTGGGATAGCTTGTATCGTGCCTCTCTCAAAATGCCGGGAAACACGACCTTTGGCACCAACGGCTACATCAGCCCTATTGTGAAGCGCAATGGGTCTGAAGATCCAAATACAACGTGGCGAATAGGTTCTGATCGCTTCAGTCTGGCCGTATTGAATGTCGAGTTTCTGGCAATGTCAAATGCCTCGCCCCTCACAGGGGATGGCGGCATGTTTGAGCAAAACGAGTTATATAATCGTGGCGGTGGCGGCATTAAAAGAGTTTTGACTAAGGTGCAAAGTGACTTTCCTGATGCTACTTCACTGTTTATGCAAGCATTACAGGCGAAGAAGTTTGAAGATTGCCCCTCGCCGGATGACTGGATTCGTTTTAGTGGGTTGGGGTCAAAGTTTGAAGCACCAAAACTTGATGATCTCTATGACCCGATAAAGGATTTAGCAACCTTTATCCAGAAATGGAAGCCTATTACCCCCAAATCTGTTGAGCCATTAGATCAAGCCATGCCACCGGTTGATTGGTCTTCGATTACTATTCGTACTCACCCCCCCGCGCAACCGGAAAGACAGTCCCCCTCGCTTGATGATATGCCTCCTCTAGATTGGTCTTAATCAAGGAGTTTGCTGATGTCAGTTGATATTGTAGATGATTGGTTGCGAAGTGGACAGTACGCCAATATAGACGGTGAATTACTGCGCCCGAAAAAACACCCGCTCTTGGAAACCACCACATTTTCAGTCGTGCGCGGGCAGGCCAGGGTCTTCTACTTAGAGAATACAAATGGGCAAGGTCGCATTTTGAAGAAATTTGTACCGGCAATGAAACCCGATCATGCTTACATCGCGTCAATTCGATCTTTAATCCCTAAAGAACAAGGCTTTGAGTCTGGCTTCCACCGAAAAACGTTGCAACAAAACAGCTTGCTGTATTCTAACAAAAATGGGGTTTATTATTCAAGTGGCTTTGCTACATGGTTACAAGATACTATCCTGATGCCTCAGATTCAGGCAGATAATTGGTCCGTTATTATTGATAGAATTCGCAAGGGGACTCTCCAACTAACCATTGAACAAAGACTGCGATTGTGCGAGCAGTTGCTAAGGAAGGTCAAGTATTTAGAAAGTACCACTGTTTCACATCGAGACCTTTCCAGCCAGAATATAGTCATAGACAGAAACGGGAATGTGCATTTTATTGATTGGGACTGTTTATATCACCCTAACTTGGCAATGCCAACTAATACTACTTACGGGACGAGTGGTTATATTGCACCCTTTGTCAATCAAGATGTGCAAAAAACTTGGTGTGAATACGCTGACAGATTTAGTTTAGCGGTATTGATCGCGGAGTTTTTAACCGCGGTGACAGGGGCTCCATTAGGCGGGGATGGGGGTATGTTTGATCAAGGAGATATTGATGCCAGAGGCGGGAAAAATGTAATTAAAATCTTATCTGATATAAATCAACAATCCTCGGTAGCTAAAGACCTTTTTCAAAAAGCACTCTATGCTTCTTCTTTTACACAAATGCCTTCTCCACAGTTATGGACAGACGCATTACCGTCACTGAAAACTATATCTCAAAAGCCTGATCCTCTATGGGATCATCAGCCAATAAAAACATTTACTTCTGTGACACAAGCTCCTGCCTCATCACACCCACCGTCGCCATCCGCGCCACAATGGCCGGATCACATTCATATACCTGCACCTATAAGCCAGAGCCCGCTTGTAGTTACTTCTTCCACGGCTAAATCCCGATCAGGGAAAAGCAGTGTTTTCTTCGCAGTCCTGGCTATACTGATTCTGTTAGCCATAATCTATTTCGCTTCGGCGCAAAACACCGGCCTCACCATAGAGTCTGTTTCTTATTGGCAAGCAACCGGAGTTGACCTAAGCAGAAATTCAATAGCCTACATCGGCTACAATTCCGGCGCTTGGACTGTTGATAGTAATATCTACGGAACTGTTGGGCCGGAAGGATACCCCCCTGACGTTGATGCTCAGATATGGAATCCTTTAGAATGTAAAATACTTCAAAGCGTGCCCTATGGAGCATTGTTAGGCAAAATAGGGAATGGTCCAGTTTTTGAGATTGGAAGAAGCAAAGTGTTTTGGGTATCAGATGAAGGAGAATTGTATTTAAGCATAAATGATGATTATCAGTGCCTAGCTGATAATCAAGGCGAAATTAGTGTCACAATTGTTTCTCACTAAATCAAGGCGCAGTTCAACACGGGTATGTAGGCGACGGGGCTTCCGCGACTGATACTGCCATTGGGCGGGCTGACGGGAAGAACAATGGGCGAGTGGAGTATGCAATCGGGCATGTAATGGCCCGAAAAGGAAGAATCATGGAGCTTACTGCAATTCTGACACCAGCACCTGAGGGCGGCTATGTTGCCATCAACCCTGAAACCGGGACAACCACCCAGGGGGAGACTGTCGAAGAAGCCTTGTCCAATCTGCGCGAGGCGACGGAACTATAGTTGACCCCAGTATCAAGACCACGAAACGCCCCAAGTGAGATAGACCCTGCTCCGCCGCCCCAAAATAGATGCCATACGCAAAGCGGCCACCCGGCGAGACGCCGGGTGGCCGCTTTGCGCGTGATGGCCGGGTGGTCGGCACGGATCTACTCTCCGCCGGCATACCCTCGGCCCACGCCCCGATAGGTGAAGCCCATCTCCACCATGCGGGCGGGGTCGTAGATGTTGCGACCATCCACGATCACGGGCTGGGCCATGCTGAGCTTGATGCGCAGCAGATCCAAATTCTTAAATTCGTTCCACTCTGTGACCACGATCAGGGCGTCCGCGCCCTCGGCCAATTCGTAGGCGTCCTCGGCCAAATGCAGCTCCGGGTTGAGTTTGGCCGCCATCTCCATGGCCACGGGGTCATAGCCAGAGACCAGGGCCCGCTCGGTCTGGAGCATGTGGGCCAGTTCCATGGCCGGGGCCTCGCGCAGATCGTCCGTGTCCGGCTTGAAAGCCAGGCCCAGCAGACCGATGCGCTTGCCCGCCAGAGTGCCGCCCAACAGCGTGCGCAGGGTGATCACCGCCCAACGCCGGGCATCCCGGTTGATCTCCATCACCGCGTGCAGCAGGGCCGGATGTGCCCCCTGAACCAAGGCCATGTGTTCCAGGGCCTTGACATCCTTGGGGAAACAACTGCCCCCATAGCCCAGCCCGGCATTCAGAAAGTGGGGTCCGATGCGCTTGTCATAGCCCATGCCGGCGGCCACTTCCCGCACATCCGCGCCCAGCCGCTCGCAGATGGTGGCGATCTCGTTGATAAAGCTGATGCGGGTGGCCAGGAAGGCGTTGCTGGCGTACTTGATCATCTCTGCCGTGCGCAGGTCGGTGACGATGATGGGGGCACGCAGGGGCAGGTGCAGTTGGGCCACCCGATCCGCCGCATTCTGGTTCAGGCTGCCCAGAACCACCCGATCCGGGTTCATAAAATCCCGGATGGCCGAGCCTTCCCGCAGAAATTCGGGACAGCTGACCACGGCAAAGTCGATGGCGACGGGTTGGTTGCGGTGGATGATGTCCGCCACCCAATCCCCCGTGCCCACGGGGACTGTGCTTTTGTTGACGATGGTTAAGGGGTGATCCATGGTTTGGGCCACGCTCTCGGCGGCCATTTTCACATAGCGCAGATCCGCCTCACCGTCCACACCGCTGGGCGTACCCACGCAGATAAAGACAAAATCGGCGTCGGCCAAGGCTTCGGCATAGCTGGTGGTGAAGAGCAGCCGCCCAGCCTTGACATTGCGCTGGATTAGCTCGTTCAGCCCCGGCTCGTAGATGGGCACGCCACCCTGGCGCAGCTTTTCGATCTTGGCCTCGTCGATGTCCAAACAGGTGATCTTGTTGCCAAGATCCGCAAAACAGGTGCCGGTCACCAAGCCCACATAGCCCGTACCGACCACAGCGATGTTTTTCATAGGAGATTCCTTTCAGGATCATGAACAAATAGGCCACGGATTGGGCGGATTAAACGGATAAAAACGGATCAAAAAATCAGTGAAAATCCGTCAAATCTGTGTCATCCGTGGCCTATTTGTTCTTTGGATTTTTCTACATCCTCTGCGGCCACTGTAAAGTCGCCCCAGTGCATGCGTTCTTGAAAGAAGAAATAGTATGCGCCCACTACGGTGACGGGCACCCAGAGGGCGACATGGAGAAGCAGCGTATAGCTGGCGGCCATCTCTTTGGCTACCCCAAAGGCGGTCAGGATATTGATGCCCGGTGTGTCAAAGGTGCCCACATAGCCCGGCGCAGAGGGCAGGGTGGTGGCCAGGTTGACGATGCCGTTCATCAACATCAGCACAATAAAGCTGACTTGGAAGGGGAAGGCGTGCATGATAAACCAATATTTCACCGTCTCCATCAGCCAGATCACCACACTGGTGGCGAAGATCATCAGCACATCCGACCCGCGGCTCAGGCTGCTCAACCCGGCCATGAAGCGCTCGTAGAGGTCGTCCGTGCGCTGGCGGAGTTTTTGGGGCAACAGCCGATCCGCCACCCAGGTGTAGAAGCGGGCCACCCGTTGCGGCTGCACCGCCATCCAGATAAAGACCCCCGTGGCCGCAAAGAGCAGCACGGTCAACACCACCACGGCATTGCGATAGTCCACGGGAATGGGGGCGAAGGGCAGGGCAACAAAGACAAAAAGTAGCATGACCAAGCCGTCGAAGATGCGCTCGATCAATACGGTGGCCAGGCTGGAGGCGAAGGGAACCTCCTCCTTGCGCTTGAGAATGTAGGAACGAATCACCTCCCCGGCCCGGAAGGGATAGACGTTGTTGCCGAAATAGCCGATACAGACCACGGGGAAAAGCCGGCCCAAGGGCACGGATTTGAGGGGCCGCAGCATGTAGTGCCAGCGCCAGGTTCTGGCCCACAGACCTACAAAATAGACAGCCACCCCCGGCAGGATCCACCAATAGTTGGCCGTGCGCAAAGTGGCCGCCGCCGCCGCAAAATCCAGCCCAGGCAGAACCAAATAGAGGAAAAAGGCACTGATAGCAATCCCCAGCAAGAGGGGCAAAGAGCGTCGCAGAGTCAACAGATCACCTTGGCCTTTGGTGGGGCGGAGCTTGGCGCAAAAATTGACGAATCACAAGCCATCAGCATAGCACAGCCCAAGTTTCGGCCCAAGTTTACCCCCGCCCGTCCCCTGTCAACAAATCCCCGGGTCTGCGCTGGCTATCGGCGCAAAGGGTAAACTTGCGGTAAGCGTTCACTCCCCGTCCCCTGGCCCCCAACTTGGGGGCCGAGGGGGTGAATCGTTACCCCGATCCTCACTCCCCGAAATGAACAGCAAAATTTGACTGTAACCCCGACCGCGCCTATAATGCGGGGTTGTAGCTAGTAACGCTCAGAACTGAGATGGCAATAGATAAGGAGATGGATTATGGTCAAGCGTACATGGCAGCCCAAGGTTCGTAAACGGCTGAGGACACACGGTTTTCGCAAGCGGATGGCCAGCCCCGGTGGGCGCAAAGTGCTTTCCCGCCGTCGCAATCGTGGCCGACAGAGTTTGACGGTGAAGATGTCGATTCGTAAATCGATCATAGACTAGCGTGAAACGCCGATATCGGCTTCGCAGCAATCGGCAGTTTCAGGAAGTTCGGCGCAAAGGTGAGTCGACCGGCAATCAGTTGCTTGTACTCTGCTATCTGCCCAACAACCTGGACCACAGCCGGTTTGGCATTTCTGTCAGCAAACGGATTGGCAATGCGGTCACCCGCAATTTGGTCAAACGACGGCTGCGGGAAGCGTTGCGAATCAGGATCGACACGATCCGACCAGGGTGGGATTTGGTCTTTATTGCCCGAAATCCAATCCGACACGCGGACTATCACCAGATGGATGATGCTTGCGCCCGCCTGATTCGGCGGGCGCAACTTTTCGTGCCAGGGTCAAACCCCGGCATGACTGTGCCGCAGGACGGGATGTCTTAGAAGTTCGACTTTTAGAAAAAGTCGAACTTCTTGGCACGTCCAGATCTTGTTCAGGAAGAGTGCGCCGCCATGAAGCGAGTTGTTCTAGCCATTATCGGCTTTTATCAACGGTTCATCTCGCCCTTGATGGGTAGCAACTGCCGCTATCACCCCACTTGCTCCGCCTATACCTATCAGGCCATAGACAAATACGGGGTAGGCAAAGGCGGCTGGATGGGGATCAAACGCATCTCTCGTTGCCATCCCTGGCACCCCGGCGGTTTTGACCCGGTCCCCTGACCCTCAGCTTTACTCGACCCACTTGCCTGCCGCCTGGCTCCTCCCCACGCTCACAGCCGGAACGCAGGATTTCGTATCTCGGCATATCCTGCGGGATTTCAAGGAGAACGACAAACGTGAAACGAAAGCATTTGCTATTATTTGCGGTCTTGGCCGTATCCATGCTGATACTCAGCGGCTGTGGCGTCCCCCGAGACGGGATTGACGTATCCACCGTGGCCCCGGAAGGCTTGTGGCAGACTCTGGCTGTGTGGCCCTTGGCCAAGACCTTGATCTGGATGTATGAGGCCCTGGACAGTGTCAACATCCCCTATGCGTGGGGCTTCGCCATCATCCTTTTCACGATCATCATCAAGGTCGTCACCTTCCCCCTCACCATGACCCAACTCAAGGGCATGCAGGCCCAGAAGGATCTGCAGCCCAAGTTGAAGGAATTGCAGAAAAAGTATGGCAAGGACCGGGAGAAAATTTCCCAAGAACAGATGAAGCTCTACAAAGATGCCGGTGTCAACCCCCTGAGTGGTTGTCTGCCGCTGGTGGTGCAGATGCCGGTACTCTTTGGTCTCTATTCCGCTTTGGTGGCCTTGGGGGGTGATTTGGTCAACGCCAAATTTTTCTGGATCCCGGACCTGGGCTTCCCGGCCTATAGCCTGGGCTTGAAGTGGATTCAGGAAGATTTCAATGCCGGAAACTATGCCCACCTGGGCGCTTATCTGGTTTTGCCGGTTGTACTCATGATCTCCCAATTTGTCATGCAGAAGATGACCAACGCCGCTTCTACCCCGGACCCTTCGGACACCCAGGGTAACATGATGCGCCAGATGGGGCTGATGATGTCGCTGATGTTTGGCTTCTTCACTTTGCAGGTGCCTGCCGGTCTCTCGGTCTATTGGGTCACCAGCAACTTGTTACAATTGGCCCAACAGTGGTTTGTCGCCAACCGCATGAACTTAGGCACATCTGCCACCCCGGCCTTGGCTGGCGCTAGTGGCAGTGGCATGGTCGTGATAAACGGCAAGGCCATCAACACCGAGACCGGCACATCATCCGATGGCGACACGGGCCCAATTGCTCCGGTGCGCCGCAAGAAAAGGAAACGGAAATGAGTCAGGAACAGGCCAAAAGCTACGAATACAGCGCCAAAACCGTTGACGCAGCCATCGAAGAGGGGCTGCATCAACTGGGCTTGACCGCGGATCGGGTCACGGTTGATGTGCTGAACAAGGGCAGTCGCGGCATTCTGGGCCTTGGCAGCGAGGCGGCCCGAGTGCGCCTGACGCCGATTGTGAAAGCCCCGACCCCGGTAACACCGATCCCTGCGCCTGCTCCGGCCCCTGTGGTCGAAGCTGCGCCACCCGCTCCGGTTGAACCCAGCCCGGCGGCCAGCACCCCACAAGCGCCAAAAGCCCCCGTTGCGGTGGATGAACCCAGCGTCAGCATCCCTGTGCCGACCCCGGCTCCCGCCCAAGCCAGCCGCAACCACAACTTCGACAATGAAGACGACAGCGGCGAAGTGGCGGAAGATCCCGCCGCTTTGGAAAGCCTTTCCGTCAACCTGCTCTCCCAAATGTTGACCCTCATGAGCCTGGATGCCCATGTCGTCCCCACCTGGGAGAACGGCAGTGACGGGCGCGCTACCCTGATCTTGGACATCCAGGGCCGGGATTTGGGCGTATTGATCGGGCGCTATGGCAAGACCTTGGCCAGTATGCAATATCTGCTGCGCTTGATGATCAACCAGCAATTGCGCCAATGGCCCAGCGTGGTGGTGGATGTGGAGCAGTACAAAGCCAAGCGCAAGACTCGCCTGACCGCAATGGCTCACCGCATCGCCGACCAGGTGGTGGAGTCGGGCCAGTCCGTGGCCATGGAACCCATGCCCGCGGCCGACCGCCGCCTGATCCACCTGGCCCTGCGGGATCACCCCGGCGTCTTCACCCAAAGCGTGGGCGAGGACGAGCGGCGCAAGGTTCAAATCCTGATCAAGAAATAGTGCTGTACCCTTGGCCCCACCCTCAAAAGGGGTGGGGCTTTTTTAGTTTGTTGATAAAAACCAACCCCACCCTAACCCTCCCCAGATTGGGGAGGGGACAGATCAAGCGTTGACGACCGCCTTGTCTACGGCGATCCGGCTCCTCCCCCAATCCTTGGGTTGAGTAGGCCGAATGGCCGTATCGAAACCTGGGGGAGGTTGGGAGGGGGTGTTGTTATCAACAAGCCCTACCCGGCCCAATTCCTTTGACCACCGAAAGTGTGCTATGCTACAATCCGATCTCAGCCGCAGCCCAGCCCCGGAGCCGACTCAGGCCGATTTTTTGGTCATCGGCAACATCACCCAGGATCTGGTGGACACCCAAATTCGTCTGGGTGCCCCGGTCCCGGACACCACCCGGTTGACCGCGGACCAGTACCGCTTGGGCGGTACGGTCACTTTCGCCGCCATCACGGCCCAGCGTTTGGGCCGCCAAGTCTCCGTGGTGACCCGGGCCGCGCAGACCACGGACTTTGCGGCCATGGGCGATGGCGTGGACCTGGTACGGTTACCCAGCGCCACCTCTTCCACCTTTGCCAACATTTACACGCCCAAGGGCCGGGTACAATATTGCTTCACCCCGGCCCCGCCCATCACCGCCGGGGACATTCCCACCCGTCTGCGCTCGCCCCGCATCGCCCTCATGGGACCGATTGCCGCCGAGATCACGCCGGATGTAGCCACGGTCTTTGGGGATGACACCCTGGTCGCCGCCATCCCCCAGGGCTGGATGCGTCGCTGGGATGCGGATGGCCGGGTCTTCAGCAAGGCCTGGAGCGAGCGGGACGCCTTCCTGCCCCATTTGGATGTGCTGATCCTCTCTCTGGAGGACATCGACGGCAACCTGAGCCACCTGGCCCCCTTTTTCGCCCAGGTGCCCTTGCTGATTTTGACCGAATACCGAGACGGCAGCACGGTCTATCAACGCCAGGACGACGGCAGCTACGCCATGACCAAGGTACCCGCCCGTCCCGCCAAAGAGGTGGACCCCACCGGAGCCGGGGACATCTTCACCACCGCCTTTTTGCTCCACTATCAAGAGACCGGTGACCCCATCCAGTCCGCCCGCTTTGCCAACGTCACCGCCTCCTTTGGCGTCGAAGGGGAAGGCGTCTCCACCATCCCCACCCGCGCCCAAGTCCTAGCCTACATGGCGGATCATCCGGTGTAGGGGGGTAGGGATTGGGGATTAGGGATTGGGAGGTTTTTCACCCTTTCACCCTTTCACCCGCTCACCCGTTCATTCAATCATCCAACCACCTGACCCACACCATGACCGCAACCATCTTCGCAATGGCCAATCAAAAAGGCGGCGTCGGCAAGACCACCACCGCCGTCAGTTTGAGCGCCTATCTGGTGGCGGCGGGTCGTCGCGTCCTCGTGGTGGATATGGATCCCCAGGGCAACGCCACCACCAGCCTGGGCCTGGACCCCCGCTCCCTCACCCTCAGCCTCTATCACGTCCTCATCGACGGCGTGCCCGTGCGCCAGGTCTTGACATTGACCGACCGCCTGGGGCTGGATCTGCTCCCCGCCAGCACGGATCTGGCCGGGGCCGAGGTGGAGATGGCGGGCATGATGGCCCGGGAGCGTCTCCTCAGCCGGGCCTTGGTCCCTCTGCTCCCCCACTACGACTATGTGATCATCGACAACCCGCCCAGCCTGGGCCTGCTCACAGTCAACGGCCTCACCGCCGCGGATGGGGTGATCATCCCCGTGCAGTGCGAATATCTGGCCCTGGAAGGGTTGAGCATGTTGGTCAGCACCGTGCAACAGGTGCGGGAGATCCTCAACGACCGGCTGACCATCGCCGGGGTGGTGCTGACCATGTACGATGGCCGCACCAATCTAAGCCAGGATGTGGTCGAGGAAGTGCGCACCTATTTTCCGGAGCAGGTCTTCCAAACCATCGTCCCCCGCAACATCCGCCTGAGCGAAGCCCCCAGCCACGGCCAAACCATCCTCACCTATGCCCCGTCCAGCGCCGGGGGCCAAGCCTATGCCGCTTTGGCCGACGAGTTTTTATTGCGTTTTGAAAAGGGGAAAGGGATGGGTCAAGCACCGGGTTCACCCCTGGAAACGGGACGAAACGAGGCCCCGTCGGCTCCACCCCCACCCCTGGCCGCCCCACAGCCGATCTCGGAGCCAAACCCAGCACCCATCCCCGACCTGATTGAGGAAAAGTAACCATCATGGCCGATCCAATCCGCCCCACTTCCGCCGAATCGACCCAGCCCCCCGTTTCACCCACCCGCCGCCGGGGATTGGGCCGGGGCCTGGGCGCGCTGATCGCCAGCACGGACACGGCCAACCCGGCCAGCCCGGAAGTCATGGCCCAGGCCGAGGCCGGCGGCGTGCAGATGACCGCCATCGACCACATCTCCCCCAACCCAGAGCAGCCCCGCACCCAGTTTGACGAGACCGCCCTGCTGGAACTGGCCGCCTCCATCCGCGAACATGGCATCATTCAGCCCCTGATCGTCACCGTCAACCCGGAGTTGGGGCCGGGCCATTTCTGGCTGGTGGCCGGGGAACGGCGTTGGCGAGCCTCCCATTTGGCCGGGCTGCGGGAAGTGCCGGTGATCGTGCGGGAAGCCACGCCCCAACAGTTGTTGGAATGGGCCTTGGTGGAAAACGTGCAACGGGCGGATCTCGGTCCCCTGGAAGAGGCCGCCGCCTATCAGGAGATGATCGATCGCTTCAGTCTGACCCAGGCCCAGGTGGCCGACCGGGTGGGCAAGAGCCGGTCCGCCGTGGCCAACTTTGTGCGGCTGCTGCAACTGCCCATGCCCATTCAATCTTCCCTCAACGACGGCCACATCTCTGCCGGCCACGCCCGCTCCCTGCTCTCCCTGCCCGATGCCCTGGCCATGCACGGTGCGCTCAAGGAGATCCTGGCCAAGGGACTCAACGTGCGCCAGACCGAGGGGTTGGTCAAGCGCATGTTGGAGACCCCGGTCGCCGCCCCCCAGCCCCCGGTGGACCCCCAAATGAAGGCCCACCTGCGCTCCTTGGAAGACCAATTCCGCTCCAATCTCAGCACCAAGGTCAACCTGGCCCGCAACCCGGACGGCAGCGGACGGCTGGTGATCCATTTCTTCAGCGATGGCGATCTGGACAACCTGGTCAACACCATCCTGGGCGGCCCGGAGGCCCCTCTGTAACCCCTGCCCGCTCCCATTCAACCAATCCGAAATCAACAATCCGAAATCCGAAATCGTGATACCCTATCCCGAAGAACATCTTCCCTATATACGAGTGGGGCCTCATTCTTTGGGTTGGGGACTGGTCGGGGCCAGCCAGATCGCTCGCTCGGCCATGATTCCGGCCATCCAGACCCAGCCCGCCGCCCCGCAAAACAAGAGCCAGTCTGGCTCCTGGGTGGCGGGCATTTACAGCCAAAGCCACGAACGAGGCATGACCTTTGCCCGAGAAACCAACATTCCCACGGCCTATCCCCGGCTGGCGGACCTGTTGGGACGGGCCGAAATCCAGTGCATCTACATCAGCAGCCATCCCCGCCGCCACAGCGAGCAGGCCCTGGCCGCTCTGGAAGCGGACAAGCACGTGCTGCTGGAATCTCCCCTGGCTTTGAGCATGGAGGCGGCCCAACTGTTGGTGCGCACGGCCCAGGAACGCAACTTGATCCTGGCCGTCAACTATCGTCTGCGGGCAGAACCGGCCCTGGTGCGCATGCAGCAATTTGTGGCCGAGGGCGCGGTGGGGGACATTTACGGGGCCACCATCCACAACATCAACCCCCTGGGGCTGCGTCAACACACCTGGCGGCTCAAGCCCCGGGGGGGCGGGGTGATTTTGGACCGCACCATCCACAGCCTGGATCTCCTGCGCTTCCTTCTTCAGGACGAGATCGACGCCGTCAGCGCCTTTGGCGCGGAACAGGCCTGGGGCGAAGGGGTCTTTGACGATGTGACCGTCAACGTGCGCATGGCCCGCCGGGGCGTGCTGGTCCAGGTACGAGACAGCTACATCGTCCCCCACGCCAGGGACCGTGTCGAACTCTACGGCACCTCGGGCACCCTGCTGGCCCGGGGCTGCTTTTTGCCCCACACGCCCGGCGAACTCTTTCTGGTCCGCCACGGCCAGGTGCAGCCCATCGCCCTCTTCGCCGTTGACCCCTTCTGGCAAGTGATCCAGCGCTTCAACACGGCGGTGCGGGGCGGCGGCCAACCCATCAGCACAGGCGCAGACGCCCTGGTCAGCCTGGAAGCGGCTCTGATCACCCTGGCCGCAGCCTCCAATGGCCAGACATGGGTATTTCCCCGGGCATAAGGAGGAGTTCGCCCTCTCTGGCCGCCCCGTTCGCACCAGGGGGCGAACTCTTCTATGGAGCTATGGATTATGGACACATCGGTTGAAAGATTGACCAGTCTGTGCTATAGTCCGACGCTGACGTTTTATCTTACAACGTTGCCATCATAGCCATGCATTGACGAGCGGTAAGCGCTCACCCCGCCCCCCTGCCCCCCCCAACTTTGGGGGGAACTGTCCACCACCTCCCCCAGAATTGGGGGCCGGGGGGCCGAAGGGAGTGAACGCTTACCGCCAAGGGAACAAAAATGCCCATGCCCAACCCGATCAACCCGCAGACGCCCCAGGAGACCATGCAGGAGCCTGTGTACGATTCCAACCATGACGCCGGTCTGGAAAGCGAGGAAGCACCATCCTTTCGGTCCGAGGTGCGAGGCGTGCGCGTGCATCTGGAAAGTGCCTTTGCGGATCTAGATTCGGCCCTGCGTCATTTTGTGCGCAAGGATCTGGCCGCAGCGGAACCCTTTCCCCTGGCCGTGGTGATCCTCTCTGCCGGGCTGCCGGTGCAGGATTCGCCCGAAGTGCGCCAGCGGCGCATCTTCTTGGCCGCGGCGCTGGAAATGTTGCGCATCGCCCTCTCCATCCACGATGATTTGGTAATCTCCGCCGCGCCGGGTCGTGCCGAGAAATCTCTGGTCGGGGCCACCATCCTGGTGGGCGACTATTGCTTTAGCCATTCCGCCAGCCTGGCAGCCCGCACGGACAGCCCCTTTGTGGTCGAAGTCTTCTCCAACGCGCTCAAAGTCGTGAGCGAAGGACGTCTGCGCGCCCTTTTCGACGGAGAGGGCGGGGACGCTCAGACAAAGCAGCCATACGGGGATCAGGAGGAGTTATGCCGGGCGGGCGCACAAGCCGCCACGCATCTGGCCGATCTTTCTGCGCAGCAAAGCCAGGCACTCATGGACGTGGCCGCCCTGGTGGGGCGCACCCTTGACCAGGGCGAGAGTCCGGTGGGCCTCTATGGTCGCATAGACGAGCGCAGGATTCCCGTCCATCAACAACCGCGCTGGCGACAGGCCCTGGCCTATCTGGCCGCGGGCGCGGCGGAGCCATCCAGCGGGGCAGGTTTCGTCGCCAGCATTGGGGGGAGCGCCCTTTAGCTTTTTGAAGAACCCTTTCCGGCTATCGGCCCAGTGAGATGGGAAAAACAGGCGGGTGTCTCTTCGCAAAAGGGACATCCGCTTTTTAATTCTTGTTTGTGGCGGCAATGGGAATCTCTAATACAATTCCAATGTTTCTCCAATGTCGTGGTAACAATCATGGTGTATGATTGGGATCTGAGTCTGAGAGACCGATCATTCAGCCCCGGGAAAGTGCAAGCAAACTTTTACATTTTGGGGCTAGACAAAGCTCCAAAAATATGGTTTAATTGGTTTGCACAATATTTGTACAGAAAACCAATGGCGTTGACAAGAAAAAACGGGACATATCGTCCCAAAAAGCGACAATGTGTTCAAGATTTGTCCGGTTTTGAATCGACCGTCGCGTATGACACGGGTTGAGACCCGTGTTTTCTATTGAACTGAAAAGACCAGGAACAAGACCAAGACCAAGAAAGGGAACCTAATGGTCAGCCGAAATTTGCAGCCCATGCGCAGCACCTCCCGACGTGCCCCTGCCGCCTACCCCACCACCGTCGCCACCCTGAGCTGGGATGCCCCCGCCGACAATCCCAGTGAAAATATGACACAGATGATCGCCTCTATTCGCAATGAGGATGTGGCTTTTAACCGAGCCGTTTCCCGGGACAAATACGCTCGTGGTGAGATTGTGGCTACCTCGGAAGATCTGGCCCGCAAAATGTTCGTGTTGATGAGCGGGCGCGTGCATCTGATCTGTACTAACAACGAAGGCCGTCGATTGGTGATCGGCACTATGGAACCTGGGGCTATCTTTGGCGAAGGGGCGTTGGATAACCCTACGGATCCTACGGTCTTTGCCGAGGCCGCGGCCAACAGTCAGGTGTGGACGATTCCCGCCTCGGAAGCCCGCAACATGACCCTGCGCTACCCCATCCTGGGATGGGGGATGCTACAAACCTATGGACAACGACTGATGCAAGTAGAAAATAGCCTGGAAGATGTCGCCTACAAGAAATTGCCCGAACGTCTGGCCTCTTTGCTCATGGAACTGGGGGATTATGGCGATGGCCTGATCAAAGGGGTCAGTCACCAGTCCTTGGCGGATCGCCTGGGCACCTATCGAGAGACGGTTAGCGCCATCCTGCGAGACTTCAAGCGCCAGGGCTTGGTTGAATTGGGCTACCGCCGCATCACCGTGCTGGATGCCTTAACCCTGAAAGATATTGCTGGCATCTGGGTTTAATCCTCTCAACATCTACTCGGACGTTTAGCCATGCCCGCGGTGGCACCGCAGGCATGGCTAAACGTTGATGCATTTCTACTCTTCGCCTCTCATGGGGAGGTTGAGGTAATCAGAGAAATGAGTGGGAACATTGGCGGAACTTTTTAGCCTAAAGAGCAGTTGACGTCATAAGGATCTGTTGCTATAATAGTCATGATTTCTACAATCCTCTCTGAAATCAGAAATTACCTCTGATTATTTCACATGTTTGTCAAACCAGCCCGCTATTTTGTCAATATATTCTCCACATGGATTAATTCATTGATTTAACCGCGTGCTATGCACTGTGCGGAATGGGCGCAAGGCTCCTGTCGCCCACACGCAACCATACATTGCATTCTCCAATCTTTTTGGATGCCCCAGTATACGCCCACAAGTACCACATTTTGACGGCCCAATCCTCAAGTTGATGTTGACGCTCCGCGATCAGTGACTTTTGCTCCCCACCTCCTGCCCGCTTTTTGATCAGCAAGCTCTTGCCCATAGGATTCGTGCCAAATTTGACCGGTCTATCTTCCAGAGCGCTCCCTTCAACCCCCCAGCCCCCAATTCTGGGGAGAGGTCGTGGACAGGTCCCCCAAAGTTGGGGGGCAGGGGGGGGGTGACCGCTCCCTTTTTGAAGTTGGACGTAATTCGTACTGTTTTTTTGATCCTGACTCCCCAACCCAGGTGTGGCGGGCTGATCTGGCCACCGGATGGGATAAACTCCCGATTGAAAACATTTCCCGCCTCGATCAAACCTCTATTGTGGTTGTTCGAAATACGATGCTGATACCTTTTTGTCTGCTATCCATTTCTCTTTGGGTGCCTCCACGGATCATTCTGGTTGATTGGCCGTAGACCGATCGTAGGCCGCGTAGCCGCCAAGATCGGTTTCTCTGGAATTTTATATAACGCTTGATTGGGCAAGCCCAATTCAAATACACATAAATGCAAGGTGAAAAATGAGCGAAATTATTGTAGAAAACACAATGATGAATATCTCACAACTAGAGGCGAATACCCTGGAAGAATTACAGGATATCGCCCGTAGTATGGATATCAAGGGCTATACGCGACTTAAAAAATATGACCTGGTTATGCGTCTGCTGCGGGCAAGCGCCGAACAACAGGGGTATATTTTTGGCGGTGGCGTCTTGGAGATCGTGCAAGATGGCATCGGCTTTCTGCGCAGCGATCACCTGTTGCCCGGCCCGGAGGATGTCTATGTCAGCCAAAGCCAGATCCGCCGCTTTGGCCTGCGCACGGGAGATCTGGTGGTAGGTCAGGTGCGCCCGCCCAAAGAGACCGAGAAATATTACGGATTGCTCAAAGTAGAGACCGTCAACGGTCTGGATCCCGAAGAGGCCAAGCGTCGGCCCCATTTCGAGAAACTGACCCCCATCTTCCCGGACGAACTCTTGACGATGGAAACCCGACCCAGCATTTTAGCCACCCGGCTCATCGATCTGCTGGCCCCCGTCGGGCGCGGTCAGCGTGGTCTGATCGTCAGCCCGCCCAAGGCCGGTAAGACCACGGTACTCAAGCGACTTGCCAACGGGATTACCAGCAACCACAAAGACTGCCATCTGATGGTGGTGCTGATCGGTGAGCGCCCGGAAGAAGTCACCGACATGGATCGGTCCGTTGAAGCAGAGGTGATCAGCAGCACCTTTGACGAGCCGGTGCAAAACCATGTGCGGGTGGCCGAGATGGCCCTGGAGCGAGCCAAGCGGCTTGTGGAGGGCAAGCGGGATGTGGTGATTCTGCTGGACAGCATCACCCGGCTCTCCCGTGCCTATAACCTGACCGTGCCGCCGTCGGGCCGCACCCTGTCGGGTGGTATTGATCCCGCGGCGCTCTATCCGCCCAAGAAATTCTTTGGTGCCGCCCGCAACATCGAAGAGGGTGGCAGTCTGACCATCATGGCGACCTGTTTGGTGGACACGGGCAGCCGCATGGACGATGTGATCTATGAAGAGTTCAAGGGCACGGGCAATATGGAGCTGATCCTGAGCCGCAAGCTGGCTGAACGGCGCATCTTCCCGGCCTTTGATATCGAACGCAGCGGTACCCGCGCCGAAGAGAAGCTGCTGGATCCCGAAACCCTGGCCAAGGTCTACACCCTGCGCCGCATGATCGATGCCGTGGGTGGCGGCCACGAGGCCCTTCTGCCCATTCTGGAGCGTCTGAGCAAGACCCGGGATAACCAAGAATTCTTGGAAACATTGACCAAGTAAATGGTCAGGACACACCCAAATAGCCGGGTCTCTGACAAAGATATTGGATCAATCCCCATTTTCTGGGATACGATTGCCCTACGAAAAACCGACGATCTGACCTGGAACGGTCTGGATCATCGGTTTTTTGTGTAGAAAAGGCAATCGACTTGGCTATTTCTTTTGCATCGTGATATAATCCGCGACTAGTGCGGGTGAAAAAGTTCTTGGTTCTGTTGTTTCGGATTCCAATTCTGTCAGGCCTCTACAGGCTTTTACCCCCAAAAGCTCGATTATGGGAGCAACTTTTATGACAATTGACGCCAACTCGGCCAAACCCTCCAGGCAATTTTCCCGGCCTGAAGTCCGCCGACCAGGTGCTGCGCAGTCTCGTATGTTTGCCAGAGCGACTTCAGTCTCAGTCTCAACCCTGCAAGCAGAAAGCCTGCCCTCTTCGACCGCCGATTTGCTTCAGGCTGGTTCTTTACAAGATGCATCGGACCTGAACAACTTGGGCAGCACCGGTACCGGTTCTCTGTTGGATTCCCTCAACGCCAAGATCCGTCATTTCTTTTCCGATCAAGTAACACCCATTCGATTGGCCAGCCACCTGGCGGTTTTGGTTGTGGCCGGGATTGTCTTGGTTTTTAACCAGGTGGAAATCCCCGACTGGGAGATGCCTCTACGTACAATCGGCCAGAGCAGCGAATTTGCCCTGCAAAACAGCTTGGCCAGCGTCGTTCCCATTGCCCCCGCAGACTACGTGATCAGCCAGGATAGCTTCACCCCGGACCTCAGCGGCTCTTTACAGCGGGCCGCCGCCCCCATCACCACGGTCCAAAATCGCCAACGCCAAGACATCGAACTTTATACGGTGCAGTCGGGGAATACGGTCTTGGGCATTGCTGCCCAGTTCGGTATCAATCCTGAGACGATCCAATGGGCCAATCCGAGTCTGGAAAGCAACCCGGATCTGCTGCGCATTGGCGATACGTTGACGATTCTGCCCGTGGATGGTGTCTTGCACAACGTGGTATCCGGTGACACCCTCTCGTCCATCGCCGCCAAATACAAGGTGGAAACCGCAGCCATTGTCACCTTGGATCTCAACGGTTTGGCAAGCCTGGATGCGCCCCTGAGCGTGGGCCGCCAACTTGTTGTGCCGGGCGGCCAGAAGACCTTTGTCACTCGTCAGGTGGCGGTCTACAACGGGCCCATTCCCCAGGGCGCTTTCAAGGGAACGGGATCTTTTGCCTGGCCAGCATCCGGTCAGGTGACCCAGCAGTACTGGAGCGGTCATCCGGCTGTGGATATCGGCGCTTTTATTGGAGCGCCGGTCAAGGCTGCGGACAGTGGCTATGTGATTGCCGCCAGCGGCGGGTGGAACGACGGCTATGGCAACATGGTTCTGATCGATCATGGCAACGGCTTTGTCTCTCTCTATAGCCACCTGAGCAGTATTTTTGTCCGCCAGGGCGAAAGCGTGGGAATGGGGCAACAAGTAGGCGCAGTGGGCAACACGGGCAACAGCACCGGTCCCCATCTGCACTTCGAGATCCGTTACCAAGGCATTCCCCGCAACCCCTTTGGCTATCTGCAATAACCCCGGGATCCTGCGGAAGGCCGGCGCGGATCCAACTTAAGAGCGATACCGAGGCCCTGGCGTATGCCAGGGTCTCGTCTTTCACCCCACAATTAGCGTAGCAGCCTCACCATGCACCTGGAACCCGATCCATATCAACTGAGATGGAGCCGCCGTGCCCGTATTTGGGTGTGGATTGCCCTGGGGCTGACCGGCCTCTTTTTGTGGATTGCCGGCACGGATGCCCTGCCCTGGCTGCGTGGACCCGGCCCGTACCCGCCAGAATGGCGCTGGCTGTACGCGCCCCTGGGTTGGGATCGGCCCTGGCGCAATGGGGTGCATCTTGCGCTGTTGTGCGCCTATGTGGTCACAGCCCTGCTGACGGCCTGGCCTCAACCCGGTGACGGCCCGACCCAGGGCCGCACCCGGCGCTTTGCCTGGGGTGTGGGGATGGCTACGCTCTTTCTGCTCGTGTGGCAGTTGGCCCAAGTCTGGCTGCGGGAACAAAGCCTGCTGGACCAACTGGTCTTTCGCACCTATGCCCCGCCCCTCAACGGCTATTTTGTGGCCCCGGCCCAGGTGGACAGCGTCTGGGAGACCCTCAACCATTACCGGGCGGCCATGCCCACCTTCTTTGCCGACAAGGCCAAGACCCACCCGCCAGGGCTGTTTATCTTTTATGCCCTCTTCAACGGCCTCTTCGAGCGGCTGCCGGACCTTAGCGCCTGGTTTGCCGCCACAGCCCGCACCTGGGCCATCCCCGGCCGGGATTGGCCGCAACTTATGGACCATCTGGTCACCTCGGCCTTTTTCACCAGCCTGGTGCAGATCGTCTGGGTCAGCCTGGCCCCCATCAGCCTCTATGCCCTGGTGCGCCGCCTGGATCGGGGCGATGACCCCGGCGGCTCGGAGACGGCCCTGTGGGCGGCCCTGCTGTTGCCCTTGCTGGCCCCCCTCACCCTCTTCGTCGGCCAGTGGGATCCCAACTATCTGCCCATCGCCTTTGCCGCCTGGTTTTTGGCCGTGCGCGGCCAGGATCGGCTCCATGCCGGGCGGCGCACGCTTCCAATGTGGCTGGATTGGCTGGGCGCAGGGTTGCTCCTCAGCCTGTTGACGTGGCTGAGTTTTGGCAATGCGTTTATGGGGCTGTTGGTGGGGCTGCACATTTTGTGGCGAGAGGTGGACTATCTGTGGGTGGCCCTGCGTCGGCCATTTCTGCTGATCCGCGCTGCCTTGCCCACGGTGTGGGGGGTGGCGGTGATGGGGGCAGGGGTGGTATTGCCCTGGGCGTTGGCCTATTGGGCCTGGGGCATGAACTTTTTCGTCATGCTGGACTATGGCATCGGCAGCCACTTTGACATCGTCACCGCCCACCGGGACTACGGAATTTGGTGGTGGATGAATCTGGTGGACTTTGCCTATTGGCTAGGCCCTGGGCTGCTCCTGTTGGCTGTAGTGGGCAGTGGATGGCTGGCTGCCCTCTGGATGCGCCGTCACCTGACCGTGGATCGGCTGACCTGCAACCTGGCCGGCATGGCCCTCTCCTTTTGGCCCGTGCTGCTCTTTCTCAACTTCAGCGGCACCACCCGAGGCGAAATCGGCCGCCTGTGGATTTTTCTCATGCCCTATCCCCTGCTCATCAGCCTGGGCCTGGTCCGCACCCCTGGCCAGCGGGCCATCCTCCTGCTGATCATGGCCGCCGTCAACGTGGTACTCAGTTACGTCTTGACGCCGCTTTTGTGTTGCTGAACGGGTGAAGGGGTGAGCGGGTGAACGTCTCTTTCACCCCTTCACCCCCTCACCTCACTCCCCCGCCAAGAAGCAGATCACACTATCCGCCACGCCTTGGGCGACGATCTGAGGGCGATCTTCCAACAGGGGGCGGTCTGCGCCGAGGAAGCCCATTTCCAGGATGATGGCCGGGGTGGCGGGGTCGATGCGGTTGAAAGCGTGGTATTGGGTCATGTCGTGGGTGACGGTATTGGGGTGGCGGGGCAGCCCGGTGACTGTGCCGTAGTGCTGGTCGACGCAGCCCAGCAGCCGGGCCTCCTCAAGCGCGATGGGCGATGCGATATGGTTGGCCGCCTTGTAACCGCTGGCCTGGACACAACTGTCCGCGTGCAGGCTGACCAACACGTCCACCTTCAGCCCCGCCAATCTGGTGTCGTACTCGTCCAGGATCAGCACATCTGCCCCGGCCCGACGCAGACGGCGAGCCGCCAGATCCGCCACCCGGGCGTTGACATCCGCCTCTTTTAGGGTGACTTGGCCCGCCTCGTCCTCGCAAACGGCCCCAGAGTCGGATCCAGCATGACCGCTGATGAGGGCGACCTGTTTGTTGAAGATCCCAGGCACAAAGCCTTGGGCCGGGGTGCCATCCAAACTGGGCAGCCCGAACCCGGCAATCCGCCCACCGATCAGCGCAATGCCCAGGACAGCGATGCCCAGGATCAAGAGGAAGATATGTTGGAGTCGTTGCAGGCTTTTGCGGCGCACGGGCAGGTGGGTGGGTGGTTGATTGGTTGATTGGTTGACTTGTTGATTGTACCTGAGTGGCGGGGGGTGTCAATTTGGGGCGGGTCAG
Organism: Caldilineaceae bacterium; assembly: GCA_018003515.1. GTDB lineage: Bacteria > Chloroflexota > Anaerolineae > Caldilineales > Caldilineaceae > JAGNDO01. The sequence continues at coordinate 41,252 of JAGNDO010000041.1, forward strand.
CGGGGATGATTGCTGGAACGATTGGGTCGAAGTTGACGTCGAATACAAAGCGGGTGAGAACGGTTTTTCTCCTCAACTCATGCCGTTTTAGTGTTTTCCTGGCTTTTTGGTACAATCACACTATTGTTTACGCGTTTTGAACTTTACCCACGTCGATAGTGACGACGTAGAAAATAACCTCCTTATGCAAGATCTCGGCGCATTGCTGCGCGAACGACGGGAAGCCCTAGGCCTCAACTTGGCCGATGTCGAAGCGGGCACCCGCATTCGTCAAAAATATCTGGCCGCTCTGGAATCCGACGAGTGGCACCTCTTGCCCGGTGAAGTGGTGGGCCGGGGTTTCTTGCGCAACTATACGCGCTTCTTGGATCTGGACGCCGACGCGGTTTTGGAACGGCGAAAGGTCTCCGTGGATCCCCACCTGCAACGGGCGTTGGAGAGTACCAGTGCTGGCGCGCCCATGCCCGCCGGCCGGGATGTGGACTATCGCCCCAGGGATGTGTCATTGACCCGGGAACCGCTGATCGATTTCGATGACATCGTGATCGACTGGCGGCGACTTACCCCTTTGATCAGTCTGCTGCTCCTGGTTTTGATCGTGGCCGGCGGCTGGTGGGGCGTCCGTCAGCTCTCGCCACGTCTGGGCGACTTCTTTGGTGGTTCGGTGGATGGTGTACAGACCCGAATTGCCGAAATACGCGCCACCGAACCGGCCACGGCCATCCCGGCTGCCGCCGTTGTCTCGGATATCGGTAGCACGGCCACCCCAGAGGCGACCGCCACCCCGGTGACTGTGGCCGTTGTCCCGATTGTGGAGCCAACTGCCACACCGATTCCGCCCACGCCAGTGCCATCCCCCACGCCCGCGGCCCTTGAGCCGACCGCCACCCCGGTGGCGGTCGCCCAGCCTGTGGTCGAACAGCCCACCGCAGAAGTGCTGGTCGAGCCCACCCCGGTGGATGCGGCCCCGACACCTGAATTCCCGCCCCCGCTCTGCAAGGACGAGCGCACGGTAATTCTGTCACCTGGGATGAATCAACAGGTCCAGGGCCAAGTCACCATCAGCGGCACGGTCTTCCACGACGACTTCTGGTATTACAAATTGGAATTTGCCCCAGGGGCCAACGCCAGCGAGGGCTTTGTCTACTTTGCCGGGGCCGAACGCCAGATCACCGGGGGCGAGCTGGCCCGGCTCAACAGCGCCGCCTTGGGCAACGGCACCTACACCCTCAAACTGACCGTCGTGGACAACGCCGGCAACTTCCCGCCCACTTGTCAGGTCACGATTCGAGTGGAGAATTGAGCGGGTGAAGGGGTGAAGGGGTGAGCGGGTGAAGATTTCGATCCATACGGAGTTAGAGGTGTATAATCGATCCTTTGATTCTGCGATGCGGATTTTTGAGAAAACCAAACCTTTCCCAAGGACGAAACGTATTCGCTGACGGATCAGATCCGCCGTTCATCGAGATCCGTCAGCGCGAATATTGCGGAAGCATGGCGTAAACGCAGGTATGAGAAATCATTCATCAGCAAGTTGAGTGACGCTGAAGCAGAAGCGGCGGAAACTCAAGTGTGGATACAGTACGCGGTAAAATGCGGATATCTGGATGATGATACAGGCCGGGAATTATATCGAGAATACGACGCAATCCTGGGCACACTCGTCGGCATGATCAATCACACCGACACATGGATACTCCCAGGCAAATAATCTCACCCCCTCACCCCCTCACCCCACCATCTCCTCCACGGGGATGGCTTCCATCTCGCCTTCTTCATTCTTGCGCAGGCGGTAGACCTGGACGGCCCGGTCGGTCATCAGGGTGCCGTGGAGGTGGTCGATCTCGTGCTGGAAGATGCGGGCCAGCCAGTCGAAGGCCTTGATGCGGATCTCCTTGCCGTGACGATCTTGGGCCCGCACCAGCACGAAGTCCGCCCGCTCCACATCCGCCACCAGACCGGGCAGGCTCAGACACCCCTCCTCGCCCATCTCCTTGCCCCGCTGTTTGATGATCTCCGGGTTGATCAACTCATAGACCCGCAGGGTGTTTTCCGGGTCTTCGTCGTCGTCTGGGTACTCCACCACGGTGATGCGTTTGCTGATCCCCACCTGGGGCGCGGCCAACCCCACGCCGGGGGCATCCCGCATGGTCTCCAGCATATTGTCCAACAGGGTGTGCAGGGTGGCGTCAAAGGTCACAACCCGCTGGGCTGGCTGGCGCAACACAGCCCCATCCTCGTCCCAGGCGGATAGAATTCTTAGAATAGTCATAATCGCTTCGGTTTCTCCTTGGGTTGAAAAAGCTACAACCCTCATTATAGGATTGGCCGAAAGGCTCTGTCAAAACCGGGGAGGGGAGAGGGACTTAAACTTCACCACAAAGAACACAAAGAACACAAAGATTTTTTCTTACGTCTTTGTGTTCTTTGTGCTCTTTGTGGTGATTTTTTTATTTTGAGAAGAATTCGTGGAGAGTGGAATTGGTGGCATCGACATCTTCCAGGGGGAAAATGTGGCCCACGCCGGGCAGGATGACGCGGTCAGCATCGGCAATCTTCGCCACAAGCAGATTCGCATTGGCCGGGGGTACCACCTTATCATGCTCCCCAAACAGAACCAGCGTGGGGCAAACGATCTCGCTCACCCGATCCTCCGCATTGTGCATGGCCCCGGCCATCATCTGGGCCTGGTATTGGGCCGCGGGCACCGGGCCGGTGAACCGATAGGCCAGCAACGCCTCCACCACCGCCGGATGAGCCTCGGAAAAGCCCGGCCCCGCCGCAATCGCCACCCCCCGGCGCACCAGATCCGCCGGGTCGCCAGAACGGTCCATCATCACCGCCAGGGCCTCCTGGGTCACGGGGATGGCGTTGGGTCCGCCAAAGGTCGTGCTGGCCAGCACAAGCCTGCTCACAAGCTCTGGACGGGCCAGGGCTAACTCCTCCGCAATGAAGCCGCCCAAAGAATGGCCGACGACGTACGCGCCGGTGATGCCCAGCGCATCCAACAGCCCTGCCGCATCCGCGGCCAGCATGGGCGTGGAATAGGGACCGTCCGGCTTGTCCGTCCCCCCGCTGCCCCGATTGTCAAAGGTGATTACCCGGTAATGACGGCTCAATCCCGGCACCTGTTTGTGCCAGAACCAGCCCCCATACCCCAGCCCGGTGATGAAAAGCAGGGGCGGGCCGTCCCCCGCGGATTCGTAGGCGATGTTGATTCCGTTGGCGTGAATAGTTGGCATGGTGGTCTCCTTGTGGATTGGTTGATTGGTTGATTCGTTGATTGCAACTGCCCGATCCCTGGCAATCAACCAATCAACATCTTTTTATCAATCTTCCCCGCCCCCGTCTTGGGCAATTCAGGCAGGAAAACAACAGATTTCGGCACTTTATACCCGGCCAGCCG
>JAGNDO010000004.1 GCA_018003515.1 Caldilineaceae bacterium
GATCTCGCTCCCGATCTCGCTCCCAATCTCGCTCCCACGCTCCGCGTGGGAGTGGTTTTCGGCGCTCTGCGCCGAGGGGCGCAGAGCGCCCGTTGGCATTCCCACGCGGAGCGTGGGAACGAGATCTGGGATCGGCAAGAAAAACTTGAAAGTGATGGGTACATGGTAAAAGTTGGAAAACTGAGACTCCCGATCATCGGCTGGCGGGAATGGGTGGGCCTGCCGGACCTGGGCATCAAAAAAATCAAGGCCAAAGTGGACACGGGTGCCCGCTCGTCTTCCCTCCACGCCTTCGACATGCAAATCTTCGAGCGGGACGGGGAGAAATGGGTGCGGTTTCAGATCCATCCCATCCAGCGCAAGGACGCCAAGATCGTGGAGGCCGAGGCCAAGGTGCTGGAATTTCGCTCCGTGCGCAGTTCCAGCGGCAAGGCGGCGGTGAGGCCGGTGATCCTGACCACCGTGGAACTGCTGGGCATTAGTTGGCCCATTGAACTGACCCTGGCCAGCCGGGACAAGATGGGCTTTCGCATGTTGCTGGGCCGGGAAGCCTTTCGGGGCAAATTCCTGGTGGATGCGGGCCGCTCCTACTTCGGCGGCAAGCCCATACGGAAGAAGAAGTTGATCAAAAAATAGACCACAGATGACACGGATCGGACGGATCAAAACGGATCAAAGCCGAAGATTAAGAAAGATCCGTTTTGATCCGTTCGATCCGTCTGATCCGTGTTCTATTTTGGAAAATTGTCTTCCCCTTTGCCACCATCTATGCCGAAAAGGAACTCGATGAAACTCGCCATTCTCTCATGCAGCCCAAAATGTTACAGCACCCGGCGTCTTCGGGAAGCCGCCGAACAACGGGGCCACACGGTCAAAGTGCTGGACACCCTCAAGTTTGCCATCGATCTGGACCAGGGCGAGCCGGAGCTTTATTTTCGCCAAAAGCAGCTCTCCCACTATGACGCGGTGCTGCCCCGGGTCGGGGCGTCGATTACCTATTATGGCACCGCGGTCGTGCGCCAGTTCGAGCAGATGGATGTCTTTTGCGCCAACTCGTCCGCCGGCATCACCAACTCTCGGGACAAACTGCGCAGTCTGCAAATCCTCAGCCGCCACCTGATCGGTATCCCCAAGACCACCTTTGTGCGGGACAAAAAGGATGTTCTGCCCGCCATCGAACGGGTGGGCGGCGCGCCGGTGATCATCAAACTGCTGGAAGGCACCCAGGGCATCGGCGTGCTGTTGGCCGAGACGGTGAAATCTGCCGAGGCGATTATCGAATTGCTGCAAAGCCAAAAGCAGAACATTTTGATCCAAAAATTTGTAGCCGAGAGCAAGGGCAAGGACATCCGGGCCTTTGTCGTGGGGGACCGAGTGGTGGCGGCCATGCGGCGTACGGCCCAGGGACAGGAATTCCGCAGCAATGTGCATCGGGGCGGTGTGGCCGAGGCGGTGACTTTGAGCGAAGAATACAAGGAGACCGCGGTGCGGGCCGCCCAGATCATGGGGCTGCGGGTGGCCGGGGTGGATCTGTTGGAGGGCAAAGATGGCCCGCTGATCATGGAGGTCAACTCCTCCCCCGGCTTGGAGGGGATTGAAGGGGCCACCCAACTGGACATCGCCGGGGCCATCATCGACTACATGGCCGCCCAGGTGGACTTCCCGGAGATCGACTTGCGCCAGCGCTTGACCGTGAGCAAGGGCTACGGCGTGGCCGAGATCTCCATCCCCGAAGGATCGGACTATGTGGGCAAGACCATCGCCGAATCGGGACTGCGGGAGAAGGATATTGTCGTCCTCACCTTCTATCGGGGCACCACGGTGATCCCCAATCCTCGGCCCCACCGCCAACTGGCCGCCGGGGATCGGCTGCTCTGCTATGGCAAACTGGAGCTGATGCGCCACTTGATCCCATCCAAAGTGCGCCGTAGCCGCCGCCCCCGGGTGAAGGGACTGCCGGATCTGCCCGTGGCGGATGAAGTGCATCGGGACTTGGATCTGTAGAAGTCTGATAAAAATAGAACACGGATTGAACGGATAAAACGGATTTTTACTGATTTAAGAAATCCGTTTTTGATCCGTCGCATCCGTCCAATCCGTGTTCTATTTGTTTATGGCCCCCGCGCCTTTGCGGTGAATCGAAACCTGACAGAATTTGAAACGAGAACTATGAGCGAACCCCGCAAACGCAAACCGATCGACGAATGGTTTGGCCAAGAGATCGCCCCCGGCGAGTCCCGCAACGTGGAACTGGCCATGAGCGAGAGCTATAGCGGCATGACCGTGCAGATCCCGATCCACATCCGCCGGGCTGTGGAGCCGGGACCGGTGGTCTTTGTGACGGCGGCCCTGCACGGAGATGAAATCAACGGGACCGGGGCCATCCGCCGGCTGATCGGGGACGCGGACTTTGCCCTGTTGCGGGGCTCGGTCATGTTGATTCCCGTTCTCAACTTACCCGCCTTTGACCGCCACTCTCGCTATCTGCCCGACCGCCGGGATCTCAACCGATCCTTTCCCGGCTCGGCCAACGGCAGCCTGGCCAGCCGCATGGCCCATGTGATCTTTGACGAAATTGTCTCCCGGTGTGATTATGGCATCGATTTGCACACCGCCGCGGTACGGCGCATCAACTACCCCAACGTGCGGGGGGACATGGCCAACCCGGTCGTGCGCCGTCTGGCCGAATCCTTTGGCTCCGAGTTTATCATGAACGGCAAAGGCCCGGCGGGGGGGCTGCGGCGAGAATCCGTGGCCGCTGGCTGCCCCACCGTCATCATGGAGGGGGGCGAGGTGTGGAAGGTGGAGCCGGGGGTGGTGGAGGCGGCCACCCGGGGCGTCAAGAATGTGCTGCGGGGGCTGGAGATGTTGGATAGCCCGGCCCAGCGCCCGGCCTATCAGGTGATCATCGAGAAATCCACCTGGATTCGGGCCGACAAGGGCGGCTTTCTCAAGTTTCACATCAAGCCCGGCGACCTGATCGAGAAGGGCCAACCCCTGGCCACCAACACCACCCTGCTGGGGGACGAGCGCAGCGTTCTGCGTGCCCCCTTTGACGCCGTGGTGATCGGCATGACCAGCCTGCCCGCCATCAGCCCCGGCGAACCGGTCTGCAACCTGGGCAAGCTGCCCGTCGGCACCCTGCCCGGGGATCTGCGCCGTCTGCGAGCAGAAAAGGACGACCTGGGCCAGCGCCTGTCCGCGGAAATTGGGGCAAACGTGCTGGTGGTGGATGCGTCCGCGCAAGCCAGCGCAGGTTGAGGTGACGATGGACATCTTCCCGCTGGTGGACGAACTCCAAACCCTGGCCCGCAACGGCCTGGCCTTCGCCTCGGATCCCTATGACCGGGAACGCTACGAGCGGCTGTTGACCCTGGCCACCCAGAGCTACGCCGACCTGCTGGACGCCCCGGCGCAGTCCATCCGCCCCCGCTTTGTGCAGGAATTGGGCTACATCACCCCCAAAGTCGGGGCGGACGCCGCCATCTTCAACGAAGACGGCCACATCCTCTTGATGGAGCGGGCCGACGGCAGCGGCTGGTGTCTGCCCTGCGGCTGGGTGGAACCGAACGAAAAACCCAGCCAAGCCGTGGTCCGGGAGGTGTGGGAGGAGACGGGGCTGACGGTCGAAGTGCAGGGATTGGTCGGTCACTTCACCCGGCTACCCAGCGCCGTGACCGGTCCCCACACGATGATCGCCATCGTCTTTCTGTGCGCGGTGACCGGGGGCGAGTTGACTCTCTCCCACGAAGGGCTGGCCCTGGCCTACCGGACCATCGACGACGTGCAACATTGGCACGCCACCCACGAGCGCTACGCCCGGTCCGCCTGGGGGATGTGGAAGGCGGGGGGTGTGGGGGATGTGGTGTGGGATTGAACGAATTGCGAAGCAACGAGTGAGTGAAAGGGGCAAACGTTGGCACAAGAATTCAAGGTGATTATTGAGAAGGACGAGGATGACTATTATGTGGCCCCCGTCCCTGTGCTGCGGGGATGCCACACCCAGGCCAGATCATTGGATGTGCTCATGAAGCGGATTCGGGAAACGATTGAGTTGTGCCTTGAAGTCGCCTGTTAAGATGCAAGGGTTGGATAGGGAATTGACAGCGTCATGTTTGGCATAAAGTCACAAACACGGAAGTTGGAATGATGATCAAATCGGAATTCGAGACTGCACTCAAAGCATTTACGGGTGGCTTGACTGGCTATGTCAGCACCACAGATGGTCAGTGGACCGTAAAGGGATTTATCGACGTTTTTCGGAATGTCTATACGATTTCATCGGACACAAAGATTGTTTCAAAGATCCTGGAGATTCACCTCTTTCCTAGAATTCTCTCCTTTGCGGAAGAAGAGGGGTTTGCCGTGGTTCTTGCCGACCATCAGAACTATTACCCCGATATCTCTCTCGTTTCAAAAGAGGATGAGTCGATTAGATTTGCAGTTGATTTCAAGACCACCTATCGGAATCCCACAAAACCGTGGCTATGTAACGGCTTCACTTTGGGATCCCACGGCAAATACTTTGAAGATCGGCAGAGTACGAAAAATATCCAGTTTCCATACGGGACTTATTCAGGCCATTTTTGCTTGGGGATTATTTATGATCGAGTAGCGGGTGCGACCATTGACGAGACGCAGGCATATCCGCTGGATGAACTTCACTCAATTATCTCCGTTATCTCGGACATTCAGTTCTTTGTTGCAGAGAAATGGAAGATTGCTGGGGATAAAGGAGGGTCGGGCAATACGGCGAACATTGGAAGTATTCAGCGAATTGACGATATTCTTGCCGGGAATGGCATGTTCGCAAATCTTGGAGAGGGGTGGTTTGACGACTATTGGATGAATTTTGGGAAGATCACGGTCGTAGCTCCCTCTGGTCATACGCAGAAGATTAGATCTCTTGAGGACTTTGTGGCGTATCGTGGGGGTGACAGTTCTCTCATCGTTCCGAGAAATAATCTTTTATGAGTGTCAACAGAATAATCGTTCCGCCAATTAAGTGTCAAGGCATAAAAACCAAGCTGGTTCCCTGGATAAAGGCGATTCTGCCATCGGATTTTGAAGGTCGTTGGGTAGAGCCGTTCATGGGATCAGGTGTAGTCGCCTTTAATGTGAGGCCACGCCGGGCTTTGTTAGCAGACTCAAATCCGCACCTCATCAATTTTTACATGGCCGTGTCCAATGGTGAAATCAACGCAAATTCCACCAGGCTGTTTCTGGAACGGGAAGGTGCCGAATTGCTACGCTCAGAAGGCGAACACTATTATGCTGTTCGAGAGAGATTTAACCAGGGTGGCAATCCTTTGGATTTTCTCTTCTTGAACCGATCATGCTTCAATGGCATGATCCGTTTCAATCGAAAGGGCGGGTTCAACGTTCCGTTTTGCCGCAAGCCAAATCGATTTGCCCCGGCATATGTGACAAAAATTTGTAATCAGGTGCAAGCCATAACGGATTCGTGTGCATTGGGCGATTATGAGTTTCGATGTCAGGATTACACCAAGACCATTGCAGAAGCAGAAAGTGGCGATGTTCTCTATTGCGACCCACCTTATATTGGCCGACATGTGGATTACTACAATGGCTGGGATGAGACGCATGAAGAGAAATTGGCGAAAGCGCTGTCCGAAACGAGCGCAAGGTTTATCCTATCCACCTGGCACAGCAACGAATACCGGTCAAATCAGTTTATCGAGACTATGTGGGCGGGATACGACATGCTGACGCGAGAACATTTTTACCACGTAGGGGCCAAGGAGGAGAACCGAAATCCAATGCTTGAAGCGCTGATCACGAACTTTGGCGCTGTTTACGAGGAAAAGAAACCAGCCCCGAGGGTAGAGCAGTTGAGGCTTCTTGAAGGTGAAGCTGAGTACAGCCTCAAGACCAGCGCAACTTAGGTTGCTTGAGGAGCGGGTGGTTTATGGGGTGTGATGGGTGGGCGGTGTTTTTTTTGGGGGGGGGCGTCATCGTCCCGCTCAAATCACGGACATCCAAGGCATTTCAACCAGGGAAATACGTTTTGTGGTTGTCGCATGTTAAAATCTCCTTGGAAACGATCTTTTTTCAGGTTGTCGGGGAATAGCGCTGCCGTATCAGACAGTAACGGAGGACGAAATGGAAACATATGAACTGGTTGTCGAAATGAAACTGCTGGAACGACGCCTCACCCTCTACGAAGAAAAGTATGGTGTCCTAAGCGAAGACTTCTATCAGGCTCTCATGTCCGGCAAATTGGAACAATACGATGAATTCGATGAGACGCGCAGCGATTTTTCACGCTGGAAAGGCATTTATGAAACCTGGCGACGGCGGAAGTTGAAATATGACGGTCAACTCAAAGTTCACGACGTCAGTTCATCATTAAGATTTCAACCTGCGTACTAATGGTCATCAATCCACTGCATTCGGTATCTACATATAGCCAGTTTGTGACCGCGCTATTGGCTCGAACCACTGTGGAACGCTCCACCGTCACTGTTTGGTCTGCGAGTCCGTACAGCGGTATAGCGGAGGGCGAAGTCCTGTTTCGGCATGGGTTTCGACTGCGCTTGCGGGAAGAGCTCGATTTTGATGAGGCCCTGATCTCCGCATACGGCTATGAGGTGTACCGTGGACATGAGAAACTCTATTGGTATGACGACTTTCCGCATCCCCATATTCCGGCGTTAGCGTCAACGCATCCTCACCACAAACACGTGCCACCTAATATCAAGCGCAACAGGATCCCAGCACCCGGCTTCAGCTTTGATTATCCCAACTTGCCATTATTGGTCGCTGAAATCGAGATATTGCTTGCGCAAGCGGATAACGATGGATAACGATCCTGTCACCAAACCTAGCACCACGAAGGGCTGGCCCTGGCCTACCGGGCCATCGACGACGTGCAGCATTGGCACGCCACCCACGAATACTACGCCCGGTCCGCATGGGCGATGTGGAAGGCGGGGGGTGTGGGGGATGTGGTGTGGGATTGAGAGTGTGTTTGTGTCTTGTGCGAAGAGGAGGGATGAGAGAATGGCTTTACAGGTAGCTGTATCACACGATTTTGAGGAGGAGACATTCGAAGCGAAAGCTCGTTGGTTTCAATCCTTGTCCTTGACCGAGCGCATGGACGTACTCTGCATGTTCACCGATATGGTTGTAGGTGTCAACCCCAAGATCATGGAGCAGAAAGATGCTAAACCAGTTGCAGGGCGTGTTCTCGTCCTTTCACGACCATGACGTCCGATATGTGATCATCGGTGGAATCGCCGCAATTTTGTACGGTGTTCCACGCGCTACGTTTGATCTCGACATTTTGATCGAAGCCACGCCTGAAAACGCACAGCGATTGCTTGATGCGTTGCTCGATGCCGGACTGGGTACAGCCAGTTTGACGACCGTGGAAGCGCTTCTTGCCCATGAGATCACGATTTTTCGGGACAAAGTGCGGATCGATGTCCAGACCTCTACCCCAGGTCTTGAATTCGACGATGCCTGGGCGAAGAAGGAGGAAATGGAGTACGCCGGTCAGGTTTTTTACGTGGCCTCTCGGCAAGATATCATCGCATCTAAGCGTGCGGCAGGCCGTACGCGTGATTTGGAGGACGTTCGATTGCTTGAACTTGGGGATGAAGAGGAATAGAAGAGCTGGCCCTGGCCTATCGGTCCATTGACGACGTGCAGCATTGGCACGCCACCCACGAACGCTACGCCCGGTCCGCCTGGGGGATGTGGAAGGCGGGGGGTGTGGGGGATGTGGTGTGGGATTGAGGACAAGGTGTTGATCTTCTGTTTCATGAAATGCAAAGGATTTGGGAATGACGAAACCAAACTTGACCATAGATCTGCTGTGCGAGGAAGCCGGTGCTTTTGCAGCGATTGAATCTCAACACGCTGACCCATCGCTTTACGGGGTGACGGATGGGAAGGCTGTTGGCACCTATGTGGAACACAAGTTTCAGCAATATCTTCAGGAACGATACACCTTTGACGAGGGCAGTTCGGCCAGGGGTATGGACTTCCCTGAGTTGAACGTTGACATGAAAGTGACCAGCGTGTCACGGCCTCAATCTTCGTGTCCGTTTAAGTCCGCACGGCAGAAAATATATGGGCTTGGCTACTCTTTGCTCGTCTTTGTCTACGATAAGATCGATGACCAAAGCAGCCAATCGGGAACCTTGAACATCCTCAGCACTGTTTTTGTGGAGGCCGAACGGACCGCCGACTATCAAACCACATCGGGCATTTTGGACATTCTTGATAATCGTGGAAACCAGGATGACATCGTCGCCTTTTTGATGGACCGACTTCTGCCCGTGGATGACATTGGCGCGAACCAAATTGCCGAGGAAATCATGGCCAATCCCCCCGCATTGGGCTATTTGACCATCTCGAACGCCCTTCAGTGGCGATTGCATTATCGACGAGCGATTGATCTGGCCGGCCAAGTTGATGGCATTCGAAGGATATCGTGAGCAATAGCCGAAACGGGACAAAAGTCGAATTCGGTGATTTTCAGACCCCGCCTGGGCTGGCGGGCAAAGTCTGTGCGTTGCTCCAAACCCTTGGGGTTGCCCCTGCCTCCATGCTGGAACCCACATGCGGCAAAGGCAATTTTATCATTGCCGCTTTGGCGCAGTTCGACACATTAACAAACGTGGTCGGTTTTGACATAAATCGTGGCTATGTTGACGATCTGGTCCAAAAGCTTGCCGGAAACCCCAAAGTCGAAATTGCCCAATCGGACTTTTTCTCCACGGATTGGGATGATATTTTGGACAGGTTGCCCGCCCCGCTCTTGATTTTGGGCAACCCGCCCTGGGTGACAAATTCGGCCTTGGCGACCCTGGGCAGCGATAATTTGCCGCAGAAAAGTAATTTTCAAAACCGCACGGGGCTTGAAGCCCTGACCGGCGCAAGTAATTTTGATATTTCTGAGTGGATGCTGATCAACCTGATCGAGCGGGTGCGCAGCCGCCAGGCCACCATCGCCATGCTGTGCAAAACCGCCGTGGCCCGAAAAGTTCTGCTGCATGAATGGAAGGCCAACCCGGATTTTGGCCAGGCTAGCCTCTTTCTAATCGACGCCCAAGCCGAATTCGGGGCCGCGGTGGACGCCTGCCTGTTTGTCTATGACCCTGGAAAGCCGGGCGCAAAAACCTGTGGGGTTTACAGCGACTTGTCGCCGCTCTCGCAGAGTGCCTGCCTTGGATACGAGAATGACCAGCTGATCGCCAACGTAGATTTTTACAGAAAGTGGCAGCATCTCCAGGCCACAGCGCAGGACGGCCATCACTTTGTGTGGCGGTCGGGCATCAAACATGATTGCGCCAAGGTTATGGAATTTTCCCGATCCGGGGATGCATATCATAATAACCTGGGGATGCGGGTCGATATTGAAGAGGCCCTCGTCTATCCCATGATGAAAAGCTCGGATCTGGCGAATGGCTTGCCGCCCAGCCGGTTTATGTTGGTCACCCAGACCTCGACCGGACACGAGACCAAATCGATCAAAAGGATTGCGCCGAAAACCTGGGCCTATTTGGTGGCCCATCATCATTATTTCGAGCGTCGGAAAAGTGCAATCTATCGAAACCGACCCCAGTTTTCGATTTTCGGTGTCGGCGACTATTCGTTTTCAACCTGGAAGGTTGCCATTTCCGGTCTGTATAAGCGACTTGCCTTTGTGGCCGTGGGTCCACACGAAGACAAACCAGTGGTTTTTGACGACACCTGCTACTTCCTGGCCTGCCAAAACGAAGAAGAAGCCCGCCTGATCGCCGCCTTGTTGAATTCCGACCCGGCCACCGAGTTCTTCTCCGCCTTCATTTTCTGGGATGCGAAGCGGCCCATCACGGCGAAAATTTTGAAAAAGTTGAATATTTTGGCCCTTGCCAAGGCGGTTCTTGAGGACGAGATCGTAGTGGGGAATGAATACCCAACTGCTACCTCAAGAACGGAACAACTTAGTTTGCTTGAGGAGAGGGCGGTTTATGGGGTGTGATGGGTAAGCTGTGTTCGGACTGGACGGGTGTCAGGATAGCTGGATCTGGCATGGTTTGACGGATACTACGAATGATGATGGACGAGTCGACATGTTGTTTAGGCGGAAGCTTGCTAGAAAGGGCGAGCATGATCAGAAAGATACACTACCATTCCGCTAGGGAGTTCTTTTCCGCATTGCAATGGGACTACTCACAGGAGTCGAACATTCCTGTTTTTTCTACCGAGGAAATATCGTCCTTACCATTGAAATGGCTAAAATACCTGTTGTTGGAACGGGTTGGTCTGGCCAATTTGAAAGATCTAGAATCGAATATTCTACGATTTGATATTGAAGAAATCGAACACGCACGGATTGCATGTAGAGAACTTTTTGAATCTGACGAGATGGGCAGACGGAACTCAATGGTGGTTCTCAAGATAATATAGAGATGTTGCCGGACAGCTTCCTAATTTTCGAGTATATTCTCAACAAGGCGTCGATCCTGCCTTTGCCTCGGTACGATCTTTATATGCGGAAGATGCTCATCAAATTTGGCTCTGTAAATCCAGTGTAACTGAATTGGGTAAGAATCTCGGGGGAAGAATGACTTTTTACCCTGGCATCAACTTTGCATCAAGTTTTGTTGAGATCGTTTGGTATACAAGTCCGAGAAAAATAGAGGCTTTTCAAACTGATGATTTTCCTTACCCTTTTCTACGCGCTAGCAAACGGCCCGCGTCCATGCAATTTGTAATAGATACGATACATGTTCCCGATAAATATACAAATGTGCCGGGAATGGAGTCTACACTTACCAACGATTTTCAGTGGGTGCTTTCATCCTTGCATTCTTACAAAAGCGGTATTGGTGATTTACTCTCCATACTGCATGGCAGTGGGGCCAACGAGTTAAGCCTTGAATTCAAGGCTAGTTCTGGAAGATTTGGTATTATAGATTGGGATACTGAAATCGAAACAACCCTGTAGAACAATAATTTTCATTGACAAGTTACGCAAGAGATCGTGAATGCATTATGCCAAGTTTAATATATACCGCTGTCATGGCATTTATCCAGAAAAATGAACGCATTTTGATAGTGAGAAGAAGATGCGATCATCCCAATGGGTATGGTGGGGATTGGGGAATGCCAGGTGGGCATCTTGAGCTGAATGAAAGCTTTGAGGCGGGCCTTTTGCGAGAAGTGAAAGAGGAGACCGACTTAAAAATTGAGGTTATTTCCCCAGTAGCAACTTGGCATATACCAGAGATCCCATTGGTTGGAGTAGCTTTTGCATGCCGTTATCTGTCAGGAGACATAAAGTTAACCCATGAGCACAGTAATTACAAGTGGGTGAGTCATCATGAGATATTTCAGTATATTCACAAAAGTTCTATGATTGACAATATTCGACAGTACTTGGTATGGCAAGAAAGGCAAGAGGCGGAGTAATGCAAGACCCTGTAATAACTACAATTAAATCCTATGAGATTAAAGCGGAAGAATATATTCGAAATACCGATCAATTGGCGTATTTTCCTGATCTACCAGCGATGTTGGACAAATTCATAGCTTTATTGCCTGGCCCTTGTGTACTTGATGTTGCATTTGGTGCAGGACGTGACACTTTGTATTTGATGGCAAATGGATTGTCTGTTCAGGGTGTGGAACTTACAATGCCTTTTATTCAGAAACTGAAGGAGGCAATTTCTGTCCCTCTATATAAAATGGATATGCGTTATTTGGGTTTTGTGAATGATTGTTTTGACGGCATATGGTGTTGTTCGGCTTTTTTACACATTCCCCGTGTTGATGCGTTGGATACTCTTCGCGGATTTTCGAGAGTGCTAAAACCGGGCGGAATAATATATCTAGATGTTAAGGAGGGGCATGGTTATGAGTGGAAATCAGAAGGGAATATTAATCAGGCAAACCGCTACTTTACTTATTATGAAACGAATGAATTAACCGAACTTTTGGAACAAGCGGATATTGAGGTGCTATTTACGCGAAGACAATCGCATGCAAAGATTCAAGACAAACCTGGTTGGATCAATATAATTGGTCAAAAGAGAGGTTTAACCAGAATCTAACGACCGAAAACTCTGGCAATACAGTTCTGTATTTAGCATCTAAAAGTACTATATTGAAACCGGTGATCTTGTATCTGCGCCCAACCAGTCGAGAGGTGTTTGAAACGACTGGAATCAACATAATCTGATCAAACTGCCTGTTTGGGGCCTGTATCCAGATCGAATTTCAGTATTTGCCATAAAAATCATCGAAAGATAAGTCAATGATCATTCGATGACGATTTACCTCCTTGGTCAACCGGAGATATCGGGAGTTGCTTAGTCCTAATGGAGGGGAAGGTTAATAGTGATGACCAATACTGGAGACTCGATTCGCTCTGCTCATGGTAGTTATATTGCCCAAGCCGATCAGGGAAGTACCGCTATCGTAAGTGTTACACATCAAGCTCCGCTTGTCTCAATCACCGCTGTCTCGCCTCCTCCTCCAAGTTGTTTCACAGGCCGACATAGTATCCGATCTGCTATTCGGGAAAAGCTGTTTGACGAGGACTCATCAGTTGTTGCGTTAGTTGGCATGGGAGGAATCGGGAAAACTGCGCTTGCGAAACAAGTAGCGTTTGAGTTAAGAGAAAATTTCCCCGGCGGGGTCTTTTGGGGATCACTCGTCGATACAAATGGTGATCCACTTCCAATCTTGCGATCCTGGGCACTGAACTGTGCTTATGATTTGGCCGACAATGTGGACCTGAATACAACAGTATCGGTATTGCGTGGTCTCCTGGAACAAAGAAATGCAGATCTGGGCCTTGTTTTGCTAGTCCTGGACGATATTCGTGGGCAATGGATAGTAGCCGCAAACCGTATTAGTGAAACGAGACCAGCGAATTGTTCACTAATAGTGACAACAAGAGACGAAAATTTAGCGCAGGCACTGAATGCAACGATTTTTCGGATGGAGATGTTCTCAGTAACGGAAGCACTCCAACTATTCTCAAAATTGATTTCAGATGACGAAATAGCATTTTCTGAAGATGCTATTAGCCTTGTAAATATTTTAGGGTACCTTCCACTTGCCATAGAATTATCGGGTAAGAAGCTCACACAACTTTTGAGGAAGCCGGGCTATTTGCTGAGCGATTTTGTCGAGATGATTTCAACCAAAGCATCAGATACTCTCAGATTACGAGGGCATCCAGGATTGGTGTCGTCTTTTGAAATAACATATGCTGATTTGGATGATAGAGAGCAATATCTCTTTCGTTATTTAGGGGTTTTTGCATTTGGACCTATTCTTCTTTCAGATATTGTTGGAATTATGCACTGTTCCAATACATCTGCGAAAGAAGAAGATGAAGATGATGACTTCGGAAAAATACTGGATGATTTTGTGCAACTATCTTTGCTTGACTGGGGAGATGTTGCAGGCACCTACGTGATACATCCTTTATTATGGCAATACGCTCACACTCTTCTAGAGTCGTCAATGGAGTTAGAGGCAGCAGAACTTGCACACACGAAATACTATGCAGGTTTTTTCGACGGCCATCCTACAAATAGTAAAGCGGCTTTTTCTCAAATTGAGCAAAGATTGACGAACTTTCTTCTTGCATCAAAGCTCTCTTTCGGTAATAGAAATTATACTCAATTTCTCCTGCTTGTTTCTAGTTTGGCAAGAATCGATGGATACTTGTATTTGAGAGGTTATTGGGATGAAGCATCGGAGTTACTCGCGAATGGTTATGAATTTTCAAAATTGTTGTTGGACGAGGAAATGGAAAAGGAATTTCTCTGGCACCTGGGTATTCTGAGACGAGAACAGGGAAATTATGGTGAGGCAAAACATCTCCTAGAAGCTCTGGTGGAAAAACATAAACAACAAGATGATCGAGATTCTTTGCCTAATAGCATGTTTGGGCTTGGATATGTTCATATTTATCTTGCTGAATATGAACAAGCGGAAATTGTCCTGATGGACGCAGTTCGGTTAGCAATACAAAGAGATAACATTTACGCAGTAGGCGAATCGCTAAGAGGATTGGGGCGAGTTTATCTTGCTCAGAATAATTTGGAAAAAGCTCGAACGTACTTTTGTCGAAGTATTCCCTTTGTAAATCGTTCAAACAATGTTCAAGGGCAAATATATGCTCTCAGAGGACTGGGAGAGACACTCTTGTTACAAAAAGATGTTGAGGCAGCAACCCTAGCCTTATCGAAAGCGTTAGAAATTGCAGAACTTAGTGAGGATAAGCAAGCTATTGGTTATACATTACGCGCATTGGGAAAACTGTATGTGTCAACCAATCATTACGTTCGGGCGAAAGAGGTTTATTGTCAGTGTATAGAAATCTGCCAGAAAATTGGCGAAACTGGAGGATTAGCAGCAAGTCAATGCCTTTTGGCAGGCGTGCTTTTTGAGCTGGAAGAATACGATTCTGCCGAAAATTTCTACAGGGAAAGTCAGCAATTGTGTGACAATCTAGGTCTCACAAGATGGTTTGCCATGTCGCAATTTGGTTTAGCCAAAATATATTATCATCAAAGTGATTCTGATACTGCCTATCGACTAGCCAATGAGAGTTTAGTACTCCTCCAGAATCTTGGGCATAGAAACGCAGAAATAGTTAAGAACTGGCTAAAAGGTAAGTTTTAGAATGGGGTCACAGATAATGTCATCGGACAATTGTGAATTTTGTCTTGAATTTGAAAAGCCGAAAGAGTCTTTCTTTCACAAACTATTTTCGAA
The DNA here is from genome assembly GCA_018003515.1 of Caldilineaceae bacterium. Classification (GTDB taxonomy): domain Bacteria; phylum Chloroflexota; class Anaerolineae; order Caldilineales; family Caldilineaceae; genus JAGNDO01. Next base: position 14,752 of record JAGNDO010000004.1, read on the forward strand.
GTATGATATTTCTACACGAATAATCCATCAGGATAGCGAGAATATAGCAATTGCCGGGCTAGGAGCATTGACAGAAGGTTATGTTTTGTTGCTTCCCAGAAAACATAGTATAGCCTTTTCCTATTTGTCTACTAACGAACTTCAGGGGTTCGAGACTTTTATGCATAATGTGCTAGAAATCTTAACAGAAAAGTATGGAGAATTGGTGTGTTTTGAGCATGGGGCTGCAAGCGATAGTATTCGAGGAGGTTCGTGTGTAGATCATGCACATTTGCATATTTGTCCATCTTCGGTTGATTTGAGAACCCATTTAGACGGACAATTTAAACATGATGAAATAGAAAGCCTACTAGATTTACAGTCATTTGCTCAGCATGGACGACCTTACTTGTTTTATCAGGACCAGTTTGGTGATAAGTTTGTATATCATATTCCGTCGCAAATCGAATCACAATATATTCGTCGAGTTTACGCAGAGGCCATTGGGAAACCACATGAGTGGGATTGGTCTCTGTTTATTGGGGAAGAAGACATCTTAAATACGATAAAGTTTTTTCAATCTTAACGAGTTTAGGAGGAAGAATAATGGATATTGTGAGCACAGCTTTAGTTTCAGCGGCAGTAGCAGGATTGACTAGTGGCACAGGCAAGGTGCTTGAAAAAAGTCTTGTTGATGCTTATGAATACTTAAAAAGCATCATCGTAGAAAAGCTCGGCAAGAATAATGATTTAATACAAGCCGTGGAAAACCTTGAGGATAAACCATTATCCAACGGGCGCAAAGAAACTTTAATTGAAGAGGTATCTGCAAGCAATTTGAATGATGATGTTGAAGTTCTGAATGCAGCAAAACAGTTGTTACGCTTGGTAAGGAATAGTGCAGATACAGAAATACATACTCAAACAGCAACTGGTGACTACATTGCTCAATCTGATCGGAATAGTACTGCGTCCGTTAATGTTGAGAAATAGTGTGTTGTGTCTGGGTTAACTTGATAGTGGAATCAAGGTAATCTTCAATTTCGCACAGATTTCGACCAGAACTGTCTGCTGCGGGGCGAACGACTAATTGATTTTGGTATTCCGTCGTATGGCTGACCACTGAAATCTCACTGTGGTTTGAATGCTTTTTGACGTATTGCCATTGTTTTGCACACCCACCACGCACAAAAAAGGCCCACAGCCGATGAACTCCAAAACCCCAAAACGCTCCTGGCGACGCATTCTGATCATCGTCGGATCGATCCTCCTGATCGCCTATGGCGTGCAGGTGACCAAGATCAACCTGGAAGAGCCCCTGGAACCCCAGCGCCAGTCCAATTTGGTGGGACTGCTGCGGGAGCTGGCCAAGCCGGACTTCTTCACCTATGACCAGGTGACCCGCACGGCCACCATCTCCATGAACATCCCCTGCCCGGAGAAGATTGTGGGCTCCCAGGTCAATGTGGAGGGGCGGCAGATCACCCTCTCGCCCAACTGCGCCACCACCACCCAGGACCGCATGACCCTGAGCGGGTCCGGCTTCCCGGCCAACGTGCGCGGGGCCATCCGTTGGCTGCCGGCCGGGGCCAACACGGCCCGCAGCGTGGCCGACTTTCGGGCCGATGCCGCGGGCAACTTCAGCGTCCAGTTCACCCTGCCCACGGTGCGAGAGTCCCCGGAGCCTCAGCAGATGGAGGTGATCGAACTCCTGGACCGGCGTATCTCCGGCCTGAGCGCGGCCAGCCGCATCACCCTGGAACGGATTGTGGAGACGATCCTGATGGCGCTGATGGCCTCTACCCTGGGCACGATTTTGGCCATCCCCATCTCCTTCTTGGCCGCCCGCAACCTGATGGTCAATGTGGGCACGCCCTTGGCCGCCATCATGTTGGCGGTGATCTTGGCCCCCGTGGGGGGCTGGGTCGGCGGGCAGATTGGGGGCGGTTTGGTGAGTTTGGCGACCGGTTTGGCCGCGCCGCCGGGTCTTGGCTTGGGAACCGTTTTGGCCGTGGCCGTGGCGGTCGTTGTGTTGGTGCGGTCGGGGATCTCGTTGATCGAGGGACAGCCCGCCACTCGCCAGGGCCGCGTTCTTTTCAACCTGCGGATTGTGGGGGTGCTCTTGCTCTCCCTCTTCGGCCTCACGGTCATTAGCCTACTCGCCTCGCAGGCGGGGGCATGGAGTCAACCACGCTTGGGCGTCTTTGGTTTCCTGGGCAATTTTGTGACCGTGATCTCGGATCTCTTTGTCCTCATCATGCCGGGGATCGTGGGCTTTGTGGGCGTGCTGGTCGCCTTCTCGTGGGGCAGCCGCACGGGCCAGGAGCAGGTGGACAAGATGGCCGCAACCGCAGCCCGCTGGACCACGGCCGGGCTGACCGTGCTGGGGACCGGGGTGCTGGTTGGGGGCCTGTTGAGCTTCCTCAACTGGCTCTGCTTCCTGGGCATGTGCCGCAACACGCCGGCAGATGCCATGACCCGCACCCTGCTCTTCGCCGGGGCCGGCCTGGGCGTGGGGCTGTTGATGGCCCTGCTCTCCCTGCGCCGGGACGCCCGCAAGCCGGTCGCCATCGGCTTTGCCACCTACACCCTGATCCGGGGCTTCCTCAACGCCCTGCGCTCCATCGAGCCGATCATGATGGGCTTTGTCTTTGTGGTCTGGGTGGGCATCGGCCCCTTTGCTGGGGTGATGACCCTGATCCTCAACACCGTGGCGGACCTGGGCAAGCTCTTCTCCGAGCAGGTGGAGGACATCGCCGAGGGGCCGTTGGAGGCCATCACGGCCAGCGGGGCCAACCGCTTGCAGACCATCGTCTTTGCGGTCTGGCCCCAGGTGGTGCCCCAGTACATCGCCTTCATCTTCTATCGCTGGGACATCAACGTGCGCCTCTCCACCATCATCGGCTTTGTGGGCGGCGGCGGCATCGGCTTGGTGTTGCAGCGCAGCGTCAACCAACTGCGCTACTCCGAAGCCGCCGTCATGGTCATCGCCATCGCCGTGGTGGTGACGATTTTGGACAATGTGAGTTCGCGGGTGCGATCGCGGATAATCTAAATTATCGAGTATCGTGTATCGAGTAATGTTTCGTTGACACCAAGATCGGTGTCAACGAAACATTACTCGATGCGCATTACTCGATACCCTTGAGGCATAAACTATGCAACTATCAACCACGTCCAATCCCAAACGACCCCTGGCCAACACGGTCCGCATTGTGCTATTTATCATCGGCGCGGTGCTGGTCTATGCCTATGCGGTGCAGGCCTTGCAGATCGATCTGGCCAAGCCCCTGGAACCGGGCCGCCAGTCCAGTTTGATGCGGGTGCTGCGCATGTTGGCGGACCCGGACGTCTTCGCCTTCTCCGAGGCGGGCACCATCGTGGGGTTGAGCGCCGCGTCGATCACCACCCTGGAGCGGATCGTCGAGACCATCTTCATGGCCCTGATCGCCTCCTTCATCGGCACCATTTTGGCCGTGCCCATCTCCTTCTTGGCCGCCCGCAACCTGATGGAAGATGTCACCGCCCCCCTTGCCGCCATCATGGCCGGGATCGCCCTGCTACCCGTGGGCGGCTGGCTGGGTGGCCTCCTCACCGGCGGGGTGTTAGGCGTCACCGCCTCCCTGGGCGGCTCCGTGTGGATGGCCTTGGCCGGGATGGTCGGCGCGGCCGGGGCGGCCTGGCTGCTCCTGCGCACGGGGCCGGACATTGTGGAGATGGACAACGCCTCCCCCACGGCCCGATTGCTGATGTGGGCGCGCTTTGGCGGGGTGGCTGTGCTGGGCATGGGGTCCGTGGGCATGTTGGCCCAGGTGGGCCTCTCCGCCGGGGGCTGGCTGGAGTCGGTCTTGGGCCCCTTTGGCTTTTTGGGAAATTTCTTGATCGTGCTGGCGGATCTGATCCAGTTGGCCTTGCCAGCATTCGTGGCCTTCATCGTGGGGCTGATCGCCTACTCCTTGGGCACAAGATACGGGCAGGAAGCGGTCTTGCGCATGGACGCGGCCCCGGCCCGCATCCTCACCGGGGTCTTGGCCGTGGTGGGTGTAGGCGTGCTGGTCTATGCCGTGGGCGGCGCGCTCAACTGGCTCTACCAGTTTGACAACCCGGCCAACTGGACCACCAAGCCCGCCCTGATCGGCGGCGGCGTGGCCGGTCTGCTCTCCCTGCTGGCCGCGCCCAAACGGCCCTATCCCATCGGCCTGACCATCTATACCATTTCCCGCAGCATCCTCAACATCCTGCGCTCCATCGAACCCCTGATCATGGGCATCGTCTTTGTGGTCTGGGTCGGCCTCGGCCCCTTCGCCGGTGTTATGGCCCTGGCCCTCCACTCCATCGCCGCCCTGGGCAAGCTCTTCTCCGAGCAGGTTGAGAGCATCGCCGAGGGGCCGATTGAGGCCATCACCGCCACAGGTGCCGGGCGTCTGCAAGTGATCGTCTTCGCTGTCATCCCCCAGATCGTGCCCCTCTACACCGCCTTCACCCTCTACCGTTGGGACATCAACGTGCGCATGTCCACCATCATCGGCTTCGTCGGCGGCGGCGGCATCGGCGACGTCCTCAGCCAGAACATCCAAAAAGGCTACTTCCGCCAGGCCAGCGTCATGATGATCGCCATCGCCATCGTGGTCTCCCTCCTCGACTACGTCAGCGCCAAAATCCGGGCACGGATTGTGTAGTAAAAATTAGCCACAAAGAACACAAAGAACACAAAGAAATGAAGAAAATCTTTGTGTTCTTTGTGTTCTTTGTGGCTAATTCAGCAATGCTTCGATCTCTGCTTGGCTTTTGATGCCGCGGACGGTGACGAGGAAGGCGTGGAGATCCGGCATCTGCCCCCGCAGTTTTTGGAGCAGGGGACCAATGGGGCTGGAACTGGCCGCGCCTGTCCCGTAGCTGCCGTGGAAGGCGAAGTAGCCCTGGTTCAGCACCCGCAGATTGTAGCCGTTCTCCACAAAAACCAGCCGCCGGGCCTCCATGTACATCTCCGCCTGGACGACTTTCCCTTCACCCAACAATCGATCCACGGTCAAGCGCGTTGCGCGCATTTCGGCGCGGAAGTCGAAGGCAGGGGGATTAGGGATTGGGGATTGGGGATTGGGGGATGTTGATGGTTCAGGCGGGACCTGGTCGGGGTAGTAGCGGCGCAGGACCCGGTCGCCGATCTCGTCGCCCACGATGTCGGCCACGGTTTCGTTGATGGTGGTGATCTCCGGGCTGGTGTTGTAGTTGAAGCCCAGGGGGAAGAAAGTGAGATAGTTGTGCACCCATTCGTGGGCCACGGTGTTGAACACCCATGCCAGGGACGCCTGGTCCACTACCATAGTCGGGTACGCACCCAACCCGCCGATGTTGGTGATATAGGCCACCAGATCCTCGTCGGCGCGGATGGCGGCCTCTGCCTCTTCGATGGCGGGCAGGCTCATGCCCGGACGCAACATGCGGCTGTAGACCGTCTCGATGCGGGTGCGGGAGCTGACTACCATCTTTTTGGGCGGCTCGGTGAAGGTAAACTGCACCGGGGGCAGGGTCACAGAGCCGATGGCAAAGCCCGCTGCGCTCAACTCCGCGCCCACCTGGACTTGGATGATCTGCTCCACCGCGGCCCGATTGGCCGCTTGCTCAACCCGTAGCCCCTCCTCCTCGGCCTGAAGCCGCCGGATCTCCGCCTCTAATTCGCCCCCATTCGTTGCCAACAGCCGGGTGATTTCCCCGTCCAACTCGCCCATGCGCCGGGCCTTGGCCAAGTAATCCACCACTAGGGTGGACGCCTGGGTCGGCGGCACATCGGCTGCGGGCTGCTGAACCAACGCTACCCCCTTCTCCCATAGCGCCCCGGCCTCCCAGCGGGCCAAGTCAAAGGTCTGCCCCGCCACGGCCACGGTCAAGCGCTGACTGCGCAGGGTCAACCCGTCCGGCACAGCCCCGCCCAGCAGGATCAGCGCGGCCAAAAGCAGCACGCCGTCAACAACCCGCTCCCACACCGAAGCCCATCCATGCGCGGCGACCTTCCAGGAAGGGGCCACACTCTCTTGGTTATAGCGAGTGTCGCTGGCCCCTTCCTGGAAGGTTATGAGTTCTGCATCAATTTCCGTGCCAGTACGATTGACGTCCATCTGCCTTCGTGCTATCCTGGATGACTTGTGAACTAAACCGGATAAGGAAGTGTATCGAGTATCGTGTGTCGAGTATTGCGTGGTCAAGATATGTCAAACGTTTGACAGGCCTTACCCACGAGATACTCGATACGCATTACTCGATAAGCCCTTCTCGACACTATATCACACCACCACCCGCCCCACAGGAACCGCCATGACCATTTCGCCGATCGCTCCCGAACTGTCCGCTTTCATCCGCGCCATGCCCAAGGCTGAAGTGCATATCCATTTGGAGGGGGCGATTGCCCCGGCCACGGTGCTGGAACTGGCCCGCCGCCACAACCGGTTGGACCTGCTCCCCGCCCAGGATGTGCCAGGCGTGCAGCGCTGGTTCACCTTCACCGGTTTCCCTCATTTCGTGAAAATCTACATGACCATCCAACAACTCCTGCGCACGCCGGAGGATTTCGCCCTGATCGTGGCCCGCTGCGGCGATGACATGGCGGCCCAGAATATCCGCTATCGGGAGCTGACGGTCACCACCTTCACCCATACCCATCTGCAACGGGAAAAGGGCGTGACCTTTGACGACATCATGGAGGGGCTGGAGGCGGGGCGGCGTCAGGCCAAGGCCGAGCATGGTGATAAGGTGGAGATGCGCTGGGTCTTCGACGTGCCCCGCAACGCCAGCTTCCGTGTGCCCGACAGCGTGCGCTACGATCCCGATCCGGCCAATGTCACCCTGGCCCATGCCTTGGCCGGACGAGATCGGGGCGTGGTGGGCTTTGGCCTGGGCGGCTACGAGCCGGGCGCGCCGCCCCAGCCCTTTGCCCACGCCTTCATGGAAGCCAAAGAGGCCGGCCTCCTCAGTGTCCCCCACGCCGGGGAGACCATGGGACCGGGGAGCATATGGGGGGCCATCCATGCCCTGGGCGCGGACCGCATCGGCCACGGCGTGCGGGCCATGGAAGATCCCCTGCTCTTGGCCTATTTACTCGAACACCGCATCCCCCTGGAGATCAACCCCACCAGCAATCTGCGCCTGCATATCTATCCCCACGCCGACCAGCATCCCTTCGCCCTTCTGGACCACATGGGCCTGCTGGTCACGGTCAACAGCGATGATCCGCCCCTCTTCAACACCACCCTGTGCGCCGAATACGAATTCCTGGCCCAAGAATTCGATTACGACCGCCCCAACCTGCGCCGTATCGCCCGCAACGCCTTCACCGTGGCCGGGGTGGAGGATGAGGTGAAGGAGCGGTTGTTGGTTGAGTTTGATGGGTGGGATGGGAAGGGCTGAAAGGGTGAAGGGGTGAAGGGGTGAAGGGGGTAGCGCACCCGCCCGTTTTCAATTTTCAATTTTCAATTCTGAATTATCGAGGAACTCGATGAACCGTGGAATTCTCTACGCCGCGTCGGCGTACATCATCTGGGGGCTGCTGCCTCTCTATTGGAAAGCCCTCAAGCCCATGCCCGCCCAGGAGATCTTGGTGCAGCGCATGGTGGGGTCGTTGATCTTTTTGGGGCTGGTGCTGGCCGTGCGCAAGCAGTGGAAGTGGCTGCCGCGCCTGCGTGAACCCCGGGTCTTTCTCACCTTTTTGGCCACGTCCGCGCTGTTGACCGCCAATTGGTATATCTACATTTGGGCCGTCAACGCCGGGTTTATCATTGAATCCAGCCTGGGCTACTTTATCACCCCGCTGATCAACGTGCTGATGGGGGTGATCTTTCTGCGGGAAAGACCTCGACCTTGGCAGTGGGCGGCCCTGAGCCTCGCCGCCGCCGGGGTGATCTACCAGACCGTGAGCTATGGCTCCCTGCCCTGGATCGGCCTCTCCCTGGGCTTCAGCTTTGGCACCTATGGGCTGTTGCGCAAGACCGCGCCTTTGGGGTCGTTGGAGGGGCTGTCCACGGAGATGGGGATGATGTTCATTCCCGCGGGGATCTATTTGCTCTATTTGGTGGGGAACGGCCAGAGCGCCTTTGGGCAGTTGACCCCCTTTAGCCAGATCATGTTGCTGTTGGTGGGCGTTGTCACCGCCATCCCCTTGCTGCTCTTCGCGGCCGGGGCACGGCAGATCCCTATGATCTCCCTGGGCGTGTTGCAATATATCGCCCCCACCCTGCAATTTCTGATCGGCGTCCTGATCTACGGCGAGACCTTCACCCCCATCTATCAGATCAGCTATGGGTTGATCTGGATCGCGCTGATGGTCTACACCGCCGAGGGCTTCATCGAATACCGCCACCGCGCCCACATCCGCCGAGAGGTGAAAGCGCAAACAGCCTAAAAGCTATCCACGAATCTGCACGAATCCACACGAATCTTTTTTTAATCGATTCGTGCAGATTCGTGCAGATTTGTGCAGATTCGTGGATAGCCCTGTTTACTCCTGGAATTGATCGATGATTTTTTGCAGTTCAGCGGGGAGGGGGGCGACGAATTCTTTCTCTTCTCCGCTGCCCGGCAGGCGGAAGCGCAGGGTGTGGGCGTGGAGAAAGTGGCGCTTGATGGGTAGCCGCTGACGCCGGAAACCATACAGGGTATCCCCCACGATAGGATGCTTGAACCAGGCCATGTGGACCCGGATCTGGTGGGTGCGTCCGGTGTGCAGGATGGCCCGGATCAGGGTGAAGTTGGCCGCGCCGCTGCCGGTCTGCCCGGAATAAAAGCCCAGCACCTTGTAATCTGTCACCGCCTCCCGGCCAGGGGAGACGCCGGTGATGGCGTCCACGGGCAGGACGGCCTGCATCTTGCGGTGGGTGGCGTGGCGGCCAAGGGGGGCGTTGATGCGGCCGTTGGCGGGTTGCACGTGGCCCTCCACCAAGGCAAGGTACTCTTTGTGAACCGTGCGGGCCTTGAATTGGGCCTGCAAATTGCGGTGGGCGGCGTCGTTCTTGGCCACCACAATCAGCCCGGAGGTCTCCTTGTCCAGCCGGTGGACGATGCCGGGCCGCCGCTCTCCGCCCACGCCCTCAATCTCTGGGCAGTGGTGCAGGATGGCGTTGACCAGGGTGCCGTCCGCATGGCCGGGGGCGGGATGGACCACCATGCCGGCTGGCTTGTTCACCACCAGCAGGTCGTTGTCTTCGAAAAGAATGGTCAGCTCGATGGCCTGGGCCACCATGCTGCTCTCGGCCACATCGGGCACGGTCACCTGCACCCGCTGGCCCACTTCCAACGCCAGCTTGGGCTTGACCGCCTCCCCATCCACCGTCACCGCGCCCTCTTTGATCCAACGCTGCACCTCGTTGCGGCTGCGCCCTGGCAGCGCATCGGTCAGCCAGCGATCCAGCCGTTCTCCCGCGTTCTCGGTTGTCACCACAAACTCATTACTCATTACTCATCGCCTCACCCGCCTCATTTGCGGACAACTTCGCTTGCCGACTTTGCTTCACATCGTCCCAGATCACATACGCCCCCAACAAGATCACGCCCACCACTACGCCCGAATCGGCCACATTGAAGTTAGGCCAATAATAGACGCCGGGGACGCCGATCTTGACAAAGTCCGTCACATAGCCCTTGTTCAGGCCTTCGATGAAATTGCCAACGGTATCTCTCGTGTTAAGGCGATCGATTACGTTGCCGATTGCTCCGCCCATCTGCAAACCCAACAGCACACGGATATAGCGTTGGCTCATGGGGATATAATAGACATAGATCAGAATGCCTAAACTAACAAGGGCCGCAATTGTGATAAAAAACCAGCCCTGGCCTTGCAAAATCCCAAAGGCCGCCCCATAGTTGGGCACATGCTCAAACAGCACATAGTTGCCCAGAGCCGGGATGGGCACAATATAATCGTACAGCGCAATGCTGCCCCGCACCATCCCCTTGGTCCACTGGTCCAGGCCGATCACCGTCCCGGCCACCAACAGCACCAGCCACGCCTTGCCCACCCACTCACGTACATGTCGCATAGTCAACCTCCAAAAAATAGGCCACGGATGACACAGATTTAACGGATTACAACGGATCTCAAGCAAAAATAAAAATCCGTTTTTATCCGTTAAATCCGTGTCATCCGCGTTCTATTTGTTAAATTTTCTAGATCCAGATTCGACCCATTGTAACCCATCCCTCAGATAATGATGAATTCCCGCCTATATGATATACTGTGCAATGATTAGCACGGATGTTTGTGAGCTACCAACACTGATGATCCACGAATCTTCACAAATCCACACGAATCAATAAAAGAAAAGATTCGTGTGGATTTGTGAAGATTCGTGGATCACTTTTTCGCCAGGAGAATGAATCTATGCCACGTGAAATTACCGTCGCCCTGGTCCAGATGGCCCCGGCCCTGGGCAACCCCGAAGAGAACCTGCGCAAAATGGGCGACTTCGTGGAGCGCATCTGCACCGAGCAGCCCACGGACCTGATTGTCTTTCCCGAACTGAGCTACACCGGCTCAGAACTGGGCCTGAAGGCCACGGATCTGGCCGAGCGCATCCCCGGCCACGCCACCAACTATCTGGCCAAACGGGCCAACGAGTTCAATGTCCACATCGTCTTTGGTCTCGTGATCAAAGAGAAGGTGGAGAGCATTCTCTACAACGGGGTGGTCTGTTTGGGGCCGGAAGGGGATCTGGCCGGCGAATATCGCAAGGTCCACCTCCTGGGCGAGGAGCGCCAGGTCTACCGCAACGGCTTCCGCTTTGTCACCATCGAGGCCGAGTGGGGCCGCTTTGGCATGTTGGTGGGCTGGGACCTGATCTTCCCCGAAGCCGCCCGCAGCCTGACCTTGGACGGCGCGGAGCTGGTCGTCTTCAGCGCCAACTGGGAGGCGGACAACGTGGAACCCTGGCGCGCCCACATCATCAGCCGGGCGTGCGAGAATGCTATCTTTGTGGCCGCGGCCAACCGGGTGGGCGAAGAACCCACCATCCGCTTTGGCGGGGACAGCATGTTGGTCGGCCCCACGGGTGAACTCTACACCGTGCTGGACGAGGCCATCGAAGGCTACGCCGTGGCCACGGTGGACCTGGACCGGGTGCGCGCCGTGCGAGAAGAACGCCAGATCATCCAGTTCCGCGAGCCGAATACCTATCGTTCGGTTGTGAAGAAGTATTAGACGAAAAACCCCACCCTAACCCTCCCCAGATTGGGGAGGGGACAGATCGTGCGTACTGGACTACCGTCTACGACGATCCGGCTCCTCCCCCAACCCTTGGGTTGAGTAGGCCCAGAGGCCGTATCGAAACCTGGGGGAGGCTGGGAGGGGGTGGTTTTTGGTTATTGTTACGGTGAAAGATACCGTTTCCCACATCAATTGACGAAAGAAACCCTAATGTCCGCTCTTGCCCCAACTCTGGCCCCCGCCGATGAAGATCTGACCGTCCTCCCCCTGCCCCCGCTGTTCAGCGGCATGTGGCGCAGCGCCCCCCACATGGGCGACTATCGGTCCGAATGGCTCCAAGAGATGCTGGTGGAGCGGGTGACCTGGGGCGCAGAGGCCCCCACGGTGCAACTCCGAGGAACCACCGTGGCCGCACCTGGTCACATCTGGTTCCGCTTTTGGCTGGCCGAACAAGAGCAGGTGGTGGAGAAGTATTTTGACGCTAAGCGCCAGCCCGTGGGCCTCTATGTGCCCCTCTGCGCCCCCTTGCAGCGCCAGGGCGAAAGCTACGCCACCACCTCCCTGCTCTTGGCCCTCTGGCTGGACCTGCCGGGCCGGGTGATGATGATGCACGAAGCCGAGTTCGAGTCCGCCGCGGCCAGTGGACGCATGACCCCTTCTCAGGCTGAATTGGCCGAAGCCAACATCCGCATCCTCACCGGCGGCGTCGCAGCGGGCACCTTCCCCCCGGCCCTGGTGCGCAACTTCGCATTGGCGTGATGGGAGAAGGGGAGACAAGGAGAAGGGGAGACAAGGAGATCGTCTCCAATCTCCCAATCTCCCAATCTCCCAATCCCAAATCACCAATCCCAAATCACCGACCCCAAATCCCATGATCGCAATTCTCGATTACGGCGTAGGCAACCTGCGCAGTGTTTATAAAGCTTTTGAGACCGTGGCCGGCCCCCTTGGCATCCCCGTGGACATTGTGGATCGGCCCACGGATTTGACCCAATGGCGGGCCGTGGTGTTGCCCGGCCAGGGGGCCTTTGGCGACAGCGTGGACAATCTGCGCCGCCAAAAGCTGGATCGCCCCCTGCTCGATGCCGTCCACGGCGGCCTGCCGATTTTGGGCATCTGCGTGGGGATGCAGTTGCTCTTTGACGCCAGCGAGGAGATGGGCCAGCACGAAGGCTTGCACATCATCCCCGGCCAGGTGCGCCGCTTCCCCGACGGCATGGCCGACCCTGCCAGCCCGGACCGCACCCTGCGCATCCCCCAGATTGGCTGGAATCAACTCCACCAACGCCAGGTGGACCCCCTTTTGGCCGGCGTGCCCGACGGAGCCTACGCCTACTTTGCCCACAGCTACTATTGCGACGCCGAAGCCCCGGACTCGGTCCTGGCCAGCACAGACTACGGCATGGACTACCCCACCATCGTCCGCTATCGCAACGCCTGGGGCATCCAACCCCACCCCGAAAAAAGCCACAAAGTCGGCCTGCACATCATCGAGAATTTTATGCGCATGGTTACGGAGGGGGGTAGAGTGTAGAGATAGAGATAGAGGTCTTCGCGACACTCTATCTCTATCTCTACACTCTATCTCTCCAGCCATGTCCCACCTCCACCTGATCACCCACGCCCACACACAGCAGATTCCGACCGAAGATGCCGCAGGCTGGCATTTGTCCGCGGCGGGCCAGATTCAGGCGCAAACCCTGGCCCAGCAGCCCTTTTGGCAGCGGGTGAGTTTGGTGATCCTCAGCAGCGAACCGAAGACCCGGCTCACGGTTCAGCCGGTTTTGGATCGGCTGGCCCTCCCCGTGGTCGTGGACGCCCGCTTTGACGAACTGCGCCGGGGCGGCTGGTCAACCGACTACACTGCCCAGGTCGCCGCCGCCTTTGCCCAGCCAGATCTGTCCGTAGATGGTTGGGAACCGGCCTCCGACGCCTTGGCCCGCTTCCTCTCCGGCATCGCCGACCTTGCCTCCATTGCCCCGCCCGCCCCCCACGCCGAGATCGCCCTGGTGGGCCACGGACTCACCTTCAGCCTCTATCGGGCTTTTCTCCTTGGCCAAGACCGGGTAAACTTGGAGGACTGGCGCACCCTGAGCTTTGCCGCCGTGGCCCAAGTCGACCTGATGACGCAAACTCTGGTGGCCGATTTCACCCCCATCGCCGGCGACATGCCCCGGTCCGGCTAAACCAACCCAATCCCAAATCCCCAATCCCCAATCCCGAAAGGCCTCACCTATGTCCAATCTTACCCTTGAATTTCTCGGCTCCGGCGGAGCCATCCGCACCCCACGGCCTGGCTGTCAGTGCGAATTGTGCCGGGGTGCCCGCACCCACGGCGTGCCCTGGGCGCGCACCGGCCCCAGCATCTTCGTCCACGGCCCCAACGTCCTCATCGACACCCCGGAAGAGAGCGCCATGCAGGTGGACCGAGCCGGCATCACCGACATCGCCGCCGGGTTTTACAGCCACTGGCACCCGGACCACACGGCCGGCCGCCGCATGTACGAGACCCGCAACTGGGATTTCCGCAACTGGCCCCCCAACCAGGTCTGTACCCCCATCTACCTGCCCCCCCAGGTGGCCGACGACTTCACCGTGCGCCTGGGCCTGGCCGAAAACTTCGCCTATCTGCAAAGCAAGGGGCTGGTGGACGTGCGCCTCTTCGACCATCCCATCGACCTGGGCGGCTGGCGCATCACCGCTCGCCCTGTGGCCGAAGCGTACGTCTACCTTTTTCTTTTTGAAGAAATCGAAGTGGAACGGGATCTGCCGGGTAAGCGGGGGCGTCGAGTCCTGGTCTGCATGGATGAACTTTTTGGGTGGACGCCCCCCGCAGACCTGATCGGGGTCGATCTGGCCGTGCTGCCCAAAGGACTCAACGAATTTCACCCTATCACCGGCGAACGGGTCATCCCCGCGGATCACCCCGTCCTCCAACACGAAGCCACCTTCCGCCAAACCCTGGAGATGGCCGAAACCCTCCAGGCCAAGCAACTGATCTTCACCCATATCGAAGAGCCAGACCAAGACAGCCCGCCCCTTTTGGCACAAGTGGCGGCCACGTTACAGTCAGAACGGGGCTGGGATGTTACCTTTGCTTATGACACCCTGCGTGTCGAATTGTAGCGAAGAGTGCAATCCAAAATCCACAATCCGAAATCCAAAATCATGATCATCTACCCAGCAATCGATCTACGAAAAGGCCGCTGTGTGCGTCTGCGCCAAGGCGACCCCAACGCCGAGACCGTCTTCAGTGATGACCCCGTGGGTATGGCGCGCCACTGGGCCGCCCAGGGAGCCGAATGGCTGCACGTGGTCAACCTTGACGGGGCCTTTGGCACCTCCCCCGCCGGCGCGGACGCCAAACCTGACACCGGCCTGGTCCAACGGCTGACCAGCCCCGATGACCTGCCCACGGACACCCTGCCCATCAACCTGCGCCGTCTCCAAGCCATCTGCGCCGCGGTGGACATTCCCGTGCAGTTTGGCGGCGGCCTGCGCAGCCTGGACGACATCCAGCTTGCCCTCTCCTTGGGCGCATCCCGTGTGGTCCTGGGCACCGTGGCCGTCAAAAACCCCAACCTGGTGCGCTGGGCCTTGGAGATGTGGGGCGCAGACAAGATCGCCGTGGGCATCGACGCCCGGGACGGCATGGTCGCCACCCACGGCTGGCAAGAGACCAGCGAACTCTCAGCGATCGATCTGGGCCACAGTATGCGCGCCCTGGGCGTGGAGCGGGTGATCTACACGGACATCAGCCGGGACGGCATGTTGAGCGGCGTCAATGTGGAAGCCACCGCCCACCTGGGCAACGTCACCGACCTGATGGTGATCGCCAGCGGCGGCGTCGGCTCTATTCAGGATATCGAAGACCTCAAGAACCACGAATTTTACAACGTGGAAGGCGTGATCGTCGGCCAGGCCATCTACACCGACAACCTGGATCTGGCCGCAGCCATCGCCCTGGGCCGCCGTCCCCTGGCCCGGCACAGCGCCGGCATCGTCCCCCTGCGCCACACGCCGGATGGGCTGCGGCTTCTGCTGGTGTGGAACGCCTGCTACGAGCAATGGCAATTCCCCCGGGGCAGCGTGGAGCGGGGCGAAACCGAGTGGGCCTGCGCCCGCCGAGAATTCACCCAGGCCACCTGTCTCACCGTCCTCGACGACAGCCCCACCGTCACCCACACACTGGACTACACCGCCAAGACGCGGGACTACCACGTCCACCGCACCATCACCTATTTTCTGGCCGAAATCGGGCCAGGTGAGGTACACTTGGGTTGCGACAACCACGGCGAATCCCACTGGGTCACCCTGGACCAGGCCGCCCCCATGCTGTCCGAAACCTCCCCCGAACAACTGCCGCTGCTTGATGCGGTGAGAGATTTTCAGAAATAGGCCACGGATTGAACGGATGCAACGGATCAAAATGGATTTTTTTAAATCAAAAAAGATCCGTTTTTAATCCGTCAAATCCGTTCAATCCGTGGCCTATTTTTTGTGAAGGAACCCTTCCATGCTTGCGAAACGCATCATCCCCTGTCTGGATGTTCATGAAGGCCGGGTGGTCAAGGGGGTCAACTTTGTCAACCTGGTTGACGCCGGGGATCCCGTGGCCCAGGCCCAGGTCTATGATCAGGCCGGGGCGGACGAGTTGGTCTTTCTCGACATAACGGCTACCCATGAAAGCCGGGACATCGTCACCGAGATGGTGCGCCGGGTGGCGGACACGGTCTTCATCCCCTTCACCGTGGGCGGCGGCATCCGCACGGTGGAGGACATGCGGGCCATCCTCCTGGCCGGGGCGGACAAGGTCAGCATCAACAGTGCCGCGGTCAAGACCCCAGAACTGATCAGCGAGGGGGCCAAGCGCTTTGGCAGCCAGTGCATCGTCGTGGCCATGGACGCCCGCCGTCGCACCGTAGAAAATTCCGGGCTGGCCCAACGGGGCGAGGGCTGGGATGTCTTTGTCAGCGGGGGGCGCATCAACACGGGCAAGGATGCAGTGGAATGGGCCAAGGAGATCGAGCGTCGGGGCGGCGGGGAGATCCTGCTCACCAGCATGGACGGGGATGGCACCAAAGCGGGCTACGACGTGGCCCTGACCCGGGCCATCAGCGACGCCGTCACCATCCCCGTCATCGCCAGCGGCGGCGCGGGGACAATGGATCACTTCCGGGCCGCGTTGGTGGAAGGGGGGGCTACGGCAGCGTTGGCCGCCAGCCTTTTCCACTTCAAAGAACTGGCCATCATGGATCTGAAACACTATTTGGCCGATCAGGGCGTGGCCGTGCGCATCCAGGGGGTCTAGTCATGGACTCCATCGTGCGTTTGCCCGCGGAGGAGATTCTGGCCCAGGTGCGCTTCAACGAAGACGGCTTGGTCCCCGCCATCGTCCAGGACGCCGACAACGGCCAGGTTTTGATGATGGCATGGATGAACGCCGAAAGCCTGCGCCGCACCCTGGCCCTGGGCGAAACCGTCTTCTGGAGCCGCAGCCGCCAGGAATATTGGCACAAGGGCGCCACCTCCGGCAACACCCAACCCCTGACCGACCTGCGCATCGACTGCGACGGCGACACCCTCCTCCTCCTCGTCACCCCCACCGGCCCCGCCTGTCACACGGGGGCGGTGAGCTGCTTTTTCCGGGGAATGAGCGGGTGAGCGGGTGAGCGGGTGAAGGGGTGAAGGGGTGAAAATCTCCCAATCTCCCAATCTCTATCTCTATCTCCCCCCCCACCAGTCAACAAATCAACCAACCAACACGAAAGCCACCACCATGTCCACCACCCTGTCCGACCTCTTTGCCGTGATCCAGAGCCGTAAGGCCAACCTGCCCGAAGGCTCCTACACCACCACCCTCTTTCGCAAGGGCCAGCCGGAAATCCTCAAAAAGATCGGCGAGGAATCTGTGGAGGTGATCATCGCCGCCACCAGCGAGACCGAGGACCGTATCATCTACGAGATGGCGGACCTGATCTATCACAACATGGTCCTCCTGGCCCAACGAGATCTGGCCTGGGCCGATGTGGAGGCTGAGTTGGCCCGCCGGGCCAAGTAGAGTGGCCATGCACCCGCCCATCATCTTCGAGCCAAACCCCCGCCCCCAGGAGATCGACCGCCTGGGCGAAGGCATCAACACCTTTAGTGTCCCCGCGGTCGGCCCCAGCAAGCGGGTCTATTTGACTTACTTTGTCAAAGACGAAGCCGGGGAGATCCTGGCCGGGGTGCATGGCAACATGGACTGGGGCTGGCTCTACATCAGCGCTCTGTGGGTGGATGAATCTTTGCGGGGCACGGGCCTGGGCCGCGCCCTCATGCGCCGGGCTGAGGAAGCCGCCGTGGACCAGGGCTGCACCCACGCCTATCTCCAGACCATGAGCTATCAGGCTCCCGATTTCTACACCAAATTGGGCTACGCCGTCTTCGCCGAGTTGGAAGACATCCCGCCTCCGCACAGGTGTATTTTCTTCCGCAAACGCCTGGGCAACTGACCCCTCTCGTTCCCACGCTCCGCGTGGGAATGCAAACCGGCGCTCTGCGCCGAGGGGCGCAGAGCGCCCGTATCCGCTCCCACGCGGAGCGTGGGAGCGAGACAGTGGGAGCGAGATAGGAGATGACCATGAAAATTCTTGTCACTGGTGCCACGGGCAATGTGGGACAGGCCATCCTCCACCGGCTGGACGCTGAGGCGGTGGAGCTTTTCGCCGGGGTGCGGGATCTTTCCACGGCCAGGGCGCGGCTTGGGGTGGATTGCCAAGCCTGCGTGGTGGATTTTGAGAAAGCCATCTTTCCGACCATTCCTTTTGATGCTGTCTTCCTCATGCGCCCACCGCAGTTGGCCGACCCGGCCCTCTTTGCCACCTTTCTGTCCACCCTGGAGCCGAGTACACGGGTCGTCTTTCTTTCCGTCCAGGGCGCGGACACCAAAAGCTACCTGCCCCATGCCAAGATCGAGAAGCTGATCCGGGAGATGGGGCTGCCCCACGTCTTTCTGCGCCCCAGCTATTTTATGGAAAATCTCACCACCACCCTGTGGCCCGAACTGGCGGCCAACCGCCGTATCTTCCTGCCCTCGGGCAAGCTGCGCCTGAACTGGATCGCTGTCTCGGATGTGGCGGAGGTGGGGGCGCTGGCCTTGTTGGGCCGGGTGGCGGAGGACGCCGCGGATGTGAGCAACACGGGCACATTGGGCTTTCAGGAGGTGGTCGATGCCATCAACGCCCTCTGCGCAACCCGCCTCGCTTATCATTCCCCTTGGTTGCCGACATACGTTGCCTATACTTTGCGTCAGCACCAAGGTTTGGCTTATCTTTTTGTCATGCTACTGCTCCACTACCTGCCCCGGTTCAGCCGTCAGGATGGGGCAATCACATCGGATTTCCAGCGCATCACCGGCAAGCCGCCCATAACCCTTGACGCATTCATCGCCCAAAACCGCAGTACATTTGAGCAACTTAGATAGCGCCAGAACGCTGATCGGTCCAATACCATTTTTGCCTTTTGCACTTTGCCTTTTGCCTTTTGCCTTCAAAAAGGAGACCCCATGCACATCGATTTCACCCAAGCCCGCTGGATCAACCCGCCCGCCCATAGCCGCATTGACCCCAACAGGGTTGAACTGACCACGGATGCGGGCACGGACTTTTGGCAACGCAGCTATTACGGCTTCCGCAACGACAACGCCCCGGCCCTGCTCGTGGACAGCGGCGAGAACTTCACCTTCACCGTGCGGGTGAGCTTCGCCTACCGCAACCAGTTCGATCAGTGCGGGGTGGTGATCTATTTGGACAGCGAAAACTGGTTCAAAGCCTCGGTCGAATACGAGACCCCCACCCTCTCCCGCCTGGGCAGCGTGGTGACAAACCTGGGCTATTCGGACTGGGCCACCACGGACATCCCCACGCCCACGACCCTCTGGTATCGCCTCAGCCGCCGGGGACCGGACTTCCTGATCGAGTCTTCCCCCGACGGCCAGGAGTTCCGCCAGATGCGGGTCTTCCACCTGCACCGCCTGGGGGAGACGACCGGGGAGATGGGCCGACTGGACCCACCCGCAGACCCGCTGCAAGGCATCCCCTTTGGTCTTTACGCCTGTAGCCCCACAAATTCCACCTTCACCGCCGCCTTCACCGACTTCAAGCTGGAGCCGTGCCGGTGGTTGGCCCACGACGCTGGGTGAAGAATTCCTGGGCGGGTCGGGATCAATTGGATGTAGCCGTTCACCCCCTCGGCCCCCCGGCCCCCAATTCTAGGGGAGGCGTTGGACAGTCCCCCCCAAAGTTGGGGGGCTAGGGGGGCGGGGAGTGAACGCTTACAATTGGATAAGTGATCGGATTCTGATCATAAGACCACCCGATCGACTACACATTTTCCTCGCCCAACTTGCATCTAGCCAGAGACGATATATAATGACCGGGAGGCAGTTTGCTCATCCACGGTTTTGCCCACGTTTTTACCCACATTTCCTACCAACAAGGAGTTTCGATGATGAAAACCCGAGGGATGATTTGGCAAGTTTTGACCGTTTTGATGGTAGTGGCCATGCTGGCGGCCTGTACGCCTGTGGCTGCACCCGTAGCAGCCCCGGCGGACGCACCCGCAGCCGCTCAACCGGCTTCGCCCATGGATGCCCTGGTCACCGCGGCCAAGGCAGAGGGCATGTTGACGGTGATTGCCTTGCCCCACGATTGGTGCAACTATGGCGGGGCGATTGAAGGCTTCAAGGCTCTGTACGGCCTACAGGTCAACGAGCTGAACCCGGATGCCGGATCCGGCGACGAGATCGAAGCCATCAAGGCCAACAAGGACAACAAAGGCCCCCAGGCACCCGATGTGATCGACGTGGGCTATGGTTTCGGTCCCCAACTGATCAGCGAAGGCTTGGTCATGCCCTATAAGGTCTCCACCTGGGATTCCATCCCCGCGGATGCCAAGGATCCCGACGGCCACTGGTACGGCGATTATTACGGTGCCCTGGCCTTCGAGGTCAACAGCGACGTGGTCGCCAATGTGCCCCAGGATTGGTCCGACCTGCTCAAGCCCGAATACAAGGGCTTGGTCGCTCTGGCCGGCGACCCCCGTGTCTCGGCCCAGGCCCAGATGAGCGTCTTTGCGGCCGCCCTGGCCAACGGCGGCTCCGCGGACGACGTGCAGGCCGGTCTGGACTTCTTCAAACAACTGAACGACGTGGGCAACTTTGTCCCCGTGATCGCCAAACAGGCCACTGTGGCCAAGGGCGAAACCCCGGTCATCCTGCGCTGGGACTACAACGCCCTGGCCGACAAGTCCACCCTGGCCGGCAACCCCAACATCGAAGTCGTCATCCCCAAGACCGGTGTGGTGGCGGGTGTCTACATTCAGGCCATCAGCGCCTATGCGCCCCACCCCAACGCGGCCAAGCTGTGGATGGAATACCTCTATTCGGATGAAGGACAGTCGGAATGGCTGAAGGGCGGCTGTCATCCCATCCGCTACAACGACATGGCGGCCCGGGGCGTGATCTCGGCTGAACTGGCCGCGGCCCTGCCCCCGGCGGAGGCCTACGCCAGCGCCGTCTTCCCCACCATCGACCAGATCAACAACGCCAAACAGGTGATTGCGGACAACTGGATGACGGTTGTTGGGGCAGATGTCAAGTAAATTGACGACCGAAGAGCGGGGCGTGCCCAAGGCGCGCCCCGCTCTTTCTTCCCTGATCAAGTGGGTGGGCGTGGCCCCTTTCCTGATTTTTGTCGCGCTCTTTGTCTTCCTGCCCTCGGTCTCTTTGTTGATGGGTAGCTTCCGCAACAATGCGGGCGAGTTTACCCTCAAGAATTTTGTGGATCTGGCCGACCCCGGCATCCTCAGCGCCTATGGGGTCAGCATCCGCATCAGCCTGGCGACCGCGGGGATGGGCGGGTTGCTGGGCTTTTTCATGGCCTATGCGGTCACTTTGGGCGGCTTGCCTCCCTGGGTGCGGGCGGGGCTGCTGACCTTCTCCGGCGTGGCCTCCAACTTTGCCGGTGTGCCTCTGGCCTTTGCCTTTATCGCCACCATGGGACGCACGGGCATGGTCACGGTCCTGCTCAAGCTCTTGGGCGTGGACCTCTACGGCGCAGGCTTTAGCCTTTACAGCTTTTGGGGGCTGAGCCTGACCTATATGTACTTCCAATTTCCCCTCATGGTCCTGATCATCACCCCGGCCTTGGACGGGTTGAAGTCCGACTGGCGGGAGGCTGCGGAGAACCTGGGGGCCACTCCGGCCCAATATTGGCGCATGGTGGCCCTGCCCATCCTCACCCCGGCCATTTTGGGCACCATGATTCTACTCTTTGGCAACGCCTTTGGGGCCTATGCCACAGCCCTCTCCCTCACCGGCGGCTTTATCAACCTCGTCACCGTTCTCATCGGTTCCCAGATCAAGGGCGACGTGCTGCACAATCCTGGCCTGGGCTATGCCCTGGCCATCGGCATGGTGGCGGTGATGGCCGTGGCCATGACCGCCTATTACTTCCTGCGTCGTCGCAGCGAAAGGTGGTTGAAGCTATGAGACGACGACATGCCTGGTGGTCCTGGCTGTGGATTGGGATCGGTACCCTCTACTTTGTCCTGCCCCTGATCGCCACCTTTGACTTTTCTTTGCGGGCCAAGAAGGGCCAACTCAGCTTTCTGGCCTATCAGCGTCTCTTCGCCGATCCCCAGTTTGTGCGTACCTTTGTCTTTTCCTTGGAACTGGCCGTCTTCACCATTCTGGTCAGCATCTTGTTGATTGTGCCCACGGCCTATTGGGTGCGTCTGCGCTTTCCCAAGCTGCGGGTAGTGATCGAATTCATCACCATGATGCCCTTTGTGATCCCGGCCATTGTGCTGGTCTTCGGGCTGATCCGGGTCTTTAGCGGCGCGCCCTTCTTCTTCACCAACACCTATATGGGCACCAACGTCCTGCTGGTGGCGGCCTATGTGGTGCTGGCCATGCCCTATATGTACCGGGCCATCGACACGGGTCTGCAAGCCATTGATGTCATCACCCTGACCGAGGCGGCCCAAAGCATGGGCGCCGGCTGGCCCACCATCCTCTTCAAAGTGATCTTCCCCAACCTGCGGGCCGCCCTGCTCAGCGGCTCCTTCCTGACCCTGGCTATGGTCATGGGCGAGTTTACTATGGCCAGCTTCCTGGTGGGCATCAAAGCCTTTGGGCCGTACATGTCCCTGGTCGGCCAGAACAAGACCTACGAATCCTCCTCCCTGGCCATCATCAGCTTCGCCCTCACCTGGGTACTCATGGGGCTGATCTCCCTCTTCAACCGGGGGCGGGTGGATACCCAGGTCGCCGGGGCGCATTAGCGTTGGATTTGGACTATGTTTGTCCAAGTTGAGATTGGAAGATTGGGCGATTAGGAGATTAACCCGCCCCAATCGCCTAATCTCTAAATCTCACAATCTCACAATCTCTCACTCACTCAAACCTATGGCCTATCTCAACCTCAAAAACCTAACCAAAAAATTCGGCAGCGCCACCGCGGTGGAAGAGTTCAACCTGGCCATCGAGAAGGGGGAGTTTGTTTCCTTTCTAGGACCGAGTGGATGCGGCAAGACCACGACCCTGCGCATGGTGGCGGGTTTTGAACTACCCTCCGCCGGCACCGTGACCCTGGACGGCGAGGATATCACCCATCTGCCTGCCAGCCGACGCAACGTGGGCATGGTCTTTCAATCCTACGCTCTCTTCCCCAACATGACCGTGGCCCAGAATATCGGCTTTGGCCTGAAGGTGCGCAACGCCCCGGCAGAGGAGATCCAGAGCCGGGTGAAGGAGATGTTGGAGCTGATGCAGCTTGCCGCCTATGGCGACCGTTACCCCTACCAGCTTTCCGGCGGCCAACAACAGCGCATCGCCCTCTCCCGGGCCCTGGCCTTCCGGCCCCGGGTGCTGCTCCTGGACGAACCCCTCTCTGCCTTGGACGCCAAGATCCGGGTGGAGCTGCGCCTGGAGATCCGGCGCATTCAGCAGCAGTTGGGCATCACCACCATTTACGTCACCCATGATCAGGAGGAAGCCCTCTCCCTCTCCGACCGGGTGGTGGTGATGAGCCAGGGGCATATCGAACAGGTGGGGCCGCCCGCCCAGATCTACAACTATCCCCAGAGCGAGTTTGTGGCCGCCTTTGTGGGCCAGCTCAACCTGTTGGACGTCACCGCCGTGGACGCCGCGGCCGGCGACTTCGCCCTGGCCGGCCAGCCCGTGCGAGTGAGCCGTGCCCCCACCTCCGCCGCCAACACCCTCCCCCGCCTAGCCGTGCGCCCGGAAGCTGTGCAGATGGGCAGCGTCGCCGGCCACAACAACCTCACCGGCCGGGTAGACCACCTCATGTTCCTGGGCGCAGTCGTGCGTATGCGCATCGACCTGGACGGGCAACTGCTCTCCATCGACATGTTCAACGAGCACGGCTTGACCTTCCCCAGGGAAGGCGACAATGTGGGGATTCATTTCCCGGTGGAGGCTTGTTGGGTGATGTAGGGAGGCAGGGTGGATGGGGGAGGGACCGAAAATTCCTACTTGCGTTGCCCGCTTTTTTCCTGTATGATAGGACCATCGTTCCCGACCGTTGATGAATCCATAAGGACAATCCCCTTGTTCTGGCCAACCACACCCGAACAGCCTGCTGATAGCCGCACAAAAACCCATACTGAGTCGTCGCGTCTGCCCTGAAGGATTGGGGGCGGGCGCTTTTTGTTTTCTCTCCAGTTCCATCCACCAAACTCAGACAGGAGGCAACACATGGCCGTCAAATTCAACGTCGTATCCCGTGGCAACCCATCCAACCCGACAGCCCCCAAGAAGTTTTATCCGTCTCTCGCATCAACCGGGCGCATCAGCACCCGGCACCTGGCCCGGCGCATTGCCGAAATCTCCTCCCTCAGCAGTGCGGACACCATGGCCGTGCTGGAAGTCCTGCTCTCTATCATTCCCCAGGAGTTGGCCCAGGGCAACATCGTCGAGTTGGGCGACTTCGGCACCTTCTGGCTGCGGGCCACCTCCGAGGGCGCCGAGACCGCCGAAGCCGTGCGGGCCACCCAGTTCAAGACCGTCCTGCCCCGCTTCAACCCCGGCAAAGAGTTCAAGAAAGTGCTGAACGAGATCGAGTTCCACAAGGCGTAAAAAACATTTAGAAGTTTTTGGAAAAACTTCTAAATGTTTTCCCGAAAACTTCTAAATGTTTTTTCAAAGAGGTCTAGAGGTGGATGGCCTGTGACGACTGGGTCATCCACCCTAGATAGAATGCAGATCCTCATGGGATGGTAGGGCAAGGAAAATTGTTCTAGAGCTGACCGGAGATTGATCTGCACTGTGGGGGCTGTATTCTGTCTGGAGTGTAGTACAGAAAAATCTATGGTTCAGACCTCCTATGAATGAGCGAAAAGATCCGCCTTGAATTGTAAACCTACGAGTAATTTGATGATAGAATTTTCACAAAAAACGGATTGCCAGATTTTTAACTTGCATAATCAAATCCTTACTTGTATTATAGAGTTCGTTGCTCCTTTCCGATGTCTGATCATAGGATAACTCCCATGTCCTCCTTTCATTGCACTCATTTCGGTAGTTTCAAAATTAGTCATCGACATCAATATTCAAACTTTTGCGTCTGCCTTGGACCAGTAAGGGCGACGCTTCTTTTTTTCCTTTCGGCATCACTCATTACCGAAAGTTGAAAGATGAATAACCGAAAGGTGATTTTCGACTTTTTGGGTTATTATACAGTTACCCTTCTACCGATTTGATTCACACCTGTTCTTATTTGGAGATAATGTGACTTAACTACGAAACAACGGCGAATTGAAAAATGAAGCGGTCAATCATTAGTTAAGTCACAAAAGCCTCCAAGCAAACATAACGTCAGCTGTTTTATAGGATATGTTTTTTATTCTCAAGATCACACCTGCAAAGGGGAGGGAAAAATGGCTTCAGTAAAGCATTGTAATGTTTGTGGGAATAACGTTACACCTAAGAAGGATTTCAACTGGCTTGTTTTTATTTTTATGTGTGGAATATTTTACCTGCCTGTATATTGGGGAAAGCCCGCAAAATGCCCAACGTGTAACAGCAACAATTTTTCAAGTGTGTAGTTGTTAGTCCATCAAGGTTCTTTGGGATCTCGGGGGGTTGATAAACGTAATAGCGTTGAGTAGTGAACAAATATCGTAATTCATTGCTCTCGTTTTGGCTTGTCAACCTTCTGAGATTTCATGGGTCCGTTTTTTGGACGAGGAAACAAGAGTAAGATAGTTACTGTACACGTCGCTACCCAGGAGTAACATAATTTGAAGGTGGAAAATTGTTGTTTCTTGTTTGTGGCGAGAATGAGTTGTCTAGCCACCAGTTCTTAATTGATCTTGGCTTTGCCGGGTCGGGGGTATCTAGAAATGGACTTATATAATACGGCAACGATTATTTTAGTGATTATGATAGTCGCTGCGTTCCTTATAATTGGAAGGAATTTTAGAAATCATACCTACAAAAGCAAGGGGAAAATGGCTTCGGTAAGGCATTGTAATGTTTGTGGGAATAACGTTACACCTAAGAAGGATTTCAATTGGCTTGTTTTTATTTTTATGTGTGGCGTATTTTACCTGCCTGTATATTGGGGGAAGTCCGCAAAATGCCCAATGTGTAACAGTAGTAATTTTTCAAGTATATAGCGCTAACTATCAAAGCTCTTTGAAATCTCAGTAAATTGAAAAACGCAACAACATTGAATAGTGATCAAATATCGTAATTCATTGCCCTCGTTTTGACTTGCCAACCGTCTGTGATTCCATAGGTCTATTTTTTGTAATCAGGAACAAGAGAAAAGAATGAGTACACTCGTTGTCGCCCAGAAGTAACACAATTTGAGGGTGAAACAATTTCATTTTTTGCCCGCTGCAAATATGTCTTTCCGCTCTTTTGCTCTCATGATTGGAAATGATAATTAACTATAGCAAGGTCTCTTTGAGAAGTGGAGTTTCTGCAAGGTAAATTTCTGTCCTGCCACAGTTCAGCGGACAAGAAATCCTTCCTGGAAAACTCCTAGTTTCTACCAAATCTTGCTACAGTCCATCGACTTGGTCTCGGTTTTTGGTTGTTTGTGGGTAAAATCAATGAGTTGTTTAGTCACCAGTTCTTAATTGGTCCTGGCTTTGCCGGGTTGGGAGATCCAGAAATGGAAATGTATACAGCAACGATCATTTTAGTGATTATACTAGTTGTTGCGTTCCTTATAATCGGAAGGAAGTTTAGGAAAGTAGATGTCGAACTTTCTACGCCGCTAGTTTCTGGAAGGCTAAAGGGAGAACGGATAAGTAAAGAGCCAGTGTCTGGTCAAGCTGAAGTTTTCGATATCTCTGGGGAAAATATTCGGATCGGAAATGTGATTGGTGTTGATGGTAGTGCGGTTGCAATAGGTAAAGCGCAAGTAAGTGATATTGCTGCTACAAAAGATGTTGATATCAAGGATGTGATGGGGACTCGTCAGAGTAAAAAAAATGACTGAAGATAAGCTCGTGGTAAATGCTCCTGATGGTCATGTTTGGGTTGACGACCTTGCGCGAAAATCCAGAAAAGATGTTAATACGGTTATTTGGTTGTGTGAACAAGAATTCATTCAAGGTGTTAAACTTGATGGTCGGTGGGCTGTTCGAGTAGTTCGGGAAACATCGTATCAGGCCGGTTCGGCAATTGTTCGAGACTTGAAGGCAGGTAGAGATATTTCGATCGGCAGCGTAATAGGCCAATACGTATCGCTGAACACAAAGAAACCCGAAGCAGACAATAGAGAGAGAATAGCACAGACACCTGTTCGTGAATGTCTTGACTTGGCTAGGTGGTGGTTCAAGGCAACATGGATTTTGGTTACAGGTGGCGCGTTATTTTTTCTTGTCGGCTTGATTATGGCTTGGCCACTGGCTGCGGTTATTTCTTTGCCTGGCTTGTGGCGGGCGACACAAGCCACTGAGATGGCAGAAGCACATGGGGATAGAGCTCTAATAGAAGAAGCGCAAACCGTGCGGAAACAAGTGATCGTTATGGTCGCCGTGCTGTGGGGTGGGGTTTTGCTCGGAGCAATAATTGTTGGATCTATTTCGTAGATTTCATGGTGCTTAAAAATGAGGTTATATCGTAAGATTGAAAATCGAGCTGATATCAAGCCATCTGTTTTCTACTTGATGACGTCACATCACCCACCGTGCCAATTGAATCGAACATGGGAGGTGAATGTTTTTTCCCACAAGATCTATATTTGTACACGCTGTTTTGGGCAATACCTTGGTATATTCCTCAGCTTGTTATTTCTATTGACTAGTGATTTTGTTCTAAAGGGGACTCTAAGAGAATTTCTATTGCTTTGCATTCTTCCTTTCCCAGTGATAATTGATTGGCTGTCCCAAACCCTCGGGTTTCGAGAGAGTAGTAATGTAATACGGATTATTTCTGGCTTTATTTTTGGCATCAATCTCGGAATTCTAATTCACTTCTTTCTAAACGGTATTACATTGATGTTTATCACCCTAATGGTGATTTATGTTGTATATGCCGGATTTGTAATAGTGTTATTGCGGCGATACGATGTGTTGGGGGCTTATCTGGAGCCGTACGAGGACTTCATTGCGAGTGACTTGAGTTCTGAATAAACCAGATGGCGTTGACATTAGCTTCGGTGGTATATATGATGATCCAATCTTATAATGCTGCTGTTTGATCAAATGGAAGTGGAACAACTACGGTGATGCACTGGTGGTGAGTCTATTTTCGTACCCATTCTCAAAGTTAGCCGTGATGTGAAGTGAGTTTTCTGTTTGTTTTAACCGCCACCTATCCTTTTGGCCAGCTCCACACCCCCGTCGTCCAAGTAGACCTCACCCCACCCAAACCCCCACGTGTGCCGACAAGAGGATCAACCCCAATGCCTACCTACTCCTTCGGCTAACCCCTCACCCCAGTCGCCTACATCCTTTCTTTTTAACTTCGGTCTACCTGGCCAACAAGGAATCATGATGACGATACACAATCAAATTGTGACCTATCTACAATTTCACCCCGAAGGCATTGATGACGATGCCTTGGCCCAGGCATTGGGCCTGAAACAACGCCAGCAGGCCAACATCCGTTGTCGGCAATTGGCGCAGGATGGGTTGGTCGAGCGCAGGAAGGTTAACGGTAAGATCCACAACTTTTGGGTGGGCGGTGGACGGGAGATAGGTCCACCCGTGCCTCCTGTTCAGCCTGTTCCTGTGGAGAACACTCGATCCTGGTATTGGGAAGGCAATGTGCAGTCAGCGGTCGTCAAGGTTCTGGCGGCACAGGGATATTTGATTCGTTCTGTTGCCAACACGGCCAGCCGGGCGCCGGGCAAGGATATTGAGGCAGAACGGAATGGGAAACCTCTCTGGGTTACAGTGAAAGGGTTTCCCGAAGGGACGAAGAAGACACAACCTTCCACCCAGGCGGGGCATTGGTTCAGCGGGGCGATCTTTGATCTGATCAAGTATCGAGGCGAAAGTGATACCGCAGAGTTGGCAATCGCCTTGCCCGATTTTCCTCGCTATCGCACGCTTGCACAGAGGATCAGTTGGTTCCAGCCGGTGACGAAGTTCTCCTATTATTGGGTCCAACAAGACGGTACGGTTGTTATCGATTAAATGGGTGGGGGGTTCACGGCGGTAGGGGTTTGGGTGGGCGGTGAGGTGAGACCGGGGCTAGGCGGCAAAGCCGCCCGCCCCGGTCTCACCTCACCGCCCACCCAAACCCCTACGGATATCCACGAAAGGGATGTTTGATGTCCCTGCGCATACCCACGAAAGGCAATCAACCATGAAACGGCGGCGGAATTCCTTGCGCCATCCTGACCATGATTACACCCGGCCCGGTGCGTATTTCATCACCATTTGTGCGTACAAAGGCAACGCCCTGTTCGGCCAGATTGTGGATGGTGTCATGCAGTTGAACCCCTTGGGCCTGATTGCCCATCAAGCCTGGTTGGATTTGCCCAAGCGGCATCCCTATATTTCCGTTGATCCCTTTGTGATCATGCCCAATCATGGTCACGCCATGTTGTGGATTCTCGCCGAACCGGGCGAGAGCGGGGTGTCCCGACAGTATGCCAAGCCCATTGCCGGGTCCATTTCTTCGTTGGTCCAGGCGTACAAGACGGCTGTTACCAAGCTGGCCGTCAACGCTGGCTTGATCCCTGGTCCGCCCCTGTGGCAGCGCAATTTCTACGATCATATTGTGCGGACTGACCAGGAACTGGCCAATATTCGGGAATACATTCGCACCAACCCGGCTCGGTGGCTGACGGATCAACTGCACCCGGATGGGCCGCCAAATATGTTTAACCAATGGTAGGGCGCATGGTAGGGGTTTGAGTGGGCGGTGAGGTCAGAACGGGGCGGGCGGCTTTGCCGCCTAGCCCCGTTCTGACCTCACCGCCCACTCAAACCCCTACGCGTGATTTACGAAAGGATCAACTTGTATGCCCACCTACCCCTTCGGCCAACCCCTCACCCCTGTCGTCCAAACGGACCGCCGTCCCAAGCGGGTCTTTGTGTTGGGCGTCTAGGCTCAGTGCGGTGCATGGTCCGTTGGGGGGGTATAGCAATAACAGAAAGCCGGGAGGACACCCCCCCGGCTTTTTACGTGATCTGATTGTGGAAGCAGGTTGGTTTGACCAGAACCGCCTTCGTTTTATGCGCTTCGTTCTGTTTTCATGTCGTGTATTCTGTGATAGTATAGAACCTGTGTTCGTAAGCGCTAAGTTAATCATCCACAGTCATGGCGTGGCTGTCTTATCGAGGGTCAGTAATTCGGCAATCGGTGATCGAATGGCTGTAGAAACTGATTGTGGGCCTTTTTAGTTCTTGAAGGCTGTGCCTGAGGATGGATCAAGAATGAATGAAGTAATTCAGACAAGTCTGTTTACCGATTGGGAAGACCATCATGAAAAAGGATGGTTTGATGATGCATTGGATACCCTAGAGGTCAACGAGCATAATGGGTGGCCTGATCGATTTGGGGATGCCTTGCATTCGTGGACTAGCAAAAATCAGAAGTCAACGATCACGGCGATTAGTCTATTTAGCGGTGGTGGCGGGCTTGATATTGGATTTCATGATGCCGGATTTCAGATCGTCGAATGCAATGAACTTGAGCCTGCATTTGCTGCAACGTTGCAAAAAAACACTGCCAAAGGGCTACGCCTTGAAGGCACCAAGATCGTTTGCCAAGATATTGGTCACTATACTCCGTCTGTAAACCATGTCGATTTTATTATTGGCGGTCCGCCATGCCAGACATTTTCGGCAGCCGGGGCAAGGGCCGCTGGTGTCAACGGCACGGATGATGAACGGGGCAATTTGTTTCTTCAGTATGCGCGAATTCTAGAGGCCCTACAGCCAAAAGGATTTTTGTTTGAAAACGTCTACAGGATTGTGGGTGCGCAAGACGGTAAACCCTGGGCGCAAATTCAAGAGACCTTTCTGAACCTTGGATATAAGATATATTGGAGAATATTGGATGCGGCCGATTATGGCGTCCCCCAGTTTCGAGAAAGATTGATCATCGTCGGCCTAAAAGAAGGCACTTTTAAGTTTCCGTTTCCCTCCCACGGTCCTGATTCACCGGATAATCGAGAATATTTTTCATCTGGGCAGGCAGTGAAGGGGATTGATGCGTCAGGCTATAAAATTGGTATCAATGGACGACATGGGTACTTGCTGAACGATATTCCCCCGGGGCTTAACTATAGTTTTTATACAGAAAGAATGGGGCACCCTCGGCCACTCTTTGCCTGGCGGTCAAAGTTTTCTGACTATCTCTATAAGGCTGACCCAAATTGGCCGGTTCGCACAGTCAAAGCGCAGGGTGGACAGTATACAGGTCCATTTAGTTGGGAAAATAGACCCTTTACGGTTGAGGAACTGAAACGACTACAGACATTCCCCGATAACTACTCAATCGAGGGAGGCAGGCAGAATGTTATCCGCCAAATTGGCAATTCAGTGCCTCCGCAAATGGCGAGAATTCTAGCTTTAAGTATTTTGGATCAGGTGTTTGGGGTTTCAATACCGTTTGAGATTTCCCTGATGCCCGATGATTATCAGTTGGGCTTTCGGAAACGTAAGAGTGAACTCACTTCTATCTATGCAGAAAAGGCAAGAATTGCGTTGGAGGGTAACGAATCGCAAGCGCATGTCCCTTTGGTGAACAGGAATGGGATAGAGTTCTTTTCGTTAACCAGCGATCTGCAAATCAAGGAGAAGAGTTCGGAAGAAAAAGCTGATTTCAGGGTCGAGATTAGCCTTACGGATCAAACATGGTCAGTCGAACTGCATGATAGCAATACAGAAGAAACCCCTGCCCAATATGAAATTCAGATCACGCCGCCCCCAACAGGAGGCGCTGAGAATGGCAAGCCGATAACAGCAAGGCTTGTTTCCCACTCATCCAGACATGAGTCTATGCTTGGACTGTGGAAAATATATGAGTATTACGTAAAAAAGTATCTGGTTAAAGATGATTTAGTCCAGCTATTTGGCTACTATCAATATAAAAAAGTGTTTTCATTCACCATGAAACTCTTGGATGAATCCCTGATGACAGATGCTTTTTGGGACACTGTCAAGAGAGTGACAATGGGTGTGGGGGTAGGGGAAATTGTTTCGGCACCTGAGTTGACCTTTTCACTTGGTCTATCATCCGACGATGAACTTTTTTCTTGTCTCAGAATGATGAAAAAAATCGGATATGAGATTAGAAATCACAAAACCAATCAGCAAATTCGTAAAGGAATGGTCCTGATTCCATATCCATTCCCAACATTAAATGAAAGAAGTCTTCAGCGGCTTACGAGGCTATGACATGACAACATATCCAACACGCAACGAGAGGCACCTGCGGGTCTATGAAAATCGCAGTGAGTATGTTTTTGAGGATGGCAAAGTTGCCGTGTTTCCAGAAGGCACTCTTTCGTCCAATGCCAAAAGGCGCATCAAAGAGATAAAAACTGCCTTTGAAGGTGGGTTTCTGGATCATCTGATCGACGATATCAAGACGGGCAAAGGAACCGTTGATGTCACCAAGGTAAGCGATGTCTCTCAGAAAAATATTCGTGAACTTGTTGATTCTTTGACAAGCGAGGTGGGTCGGGCGTTGATTGGGCTAACGGTTATGCAGATGAGCATAAAGACAATATCCCCGGAACAAAGCATCCGGCTTCACAAGGCAAGCGCCAATCTGGGATCATTCTCATGGGTCGAAGGTGTCTCCATGCGTACCTTGGACAAAACGTACGTCACGCCTACGCTTAGACACCATGACTTGGTGCGGCTAAACGCAGACGGATTCATGATGACCAGAAGTCTGGCGGAGAACTATCCTTACTCATCGTTGTATAAGGCACAATTGAGAGGGGCCCGGGAGCAATGGTTGGCGATTGTTGAAGAACTGGAGCTTGGGCAAACCGATCCTGAAGAATCACTCAAATTTCTGATCGCCCTTCTGCTTAACGCCGCCGCCAGTTTCGATGCATCTGCAACCGAGTTGATCGCCTTGCTTGAGGGAAAGATTGGTAGATTCGAGTCGCGAAGTAATGTTATCCAAGTCATGAAGAGCCATGCCGATTCTTCCGACTATGCTGCACGTCTACTCGAAATTAGTATGCATGCGCTTATGCAGGCAGCGGTTGATTCTGGAGCGCTTGGTGATGTGGCATTGAAGCCACTTTCCCAAATGAGGTCAGCGAATAAAAAACATGGGAATATCGGTGATATCGAACTTCTTGAAGATGGGGATATTGTTGAGTCCTGGGATGCAAAGTATGGCAAGCCCTATCTGAGGGAAGAAATAGAAGAAGCATCGGAGAAAATTCAGCGTCACGGCAGTGTTCTTATCGTTGGATTTGTGACCGATGTGGGTATTCAACGCTCAGAGGAGATGGAACGCCGGATTGATGAGCTTTCGGCATTGCATGGAGTAAAGTTTTCAATTGTCAGATTTGAAGATTGGGCTGGACTGGTTTATGAACGATGCCTCGAAAGTCTCCTGATTAATGAAGAAATGCTATCCAAGGCGTGGATACGCGCTTATACGTTGACCCTGTCGCAGCGCAAACGGTCAATTGCCCCCATTGATGAGCCATGCGCAGAATGGGTCCGACTGCTCCACCAAGAAATCGAAAAAGTGTAGGGGCAGGTGCATCCCCTCACTATTGGTGGACACGCTCTTTCCCTGCTACCTTTGGTGCATCCGCGGCAGGCTGGGCGGTTGGGTGCGTCTTCGGGCGTGTGGGCTGGTTTGCATAACGAATGGGTGAACTCACAGTAGGGGTTTGAGTGGGCGGTGAGGTCGGACTGTGGCAAGATGCTGATTTGTGTTTGCAGATTCTGCTTTTTCTCTGTATGATAGAATCTGATGGGATAGTATGACAGTCCGTATTGAAAGGGATCATCCGATGACGACAACAACGATTGATATTGTGAAAACGCCGACGCAGTTGGCTGATTTGCTGTCGCTTGCGTTGCAGGGGACGGAAGTAATTATCGCCAAAGGTGACAAAAGCTTGGCGCGTTTGGTGCCGATTTCACAACCAAAACCGCGCATTGGCAATCTTAACCCCGGCTCAATTTTGACAACCGAAGATTTCGATGAGCCACTACCTGATGAATTTTGGATGGGGATCGCATGAAAATTCTGCTCGACACCCATATCTTCATCTGGTGGAATGGTGATGTGGAGTCGCTTTCACCAGCAGTCCATTCTCTGTGCAAAGATCCTGAAAATACGCTTATGTTGAGTTTGACCAGCATTTGGGAGATGCAGATCAAATCTCAGCTGGGCAAACTCACTTTTGATCGGCCACTTCCAGACATTATCCAAAGCCAGCAGCGCGATAATGGTATAGAATTATTGCCCATCAAGGCAGAACACATTTATGGGTTACAAGATTTGCCTGCTCATCACCGGGATCCGTTTGACCGGCTGTTGATCGCTCAAGCCAATGCCGAGGGCATCCTCTTGCTCACCGCTGATCCGATATTCCGCCAATACCAGGTTAGACTGCTCTGATTGTCTCCAAGACTCGCCTTCCAACCAGGATTGTCTGCGTTTCGTTTCTCTGCCCCATTCCCCCGCCTAAAAGTTGCGAAAAACTCCCCTTTGTTGCATGATTCCTACAGGCCGGATGCGTTTCTGGCCGCCCACACGCTCACGCTGGCACCCAGCCCATATCCATTGTTTTGGTGACCGTGTACACGGTCTCTTTTTATTTCGGCCAGAATTTTAGCTGGCTGACAACAGAAAGTGAGAATCATGCCCAGTCAAACCCAAGCAACAGTCGAACTGTCCGATAAGCTGCCCGTCGCCTCGCCCGCCAATGGGGCCACCAACGGTTCAGCCAAGATCGATCCCGCCGTCACGCCCCCTTATCCTTGGCAGGATGTGCCCATGGCCAAGTGGAACGATTGGCGCTGGCAACTCACCAACCGGCTCAACTCCGTGGAAGAGATGGCCAAGGTGGTCAACCTGACCGAGGACGAGATGATCGGTCTTTCGGCGCCGGGCCGCTTCCGGGTGGACATCACCCCCTATTTCGCCAGTTTGATGGACCGGGACGACCCCAACTGCCCCGTGCGCTTGCAGATCATGCCCACGGCCAAGGAGTTGGTCCCCTTTACGTCGGAGATGGCGGATTCGTTGAACGAGGACGCCCATTCCCCCGTGCCGGGGCTGGTCCATCGCTATCCCGACCGGGTGTTGATGTTGGTGACGACCCAATGCGCCAGCTATTGCCGCTATTGCACCCGCAGCCGCATTGTGGGCGACCCGTCCGCCCAGTTCAGCCGCACGGACTATGACGCCCAGATCGAATATCTACAGCGCACGCCCCAGGTGCGGGACGTGCTGCTCTCCGGCGGCGACCCGCTGACCATCCCGCCCAAGGTGCTGGAGGATCTCCTGCGCCGCCTGCGGGCCATTCCCCACATCGAGATCATCCGCATCGGCAGCCGGGTGCCCGTCTTTATGCCCCAGCGCATCACCCCGGAACTGGTGGAGATGCTGCGCCAGTTCCATCCCCTGTGGCTGAACACCCACTTCAACCACGCCAAGGAGATCACCCCGGAAGTCCAGGTGGCCTTGGCCCGCATGGCCGACGCCGGGATCCCCCTGGGCTGTCAGACCGTGCTGCTGGCCGGGGTGAACGACTGCCCCAACATCATGAAGGAGTTGATGCACAAGTTGGTGATGAACCGGGTGCGCCCCTATTACATCTATCAATGCGACCTGGTGCATGGGGCCGGCCACTTCCGCACGCCGGTTGCCACGGGCATTGAGATCATGGAACATCTGCGCGGCCATACCTCCGGGTACGCCGTGCCCACCTATGTGGTGGATGCACCGGGGGGCGGCGGCAAGATCCCGGTCATGCCCAACTACGTGGTGACCCAGAGCGCGGACCGGGTGGTCCTGCGCAACTACGAAGGCTTCATCACCGCCTACACCCAGCCGGAGGAGTACAAACGCCACGACCCAGCCACCTGCCCAGACTGCCAGAAACGGGCCAAGCAATCCGGCGAAGCGGGCCAAGAAGGGCTGGCCGGTCTGCTGGCCGGGGAGCGCATGTCCATCGCCCCGGAAGGCTTCAATACCGTCCATCAACGATTGAGCAACTAAAAATAGAACACGGATCGAACGGATCAAACGGATTTTTACGGATCAAAAAAAGATCCGTTTTGATCCGTTCAATCCGTTCGATCCGTGTTCCATTTTTTTTCATCCAAAGGAAAATCTATTCTATGAATGTTGCCCTGCTTGCCAATTTGAAGAAAAACGCTCCGACCTGGCCAGGCATCTCCCCGGATTATTGGGATGATCTGGACGGCGAGGAGACCATTGAAGCCATCTCCGCCGCCCTGGAATCCAACGGCCACAAAGTCACCTTTTTGGAGGGCAACACCACCCTGGTGGACACCCTGCCCAAGCTGAAGCCGGACATCTGCTTCAACATCTGCGAAAGCCACTTTGGCGATGCCCGGGAATCCCAGGTGCCTGCCATCCTGGAAATGTTGCGCATCCCCTATACCGGTTCCCAGGTGTTGACCCTGGCCCTGGCCCTGGACAAGCCCATGACCAAGCGGGTGCTGGCCTGGCACGAGCTGCCCACGCCCGCCTTTCAGTCCTTCGAGCGGCTGAACGAGCCTCTTGACCCCAGCATGAAATTCCCCCTCTTCGTCAAACCCAGCCGAGAGGGCACGGGCATGGGGGTCAGCGGCGATTCCATTGTCCACAACGAAGCCCAACTGCGGGCCCAACTGCGCCGCATGTTCGAACGCTATGATCAGCCCGCCCTGGTGGAGACGTTCATCGAAGGCCGGGAGGTAACGTGCGGCTTGGTGGGCAACCTCTCCGTGCCCGTGGCCCGGCGCCTCCCCGACGACGAGGACGCCCCCCGTATCCAGCGCGGTCTGCACTTCTTCCCCATCATGGAGATCGACATGGGCAAGTATCCCGTGGAGGAGGCCGGCATCTACACCAACCGCATCAAGGTGGAGCTGGTCCACGACTTCCACTACATGTGCCCGGCCCCCCTCACCCCAGAGCAGGTGGATCAGATCGAGTGGCTGACCGCGGCCGTCTTCCGGGTCACCGGCTGCTACGACGTGGCCCGGGTAGACTTCCGCCTGGACGCCAACGACAACAATAAGCCCTACATCCTGGAGATCAACCCCCTGCCCGGTCTCAACCCGGAATACTCCGACCTCTGCATCGAGGCCAAGGCCGGCGGCTGGAGCTACGAGCAACTGGTCAACCGCATTTTGGATGAGGGGTTAGACCGCTACGGTCTGTTGGCCTAGGGGATTTGGGGATTTGGGGATTGGGGATTTGGGATTGGGGATTAGGAGGCGAGACGCCTTTCCCAATCCCCAATCCCAAATCCCCAATCCCCAACCCCCAATCCCAAACCCCCCAATTCCCCAATCCCTCCCCACGAATGGTACAATGACCCGGTTGCACCGCACGCCTAGACGGTGTCACCGTATACGAGTTGCCCAGGAGGGGTATCCCATGTCCGTAACGCTGAAAGAACAATTGATCTCGCCCCACAGCGGGGCGAATGGGAGCAGCGTGGCTTCCAAACCTGCCATGACCTTTGCCAATGAAGCCCTCACCTTTGACGATGTGCTGTTGGTTCCCGGCTATACCGAAGTCTTGCCCGCCGAGGTGGACATCAGCGTGCAGCTTCACCCCAAACTGCGCCTGAACATTCCCATCCTCAGCGCGGCCATGGACACGGTCAGCGAGGCGGAGCTGGCCATTGCCCTGGCCCGGCAAGGCGGCCTGGGGGTAATCCACCGCAATTTGAGCATCGCCGACCAGGCCGAAGAGGTGGACAAGGTCAAGCGCAGCGAGTCGGGCATGATCGTGGACCCCTTCACCCTGCGCCCACATGACCTGCTCTCCGACGCCGAGGCCCTGATGAGCCGTTTCCGCATCAGCGGCGTGCCCATCACCGACGAAGATGGGCGGCTGGTGGGCATTCTCACCAACCGGGATGTGCGTTTTGCCAAGGATTTTAGCCGTCCCATCAGCGATTACATGGTGGCCGAAGAGTTGGTCACGGCCAAAGTGGGCACCACCCTGGCCCAGGCCGAAGAGATCCTGCACCGCTATCGCATCGAGAAACTGCCCTTGGTGGACGAAGACCGCCGCTTGAAGGGGTTGATCACCTACAAAGACATCCTCAAACGGCTGGACTATCCCGCATCCGCCAAGGACGAGCGGGGGCGGCTGCTGGTGGCCGGGGCCATCGGCGTGGGTGAAAATGGCCTGTTGCGCGCCCAGGCCCTGGTGGACGCCGGCGCGGATGCCGTGGCCATCGACACGGCCCACGGCCACAGCAAGGGCGTGGTGGAGACCGTGCGGGCCGTGCGCCAGCGCTACCCGGATCTGCCCATTTTGGCCGGAAATGTGGTGACGCCCGAAGGGGTGCAAGCCTTGGCCGAGGCCGGGGCCAGCGCCATCAAAGTGGGGGTGGGGGCGGGGTCCATCTGCACCACCCGCATTGTCAGCGGCGCGGGTATGCCCCAGATCACCGCGGTGGCCGAGTGCGCGGAGATGGGGCGCAAGTTGGGCGTGGCCATCATCGCCGACGGCGGCATCCGCTACAGCGGGGACATTGCCAAGGCTTTGGCCGCGGGCGCCTCCGCTGTCATGCTGGGCAGCCTCCTGGCCGGTCTGCAAGAATCCCCGGGCGACATCGTGATCCGCGAGGGGCGGTCGTACAAGGACTATCGGGGCATGGGCAGCCTGGGGGCCATGAAGGGCCGGGCGCAAGATCGCTATCAGACCGCCCAAGCCACCAACGGCCACGAGGGGGCCAGCCCGGACATCGGCGGCAAGACCGTCCCCGAAGGCATCGAGGGCCAGGTGCCCTACAAGGGCTTGCTCAAAGACTACATTTACCAGCTCATGGGCGGCCTGCGCAGCGGCATGGGCTATGTGGGCGCGTCCGACCTGCAAGACCTGTGGCGCAAAGCCAAATTTGTGCGCATCACCGCCGCCGGTTATCAGGAAAGTCATCCCCACAGCGTAGTGATTACGAAAGAAGCACCGAACTATCAGAGCCGGTAGCCGATATCCGTTGCGCTGGTACAGCTTGGCGAAAATAGGTCCAAGATAAGCCGCTCTAGCCGGGTCCGTGACCCGGCGGGTCTACCACAGAAGATCCTGGGATCTACCCGCCGGGTCACGGACCCATAGGCATCAAGCTAAGGGTTTTGCGCTCAAAAACAGAGCATTCCGGGAATGGGCCGGACGATCTGGGGTAGAGGAAGTAGTTTTGGCCCATTCCCGGAATGAGCGAGATCGCCGCACCAATCCCGGAATGGGCCAACAAATCTGCCTGAACACAAGAAGAACCGGCCCATTCCGGGATTGCCCAGCTTGTTTCCAGCGCTCTGCCCCCACACGATCCCTTAGCTTGATGCCTATGAGTCACGGACCCGGCTAGAGCAAAGTTGTCCCGGACCTGTACTCGTCCACACATTTTCAATTCCCAATTTTCAATTTTCAATTCTCACTTCTCCCGCCCAGGAGCCACGCCCTTGCCCACCCAACGACTCGACAACAAAATCGCCCTCATCACCGGCGGCGGAACCGGAATCGGCGCAGCCATTGCCGCCCAGTTTGCCCGGGAAGGGGCGCGCATCGCCATCTGCGGACGGCGGCCCGCTCCCCTGGCCGTCACCGCCGCCCGCATTGAGGAAGAGAGCGGCCACGACGTGTTGACCATTGTGGGGGATGTCTTTGCCGACGCCGCCATGATCGTCAAGCGCACGGTGGACCACTTCGGGCGGCTGGATGTGCTGGTCAACAACGCCGCGGTCTCCGCCGGCACCTCTATGGAGGACATGGATTATCGAGAGTGGCGGCAGGTGATCGGCGTCAACCTGGATGCGGTCTTCCAGTTGGTGCGGGCCGCCATGCCGGATCTGATGGCCAGCCAGGGCAATGTCCTGCACATCAGCAGCGTCAGCGCCGTCTCTGGCGAGTTTGACGATGTGGCCTATGCCGCCAGCAAGGCCGGGCTGGAAGGCTTCAGCCGCCGCCTGGCCCTGGACCTGGCCCCTCAAGGCGTGCGATCCAACGTCATCCGCCCTGGCTTGATCCGCACGGAGGCCTTCGACCGCATGCCCGACGAGTTCTTCCAGGCCCAAGTCCCCCTCATCCCCCTTCTGCGCATCGGCCGGCCCGAAGACATCGCCCTGGCCGCCGCCTTTCTCTGTTCATCCGAAGCAGACTTTATCACCGGCGCCGTGCTGACCATCGACGGCGGCGAATCCGCGAAATGAAGGGGTGAAAGGGTGAGGGGGTGAGCGGGTGAAAGGGTAAGCGGGTGGAAGGGTGAGCAAATGTCACCCCTTCACCCCTTCACCCCCTCACCCTTTCACCCCTTCACCCCTTCACCCCCTCACCCCTTCAAAAAGGACAAAAACCATGACCGTCACAGCCATAGTAGGTGCCCAGTGGGGCGATGAGGGTAAGGGCCGTATCATTGACTTTTTGGCCCAAGAGGCCGATGTGGTGATCCGCTTTCAGGGCGGGGACAACGCCGGCCACACGGTGATCAACGAGTTCGGCAAGCATGCCCTGCATTTGGTGCCCAGCGGCATCTTCAACCCGGCCACGGCCAACATCATCGGCACGGGCTGCGTGGTCAACCCCCAGTCCGTGCTGGCAGAGATGGCCAGCCTGACCGATGCCGGGGTCAGCCTGGACAACCTCTGGATCAGCGCTCGCGCCCAGATGGTCATGCCCTATCACCGCACCTTGGACGAATTGGAAGAGGCGGCCCGGGGCAAGGACACCTTCGGCACCACCAAGCGGGGCATCGGCCCGGCCTATGCGGACAAGGCCGCCCGCTCCGGTCTGCGCATGGGCGACCTGCTCCAGCCCGACTGGCTGGAAGCCCGCTTGGACAGCGCCCTGATCACCATCAACCGCAAGATCGAGATCCTGGGCGGTCAGCCCGTGGACGGCCAAGAACTCTTCGCCCTCTGCATGGACTATCGGGACAAACTGGGCGACCGCATTGTGGACACCGTGCCCATGATCCGCCACGCCGTCGAGAACGGTCTGGACATCCTGCTGGAAGGCCAACTGGGCGTCATGCGTGACTTGGATTGGGGCATCTATCCCTACGTCACCAGCAGCAACCCCACCGCCGCCTTTGCCGCCAGCGGAGCCGGCCTGCCCGCCCGCACCATCGATCGGGTGATCGGCGTGGTCAAGGCCTACAGCACCGCCGTGGGCGACGGCCCCTTCCCTGCCGAGCTCCACGACGCCGACGGCGAGAAGCTGCGCACCATCGGCGGCGAATTTGGGGCCACCACAGGCCGCCCTCGACGCTGCGGCTGGTTCGACGGCGTGGCCATCGGCTACGCGGCCTGGCTCAACGGCATGACCGGCCTGGCCATCACCAAGCTGGACATCCTGGATCACTTCGACAGCCTCAAGATCATCACCGGCTATCGCCTGCCCGACGGCACGGTCATCACCGACACCATGCCCGACACCCCCATCCTCTACCAAGTCACCCCCATCTATGAAGAATGGCCCGGCTGGCTCACCTCCACCGAGGATTGCCGCACCTGGGACGACCTGCCCAAGGAAGCCCGCCAATACATCCACCGCCTAGCCGAACTGGCCGGGGTCAAAGTCGACTACGTCTCCGTGGGCGCCGAACGGGCGCAAATGTTTGCGGTTTGAGCGAGAATTAGCCACAGAGAACACAAAGAGCACAAAGAAAAAACTCTTTGTGTTCTCTGTGTCCTTTGTGGCTAATTCTCGCTCTTTTTTGAAAAAGGAGAAGCTGTTATGGATCTGACCCGTCAGCGCAATAGGCAATCCTCGGTTTGGCAAAGGGGGGGGCATCGACTTCTGCCTCTGCTTTTGGCCCTGATCCTGTTTGGGGGCGTACCCGCCACGCCCGTTTTGGCCACCAATGACAGCCCCGCCAGCCCCATCGCCGAGTGGGTAGAACCCAAAGGCATCAACATCGTCGATCTGGTGGGCCAAGTGCCCGAAGAGACGCTAAAAGACGCCATCTTGGTGGTCTCCGGCGTGGGCATTGTGCAATATCAGTCCGGGGTGCGGACGGGCGACACGGTGACGGTGACGGTCAAAATCAACCCCCGATACGACGAATATAACACCGGAACCGAAGTACTCAGGTTTGCCATGTTCAGTTGTTTGGGCCAGCCTGCCAACTTTGACCAATGGCCCTCCATCATGCCCGCTGCCAAAATGCGCGTCTTTGACAGCGGCGTGGATATCACGCATCAGGTCATGCGGATGCAGCTTTATCCCGCCGGTTTCCAGCAGCCCAACCGCTCGCCCAACAGCAACGAGCGCTATAACAAAGTCATGGTCGATCCGCTCAACCGTGATGTCAGCGGCAACATCCTGATCCCGGCCAATGCAGGCTGCGAGTTTATCACGCCCGGCTATCTGCGCAACATGACCGCCACCTTTGTCTTCGAGCAGCCCTCGCTGATCCAGGTGCAACCCGTGGGCAGCCAAAGCTTCACCTATCGCACCTACATCGGCATCGGTGCGGCCGGCCAACTGGAATCTCTGCGCAACCAGATGATGGGCCGTTACGGCGAGCGTCATGACAAGATCGACCTCACCCCGCCAGCGGACGCAGACTTTATTATCGTCAACTATCCCCCCGCCTCCGCAGACGCCGGCGCGTGGGGCAACCTGGGCCTCAACCTGCGCAACCCCACGGGCGGCACCTATCGTCTGGGCAACGCCAATATCGGCGCAGCCGGCCTGTCCGTGGACCACTGGAACACGATGGGTCTTGCCTTGCGTGGCCAGTGGCACGATACAGGGGCTACCCCAACTAGCCCCTATCTGGCTTTTTTCGACAACCCTTACTTCCTCTCTGGGCCGGAGGTTTTTATCCCTGACTCCATCCCCTATGATTCCTGTATGACCAACGGCGGCTGTTCGCCTGCTCTGCTCCAAGCCATCTATGACGCCACCATGCAAATGACCATCACCTATCTCAAGGTGGAGCAATCGGCCTGCACTGCCGAAAGCTACACCTATCGCCCCCTGCGCATGGCCGGCCCAGCTTGGACTCCCGATAGTCTGACCACGGCAGCCAGCACCACCCACCGCTTCCCCATCTGGGATGGTCCCCTCTTCCCCGATGATGGGTTGGACAAATTCATCTATCTGCCCATGATCGCCCGCCCCCCGGACACCTGCACCCCGGTCACCCCGCCGCCCTTGGCCGACTGCCCCTGTGGCGTCTTCGCCGCGGACGGGCGCATGGTGGACTTTATTCGATAAGTGGGATTGGGGGTTAGGGATTGGGGATTGGGATGCACCAAATCCCCAATCTCCAATCCCCAATCCCAGCCCAAGGACCAACCATGTACGATCACGAAACCTACCTCTCCCCCCTCACCTGGCGCTATGGGAGCGACCCCATGCGCCGGGTGTGGAGCGAAGCCCAGAAACGGCGCATGTTGCGCTGCTTTTGGGTCGCCCTGGCCGAGGCGCAATCTGAGATCGGCCTGACCACACCGGAGCAGGTGGCGGATCTGCGCGCCCATGTGGACGACATCGATATCCAACGGGCCACGGAGATCGAGCGGGAGATCCGCCACGACCTGATGGCGGAGATCCGCACCTATGCGGAGCAGTGCCCGGTCGGCGGCCCGGTGATCCACCTGGGCGCCACCAGCATGGATGCCCTGGACAACGTGGACGCCCTGCGCTTGCGGGATTCGCTAGACATAATCGTTGAGAAATTGGAAGCAACCTTGACCGCCCTGGCCGCCCGCGTCGAGGCCGAGGCCGACACCCCGTGCATGGCCTTCACCCACATCCAGCCCGCCGAACCCACCACCATCGGCTACCGCCTGGCCCAATACGCCCAGGATCTGCTCATGGATCTGGGCGAGCTGCGCCGGGTGCGGGACGGCGTGCGGGGCAAGGGGTTGAAGGGGGCCGTGGGGACCAGCGCCAGTTATACCCAACTTCTGGCTGGGACAGGCAAACCGGCCCGCTGGCTCGAAGATCAAGTGATGACTCGCCTGGGGCTGACCGCCTTCCCCGCCGCCACCCAGACCTATACCCGAAAACAAGATTTGCTGGTGGTCAATGCTTTGGCGGGCCTCTGTGCAACGTTACATAAATTTGCCTTTGACTTGCGCATT
Organism: Caldilineaceae bacterium; assembly: GCA_018003515.1. Taxonomy (GTDB): domain Bacteria; phylum Chloroflexota; class Anaerolineae; order Caldilineales; family Caldilineaceae; genus JAGNDO01. The sequence goes on from JAGNDO010000004.1 coordinate 58,670, forward strand.
CTGCAAAGTCCGCCCTTTGGCGAATGGAGCGAACCCTTTGGGGCCAAGCAGGTGGGCTCCAGCGCCATGCCCTTCAAGCGCAACCCCATCACCGCCGAGAATATCGACAGCCTGGCCCGGCAAGTCATGGCCCTGCCCCAGGTGGCGTGGAGCAATGTGGCCCTCAACCTGCTGGAGCGCACCTTGGACGACTCGGCCAACCGCCGCCTCTGGCTGCCCGAAGCCTTCTTGCTTACGGACGAGATTCTGGGCCGGGCGGCCAAACTGGTGGACGGGGTCAACTTCTGGCCCGGTCCTATCCAGCGCAACCTGCGGGACTACGGGGTCTTCGCCGCCAGCGAGCGTCTGCTCATGGAGGCGGCAAAGGCCGGCGGCGACCGCCAGGAGCTCCACGAGGTGATCCGGGAGCATAGCTTGGTGGCATGGCAAGCCCTCCAAGCCGGGCAACCCAATCCCCTGGTCGATCTCCTGGCCGCCGACCCCCGCATCACCACCTTTGTGGACGGGGAGACCGCCCGCACCCTCATGGACGCCTCCGACTACGTGGGCGACGCCCCAATCCGCGCAAGGGAGGTGGCGGGGTTGGTGCGGGATGCGGTGTTATAGTGAAAGGTCCCCGAAATGCGTATTCACAGAATCATTTGGCTTCCTGATATTGTTGAGAAAATTGATCGCAAACATGGCGTGGAACCCTGGGAAGTGGAAGAGGTTTTATCGGGGTGGGTTACTGCGCGCAAGGTTGCACGTGGACGAGTACGGGGTGAAGATGTATACTTGACCTTGGGACGAAGCTTAGCCGGACGCTACTTGAGCGTTTTCTTTATTCTCAAGACCGACGGTGCTGCTCTGCCCATCAGCGCACGGGATATGGACAGGAAGGAGCGTAAACTGTATGGCCGACTATAAAAAGGATCCCATTCCAGAAGAATTTCATTCAATCGCCGAGGCTGGGTTGTTCTGGGACACCCATTCTGCCGCGGATTATTTGGATGATCTTCAAGAGGTTGACCTTGAATTCGATATCCAGAGCGGTCAATATATGGTGCCGGTTGACAGTCAAACGTATATCCAGGTCAAAGACCGCGCCGCACTTGAACACCGCACCATCTCAGACATGATCACCATTCTACTCCAGCGCGAGCTGAGGATTTGAGGATAAATTGACTTCACCTTCACCGACCAAAATCATCCTGACCGCCGACCCTTCCTTCGCCGACATGGCCCAGGACGAGGTTCGCAAGGCCGCCCCCATTCTGGATTTTCTGGAATTGGCCCCCGGCGTCTTCCTGACCCAGATCGATGGAGAGTTCCTCGATCTGGCCGAGGCGTGGCGGGTAACGCCGCCCATCTTCGTGCGCCACATCTGCCCGGTGCAGGTGGAATTCTATCTGGGCGGCGTGGCCGAGGATGTCCTGGGCCTGGCCGATCTGGTGGCCGACGAGATCGTGCCCCTGGTGGAGCCGGACTGGCCCTTCTCGGTGCAGACCCGCATCCTGGCCGAAATGCCCTACAAGCCTTTTGATGTCAACAACACCCTGGCCCAGGTGATCATGGACCGCACGGGCGCGCCCCTGGATGTGCGCCAGCCCCAGCAGATCCTCTCCGTGGTCTGCACGGCCGAGATGGCCTACCTGGGCGTCTCCCTCACCGCCCACAACTTGTCCGACTGGGCTGGAGGCACCCGCCGCTTCGCTCGCGAGAAGGAACAGATCAGTCGGGCCGAGTTTAAGCTGTTGGAAGCGCTGGAAGTCTTCGGCATCGACCTGCCGCCCCGAGGCGTGGCCCTGGATCTGGGCGCTTCCCCCGGCGGATGGAGCCGCATCCTGCGTCTGCGTGAACAATATGTCACCGCCGTAGACCCGGCCCTGCTCGACCCCCGCCTGTCCGAAGATCAGGCCATCCGCCACCTGCGCGTGACCGCGGAAGCCTACCTGGCCGACGAGCCGGACCAATTCGACCTGATCGTCAACGACATGCGCATGGACGCCCGAGATTCGGCTCGGCTCATGGTTGGGTATGCCAAGCAGATCTATCCCGACGGCGCAGCCATCATGACTCTGAAGTTGCCCGAAGAGGGACGGCCCACGGTCATCGAGCACGCGTGGGAGATCCTGGAGGAGGCCTATACCATCATCGGAGCCCGTCAACTTTTCCACAACCGTAGTGAGATCACGCTCTATTTAGTGCCTAAAGCGGCATAAAGTCTCTTTCTTTCGCAAGGTATTGACTCATGCGTTCTCTTGCCCAAAACCGTTTTTCCCGCCAAGTGTTTATCACCTGGCTGCCGGCCACTATGGGGTTAGTGTTTGGCGCTCTGGTCGTTGATGGCCGAACGTGGGCATTTCACTATCTTGCCCATCTGCCCATGGCATTGCGCCTGCTTCTGGGGGCCGTCGTTGCCCTGGTCGGATTCGCCGCACCCTGGCTGGCAAACGGCCTGCCCAGGCTGACTCCCCGGTGGGATGTGACCCAGCTGCCGATGTGGCGGGTTGTCGGTGGCAGCGGACTGCTCTTCTGGTTGGGCGCAGAGCGCACCCATTACGGTGATGGCCTGCTCAAGCTGAATCTCCTGGCGTTCGCAGAGTTGCAAGACAAGCCGCCCTATATCTGGAAGGCACCTCTGGACGGTCTGATCGGGTACCTGACCACTCGGACCGCTGCGGCGCTTTCTTTGCCCTTGGATCTGGGGATTGTAGCTCAAAGTGTTGTCGCCGGGATGGTTTTCGTCGTGGCCATCCTGACGATCGCTCGGCGGTTGACCGAGACGCCGGGGTACAGAACCGTGCTGGTCTTGGGACTGCTGGCCCTCGGATCAAGCCAGCTTTGGTTCGGGCACATTGAAAACTACAGCCTGGTCACCGCGGCGGTAGGCGTCACGATGGCGTTGGCTTTGGACTACTTGGCCGGGATGACACCGTTATCCACGGTGGGGTTAGTGGCCGGTCTGGCGGTCAGTTTGCATCCTCAAGCCCTCTTTGCCATGATGGCCCTGCCATTGTTGACTACCCGATCGGGGCGATTGCGCCAGTTGGCTATCTTGGCGGGGACCGGTCTTGTGGTTCCTGCGCTCACCGTCGTACTCTTGTTGGCTCTGGGCGTTCCCTTGCCGGAACTTTCCGGAGGGTACGTGGGCGATCGACAGCTCTTCTGGACTTTTTCCCAATTCTGGGAGCCGGGACGGCTGGCGGACATCGGGGCGAATCTGTGGCTGCTGATCCCGGCCTTACCGATCCTGTTGTTTGGTCTGATTTTTCCTGGCTTTTGGCTCCAAATGCGAGAAGATCAAACCCTGCGCTACCTGTCCGGCGTGGGCGTTGGGTTGCTTGTCTACCATTTTGCTTTTCAGAACGATCTGCCCCGTTGGCAGGATTGGGATCTCTACGCCATTGTCGGACCGGGGGTGGCTTTGTGGGGACTGGCCACCTGGGTGCGGTTGCCCGAAGGCACCGCCAAAGTCAGGATGACGCGGCTACTCCTGCCGGGGCTGGCCTTTGCCGTGGTGGTCAGTGTGTCGTGGGTGGGGGTCAACCATGTTTATCGACTCATGGACCCCACGCTTGCCATCCGGGCGTATTCGACGAAGTATGTGGCGGTGGATCTGGTGCAGCGTTTGGTCGATGCCCAAATGATGCCTGACACACCCGTTTGCACTGACCCGGATCAGGATCCCACGGGCTGTCGACGAATTGCACCTCTCATCCTCGCCATGCCCACCACCGGCGAGGCCCGAGAGACCATCTTCGCCCACGCGCCGGCCCAGGTCGGTTTTAGCCTCTATCTACCTACGGCTCCCATCTTCTTGTGGGTCAGCCCCATACTGGACCCAGCGAGCTGGGGTTGGGGCGGAGATGGCGTCACCTTCCGGGTGGAGGTGGAGGATGGGGCCGGACGCCATACCCTTTGGCAGGAACAGATCGATCCTGCGGCCATGCCGGGGCGAGGCTGGACAGAGGTGGTGGTGGATCTCTCCGCCTATCGGGGTACGGTTGTGCAATTGTGGCTGGTGACCGATGTCGGCCCGGCGGGCAACGGGGATGCCGATCGAGCCGCCTGGGGGACACCGTGGATTATGTTGGGCACACCGGATTCCCGGGTACCTTGAAATGCTTTGTCGGCATCAAGTCCAAACAACTTGCTGAACGGGAATTTGAAATGAACAAAACAACCACAACCTTGCCCGTGAACACTGATTATTTGATGGCGTTTCTAGTCGATCTGCTCAACACCCCCAGCCCCACCGGCTTCGCCCAACCGGCCATCGATCTGGTGGCCCTGGCCATGCGAGAATTGGGGCTTGACCCTCAACAGACCCGCAAAGGTTCCCTGGTGGCCGAACTGCCCGGTCTCGCCGCCGACGCGCCCCGTGGCCTCACCGCCCACGTGGATACCCTGGGTGCCATGGTCAAAGAGATCAAGGAAAATGGCCGCCTGCGCCTGACCAAACTGGGCGGCTATGCCTGGAACGCGGCCGAGGGCGAGGGCTGCACCATCTTCACCCAGGACGGCCAACAAATTCGAGGCAGTATCCTCATCGACCTCGCCTCCACCCACGTCCACGGGGCCAAGATGAGCGCCCAGGAGCGGGACGACGAACACATGGAGGTGCGGCTGGATCTGCGGTCGTCTTCTTTTGCTGAAACCAAGACGGCGGGGATTGAGGTAGGGGATTTTGTGGCCTTTGACCCCCGGGTTGAAGTAGGACCAGCCGGTTTTATTCGTTCCCGACACCTGGATGACAAGGCGTGCGTAGCCTGTATGCTGGCCGCTGTCAAGGCCATCCAAAGCGCCGGAGTGACCCCCACCCAGCGCACCACCCTGCACATCAGCAACTATGAAGAGGTCGGCCACGGCGCCGCGGGATTCCCGGCGGACCTGGCGGAGTTGCTGACGCTGGACATGGCGGCTATGGGCATGGGGCAGACTTCGGACGAATTCCATGTCACCATCTGCGTCAAGGATTCCGCCGGTCCTTATCATCATGGCCTGAGCCAACATCTGCGCCAACTGGCCGAGGACCATGCCATTCCCACCGTGATCGACATCTATCCCTTCTACAGCTCCGACGGCCAAGCCCTGTGGCGATCCGGTGCGGACGCCCGCGTCGCCCTCATCGGCCCCGGTGTCGACGCCTCCCACAGCTACGAGCGCACCCACATGGACGCGTTGGTGGCGACGACCCGGTTGATTATCGCCTATCTTTTGAACTGATTATCGAGTATCGTGTATCGAGTATTTTGCCCGCGACTCACCGCAAAACGCCAGATACACGATACTCGATACACGATATTTTCTTCATGCGCCTAGCCATTCTCGCCGACATTCACGGAAATCTGCCCGCCTTGGAAGCGGTCTTGGTCGAACTGGAGCGAATCCAGCCCGACGGTGTGGTGGTGGATGGGGATCTGATCAACGCGGTGCCGTATAGCCCTCAAGTCGTTGATCGGGTGATGGCCCGGGTGCGCACCCAGGATTGGATCGTGGTGCGGGGCAACCACGAGTTCTACTATTTGGACTTTGGCACAGACCGCGCCGCGGACGGCCACGAAGACCCAGAGCGCTGGGGGCAGCTTCATTGGCTGATGGAGCGCATCACCCCCGCCCAAGGGGCTTTCCTGGCTACCCTGCCCGATGATCTCACCCTCTGTTTCCCCGGCACCCAGCCCCTGCGGGTGGCCCACGGCGTGCCGGGCAACAACCGCACGGGCTTCTATAGCAAACAACCCGCCGCCCACATCGCCGCCAAGATCGGCCACGTGGACCAGGCCACCCTGATCTCCGCCCACACCCACGTGCGCATCGACCGCCACATCACCCTGGACGAGAACCCGGCAGCCGATCCCTATCTTGACCCGCACCTGGGCAGCTACGAGGAGCAGCCCGCGGCCATCCACCGCCGCTGGCACCTGATCAACCCCGGCAGCGTGGGCTTGCCCCTCAACGGCGATCCAAGGGCCTCCTTCGCCGTGGTGGAGAGCGTGCCGGAGCGCCACACCCCCGGCGGCTGGGCCTGTACCCATCACTGCATCGACTACGACCGCCGCCCCGTCCTGGCCGCCTACACCGATTCTGGCATGATGGCCGCCGGCGGGGTGATCAGCACCCTCTTCTATTGGGAGCTTGTCACCGCCGAACCGGAGATCATCTTTTTTCACCAATGGGCCAGGGCCAACCACTACGACGCCGACACCGACATCCGCAACGCCTTCACCGCCTACGCCGCGGCCACGGGCCGGGGTCAGTTTGTGGGGGAACGGGATCCGCTTGGGGCGGGGATTGGGGATTAGGGGTTAGGGGTTAGGGGTTGGGGATTGGGGATTGGGTGGTTTGTCCCAACCCCCAATCCCCAATCCCCAATCCCCAATCCCCAATCCCGGAAAAAAAACTATGCGTATTGCAATCGTATCCGACATCCACGGCAACCTGCCTGCTTTTGAGGCGGTGGTGGCCGATCTGAAAACACAAGCCCCGGACCTCGTCTATTTTGGCGGGGATCTGGTCAACCGCTGCCCGTGGACGCGGGAGGTGATCGATCTTTACCAAGATTTGGGCTGGCCGGGGGTGATGGGCAACCATGATCTGATTTTGGTGAACCTCAACACGGATCACAGCCATGTCATCTTCCAGAATCGGGCGCGCTTCCCGGACATGTATTGGACTTGGGGACGGCTGACCCAGGCGGATCTGGCTTTGCTGGGGGCTTTGCCAAACGAAATACCCATCCAAGTGGCTGGTTTGCCTGCGCTGCGTCTGCTTCATGGCGTGTCGGGCAACCTGTTTGTCGGCATCTATCCGGAGATGCCAGACAGCAAGATCGCCGCCGCCCTTGCCCCCATTGAGGAGCCGGTCGTGGTTTGCGGCCACACCCACCGCACCCTGGATCGAGTCAGCGGACGATGGCGTATCATCAACGCCGGCAGCGTGGGCCTGCCCTACAACAGCGATCCCAGGGCCCAATATGTCATCCTAGACGGTGTGGATGGCGCGTGGCAATCCACCTTCCGCCAGGTGGCGTATGACCGGGAGCGGGTGCGCCGAGCCTTCGCCACCTCCGGCATGAGCGCGGAAGTCGGCCCCATGAGCGAGCTTTCCCTGCGCACGGTCCTCACGGGTGAACCCTATGCCAGCGACTTCGGTGCCTGGCTGCGCACCCAACCCGACGCAATCCGCATCAACCCCAGCGCCAATGTGGCCGCCTATCTGCGGACCCACGGCCCCGGTCATTGGGCCTTTTTTATGGGGTGAAAAAAAAGGAAGGCAAAAGGCAAAGTGCAAAAGGCAAAAGGGTGTGGGAGACAACCTCCTAATCGCCCAATCTCCCAATCGCCGCAGACAAATCAACCAATCAACCAATCAAACAGACCACCCACCATGATCCGACTACTCAACGAATTCGACCGAAGTGCGGCTGTGGACTTGCTCAGGCAGTCGCCTATTTATAATCTGTATATGCTGGGCAATTTGGCGGCGGTCGGCTTTGATCGGGCGTTTTGCCAGTTTTGGGGAGAGTGGGGCGCGGACGGCCAGTTGCGGGCTGTGCTCAACCGCTATATGGGCAATTGGGTACTCTTCGGCCAGCCCGGCGCGGATTGGGCGGGCCTGGGCGACATTTTGGATGGCCATGAAGTCACCGCCAACGCTGTGCAGGACAACCCCGGCGGCATCGAATCCTGGCTGCCCTATTTGCGCCGCTATCGGGCCATTGATGTCAATGCAACGAAGCTCATGGCTTTGGATGCGCCCGACTTTCGTCCGCTTTCTCCTGCCGTTGGCGTGCGCGTGCGCCGGGCGGGCATGGCAGACCTGCCCCGGCTGGTGGACTTCTTCGCCGATGCGGGGTCCATGACCCGCAGCCCGGCCGCGGTCGAGCGGCCCCTGCGGGACACCCGGGTCTGGCTGGCCGAGCCGGTGGACGCCACAAGCGAAACACCCATCCTCTCCACAGCCCTCACCAACGCCGAAGTGCCGGACCGGGCCATGATCGGCGGTGTCTATACCCCTCTCGCCCATCGCAACCAGGGATTGAGCGCAGCCGTGTGCAGCGCCCTGTGCGCTGATCTCTTTGCCGATCAAAAACAGCCGGTTCTCTATTGGGAGAACCCGGCTGCCGGATCGGTCTATTCAAAATTAGGCTTTCACCCCATCGGCCTCTGGCGGTCCGTGACGCTGGAATCGACCAAAAACAATTAACCGCCGAGATACGCAGAGAGAAGCGGAGTGGTTGTCCTCTCCCCTTCACCCCTTCACCCCCTCACCCCCTCACTTCCCCGCCTGCCACGGCATGATCCGCCGCTCCAGCCATTGCAGCCCGTAAGTCAGGATGATGCCCAGGGCCATGACCACGAATAGCCCGGCATACATCTTCTCCGTGACCAAGATTTCCCAATAATAGAAGGCCAGAAAGCCGACGCCTTTTTTGGCGCGCACAAATTCGATGGCCACGATCACGATCAACGCCGTGCCCAGGGCCAGGCGTAATCCGGCGAAGATCACGGGCATGGCACCGGGCAGGATCACGTGGCGGAAGAGTTGCCAGCGGTTGGCCCCATAGTTGCGCCCGGCCTGGATAAAGACCGGGTCGATGTCCCGTACCCCGGCCATTGTGTTGATGGCGACCAGGAAAAAGGCCGAGATGGCCACCACGGCGATCTTGGGGCCTTCGCCAAAGGGGTTGGGGAAGATCAGCATCATGATGGGGAAGATGGCGATCTTGGGCAGCACGTAGATGGCCGACATGGTGGTGTCCAGCATCAGCCGCACGGTGCGGTTCATGCCCATGACCATGCCCACGCCGATGCCGGGGAGGGCACCGATCAAGAAGCCGGCGAAGACTCGGCTCAACGTAGCCAGCACATGGCTTTCGTCGAGCAAAGCCGCCACGCCGGGCCAGCCAGCAGCCCGCCACTCTTGGGGAATCAGCCAGGGCCGGCCCAGCAGGCTGGTCTGGTTGAAGCGGTCATAGGTGACGGTGATGTCCCACAGGGCCTGGGCGATGCGGCTGGGGGGCGGGAACCAACGGGCGCTGAGGATGCCGACGCCCACCAGCAGTTCCCAGGCCAAGAGCAGCAGGATGGGGAAGCCGAAGGTGAGCAGCCGCTCGAAACGAGGCCGGGCCTTGGGCGAAAGCCGCCGGGCCGTGCTGTCCGCCAGGATCACGATCAAGCTGAAGGCGATGGCCATCCCGGCCCACCAATACGCCTTCCACAACCCAAACACGGACATACCGATTAGGATGACCCCGCCGCCAAGCCCCACGGCCGCTCGACGACCCATTGCTCTTGGTTTTGACACCGATGAATGCTCGCTCATGCCGGTTCTCCTTGCTGCGCGGCCATTGCCTGCTTCACCTCATCTTGCAAGGATTCCCAGATGGCGTAGGTCAGGCGGCTGTATTCGGCTGTGCCCGTGGTGGCCAGGGAGCGGGGCCGGGGCAGGTCGATGGTGAACTCGGCCTTGAGGCGACCGGGCTGGGCGGTCATCAACAGCACCCGATCCCCCAGCAGGACGGCCTCGTCGATGCTGTGGGTGATGTAGACCACGGTCTTGCGGCTCTCTTCCCAGATGCGCAGCAGCTCCTCTTGCAGCACGGCCCGGGTCTGGGCGTCCAGGGCGGCCAGGGGCTCGTCCATGAGCAGCACTTCCGGGTCGTTGGCCAAGGCACGGGCAATGCTCACCCGCTGTTTCATGCCGCCGGAGATCTGGTGGGGATAGTAGTTGGCAAACTTGCGCAACCCCACCCGGTCCAGCCAATCTTCGGCCACGGCATAGCGGTCTTTGCGCGAGAAGCCGCGCATTTCCAGCCCAAAGGCCACGTTGTCGATCACGGTTTTCCAGGGGAAGATGGCGTATTCCTGAAAGACCACATTGTTGAGGGGTTTGGACCGGTCCAGGCCGGGGACGATCTGCACGCTGCCGCTGGTATGGGGTTCCAATCCGGCCAAGATGCGCAGAAAGGTGGATTTGCCGCAGCCCGACGGCCCGACAATGCACACAAATTCACCATCCGCCGCCTCCAAATTGAAGCGGTCGATGGCCGTAATAGGCCCATTGATGGAGTCATAGATCTTGACCACATCTTTGGCGACGATCTTGGGTGTTGGGGTCATGGGGTGAGGTTTCGCTCGAAAAGATGGTGATGACAAGGGGTGTCGAGTATCGAGTATCGAGTAATGGGTGGTGAGGAGGCTCCTGGTCCCCTCACCACCCATTACTCGATACTCGATACTCGATACTCGATACTCGATGTCCGCTATTTCGCGTACGGTCCCAGCACCGCGATGGCGTTGTCCACGAAGGAGGTGTCAACCACGTTGGTCAGGTCGATGGGATCTGTGTATTCCGTGCGGCCGTTCTCCCGGTGAATCCGCTCCACGTCGGCCAGGCCGTCCACGGGGATGGCCATGTCGGGATCGTAGACCACGGGCTGGCTGGTGCGCAGGGTCTCCTCGTCGGAGTTGACATAGCCCAGATAGGCGGCGATGTTCTCGTCGGCCAGATAGTCGTCCCCCTGCATGAGGCGGGCGGCCTGGACCAGGGCCAGGACAAAGCGCTCGGCCACGGGTCCGCGGTTGGTGACGAAGTTTCCGCTGCCCACAAAGGCCACGGTCATCAGGCCCGGTGTCAGATCTTCGGCAATGGCTACGCCAAAGCCGCCGTCGATCACCTGGTCGGCGTAGGGGGATCCCAGGGTCCCGGCGTCGATGGAGCCGTTCTCGAAGGCGGCGGGCATGTCCGCATTGCCCAACTGCACCATCTCCACGTCACGGATGGTCAGGTTGCCCCGCTCCAATGCCTTGGCCAGCAGATACTCGCCGCCGCTGCCCGGTCCGCCAGCAGAGGCGACGATGCGACCCTTGAGGCTGGCCATGTCGGTGATGGTGCCATCATCCACCAGGGCTTTGCGGGCCACGATCTTGGTGGGGCTGCCCACAAAGGGTTCCAGGCCGCCTGGGGCGATCACCCGGATGTCCAGCCCTTGGCTCCAGCCATTCCACAGGCTGGTGACGATGGCAATACCGCCCACGTCCACCTTGCCCTCGGAGAGGAAGGCGATGGCCTCTGTGCCCGACCCCACCCGCTCGATGGTGACATCCAGGCCACAGGCTTCAAAGAGGCCCCGGCCGGCGGCCACATACATGGCGGCAAACTTCATGATGGGCACATAGGCCACGGTCACGGCCTCGGGCGGGTCCAGGGGGGCGACGGGGCAGCCGCTCATGTCGGCGACGGGTGCTTCGGCTGGGGCGGCATCCGAGACGGGGGCCGGGGCCGGGGCAGCGGGTGCTGGGGCCACTGGGGTGCAAGCGCCAAACAATAGGCTAAAAATTAACATAAGACTGACGACAGGCAGCACAGATCGAGATCGCAACATAGGTGTTCTCCTTTGGTGTGGGATTGAAACTAGTGCGCTGGATGGGCGTGTGGGATTGACGACTGACCGGATTGATATGTGGGGAACAGTTCCGAGTCCAACATGGACGGCAGGAGGGCCAAACTATTGTACCGTCAGGATCGGCGATTTGTCGAATGCGCGGAATGGCGGACGGGGAGAGGGCGATGCTCCTCTTCTCCCCCTCTCCTAATCTCCAAACCCGGGCACCAACCCCGCGACGACCAACTGGTCGCGCAGGGAGGCCCGGGCGCGGCTGAGGCGGGATTTGACTGTGCCCAGGGGGAGTTGGAGCAGGGCCGCGGTCTCTTGATAGTCGTAGCCGTGGACATCCACCAGCACGACCACATTGCGATGATAGCCGGGCAGGTTCTCGATGGCGGCCATGAGCAGTCGCATGCTCTCCCGCTGGACGGCCACCTGTTCTGGGTTGTTGTTGGGGCTGGGGAGCAGGGGCAGGGCACCCGATTGCAGAAATCCGCCCGGTTCCACCATCTCGTCCAGGCTGACCGTGGGGCGGCGTTTCTGGCGGCGCAGGTGATCATAACAGGTGTTGGTGACAATCCGCATCAGCCAGGCGCTGAAGTTACCATCCTGAAAACGGGGCATGGCCCGGTGGGCCTTGATCAAGGCGTCCTGCACCGCGTCCGCGGCGGCCTCTTCCGTGCGCATGATGCGCCGGGCCACCCGCTGGGCCGCGCTCTGATAATGGTCGACCAATTGGCAAAAGGCCGAATCATCCCCCAGCCGGGCGGCGTGGATCAGGGCGAGCAGATCCCCGGCCAGATCACCGGTCAGATCCAACGGGCTGTTGGATCGGCCAAACACGCCGGGCGTAAAATTCCCTATCGATTGAACCATCGCCATCTGTTGAGCCATACTGTCCTCCCAGGCGTGCCAAAAGTCGCAGACGTCAAAAACGCCTGATTCTCAGCATACACCCATTACATGAGAGGAATTTGAAGAAAGTGCGACGGCTTTCGGACCATTGGCCTACGGTTTGGGGACGGGATCGGTGAGGGGGTGAGGGGGTGAGGGGGTGAGAAGATGTGAACCACGTTCATCACCCTTTCACCCCCTCACCCCCCCACCCCTTCATTCCCCCAACTCTAACTTATACCCATACCCGCGTACGGTGTGGATGAAGCGGGGATCTTCGCCGGCGTCCGGCTCGATGCGGCTGCGCACCCGGCTGACCATGCGGTCGATGTTGGCGTCGTAGATGTCGCCCTGGGCTTCGGGCCAGACGGTCAGGGCGATCTCGTCTTTGCTGACTACCCGGCCCCGGTTTTGGAAGAGAAACCAGAGCAACTCGAACTGCTTGACGCTGAGGGCTGGCTCCAGCAGTTGACCGTCCACATGCACCTGACGGGTGGTGGGATCGACCCGCAGGCTCGGTTCCCGCACGGCGATCAGGGCCGGGGCGGTCATGGTGGCGGATGGGTCTTGGAAGCGGAAGCGGGTGGAGGCAAACTGCACCTCGCAGCCATCCTCCAGCCACGCCGTGCCCCCGCTGGAGAGCCGCCGGCCGTCCACATAGACGCCGTTTTTGCTGCTCAGATCATGCACCTGATAATTTGTGTTGATGCGGTGGACCTCGGCATGTTGGCGCGAGGCAAACTGATCGTCCAGCACGATCTGGCTGGTGGCGGCCCGGCCCACCCCGGTGATCTCCCCGCTCAACGCGTACTCAGTGCCCATGCGCGAACCGCTAATGCAGACCAGTTTTCCAAATTGACTCATGGATTTGCACCCATTCTCGTTGGCAGCCCGTTGATGGCTATGCTAGAATAGAAAATTGGTAACTGCCAACCCCACCCTAGCCCTCCCCAGATTGGGGAGGGGACAGTTCAGGTTTGCCGGACTCTTGTCTTCGGCGATCCGGCTCCTCCCCCAATCTGGGGGAGGCTGGGAGGGGGTAGTTTGGCAGTTATAGAAAATCGTTTCTCTGTCCTTGATGATACCAGTAAGCGCAGGGACGAGCAAGCGTCCAGGCTGTGGAATCAACGACTTGACCACGGAAACCACGGAACAGACGGAAAGAGCAGAGAAACTTCTGTGTGTTCTGTGGTTTCCGTGGTCAATCTCAAAACACGACCCATCTTTTCAAAATGCTGTAGCGATCAAGATGATGGTGAATACCCGTAGGTGCGGTTTTTAACCGCACAATTCACATTTGCCGACGGATCGTGCGGTTAAAAACCACACCTACATTTTATCATCATCTTGATCGGTACAATCTATTCAAAACCCATAACGGAAAATCTGTGACCGATCACCGACCAACTTCTTCCCCACCCCCAGATTTTGACCCTGAACCGGATGCCTTTGACGTCCCCGGCGTTGAGGCCGCGCCCCCCGCGCCCGTGGACCCGGCCAATCTGGCCGGCCAGCGCTTGGGCCGTTTCCAGGTGGGCAGACGGTTGGGCAGCGGGGGCGCGGCCACGGTCTATCAGGCCTATGACTTGATCCTGGGGCGCACCGTGGCGTTGAAGGTGCTTCTGCCCGGCGCGGACGCGGTCTCCCGCACCCGTTTTCGCCAGGAGGCCCAGACCGCCGGCGGGTTGCAACATCCCCACATTGTGCGCACGGTGCAGGTGGGGGATATGTCCGGCGGCAACATCGCCTATATCGCCATGGAACTGGTGGAGGGCGAAAGTCTGGCCAGCCTGCTCGACCGCCGGGGCCGCCTCAGCCCGGAGGAGAGTTGCAACCTGCTCGAACCCATCGCCCGGGCCTTGGCCTTGGCCCACCGGGCTGGCGTCGTGCATCGAGATGTCAAGCCCAGCAACATCCTCCTGCGCCCAGCCCAGCCCGGCAGCCCCCACAGCGTGCAGTTGGAATCCCTGGACTACCCCGTCATCCCCCTGCTCTCGGATTTTGGCATTGCTCGCGCCCTGGACACCCCGGATCTGACCAATGTGGGGCGCACCATCGGCACCCCGGCCTATATGGCCCCGGAGCAGTGCGCGGGCAGCCGAGAGGTGGATGGCCGGGCCGACAGCTACGCCCTGGGCGCGGTACTCTATCGCTGCCTGGTCGGGCGGGCACCCTTTGTGGGCAGCACCACCCAGATCCTGCACGCCCATGTCTACGATCCCCTCACCATTCCCGACAGCATTCTCTTTGACTTGCCGGCGGGGGTGGTTGAAATTTTGAAAAATAGTTTGGCCAAGGACCCGGCGGAGCGCTACACCCGTTCGGATCTGATGGCGGCTGGGCTGGCCAGGGCCGCAGGCCGCTTGCCCGTTGATGAAAATGCCCCCCCCATCGACACGGACGAACACACGGCCACCATGACCCTGGCTGCCCTGCCCGCGGTGCAAATCCAGCCCAGCGAACCCCGCACGGCCACAGTCCTGGTCCCCGCCCGGCGCACGGCAGAGGTGACCCAGACCCCTCTGGCCCCGACGCCCAAACCGGCCCCGGCGAAAGCCGCGCCCCTTCCGGCCGGCCCCCCGCCCCGCCAGGGCATGTTGGCCCGTCTGGAACGCGTGCGTTGGAGCGGGCTGGCTGTGACATCCGTGCTGCTCTTGTTGGTGGTCTTCTTTATTGTGGCCCTCACCTCGGGGCAGTTGGGCGGACAGTTTGGGTTGGGGGGGCGAGGTGATGTCACGCCCACGGTCGTGGCGGTGAATCCCTCTCCCCAGGCCACCTTGGTTGGCGCCGTCGTGGCGGGCGAATCGACCCCCACCCCTTCCCCCCAGCCAGAGACCGTCACGCCCTCCGCCACACCCACGCCCATCGTGGCTGAACCATCCCCCACGCCCGAAGAAGCGCCCTCCGCCACGCCTTCGCCCACGGCCACGCCGCCCGCGCCCACGGCGACCCCGCTTCCGCCCACGCCCACGCATACCCCTCTGCCCACGCCCACGGCCACGGTCAGCCAGGTCTCCAGTTGCTCCATCACCGCGGACCCGTTTTTTCTGAATTTTCTGAACACGGACCCCAAATCCGCCGAGCTGGGGTGCGCCGACAACCTGCCCGTGGCCTCCCCGGCCGAGATCCAGCCCTTCCAAAATGGAGCCATGCTGCGCCGGGAAGATGCCCGCCAGATCTACGTGCGCTATGCCAACCAGCGCTGGACCCAGCGCCCGGACACCTGGCAGGAGGGCGAGGCGCTGAAGAGCGACGACCCCCGCTTTGCACCCCCAGGGCCGGGTCTCTTCCAGCCCGAACGGGGCTTTGGCCGCCTGTGGGAGAGCGATGACCAACTGCGCAGCGCCCTGGGCTGGGCCACCGCCCCGGCCACGGGCTTCAACGCCGTAATCCAAAGCTTCAACGGCGGCGTCCTCATCGGCGACATCGCCAGCGGCCAGGTCTATCTCTTCCTGCGCAGCGAACTGTTGCTGTAGCCGTTAGCCTTTCGACTCCAGCCTTTTTCGCGCTCTAGCCGGATCCGTGACCCGGCGGGTAGATCCCAAGATCTTCTGTGGCAGACCCGCCGGGTCACGGACCCATAGGCATCAAGCTAAGGGATTTGCGCTCAAAAACAGAGCATTCCGGGAATGGGCCGGACGATCTGAGGTAGAGTAAGTAGTTTTGGCCCATTCCCGGAATGGACGAGATCTCCCCGCCAATCCCGGAATGGGCCAAAACTACTGCATGAACACAAGAAGAACCGGCCCTTTCCGGGATTGGCCAGCTCATTTCCAGCGCTTTGGTCCACCCTGATCCCTTAGCTTGATGCCTATGGGTCACGGACCCGGCTAGAGCAAGGTACTCCCGGACCTACGTTCACTGGGCTGCTCTAGCCGACACCCATTGTGCATTGACCATTGTATATTGTTCATTTCAAAAAGGATTCGCTCTTGAAATCACCCACCCTCTTCTCAAAACTCTGGCTTCTGGCCGCCATCCTGCTCCTGGCTGCCTGTGCCGCGCCGGGGACGGCCGCGCCCCCCACGCCCTTCGCCGTGGCCCGGGCCGACACGCCGATCCCCACCATGACCTTTACGGCCACCTTCACCCCCGCGCCCACGGATGCGCCCACAGAGACGCCGATCCCGCTCGCCACAGAGACCCCGACTTCGATCCCTACGGACACGCCCATTGTGCCCACGGAGACACCGAACGCCACCCCCACCCAGACCGCCACGGAGACGGCCTTCCAAGCTGGCGCGGCCACCCTCACCCCCACGCCCACCCGCCCGGCATCTGGGGCGTCAACCGTGACGATCCCCACGCCCACGGTGGTGATCCCCGAGGGCTGGCCGATCATTGCGGGCACCCGGCTGGGCTATTCCCTGGCCGCGCCCACCACCTGGCTGCGGGTGGATCTGCGGGGCAACGGCTTCAAAACCCTGGCCCGGCTCTTTGGCACTGGGGCCGCCGGCTTGCTGGATCAGATCGACGAATTTCTGGCCACCCCCGCCGGGGAGAGCATCGGCCTGATGGCCGTGGAGGCGGACATCACCCAGCTTTTCTCCCCTGTCCCCTTTCCGGCCTTTGCCATCGTTTCGGTGATCGACATTCCGCCGGATGTCACTGCCGAGGAGCTGAGTGAAGTTTTGGCCGCCAACGCCGGCATCTTTGGCGCGGTGACCGTGGAGAGCAGCGAGGCCGAGACCCTCAACAACCTGCCCGGGGTCCGCGTCATCGCCCAGGCGGACATGGCCCAGTTTGGTCTGGCGGTGCAGGCCTATGTGGAACAGGTCGGTCTGCTGGCCAACGACAAACTCTACGTTCTGACCCTGGCCACCAAAGTCGATGGGGCCGAACGCAAACGGGCCATTTTTGATAAAATTATCGGCAGTTTTAGACCGGAGTGATGGGGGAGGGAGCGGGCTTTCCCGCCAAGAGGGAAGTTGGGGCCGGCCAGGGGCGGCGGCGAAAATGTGGGTTGAGCTAAACAGGGGGAATAAAATGGTCAATCTGGAAGCGAGCTTGTGAATGCCAACCTGCATCTTTCCATGTACGTTGCTTCCGCCCTGGTGGCGGCGGGGTTGCTTGTTTTTGCCTGGCGGCAACGCGCCTATTCGGTTGCCCGCTACTTTGGACTGGTGATGGTTTGCCTGCTGGTCTGGGCCTTGGGCAGGATCATGGACCTGATCAGCCTGGATCTGGCGGGGAAGCTCTTTTGGACCAACATCAGGTTTCTGGGTCTTACTTTTTTGCCCGTGGCCTGGCTGGCCATGGTTGTGGAGTACACCGGTAACTGGGCTCGTTGGCGGATGGTTTTGTTTTGGTCCCTCACCGTGCCAATTGCCACCAATATCGTGATCTGGACCAATCCCTATCACCATCTTTTTTGGCGGGCCTCTCTCTTGGATACCAGCGGCCTCGTCCCTGTTCTCAACAGTACAAACGGTCCCTGGTTTTACTTTCCCCACGTGACTTTGAGCTATCTGGCCTTTGTATTGAGTTTTGTCTTCTTGTTTCAACACTACCGCGCCGGGAAGACCATTTTCCGTCGCCAAATCCTGGTGCTTTTTCTGAGTTCGTTGATTCCCTTGACGATGGATTTTCTCTTCGTGGCGGGCATTTCTCCGGTGAGGGATTTTAACTTTTCGCTCCCAGCCTTCAGCCTGACAGGCATTTTTCTGGCCTGGGCCATCCACCCCACCCAGCTCTTTTATCTGAACCCTGTGGCCCGCAGCACGGCCGTGGATGTGATGCGGGATGAGGTTTTTGTGTTGGATGCCAGCAGCCGCATCGTAGACATCAATCCGGCCGCCCTGGCCATGATCCCGCCGGATGAGCGGGAGGTGATCGGCAAGCCCTTGCAAGCGGTCGGCTTCCGCTATCCTGAACTGGTGGCACAAGTTGTTGATTTGGCAAAAAACCAGAATGATGCCCAGATGGAGGTCATTATGGATCGGCCTCTGGGCAAGCGATGGTATGACCTGCGTCTATCCCCCGTGCGTGACCGCCGAGGACGTCTGACCGGCTGCGTGTTGATCCTGCGGGACATCACAGAGAAAAAACAGGCCCACTCCCGGCTTGAAGCGTTGAACGTCGAGTTGGAGGAGCGGGTGGCCCAGCGCACGACTGCCCTGGCCGAAGCCAACCATCATCTCCAAGAGCTGGACCGGCTCAAGGATGAGTTCGTCGCCCGTATCGGCCACGAACTGCGCACGCCTCTGACTAACATTCAGCTCTATCTGCACCTGTTGGGGAAGGCCGGCCCGGACAAACGCCCGGCCTATATGCAGACGCTCTCCGCCGAGGCCAACCAACTTCAGCGCTTGATCGAGGATCTGCTCAATATTTTCCAACTCAGCACAGAAGAGACTCAGATCGTTTTAACGCCCGTGCATGTGAATACCCTGGTGGCGGAGCTGGTCGAAAGCCGGGCGCAGATGGCCGTGGCGAACAGCATCGAGCTACAGACCCAACTGGATGCGGATCTGCCCCCGGCCCAGGCGGATGAACCCATGCTGCGGGAGGTGTTGCGCCACTTGGTGGACAACGCCCTAAACTATGCCCCCCGCAGCGCCGTCACCCTGTGTACCTATGTGGACCAATACCTGGATCAACCCTGGGTCTGCATCCAGGTGCGGGACACGGGACCGGGTGTGGCGCAGAACGAGCGGGCCTATCTCTTTGACCGCTTTTATCGCGGCCAAGCCGCTGCTTCCTACGCGATCCCCGGCGCGGGGTTGGGCTTGTCCATCAGCCGGGTGTTGATGCAGCGCATGGGCGGCGAGATCATTCTGGAGGAGGCGACGACCCCTGGGGCCACCTTCACCGCCCGGTTGCGTCCAGCCGCCGCCACATCCCCCTTGGCTATCCGTCCGACAAGAATCCGATCATGACCCCAATCACCCACGCTCCCAATCCCCAGCCCCCAATCCCCGATCCCCCCCTGACCTGCTACGTCGTCTCGGATCTCCACCTTTTTTCCCAGCGCACTCTGGGTCATAAGCACGAAGCGGCCCTGCACGCCACCGCGGCCCAGGCCGACCATTTCGTCCTGGCCGGAGACATCTTCGACTTCCATTGGAGTACCCTCGACTCGATCCAGGACACGGTGCGCGCTGCCGACCACTGGCTGGGGGATCTGGTGCAAAGCCATCCGGCCTGTCGTTTTCACTATCTGCTGGGCAATCACGACAACCACAAGTTTTTTGTGGACCGGTTGAGCGCATTGGCCGCGCATCAGCCCAACTTCGCCTGGCAGCCCTATCTTCTGCGCATGGGCAGCAGCGTCTTTTTGCACGGGGACGCGGCCAGCCCCGGCATGACCCCAGAGCAACTGCCCCACTATCGCCACCGTTGGAGCAAGGCCCGTATGCGCACCCCCATGCAGAACACAGTCTACGACATGGTCACCAAGACCCACCTGCACAAGGCCGCCATCCGCATGGCCGCACCCCGCCGCCGGGTGGCCCGCCGACTGCTAAATTACCTGGCTTACATGGGTCACGACGCCGATTCGGGCATCCAGGATGTCTATTTCGGCCACACCCACCGGGCCATGGACGACTTTCCCTACCGGGGTGTACATTTCCACAACGGCGGTGCCCCCATGCCTGGTCTCAAATTCCAAATTCTGAAGGCCCGTCTATGAGGGTCCACCCGGAGATCAACCTGGCCCCCAACCACAAAATGGGGCTGCCCCTGCCCAACCCGGTCATGCTGGCCGCCGGGGTGTTGGGCTATGGGGAGCTTTCCCTGCGCGGTCTGGACCCGGCCATGCTGGGCGGGGTGGTGGTCGGTCCGGTCACTCGGCGCAGCAGCGCGGGGCAGGCCGGGCAGCGCATGGCCGAGGGCCTGGGCGGTGCCGTGTTGAACAGCGGCGGCCAGAACCGGGGCGTCTCCGCGGTGGTGCGCAAGCTGGCCCACCACTGGCCGCGCCTGGGCTGTCCGGTGATCCTGCACATCGGGGACACCCATCCCAACGCTGCGGCCGCCACCGCCGAAAAGCTGGCCGGGGTGGATGGGCTGATGGGCCTGGAGGTCGGCATCCCCCACGGAGCCTACGACGAGGAGGCGTGGGCGCTGATCCAGGCCGTGGTGCGGCGCACGGATCTGCCCGTCCTGGCCCGTCTGCCCTTGGATCGGGCGGCGGATCTGGCTTCCGCGGTGGTGGAGGCCGGGGCCAGCGCCTTGGTGATGGGCCAGCCGCCCAGGGGTCAACTCCCGGCCACGGACGGCAGCCCCGTGGTGGGCGCGCTGCACGGCCCACTGATCTTTCCCCTCATGCTGGCCGCCCTGGGGGAGGTGGGACGGCTCAACCTGGGCGTGCCCCTGGTGGCCTGCGGCGGCATCCACACCCCGGCCCAAGCCCGCCACGCCCTCACCGCCGGGGCCATCGCCCTCCAAATCGACAGCGCCGCCTGGATCGAGCCGGGTCTGCCGGGGCGGATCGTTGCCCAATTCAATATAGACCACGAATAAGACCGATCGAACCGATTCAAACGGATTTTTCACTAGATTCGTGCCGATTCGTGAAGATTCGTGGATCAATTTCTCGCAAAGGAGCTTACCCATGACCACCCATTTTATCGACGAAGCCGGCCTGATCGCCCTCACCCAGGATCTTGTGCGCCTGGAGACCCTCTCCGGTGAGGAAGGCCCGGCCATCCAGCGCACCCGCCGGGCCTTTGAAGCCCTGGGCTTTACGCAGATCCACGAAGACGAGCTGGGCAATGTGACCGGCACCATCCGGGGGGATCTGCCCGGCCCCACCCTGCTCTTTGACGCCCATGTGGACACCGTAGGCATCGCCCCCGGCGTGCCCTGGACGGTTGACCCCTTCGGCGCGGAGATCGACTTTGGGCGCATGATGGGCCGGGGCACGTCGGACATGAAGGGGGCTTTGGCCGCGGCTATCTATGCCGCGGTGGCCCTGGATCGGTCGATTTTGGCCGGGCAGGTGGTGATCTGCGCCAGTGTCATGGAGGAGGTGCTGGAAGGGGTGGCCCTGCAAGCCGTCATGGACCGCGTCCAGCCCGACTTTGTGGTGATCGGCGAGTCCACGGAACTCAACCTGGCCATCGGTGGCCGGGGCCGGGCGGAGATCCATGTGGAGGCCGTGGGCCAGCCCGCCCACTCCTCGTCCCCCCATCTGGGCATCAACGCCGTGGAGCTGATGATGGACGCCGCCCGTGCCATCGCCACCATCCCCCTGGGCACGGACCCCATGCTGGGCGACGCCCTCATCGCCCTCACGGATATCCACTCGGAGCCGTACCCGGCCAACTCGGTGATCGCCAGCCAGTGCCGTGTCACCTATGACCGGCGGCTGCTGGCCGGGGAGAGCGTGGAGAGCGTCCTCGGTCCCATCCAGGCCGCGGCCACAGGCGCGGAGGGGGAGGGGCGCATCACCGCGGTGGTGGGGACCGGGGAATACACGACCTACACGGGTGCGGCCTTGCGCACGCAAAAGTTCTTCCCGGCCTGGAAGCTTGACCCGGATGCCCCCATTGTGGTCAACTCTCTGGCTGGTCTGCGGGCCGCCGGGCTGAAGCCGACCTTGCGGGCCTATGGCTTCTGCACCAACGCCGCCTACAGCGCCGGGATCGCCGGGGTGCCCACCATCGGCTTTGGCCCGTCGCCGGAAAGCCGGGCGCATATTGTGGATGAATACATCGATCTGGCGGATCTCCTGGCCGCGGCCGAGGGGTACGCGGGGATTTTCCAGAGTGTGTTGTCATAAAAATCTCCCAATCTCTCAATCTCAAAGCAGAGATTGGGAGATTGAGAGATTGGTTTGGAAAGGGAATACTTTTGACCGAGTGGATGCGTTACGAAGAGTGGAATCACGGCGCAGATCACACCGTGACCGGGACCGTGCGGGTGCTGCCAGAGCTTTACAGCCCCCAACTGGACAACCGGCGGCCTGTGTTGGTCTATCTGCCCCCGGCCTATCATGCCGAAAAAGATCGCCGCTTCCCGGTGATCTACATGCACGACGGCCAGAATCTCTTTGATGCGGCTACGGGCTTTGCAGGGGAGTGGCAAGCGGATGAGACCCTGGAAAAGCTGGCCGCCGAGGGCATCCAGGCCATTGTGGTCGGTCTGCCCAACATGGGGGCGGATCGCATCAACGAATACAGCCCCTTTGCGGACCGACGCATGAAACAGGGGGGCAAGGGCCACGCCTATGTGGACTTTATCGCCGACACCGTGAAACCGCTGATCGACGGTGTTTTCCGCACCCAGCCGGACCGGGCGCACACGGGGATCATGGGATCATCTATGGGCGGGCTGATCAGCCTGGTCGCCTTCTTTCAGCGCCCAGAGATCTTTGGCCTGGCCGGGGTGATGAGTCCTGCCCTCTGGTTTGCGGATGAGGCCATCCGGGGCACCGTACACCAGGCCCCGTTCTCGCCCGGACGCATCTACATGGACGTGGGCACGGCGGAGATGGCCCCGCCCAAGGGTCTTTTCAAACTGATCCCCTTTCTGCGCCCCTACTATCGCACGGCCAGCCAGCGCATGAACCGAGAATTGATCCGCAAAGGCTACATGCCCGACCAAACCCTGCTCTACATCGAAGAAAAAGACGGCGCACACAACGAAGCCGCCTGGGCAAGGCGGCTTCCGGGGGCGTTACGTTTTTTGTTGATTGGTTGATTGGTTGACTTGTTGATTAGGTGAGTACCCAACCAATCAACCAATCAACCAATCAACATCTCTCATCTCTTCAACACCATCACCGGGATCTCCCGCTCGGTCTTGGTCTGATATTGGGCGAACTGGTCGGCTTTGTCCGTGATCGTCTTCCACAGGCGCGCCCGCTCCTTGCCTGTGGCCTCGCTGGCCTTGACTTGGATCTCCTCACCCTTCACCGTAATCGATGCTTTGCGATCCGCCACCAAGTTGTGATACCAGGCCGGGTGATTGGCCGCGCCGCCGTTGGACGCCACCACGATGAAGGTGGCTTTGTCTCGGAAGAAGACCACGGGCGTGGTGCGCACCTTGCCCGACTTGCGCCCGGTGGTGGTGAGGAGCAGGATCTCGTTTGTGCCCATCGTTCCGCCAAGTTTGCCTTTGGTCATGCGGTACAGGCCCACATGGGATGCGATAAACAGTTTGAAAAATGGATTTGCCATCAATAAGTCCTTTGCATAAATAGAACATGATTCCCTGGACGGTTAGCTTTTTACGTAACTGCCAAGCCACCCCCTCCCAGCCTCCCCCAGATTGGGGGAGGAGCCGGATCGCCGCAAAGCGAATGGCCGCTACCAGAGGGCTGTTCCCTCCCCAACCTGGGGAGGGTTAGGGTGGGGTTGGTAGGTAGCTTTTCACCAGGAAATCAACCGTGGATGGCCAGAAACCCTCTGGCACTGGGGCGGTGAAGGTGCGTTCCGGGTAGTCGTCTTGCCCGGCGGGCAGGACGAGCCGAAAGGCATGGAGCAGGAGCCGGGGCGAGCTCTCTGGGTTGCCATAAAGTCGATCCCCCAGGATGGGGGCGTTCATGTGGGCCAGGTGTACTCGCAGTTGATGGGTGCGCCCGGTGCGCGGCCACAGGCGCACGGCCTGGGCATCCGGTCGGCCTGGGCCGGGGGCGGAGATGATCTCGTAGTCGGTGACCGCGTGTTTGCCGCCTCGCTCCACCACGGCCACCATCTCTCGGCGCTGGGGATGGAGACCGATATAGGCGTCAATGGTGCCTACCCGGGCCAGTTGGTTGGGCGCGGCGACCACGGCCACATACTCTTTTTTCACCAGCCGCTCTTGGAACGCCCAATCCAAATAGCGGTTGACCGCACCGGGCCGACTGAGCAGGATCACGCCGGAGGTGTCCCGGTCCAGGCGGTGGAAGAGGACCAGGGGGCCGAAGCGGCTTTGGGCCAGATCCAGCAGGTTCACCGCGTCCCGGTGGGGGGGCGACTCGGATAGCAGCCCCTCGGGCTT
Organism: Caldilineaceae bacterium; assembly: GCA_018003515.1. GTDB lineage: Bacteria > Chloroflexota > Anaerolineae > Caldilineales > Caldilineaceae > JAGNDO01. The sequence goes on from JAGNDO010000004.1 coordinate 82,863, forward strand.
GTTGACCACGATCAGATCCCCGGACTCTTCGATCAGCCAGCTTTCGTCCCAGCCGGAGGGCGGGGTGGGTTTGGCCACCGGGGGATTCAACACCTCTACCCGGTCCCCGTTCTCCACTTGCCACGAACCGATCCAGACTACGCGCCCGTTCACCGACACCTGGCGGCTGGTGATGGTCTGCTGTACGGCCTTGCGTCCCCACTGGGGAAAGGCTTCCCGCAGGGCTTTGTCCAGCCGGGTGGGGCCGGACAGCCCGGAGAGGGTGACTTGCTTCGCTTGTTTTTTCGACACGGTTATTTCTCCAACTGCAATAGCAGTCCTTCGTTTGGGTTGACGGTCAGGGCGGCCAGATCCACGGGTCCGCGACGGGCCATGCGGGTTTGCACGGCGATCACGGCTGTCGTCGCCACCTGGCTCAGATCTATGATGTGGGGGTCTTGGCCCAAATTAAGCACCACTAAAAACCCGTTCGCCTTTTCCCCGGCAGGGGCCGAGCGGCGGTAGACAAAGAGATCATCGTGGCCGGTCTGGATGGATGCGTAATCGCCCATGTTCAGGGCCGGTTCCGTGCGGCGCAGATGGGTCAGCGCCCGGAACATGCTGAGGAAGGAGTGGGGGTCGGCGGTTTGGGCGGCCACGTTGCGGGTTGTGAAATCATCGCCCACGGGCAGCCATGTCTGCACCCCGGCGGCGGTGAAGCCGGTGTTGGGGGAGGCGTCCCACTGCATGGGCGTGCGCTGGGGATCCCGGCCCACGAGGTGGGCGATCTCCGGCTGGTTGACCCCCTGGGGATCCTGGATGAATTCGGCGGGGATGGGCACGTTGGCCATGCCGATCTCGTCGCCGTAATAGCAGGTGGGCGTGCCGCGCAGGGTGAGGAGGAGCATGTTGGCCACCCGGGCCTGTTGGCGGCCTACCCGGGAAGCCAGCCGCCGTTGATCGTGGTTGCCCAAGACCCAGTTGGGCCAGCCATGATCCTGGATGGCAGCTTCATAGTCATCCACGGCCTTGCGCACGGCGGACGCGGTCCACGGGGTCTGGATCAACTGGAAATTGAAGGGCAGGTGGCATTCGTCCTGGTTCTGGCCATAGTATTTGACCAGTTCCGCGTTGGGCAGATAGATTTCGCCCACCATCATGCGCTCGTCGTATTGGTCAAGCAGGGCGCGCATCTGCCGGATTAGCCCGTGGACTTCGGGCAGATTGCCCGTGCGGGTGTGCTGGATACTGTTGAACGGCTCGACCCCGTCCCAGTTGGGGTTGGGCGGCTCGTCCCGCAGCAGCTCGTCCTTGATCATCAGCCAGATCACATCCACCCGGAAGCCGTCCACGCCCCGGTCCAGCCAGAAGCGCATGGCGTCCAGCATGGCCTGCATCACGGCCGGGTGGCGATAGTTGAGTTCGGGTTGCTGGGTGACAAATTGGTGCAGATAGAATTGGCCGGTCGCTGGGTCAAAGGTCCAGGCCGGGCCGCCAAAAAAACTTAGCCAGTTGTTGGGGGGGAGGGGGGTACCCGGCGTGCTGCCTGGGGCCGGGTCTCGCCAGATGTACCAATCCCGCTTGGGGTTGTGGCGGCTGCTGCGGCTCTCCACAAACCAGGCGTGCTGGTCCGAGGTGTGGTTGGGGACCAGATCCAGGATCAGCTTGAGTCCCCGGCGATGGCTCTCGGCCAGCAAGAAGTCAAAGTCGGCCATGCGGCCAAAGATGGGGTGGATGTCCGTATAGTCGGCCACATCGTAGCCGAAATCGTGCATGGGCGAGGGGAAGATGGGGGAGAGCCAAAGCACGTCCACGTTGAGATCGACCAGATAGTCCAGCCGCCGCAGGATGCCGGGCAGATCGCCGATGCCATCATCGTTGCTGTCCTGGTACGAGCGGGGATAGATCTGATAGATGATGCCTTTTTCCCACCATAGTCGCTTGTTCATGCGCTTATCTCCGGTAAATCCGAGCTGCGTTGCCCTGCTTTTGGCTGACGAACTATTATAGCATCAACCCAGGCAAACCGGCAGAGCCAGGAGCGATCAACAGCAATTCTTGAAATGACTTTACTGCAAAAAGGTCCTTCTCACCACAGAGAACACAAAGATCACAAAGAACAGAAGGTTTTTTCTTTGGCGAATCCGTCCGATCGGCGTCATCCGCTGCCATTTTGAAGATTCTTGACCGATCAAAAAGGCCCGGCTCCTAATTTCTCAGGAGCCGGGCTGGGTGAACGGACTTTGGGCTGACGGTTAAAGGAACGGAAAGGCGGGGCGGTTAGCCCAAACGCAATCCAGCCAGGGTGCGGATGGGGAAGAATGCGACGGCGCGCAGCGTATCGACTCCCCCAAAGAAGAAAACGAGCAGGGTGATCACCAGGGGCAATCCAAACAAGAAAGTCAGGCTGACCCCATCTCTGACCACGACATAGGAAATAAAGGCCACAATCAGGATGGAATAGATGTAGCAGAGTACAAGAAGCATGAGCAGCGATGTCATGATTTCCTCCTTTTGGGGAATAGTCGGCAATTTCGTCTGTGCAGGGCCGCGCACTGATTTGCGGCCCTTGCTTGAATTGACAGACGTTTTGCCGCAAAAGAAGGTTACGCTGGGGAGGGGTTGAAGCGGAGAATTGTAAGGATCGTAAGGCGGATGACGGGCTACAACGGCTCCGACGGCCTCTTTTCGCGGCCATAACCCCGGCTCTGCCGCCGACTGCCGTTGTTCAAGGGGAAGCCATCCAGCGCCCAATGCACCCCATCCTGCACGCTCCACCCGGCCAGGAGCCAGAACAGCCAAGTGGGGTCCACGGCGGTTGTGTCGAGATTGGGCAGGACATCCAACACCGGCGGGCCAAAGAAGGCGACGAAGGCCAGAAAGGGCAGGGCCAGCACGATCCCCAACCACAGGGCGCGGATCACCGTGCCCACGCCGGGGATATGGGACCAAAACGAGCGGTGATCGATCAGCGCGGCGTAGGGGGCCCAGACCGCCTGCCACACCTTCCCCACCCGCCGGCCCAAATAGCGAAAGACCCGGCCCTCGGTATAGGTGCGCTGCAACTCATCCAGGTCCGGATCGATCAAATAGCCCATCCAGCCGCCCAGGATCAGGGAAATCCCCGGCCCGGCGGGGATCACATGCTGCATGGCCAACGTCCCCGCGGTGATGGCCACCCCGGTGAAAAAGGCGAATTTGGCGTGAACGACTCCGCTGGCGATGGTGGTGATCCTTGGCTGGGTGGGTGGGTGGGTTGATGGCACCGCCAAGCTACCCCCTCCCAGCCTCCCCCAGATTGGGGGAGGAGCCGGGGAGTCGATTTGCGAATCCCCGGTCCCCTCCCCAATCTGGGGAGGGTTAGGGAGGGGTTGGTTTGATGGTTGGAGAAGGATAGCGCAAAGTTGATTTTGGGGCAAGAACGGGTGTTCGTAAGTAGGGGTTTGGGTGGCCCATTTCCCTGCCCCACCCAAACCCCTACGGTGATCTGTTTGACAATTTGGCCCCTTATTGAGAAGATACAAAGAACCTGTGAATCTTTCATCCAACCCGACCCGCATAAGGAGCAACGCCATGCCGCGATACGTGGGAGCCATCGACCAAGGCACCACCAGCACCCGCTTTATGATCTTCGATCACAGCGGCGGGGTGGTGGGCAAACATCAACTGGAACACACCCAGATCTACCCCCAGGCAGGATGGGTGGAGCATGACGCGCTGGAGATCCGCCAGCGGGTCCACCAAGTCATGGACGGCGCGCTGCGCGCCGCTGGTCTCACCGCCGCCGACCTAGCCGCCATCGGCATCACCAACCAGCGGGAGACCACCCTGGTCTGGAACCGGCTGACCGGGGAACCGTACCACAACGCCATCGTCTGGCAGGACACCCGCACGGACAAGATCTGCAACGAGCTGGCCAAGGAAGGCGGCCAGGATCGCTTCCGGGAAAAGGTGGGGTTGCCCCTGGCCACCTATTTCGCTGGCCCCAAGATCAAGTGGATCTTGGACAACGTCCCCGGCGTGCGGGCGGCGGCGGAACGGGGCGATGCCATCTTTGGCACAATGGACACCTGGGTGATCTGGAACCTGACCGGCGGCGCTGAGGGCGGCGCCCACGTCACGGATGTCACCAACGCCAGCCGCACCATGCTCATGGACCTGCGCACCCTGGACTGGGACGACGAGATTTTGGCCATCATGGGCATCCCCAAGGCCATGCTGCCCGCCATCCGCCCGTCCAGCGACCCGGAGATCTACGGCTATTGGAACAAAGTCCCGGTCTGCGGCGACCTGGGGGATCAACAGGCCGCCACCGTGGGCCAGACCTGCTTCGAGCCTGGCGAGGCCAAGAACACCTATGGCACGGGCTGCTTTATGATCCTGAACACCGGCCCCAAGATCGTGCCCAGCGCCAGCGGATTGCTCACCACCCTGGCCTATCAATTTGGCACGGACCCGGCCATCTATGCCCTGGAAGGCTCCATCGCCATCGCCGGGGCCTTGGTCCAGTGGCTGCGGGACAACCTGGACTTTTTCGACTTCTCCCACCATGTGGAGGACTACGCCAAGCAGGTGGCGGACAGCGGCGGCATGTACATCGTCCCCGCCTTCTCCGGTCTCTACGCCCCCTATTGGCAGTCCGACGCAAGGGGGGTGATGGTCGGTCTCACCCGCTACATCAACAAAAGCCACATCGCCCGGGCCGCCCTGGAAGCCACCGCCTACCAGACCCGGGAAGTGCTTGAGGCCATGGAAAAAGATTCCGGCGTCTCCCTTGCCGCCCTCAAAGTGGACGGGGGCATGGTCTACAACGAAACCCTCATGCAGTTCCAGTCCGACATCCTGGGCGTGGAGGTGGTGCGTCCGGTCGTGGCCGAAACCACGGCCCTGGGCGCGGCCTACGCTGCCGGGTATGCCGTAGGCTTCTGGAAGAGCTTTGACGAGATGAAACAAAACTGGCAGATCGCCAAAACCTGGCAGCCCCGTATGGACGAGACCCAGCGAGCCAAGCTTTATAAGGGCTGGCTCAAGGCTGTGCAGCGGTCTATGCATTGGATTGAAGAATAGGACCTAACCCCACCCTAACCCTCCCCAGATTGGGGAGGGGACCGGGGAGCCGATTTACGACTCCCCGGCCCCTCCCCCAAACTGGGGGAGGCTGGGAGGGGGTTTTTGTAGTCGCAAACCCATCACCGAAAAGAGAACCCACATGACCCACCCAACCACCCCCCTGACCTGTCTGAACTGTGGCCGACCGGAGACCCTCATCCCCCTGGTTTCCCTGCGCTTCAAGGGCCAATCGGCCTGGATTTGCTCCCAATGCCTGCCCACCCTGATCCACAAACCCCAACAACTGGCCGACAAAATGGTCGGCGCAGAACAATTCGGCGCGGCAGATCACGACGACTGAGAAGAAATAGAACACGGATTGGACGGATAAAACGGATTTTCACGGATCAAAAAAAGATCCGTGAAAATCCGTCAAATCCGTCCAATCCGTGGCCTATTTCTTATCTTCCATAAATCAGCCGCAAATCGCAGCGAGGCAGTCTGATGAAGAAAATCCAAACTGAAATCCTGGTCATCGGCGGCGGGGCGACGGGCACGGGGATTGCCTGGGACGCGGCCCTGCGCGGCTACCAGGTGGTCCTGGTCGAGCGCCGGGACCTGACCCACGGCACCACGGGACGCTACCACGGTCTGCTCCACAGCGGCGGACGCTACGTGGTCAAGGACCCCCAGAGCGCGGTGGAGTGTATCGCCGAGAACCGCACCCTGCGCAAGACCCACGCCCATTGCATCGAGGACACAGGCGGCTTCTTCGTCGTCACCCCGGAGGATGTGGGGGCGTACCCGGACCAATTTGTGGCCGCCTGCGCGGCCACGGGCGTGCCCTGCAACGAGATCAGCGTCAAGGAGGCCCTGCATCGGGAACCCCTGCTCAATCCCCGCATCAGCCGGGTCTTTGAGGTGCCCGACGGCGCGGCGGATAGCTTCCTGGCCACCCACGCCACGGCCCAGGCCGCCCGCATGGCCGGCGCGCAGATCCTCACCTATCACGAAGTCCAGGATCTGATCATGGCCGGGGGCGAGGGGGATAAACGGGTCATCGGCGCACGCGTGCGAGACGCTGCCCTGGGCGAGGATGTGGCGATCCACGCCCAACTGGTGATCAGCGCCACCGGGGCCTGGGCCAACGCCGTAGCCCACATGGCGGGCATCGACCTCAGCGTGATCCCTGGCAAGGGCACTATGGTAGCCATGAACCACCGCATGTTGAATACGGTGATCAACCGCTGCAAAATGCCCGACGATGGGGACATCATCGTGCCCATCCACACAGTGGCGGTGATCGGCACCACAGATCAGCGAGTGGCCGACCCGGAGAATCTGCGCATCGATTCCTGGGAAGTCCAGTTCATGCTGGAAGAGGGGGACAAGATGATCCCCGGCATCAGCAAGGCCAGGGTGGTGCGGGCCTGGGCCGGGGTGCGCCCCCTTTATCAAGAGGACTACGCCGGAGATAGCCGGGACGCCACCCGCCAGTTCGCCCTCCTGGACCACAAGGCTCGACATAACGTGCCTGGACTGCTCACCATCACCGGGGGCAAGTGGACCACCTTCCGCCTCATGGCCGAGAAGACCGTGGATTTGGCCGCGGAACATTTGGGGGCGCGCAAACCCTGCATCACCGCCCACACCCCGGTCCCCGGCGCGGACCAAGGGCCGTATTGGCTGGGCCATCGCCTCCACGAGGTCGAGGAGACCCACGCCCAGGGCCAACTGGTCTGCGAGTGCGAATTGGTGACCCGGGCCATGCTGGAAAACGCCGCCCGCCAGAACCCCACCCTCACTCTGGACGACCTGCGCCGGGACGTGCGCCTGGGCATGGGGCCGTGTCAGGGTGGCTTCTGCACCTACCGGGCCGTGGGCATTCTGCACGAGATCGACCACGCCGACACCTCCGCAGCCCAGGAGTTCGCCGAACATGGATCCGCCTGGGACGTGGCCACGATGCAATCGCCCAAATTGAGTCTGGCCGACGCCCGCCCGTCTTTGATCCCAAAAGCGCCAAACGAAGACCGGGCCGAAGTTTTTAATCCAAATTTGCTGCTACGAGACTTTTTGCAGGAGCGCTGGAAGGGTGTCTCGCCGATTTTGTGGGGCCAGCAACTGAAACAGGAGCGGCTGGACGAGCTGATCTACCTCACGACCATGAATGTGGACCACCTGCCCAACGCCGACCTGTCCAGCCCGGTCACCGACTTTTACAACTTTGACGCCACCCCCAACGACAAGCTGGAGGTGCCCCATGACTGATCTCCTCGTGATTGGGGCGGGCCTCAGCGGGTTGATGGCCGCCTACACCGCGGCCCAAGCGGGGCAAAAAGTCACCGTGATCGCCAAGGGCTTGGGGGCCATCCACTGGACCCCCGCCACCGTGGACCTCTTCGGCTACGCCCCGGATCGGTCGCCCATCCCCCGCCCCCTGGACTTCATCGACCGGCTCGGCGACGACCATCCAGCCCACCCCTACGCGCTTTTGGGTGAAAAAAGGGTGGCAGCTGCGGTGGCGACTTTTCAGACGTTGAGCGAACAGATCGGCTTGCCATACGGGGGCGCGGCCACCTCCGGGAACAATCTGCTCCTCCCGTCCCCCGCCGGCGCGGCGCGACCAACCTTCCTGGCTCCCCAAGCCCAGGCCAACGGCGACCTCAGCCGCCCGGAGCCTATGCTCATCGTCGGTTTCGAGGGGCTGCGGGACTTCTATCCCCACCTGATCGCCGAAAATCTGCGCGCCCAGGGCTACACCGCCCGATCCGTCCTGCTTCCCTTCGCCCTCCTCACCGATCGCCACGACAGCAACAGCGTGCAACAGGCCCGAGGGCTGGAAGAGCCAAAACGGCTGGCCGCCCTGGCCCAAGCCCTCAAAAAAGCCGTCCACCCCGGCGAGCGCATCGGGATGCCCGCCATCTTGGGCCTGGACCATCACGCCCAAGTCCTGGCCGACCTGCAAAGCCAGACCGGGGCCACCCTTTTCGAGATCCCCACCCTCCCCCCCAGCGTGCCGGGGATGCGGCTCTTCGCCGCCCTGCGCCGCAAGTTGAGCGAAATGGGCGTCTCGGTCTATCCCAACATGACCGTGATTGACTTCAAAGCCAACAACGGCGTCATCGAATGGGTGGCCTCCGAGACCAGCGGTCGGCCCCTCAAGCATCGGGCCGCGGCCTACCTTTTGGCCACCGGCGGCATCCTGGGCGGCGGCTTCAACAGCGACCACACCGGCCGGGCCTGGGAAGTGGTCTTCGACCTGCCGCTGACCATCCCCCAACAGCGCAGCGCCTGGTTCGCCCCCCAATTTCTGAGCCCAACCGGCCACCCGGTCTTCAACGGCGGCGTCACCGTGAACCGCAACTTCCAGCCCACGGGCGAAGGCGGCCAGCCTGTCTACGCCAACCTGTGGGCCGCGGGCAACCTGCTCGCCGACAACGACGCCATCCTGCAACGCAGTTTGGAAGGCATCGCCATCACCACCGGCGTGGCCGCGGCCCAAGCCATTACCCACCCCGCGTAGGGACAGGTTTCAAACCTGTCCCTACGTTGAACGAGAGGCATCATTTTATGCACACAACATCCTGGGAATCCGTCGGCCTGAGCCTGGACGAATGCATTAAGTGCAATATCTGCACCAGCTATTGTCCCGTGGCCGCGGTGACGGACAAATTTCCTGGCCCCAAATATGTCGGTCCCCAGGCCCAGCGCTTTCGGGAGGCGGGCCAGCCCACCACCCCGGACCACGCCGTGGACTACTGCTCCGGCTGCCGGGTCTGCAACGAAGTCTGCCCGGCGGGGGTGAAGATCACGGAGATCAACACCCGGGCCCGGGCGGCCATGGCCGCGGAGAACGGCATCCCCCTGCGCAACCGGCTTTTGGGCCGCAGCGATCTCTTGGGCATGGCGGGCAGCTTGGCCCCCAAATTGGCCAACTTCGGGCTGCAAAACCCGGTCAGCCGCTTTCTGGCTGACAAGGTCATGGGTATCTCCAAGGGTGCCCAGTTGCCCACGTGGAGCACGGAGGGCACCTTTGCCCGCTGGCTCAAACGCACGGCCGGTCAGCGGCTCAAATCGGACAAAAAGCTGGTCTACTATCACGGCTGTTCCACCATGTATTACGAGCCGTTTATTGGCAAGGCGGCTATGGCTGTCTTCGAGCACAACGGCTACGAGGTGATTGTGCCGGAACAGGGCTGTTGCGGATTGCCCCTGCTCAACAACGCCGAATTCCCCGCGGCCAAGAGCTATCACGAGCGCAATCTGCGTTGGCTTGGCCCCTATGTGGAGAAGGGCTACGAGATCGTGGGCACCAGCACAAGCTGCACCCTCACCCTGAAGGAAGAGGCCCCGGAGATGTTGGACATGCACAGCGCCGAGGCCCACGCCCTCAAAATGGCGGTCTGGGACATCTTTGAATGGCTGCGGGAGCGGCGTGACGAGGGGACGCTGCGCACAGACTTTCAGCCCGTGGAGATGGTGCTACCCTACCATGCGCCCTGCCAATACCGGGCGCACCGCCTGGGCAACCCGGCTTTGGAGATCATGCAACTCATCCCCGGCCTGGATGTGCGGGAGAGCCACGCCGCCTGCTGCGGCGGTGCCGGCACCTATGTGTACAAAAAGGAAAAATACCAGATCGCCATGGACGTGGGCAAAGAACTCTTCGACTTCGTGGCCGACCAGGGCGACGACGTCACCATGACCGCCTGCACCTCCGAGACTTGCCGCTGGCACATCGAGACCGGCACCGACCTGCCCAGCCGCCACCCCATCGAAGTCCTGGCCGCGGCCTATGGGCTGTATGATCTGGTCGAGCGCAAGTTGATCAACGAATAGGGTCAAAACGATCCACGAATCTACACGAATCGCCACGAATCTTTTCATTTTGATTCGTGTAGATTTGTGAAGATTCGTGGATCGTTTCTTTTTACCCCTCATCCGTGGGCATGGAACTGGCCCGATGCACGCTGTCCGGGCCGAAGCGGGCCCAGAGTTGGTGGATGGTTTCTCGCAGGCGCAGATCCTTTTCGGTCTCCGGCTTGAGGTCGAAGAGGCTGAGTTGCTGGGGCTGGTCCGCAAAGCCGGAGACGCCCACGCCGATCAGCCGCACGGCCTGGCCCGGCGGACGCACATCCGCCAACAATTTGCGGGCCGTGGCGGTGATGGTCTCCGCATCATCCGTGGGCCGGGCCAAGGTGACTTGGCGGGAGAGGGTGGTGAAGTCGGGCCAGCGGATCTTGAGCTTGATGGTGGTGCCCTGTAAGCCGTTGCGCCCCAACTGCCGCGCCACATCCCCGGCCAGGTGGACCAGGGTTTCGTCCAGCCGGGCGGCGTCCGTCTCGTCCTGGCTGAAGGTGGTCTCCCTGCTGACCGATTTGGTCTCATATTCGGTGACGATGGGCCGGTCGTCGATCCCCTTGGCGTGACGGGCCAACGCCTCCCCATGTTTGCCAAAGCGCCGGGCCAGGTCCGCCTCGTCCCAGGCGGCGATGTCGCCAATGGTGTGCATGCCCAGCTCGGCCAGCCGTTCCCCAGTTTTTGGACCGACGCCCCACAACGCACGGCTGGGCAAGGGGGCCAGGAAGGCGGCCTCCATCCCGGTTGGCACCACGGTGACGGAGTTGGGCGGGGTCAACGGTTCCTGGGGCGTCCCGGTTGGAGCGGTGGACTGGCGCAGCTTGTAGGCCGCCTTGTGCCGCTCTTTGCCCACATCCGTGGCGATTTTGGCTACCAATTTATTGCTCGCCACCCCTACGGAGCAGGGCAGAAGAAGTTCGCCGAGGATGGTTGCCTGAAGCTGCCGGGCCAACTCTTCCCCCGATTCTGGCCGGGCCGTCACGTCCAAAAATGCCTCATCGATGGAGATCTGCTCCACCAACGGGGTGAGGGCGTGCAGCCGCGCCATTACCGCCCGTGACCCCCGGTGATAGAGGTCGAAGTGATGGTCCACGATCAGCAGAGTGGGGCACAGCTTCAACGCCTGGCTCATGGGCATGGCCGAATGCACCCCCGCCGCCCTGGCCGGATACGAACACGACGCCACCACCCCCCGCCCCTCCGGCGTCCCCCCCACGGCAAACGCCTTCCCGCGCAGGGATGGGTCCCGCAGCATTTCTACGGAACAGAAAAAGGCATCTAAATCCAGGTGAATGATATTGCGGTTCATTGGGCGAATGGCGAATGGCAAATGGCAAATGGCGAATGGCCGAGACTAGCGCAGGTTGAGTAGCCGCCGTCGAGATCTCCGCTGACCATTCACGAACTCGGCGGCGTATCGAAACCGCAGCGGGTTGACCAAATGGCGAATGGCGAATGGCGAATGGCGAATGGCGAGCGCAGGTTGAGTAGCCGCCGCCGAGATCTCCGCTGACCATTCACGAACTCGGCGGCGTATCGAAACCGCAGCGGGTCAACCCGCTGCGGTTTCGATACGGCCTGGACTCCGAGAATCTTGCACCTGTCTGGTCTACCCGGCCTACTCAACCTACGTTGGCTTTGCGGTCTATCGATTATAGCACGTCCCCCGGCAGATTGATCCCCAGGGTTCCCCAATGTTATACTGGCACAGCGAATCGCATCTCGCCATTCGCCCATTTGCCATTCGTTTCAGGAGTACTCATCCTTTGGCCACCACCCGTCAAGTTTCAGTCTTTGATATCATCGGCCCCATCATGGTCGGGCCATCCAGTTCCCATACCGCCGGCGCGGTGAGATTGGGGCGCATCGCCCGCACCATTTTGGGCGTGCAGCCCGATGACGCCCTGATCGAACTCCACGGCTCCTTTGCCCAGACCGGCCAGGGCCACGGCACCCACAAGGCCGTGGTCGCCGGCCTGCTGGACATGCCCGCGGACGATGACCGCATCCCCCACAGCTTTGCCGTGGCCGCCCAGATGGGCCTGACCTTCCGCTTTGAAGTGGTGGATCTGGGCGAGGACGTCCACCCCAACACGGCCCGACTTACCCTCAGCGCTGGGAATCGCACGGCACGGGTCACCGGCGCGTCCGTGGGCGGGGGGATGGTCAAGATCACCAACATTCAGGGCTACGAAGTGGACTTCGGCGGCGAGTACGACACCCTGCTGGTGATCGCCGAGGACCGCAAGGGCACGGTCAACGCAGTGACCGGCTGGCTGCTGGCCCGCAACATCAACGTGGCCTATCTGCAAGTGGGCCGACGCAAACGGGGCGGCCAAGCCCTCATGATCGTCGAGGTGGATGACCCCATCCCGGCCCACTTCCTGGAAGATCTGAAAGACTACTCCTGGGTCGAATGGGTGCGCGTCGTGCCGAAGATTGAAATGTAGCGAGGGGCGAAAACGTTGATTGGTTGATTTGCCCTCTGGACCCGATCGGTACAACATCATTTTTGCCTTTTGCCTTTTGCCTTTTGCCTTTTGCCTTTTGCCTTTTGCCTTTTGCCCTTTGCCGTCCCCCCCTTTTGAATAGGAAATGCTGATGTTTGAATCAATCGCCGAAATGGTCCACTTGGCCGAGAGCCAGAGCCTGCCCCTGAGCGAAGTTGTGCAGCGGGCAGAGACGGAGATGGGTGGGGCGGATCGTCCCACGATGCGCGCCCGCATGGCCCGGCGGTTGGAGGTCATGCGCCACGCCACGGAGAAGGGGGTGGCCGAGCCGGTGCGCTCCCTCAGCGGCATCAGCGGAGGTAGCGCGTTCAAGCTGTGGAATTGGCTGGAGGATGGTCATCAGCCCATCACCGGGCCGATTTTGAGCCGGGCGATTGCAAGAGCAATGGCGGTCAACGAGGTCAACGCGGGGATGGGTTGCATTGTGGCCACGCCCACGGCGGGGTCCGCGGGCATTTTGCCCGGCGTGTTGTTGACCCTGCAAGAAAGCTACAATTTCACCGACGACCAACTCGTGGACGCCCTCTTCACCGCCGCCGGGATTGGCTCGGTGGTCGTCGCCCGGGCCTCGGTCTCCGGCGCGGCGGGGGGATGCCAGGCGGAGACGGGCAGCGCCGCGGCAATGGCTGCCGGGGCAGTGGTGGAGTTATTGGGCGGCACGCCCCATCAGTCCGCCCACGCCGTGGCCATCACCTTCAAGAACATGCTGGGCCTGGTCTGCGACCCCGTGGCCGGGCTGGTGGAAATCCCCTGCGTCAAGCGCAACGCCGCCGGTGCCGCCCAATGCTTCATTGCCGTGGACCTGGCCCTGGCCGGGGTCGAAAGCGCCATCCCCGCAGACGAAGTGATCGACGCTATGGCTTCCATCGGTAAGCGCATGGACGACCGCTTCAAAGAGACCGCTCAGGGCGGGCTGGCCGTCACGCCCACGGGACGACGGTTGGCGAAGATCGTTTTAGAAATGCACAACTGATCAATGCCCAATTGACAATGCACAATGGATTGTGTCAAGCGCGACCCATTTTCAATTCTCCATTTTCAATTCTCAATTAGCAAGGAGTTCTCATGACCCAACCCACCACCATCCTCTGCTTGGCCAGCTATTTGAAGGGCCTCGATTTTCTACGCGAGTGCAAACGCCAGGGCTGCCACGTGATCCTGGTCATGAAGGCGGATCTGGTGGACGAGGATTGGCCGTGGGAGAGCATCGACGAGCACTTTCAGATCCAGTCCGTGGTCAAGCAGCCGGACATCACCAACGCCATCAGCTTCCTGGCCCGTGACCACCACATCGACCGCATCGTGCCCCTGGATGACTTTGACGTGGGCACCGCCGCTGCCCTGCGAGAGCACATGCGCATCCCCGGCATGGGCGACACCACCGTCCGCCACTTCCGGGACAAGCTGGCCATGCGCGTCCAGGCCAGGGACCACGGCATCCCCGTGCCCGCGTTTGTGCATGTACTCAACTACGACCGCCTGCGGGAATTCATGGCCGCCGTCCCCGCGCCCTGGGTGCTCAAGCCCCGCTCCGAGGCCGGGAGCATGGGCATCAAGAAGATCCACAACAGCGAAGAGCTGTGGCGCAGCCTGGACTCCCTGGGCGATGTGCAGACCAACTACGTGCTGGAAAAGTTCCTGCCCGGCGACGTCTACCACGTGGACTCCATCATCTCCGAGCGGGAGGTGGTCTTTGCCGCCAGCCACAAATATGGCATGCCCCCCATGACCGTCTACCAGGGCGGCGGCGTCTTCATGACCCGCTCCTTGCCCCACGGCGGCGAAGAAGATGCGGCCCTGCAAGAGGCAAACCGGGCTGTCCTGGCCGCCATGAACATGGTGCGAGGGGTCACCCACGCCGAATTCATCCGCTCTCACGAAGATGGCCGTTATTATTTCCTGGAAATTGCCGCCCGCGTCGGCGGGGCCAATATCGACAAGATGATCGAGGCCGCCACGGGCGTCCAGCTTTGGGCCGAATGGGCCAAGATCGAGGTCGCCCACATCCGCGGCTATGCGTACGAACCCCCTGTGGCCCGCCCGGACTATTCGGGCCTGATCGTCTCCCTGGCCAAACAGGAATGGCCCAACATGGACGGTTTCACCGACGGCGAGATCGTCTGGCGGCTGCACAAAAAGTACCACGCCGGCATGATCGTCGTCTCCCACGACCAGGGCCGGGTCGAACAACTCCTGGGCGACTACGCCCCCCGCTTCGTCCAAGACTTCCTCGCCATCGCCCCGCCCCAGGACCATGCGGAGGTTTAGCGAATGGCAAATGGCGAATGGCGCAGCGGAGACCCCGCCATTCGCCATTCGCCCATTCGCCTATTTTGTCTCCTCCCACGGCTTTGGGCATGGGGCCAGGGCCAGTGCGGTGATGGCGGCCATAGCCCAGCGAGACCCCGGCGTGCGCTTCGAGATCTTTACCCAGGTGCCGGAGTGGTTTTTTGTTGAATCCTTGGGCCACTCTGGAGATCGGACCGGGGCTGTCTCTTTTGGCTATCATTCGTCGTGGACCGATGTGGGCTTGGCGCAACGGGACTCCCTACGGGAAGACCTGCCCGCAACCCTGACCCAGCTAGCGGACCACGTGCCCTTTCGCCCCCAGGTGGTAGACGACCTGGCGGCGCAGGTGATCGAACTAGGCTGTCAAACGATCCTGTGCGATATTTCACCCCTGGGCATGGCCGTGGCCAAACGGGCCGGTCTGCGTTCCGTGCTGATCGAAAACTTCACCTGGGATTGGATCTACGCCGGCTATGCGGACGCGTGGCCCGGCCTGCATCCCTTCATCGACCACTTCGCCGCCACCTTCGCCCAGGCCGATGTCCACATCCAGACCCGCCCGCTCTGCGCCCCCACAGACCGAGCCGCCCTCACCGTCTGCCCCATCAGCCGCCCGCCCAGAACGGGCCGAGAAGAGACCCGGCGTAAGCTGGGCGTTGCACCGGATGCCTCCCTGGTCCTGGTCACAATGGGCGGGGTGACGTGGCAGCACACGGGCTTGGCGGACATGGCCCGCCACCCCCACATCCACTTCCTGCTGCCGGGGGACCATACCCCAGGCGACAGCGCGGCGGCCCCGGCCAACGTCCACCTCCTGGCCCAAAACTCCGGCTTCTATCACCCGGATCTGATCCAGGCCAGCGACGCCATCATCGGCAAGATCGGCTACAGCACCCTGGCCGAGGTCTACCACGCCGGTCTCCCCTACGGCTACGTCCCCCGGCCCCAATTTGCCGAATCACGGGTATTGGCTGACTTTGTTCAAAAAGAAATGAGCGGCCTCCCCATCGATCCCCACGCCTTCGCCGCCGGCCGCTGGATCGATTCCGTCCCGGATCTATTGGAACAACCTAGATATTCGCATAGTCAGATTGATGGAGCAGATCAAGTTGCTGAGTTTTTATCGTGTATCGAGTATCGTGTATCTCCGCTTCGCTGACCCCCATTACTCGATACACGACACTCGATATCATCTACGGACCACACCACATGCCCAAACACATCGCCGTCATCGATCTCGGATCCAACACCGCCCGCCTGGTCGTCTTCAAGGCCACGCCCGGCAATGCCTATCGCCTGGAGGATGAAATCCGCGAGGTGGTGCGGTTGCGCCAGGGCATGACGCCGGACGGTCTCAGCGACGCGGCCATGGAGCGGGCCTTCTTTGCCCTCCGTCTCTTTGCCCGCTTCTGCCACGTCATGCAGGTGGACACCATCATCCCCACAGCCACCAGCGCGGTGCGGGACGCGGCCAACGGCCCCGGTTTCGTGGAGCGTGTGCGGGAGGAACTGGGGATCACCCTGCAAATTTTGGACGGGGAGCGGGAGGCATACTACGGGGTGGTGGGGGCGCTCAATGAGGTCTCAGTCACCGACGGCTGGGTGATCGACATCGGCGGCGGCAGCGCCCAGGTCAGCCGGGTGACGGATCGCCGCTATGTGGTCGGCCAATCCGCACCGATTGGCGCGCTGGCCCTCACCGAGCGCTTTGTGACCACAGACCCCATCGCCAAAAAGGAGTTCGCCGCCCTGGAAGCGGGGATTGACGAGGAATTGGACCGGCTGGATTGGTCCCTCATCGACCGCAAGGCTGGGGGCGATCTGGTCGGCGTGGGCGGCACTATCCGAAATCTGGCCAAAGTTGAGGCCGCCCGCCAGAATTATCCCCTCTCCACCCTCCACGGCTTCGAACTGAGCCGGGCCTCCGTGGCCCAAAGCATCGAAGAGTTCCGCAGCCTTGAGCTGGCCGAGCGCCAAGCCATCCCCGGTCTGCGCACGGACCGGGCGGACATCATCCTGCCCGGTGCCTTGGTTTTGGCCGCGGTGATGGACCGCCTGGGCGTGGATCATGTGCGCATCTCGGTCAATGGTCTACGCGAAGGACTCTTCCTGGAGCGCTTCTGGGACCACCTGGTCTACCCAGTCATCCCGGATGTGCGCCGCTTTAGTGTCCTCAACATGGCCCGGGGCTATGGCTATCAGAAAGCCCACGCCAACCACGTGCGCTACTTGGCCGGACGTCTCTTTGACCAACTTGCCCCCCTCCACGGCTACGGCCCGGTGGAGCGGGAACTGCTGGACGCCGCCTCGTTGCTACACGATCTGGGCACGTTGATCAACTACAACGACCACCACATCCACTCCCAAACCCTGATCATCAACAACGGCCTCTCCGGTTTCACAGGCCGGGAGACCGGCCTGATCGCCCTGCTTACCCGCTATCACCGCAAGGGCAAGCCCACCCTCGGCCCCTTTGCCTCGCTGATGACCGCTGGCAAGAAAGCCGCAGACGCCGAAGACGACGGACTGCTCCTCATCCGCCTCTCCGCCATCCTGCGCCTGGCCGAATTCCTGGAACGGGGGCGCAACGGCGCGGTGGACGATGTGGTCGTCACCTGGGGCGATGACTATCTCCGTCTCACCCTGGTGGCCGACATCTACCCCGCCGTCGAACTCTGGCAGACCGAGCGCTACGCCCTGGATCTGGTCCAAAGCGCCTTTGGGCGAGCCGTGCAATTGGATACGACAGCCGCGCCGACAAGCTAATTGTCTGTTGAGATAGACGATCTATTATGGGAAGCGGGTGAGGAACTCGCGTACAGTGACGATGGGGATGTTGCGGAAGGGATTCAGATCAAGAAGATGGTGATCGCCGCTGACGATGAAATCAATTTCGCCAGCGAGTGCTGCATCAAGAAATCGGTCATCTTTTGGATCGACGGCAATACGAACTTTTGGGTGGATTGGCGTGACACGCGTGGCAAAACGAGACAAGAAATCACTGATGTCGTCGACTCGGGTGGATGAAAGTTTGAACTTCGGGCGTTTGGGGACGGCCAAATACTCGGTGAGGATTTCCGTGGTGACAATCACCTCGAATTCTCCCGACTGCCAGAGATCCAAGACTCTTTGGGATCTCCCGCCAAGAATGGCTGAAATTAGTACATTTGTATCCAGAACGATCTTCATCTGCCTGCTCGATATTCTGCAATCTCGGCGGCGATATCTTCGTCGGTGATCCCTTCTTGACGGGCGATAGCGCGGGCAGCCTCAACTGTAGCAACAAAGCGAGTCTTAATTTCCTCATCACTCATTGCTTGCACTTGAAGAAAGCGTGCATAAGATAAGAGTTCTGGAACAAGGTTTTCCGGCAAGATCGTCACCTCTTGCAAGAGCTCTTTGCGTCGATTACTGGTCATAACAGCCATTTTATCCTCTCCTATCCTGTTTAGATACCTCAATATTCCGCTTGCCTAGCGTATGACTTAGTATACCACTTTTTCAACAGTTGCCAATGTCGCTATTCACTCCCCAATGCTCCCCGCTAAATTCAAAATATCCGTTACATACTGCCGCTGCTTTTTCGGCAGCCCGTCCCAGCCCTGACCGCCAGCCAGCACACCCCGCACATTCTTCAGCCCCCAATTGTACGCGGCCAAGGCCCACGCATCCTCCGGGTGACCATCCTTGGTCAACTCGCCCCGCAAATAGGCCAAATAAGCCGCCCCGACCCGCACATTCGCATAGCCATCGTAGGGCGTAGCCGGGTCCACCCCGGCCTTGGGTGCCCACTGCCCCCACGTGGACGGGATGATCTGCATCAACCCCATATCCCCATCTCCGCCCACGGCCATCGGGTCCAATCGGCTCTCCACATAGGCTTGGGCCGCCAATATCTGCCAACTCAACCCATATTCTCGGGCGATTTCTTGAAACATGGCCTGATAGCTTATCGGCTCCGCCTGGGTTGGCGGTGTTTCTTTTTGGGAAAAATCGAGCGGATCTGCTGGGGTGGGGGAAGGGGGGGCTTCAGCACCTCCCGCCGCCACAGGCTCTTCCTGGGGTATGGACGGCTGCGCCGGTGGCACCACCACGATCAATGTACGCAAATTCTGGGTCACCGCATCCACTTGCCGAGTGGCTGCGGCCGGGTCGGGCGTGGGCGGCAAGCCCGGGGTGGACCCCACGGAGAGCCACGTCAACCCGCCCACCATCCCCGCCACCACCAAAGCTACCACAGCCAGCGCCCCAGCGGTCACCAACTGCGCCCCGGCCAGGATGGGCTGCACCGCCAACCGGCCATGCACCGTCCCGGCGGGCGCGCCATCCGCGGTCACTGTTAACGCCACGGACACCATCCGCTCTGTGACCCCCAGCATGATCCGTCGTCGCCCGTGGATGCGCACGGGCACATGCCGCCGTCGCCCCGGCTCCAGGGCCAGCCCGTCTCCGCCGCCGACCATCTCGAAGGCCGCCACCAACCCCATGCCCCCATCGGCCACCCCCAACGCCAACCCTAAACTTACCTCATGGTTGCCCCGATTTTCCACGGGCAACACAAAATCCGCCACAGGATTGCGCCAAGAAAGCGCAACCTGGGCTGGCAAGGGCGGGTCGATCTGAAGCTGGGAAAAGGGTTTGACCGTCAGCGCCGCGCTGATGCGGGTGCGCCGCTCCGGGTGCTGGGGCGAGGTGACTTGGACGAGCAAATCATGGTCCCCGGCCCGGCTGCGGGGTGAGCGGGGCGGCGTCAACGCCAGGATCACGGACGAGCGTCCCCCCGGCGGCAGATGGACCTGGGCCGGGGTCATGCGCACCCAGGCCGGGTCCAGCGGGTCGCCGTCAGCGTCCAAGACCTGAACCCGAAAATCCGCCGTCACCTCACCTGCGTTGTGGATTTCCACCGGGCACAGGGCGGTCTCCTCCACCTCCACCCGCCAGCGGCGCACAGGCAGGTGGGCGCGGATCAGATCGTCCAGGGGGGGCTGGTCGTCGTCTGACTGGGGCGAGGCGTCGATTTTGTGGGTGAGGTGGGGTGGGGTCATTCGAGTTCGTGCTCAAGCAATTCGATAAATAGGGAAATGCTGAGGGGAACTCCAGCAATTACTTCTCCGCTATTTCCAACATGGATATGATGCGGGAAGCCGAGGAGTTTTGGATAATGCGGTGCGTTGTCCCACCGTTTTCTGAGCGTTTCTTTGGCTGGATCCATCCATTGGAAGCGATACTCGACTGTTTGAACCTCGTCCTCTTTAATCCTGAAGTACTCGGATATTTCAAGAAAGTCACCATTGTGTAGCCTCAGACGTGCTCGGAATTGGCCTTGGTTTTCTGATGCACGGTTCTTTACTACGTTGATGTCAACAATAACGGTGCTAGTTGCCAGCCGAAACCGGATCAGATCTAGATACGCTTGGGCATCCATGATTAGACACGCACCGTTTCAAGTCGGTCTTGCACCGATAGCCACATTTGATAGGTAGCACTCCAGTCAAACATATCGGCTTCATCGCCTGCCTCTCCGGCCCGGAATTGGCGATAAAATTCAGCCGATGCGATCCCATATTGGCTTTCAAAGATGCTCAGTTCCAAGGCAAGACTGCTTGCCTCTGTTTCCAGTTGGGATCGTTCCATCTCCACGAGTTTGTCGATCGTGGAGTCAACGGTTTGGCTACGGTATCCAGTTTGATACAATCTAGCCAAAGACTGAATTTTCGAGAGGGTCTGCCCGCTAACTGCCATTATTCAATCCCTTCGCTAATTGGCATAGAGCCAGGATATAACGCCTGCCCCAAGTATACCAGAAAACCCACCCGCATTCCATCCGCCCCAAAACAAAAAACGTCGACGCCCCGCCCGGTCCCATGACCCGGCAGGACGCCGACGCACTCGCCCCTCGCCCCCTTACACCATCAACACTTCCTCAATCTGCCCAATCGCCCAGTCCAGATCTTCCCGGCTGATCACCAGGGGCGGGGCGAAGCGGATGGTGTGGACGTGGGTCTCTTTGCACAGGATGCCCCGATCCCGTAGGGCCTCGCAGTAGCCCCGGGCGGGAACGTTGAGTTCCATGCCGATGAAAAGACCCCGGCCCCGTACTTCCTTGATGTACGGGCTTTCGATGCGGGAGAGGCGGCCTTTGAGGTAAGCCCCCAACTCCTTGGATCGCTCAACCAGCTTCTCGTCCACCAGCACGCTCAGGGCAGCGGAGGCCACCGCCGCGCCAAGAGGATTGCCCCCAAAAGTGCTGCCGTGGTCGCCAGGGCGGAAGAGGCCCAGCACTTCCTTGTCCGCCAGCACCGCGGAGACTGGATAGAAGCCGCCGCTCAATGCCTTGCCGATGATCATGACATCGGCCCGCACGCCTTCATGCTCGCAGGCGAAGAGATCCCCCGTGCGCCCCAGGCCGGTCTGGATCTCGTCGGCAATGTAGAGGACGTTGTGGCGTTGGCAAATGTCATAGCTCTCCTTCAGCCAGCCATCCGGCGGCAGGAGTACCCCGCCCTCGCCCTGCACCGGCTCGAACATGAAGCCGACCGTGTTGGGGGTGATGGCCGCTTCCAGGGCCGCGGCGTCCCCAAAGGGGATTTCGACAAAACCGGGGGTGAAGGGGCCGAAGTCCTCTTTATATTGGGCTTCGGACGAGAAGCCCACAATGGTGGTGGTGCGCCCGTGGAAATTGTTGCGGCAGACGATGATCTCCGCCTGATTGGCGGGCACGCCCTTGACTTTATAGCCCCACTTGCGGGCGGCCTTGAGCGCGGTCTCCACAGCTTCGGCCCCAGTGTTCATGGGCAGAGCCATCTCGTAGCCGGTCAGTCCGCACAATTGCTGCAAAAATGGCCCCATCTGGTCGTTGCGAAAGGCCCGGCTGGTCAGGGTGACCTTGCCCATCTGGGCCTGCATGGCCGCCATGATGCGGGGGTGGCAATGGCCCTGGTTGACCGCGGAATAGGCGCTGAGGAAGTCCAAATATTTGCGGCCTTCCACGTCATAGACCCAGACGCCCTCGGCCCGCTCGATCACCACGTCCAGGGGGTGATAGTTGTGGGCGCTGTAGCGCTCTTCCAGATCAACAAAATGTTCGCTCTTGGGCTGGACGCCGCTGCCATTTGTGCCGCTGCGTGCCCTTGGGGCCGTGATTGGTTCGTGAATCATAGTCGTCTCTCCGTTGAAACAAAATTTTGCAGGGCTCCGCCCACCCGAATGTGGGGAGGAGATAGGTTCATTTTACCATAGGCGGGGTGGGGGATTGGGGATTGGGGGTTTGGGATTGGGGATTGTATGAACCGTCCCAATCCCAAATCCCAAACCCCCAATCCCCAATCCCCAATCCCCAATCCCTAAATCAACGGCAGCACATCCCGCACCACGTCCGCGTCGCTGGCGGGCATGGGGATGTTGCGGAAGAGGGACCAGCTTTCCGTGTGTTCGGCGATCTCGCCCGTGGCCAGGGTGACCAGGGGAGCCAGGGTCTCGACTTCCAACATGCGGTTGTTGGTGAAGGTCTCCACGGAGCAGCCCATGTCCGCGTAGGGGGCGGCGGGGTGGATGGGGAACTGTTTGACAAAGAGGTGGCCGGCCCGGGCATAGGCGATCCACGGCGTGTGGCTCATGCCCGCCTTTTGGGGCAACTGGGCGGTCTCGTCCTGGCGCAGAAGCACAAAGCGTTGGCCCCAACTCCAACGGGCATCGGACATGTCCGTGTAGGCCCACAGCACCAACCGGTTGCTGGGCAGCAGATTCTCTGTGTGGGATCCCCGGGGCGGCTGGGGCAGGATAGCCACGCCCCCGGGTGCCATGACGGAGAGCGCCCAGGGAGCCAACTCCACCGCCCACAGCCCTGTGTTGCGCAGACGGTGGACCACGGTCACTTTGGCCTCTGCCGGGTCGAGCGTGATGTCCATCTCTTTTTGGATGCCCGTGGTCGGCTCCACATCTTGGATCGTGCGCACAAAGCCATCGTGCTGCTCAAATTTCACCGGGCCGCTGTCTGCAAAGTAGGTGCGGGCCTTGTTTTCCGGCGCGTGCCACAGGCGGTGGCCGCCAAAGTTGAGCCATTCGGCCTCGCCCATGCGCCCCACCTGCTCCGGGAACTCCACAAACTCGTTCGCTTCGCCCACAAAGCCAAAGCGGATGATGCGCGGCCCCACATCTGTGGTGATGATCAGGTCAACCTGATCGTTGCTGATCCGATAACAATTCGGCCAGCCTAAATAGGAAATTTTTTCAACTGCGAACATCGGTATCTCCTCTTTGCGGTGAAAATAGCTTTTCTCAAGGAAGTCTTGACGATTTGACAGAAATGTTTGGGCCGGGCATGATCGGCGTCATGGGTTCGACCCAAAACGGATAACTCTCTCATCATACAGCAAAACTGGATAGCCGCACTATGACAGCCTCCTCCATTTCGCCCTGGTCTGGGCGCAGATTCCCGGAACAACGCCTTTTGGTGCAACGCGCCCGCGCCTTGGCCCAGGCCCTCAAGAGCCATCTGCGCACCCAAGAGGGCGCGGACCAGGCCGACAATTTGGAGGAAGCCCGATTTTTGTTGCAGGCGGCCCAAGAATTGGCCCGGCCCCTAAGCGAGCGGCTGCGCATCCTGGGGCTGATGGCGGCCAGTTTGGACAATCTCTTTATTCTGGAGATGCCCGCCTTGCAGGATGCCCTGGACGCCGGGGAAACGGGTAGCCGTCAGCGGCTCCAGACCCTGGCCAGCCAAGTGCAGCCCATGGTGGATCAGGCCGCCGCCTTCATCACCAAGCATCTCTTGCCTGAACTGGCCCAGACGGGGATTCGTGTGCGCACGGCCCCGGACTTATTGTGGGAACAGCGGTCTTGGGTGCGGGGCTATTTCCAGAGCCGGGTCTATCCCCTGCTCACCCCCCTGGCCGTGGACCCAGGCCGGCCCTTCCCCTTTATCAGCACCCACAGCCTCAACGTCTTGGTGCAGCTTCCCCAAGATTCGGCCGGCCAGCGCATCAACCCCCGCTGGCAGCCTCTGGTCTATGCCCGCATCAAAGTGCCCCGCATGTTGCCTCGCTTTGTGCCCCTGCCCGGTCTGGGCGGCGGCCCCACCCAAGATTGGATGTGGAGCGAAGATCTGGTGCGCTTTTCCGTGCCCGAACTCTTCCAGGGCATGGAGGTGACCGGGGCCTATCTCTTCCGGGTGCTGCGCTCCGGCTCCCAGTTGACCTCCTCGCCCAGCTTCATGGGGCCGATCATCGCCTCTCGCAAAGAGGAAAAACTGGCCCAAGTCGTGCGCTTGGACGTAGAGGCCACCATGCCCGCGCCCATGATCGATTGGCTGGTCAACCACCTGGAAGTCCCCCCGGTCAACGTCTTCCGCATCCCCGGCCCCCTCAGCCTGGTCCAATTCGTCGATCTCGCCAATATTGTGGACGGGATCTCTGTACCGCGGCCTGCATGAGGGGGGTGAAGGGGTGAGCGGGTGAAGGGGTGAGCGGGTGAGCAGGTGAAGGGGTGAATCGCTTTCCAGAGAGGATCACCCTTTCACCCCTTCACCCTTTCACCCCTTCACCCCTTCACCCGCTCACCCCCTCACGAAAGCCCCGCAAACCCCACGGGATCTCGCCAGATCTCTCGCTCGTTGCCGTCTTCGTCCAGTTTTGGGCTGCGGGGTGCGCTGACGCCGGGGAGCTGGATCTCGCCGGGCAGGGCGCTGATCAGCAACCCCAGGGTGCGGCTGAGCCAGGCCAGGGGCACCCAGTACCTGGTCCCCCAGGAACCGGGGTAATCCGTCAACCACACTTGGTCCGCCAGATCCACAGCAGGTTGCCAGGCCGCATGGGGCAAGATCAGATCCCCGCCCGTTGCGTAGTCAACCAAATTATAAAGAGCCATCAGCGGATATTGCCGGGGCTGGGGATAGCTGGCATGAGACCCGGCGGCCACATAGACGTGGGGATGATCGCCATCCTTCTCCACATCCGGGTCGTCCCAGGTTTTGGTGATGCGAGAATGGTGGCCTTGATAGCAGATGTGGGACGGCGACTGGGCGGGCTGGCCGTCTTCCAGCCGGAAAAAGAGCTGAATGCCCTCCCAATCGCCCTCGTGGTCGTTGAATCCCCCAAAACCGTTGGCCCAGTCGTTGTACGCATAAAAGAACCAGTATTGGAGAACCAAAAAGTTCTTTTCCTCGACCATGCGATAGTAGTAAGTATAGCGAGGGCTGGTGCCCTGGTTGGCTCGATAGCGGTTGATGGCCGCACTGCGCACATTGGCGGGCAGCATCAGCCGGGGCAGATCCGCCCGCACACTGCGGCTGCTGTCCGCCCAGGCCTTGGCCAAAAGCAGCCCATTCCACCAAAACTTCTTGGTGGCCGCGGCGGTCTTGTCGCTGAACCAATCATACGCCTTGCGGGCCAAGGCTTCGGTCCAAATGGAAAAGGGGTTGCGGGACCAATCGTAGAGCAAGCGCAGCCCGCTGGATCCCCAGGCAGAGGCCACCTCTTCCCCGCCCAAAGGCCCCATCTCCACACTGCGCAGAAAGGTCTCCGCCATCTCCCGGCCCGTCCCCAGATGATGGGGCCGGAGTTGGCCAAAATCCACCAGAGGGCGCTCTTCCCCCCGCCGGTAAAGGGCGGAGTAGGTCAGAAAATCCTCCACCGCCATGGGGAAGAAATTCTCCCCTTGGGAAAAATGCAGGATCGGCGCAAAACGTTCGGGCAGGGAGTGGGTGGGCACAGGCTTTCCTTTGGGCGGCGGGGGCCGAGACGGTTGAACGTGTCTAATCTTACCTTCATCTGCTGTGGCTGGCAACACTGGAGCCAGCACGCAATGGCCCGCCGCTGGCTCTGATTTTTCGTTGACATCCGCCGATCTCTGTGCTACACTTTCTCCATTGTTGAAATCTATTCAACCTTAACGCATTGACGAAGACCCCACCCTGTCCCCATCCTTCCAGAGAGTTGCCGGTCGCTGCGAGGCAACAGGAGCCGACAGGGTTTCCACTTCCGAGCTTCCGGCAGGCAATGGCCGGACGGTCCCCACACCGTTATCATGGCATGAGGCGGTCGCCCCCAAGGGAGCAGCCGCAAACTCAGGTGGCACCACGGGTCCTCCCGTCCTGAACAAGGATGGGGGGATTTTTGTATCTATGGAACAAAGCTATCGAGTATCGTGTGTCGAGTATTTGGCGTCGAACACGAGATACTTGACACACGATACTCGATATTCGACACCTTATTAATTTGTCATAACAGGAGGATAATCATGCTAGACATTCGTTGGATGCGAGAAAACCGGGAAGCCTTGGCCGAGGCAATGGTCAAGCTGAATGACACCACGGCTCCTTGGGAACAGGCACTAGATCTGGACGAGCGTCGCCGCCAGATTTTGGTGGAGTTGGAGGGGTTGCGGGCCGAGCGCAACAGCGGCTCCAAGGAGATCGGTCTGCTCTATCGGGAAAAGAAAAGCGCGGAGGCCGATGCCCTCAAGGCGCGCATGGGGGCCATCGGCGAGACCATCACGGGGCTGGAGGTGGACCTGCGCCAGGTGGACGCGGACTTCGAGGCCGCCATGTTGCGCATCCCCAACATCCCCGACGACGCGGTGCCCGTGGCCTTGGACGAGAGCGGCAACGTGGTGCTCTCCGAGTGGGGCGAAAAGCCAACCTTTGACTTCGAGCCGAAGGCCCACTGGGACATTGGCGAAAGTCTGGGCATCATCGACATGGAGCGGGGCGTGAAAATTTCGGGCAGCCGCTTCTATCTGCTGCGAGGGGCTGGGGCGCGTCTGCAACGGGCGCTGTCGGCCTTTTTCCTGGACGTCCACACAGAGGAGCATGGCTACGAAGAGGTCTATCCCCCCTTCATGGTGCGGGAGCATTGCATGGTGGGCACGGGCAACCTGCCCAAGTTTGGCGATGTCCTCTACCGAGACGCGGAGGAGGATTACTGGCTGATTCCCACAGCGGAGGTGCCGGTGACCAATATGTATCGGGACGAGATCCTGGAGCCGGGCAGCCTGCCCATCTACCATGTGGCCTCCACCCCCTGCTTCCGTCGGGAGAAGGTCTCCGCCGGCAAGGACGTGCGGGGGATCAAGCGGGTGCACCAGTTCCAAAAGGTGGAGATGGTCAAGTTTGTCGAGCCCTCCACGGGCCGGGATGAGTTGGAAGCCCTGACTCGCAACGCCGAGGAGTTGGCCGAGCGGCTGGGTCTGCCCTATCGCCGGTTGGCCATCGCCACCGGGGATCTCTCCTTCGTGGCCAGCATCAAATATGACATCGAAGTGTGGGCGGCCGGCTGCGGCGAATGGCTGGAGGTCAGCTCCTGCTCCTGGTTCAAGGAGTTCCAGGCCCGGCGGGCCAACATCCGCTATCGCCCGGAAGAAGGGGCCAAGCCCGAATATGTGCACACCCTCAACGGCTCCGGTCTGGCCCTGCCCCGCATCGTCATCGCCATCCTGGAAAACTATCAACAAGCCGACGGCTCGGTCATCGTCCCCGAAGTCCTGCGCCCGTACATGGGCGGGCTTGAGGTGATACGGTAGGGGGGGATTGGGGATTGGGGATTGGGGATTAGGGATTAGGCGATTTTGACCCAATCCCCAATCCCTAATCCCCAATCCCCAACCCCACGTGTAACCAAACCACGCCCCCTGCATCTAATCCGTGTGAAGCAATTGGGGCCGCGTGGGTGGCCGATGAAATCAATATTTAGGAGATTCTAAACATGGCATTGTTAAGCGAAAAAGATGCGGGCTTGGTCAAGGAGCAGTTTGCCGAGGCCGTCAGCCGCCCGGTGAAGATGGCCGTCTATACCAGCAAATCCGACTGTGCGTACTGCGACGACACCATGCAGATCGCCGAAGAACTGGCCGGTCTGTCCGACTTCCTGACCGTGGAAGAGCGAGATTTTGACATGGACGGCTCCGGGCTGGATGTGGACAAGGTGCCCGCCATCGCCCTCCTGGGCCAGGACGACGCCGGTGCGGATGTGGACTACGGCATCCGCTTCTACGGCATCCCCAGCGGCTACGAATTCATGAGCCTGTTGGACGGCATCCAGACCGTGGGCAGCGGCAAGGTGGATCTGAGCGCCGAGACCCTGAAATTCCTGGAGACCTTGACCGAGGACGTACACATCCAGGTCTTCGTCACCCCCACCTGCCCCTATTGCCCCCGTGCGGTGATCCTGGCCCATCATCTGGCCTTTGCCAGCGCCAAGGTCCACGCCGACATGGTGGAAGCCACCGAGTTCCCCGAACTGAGCAGCCGCTTCAACGTCATGGGCGTGCCCCGCAGCGTGATCAACGGCAAAATTCACCAAGAAGGGGCCGTGCCCGAGGCCATGTTCCTGCTCAAAATGCAGGAAGCTGTTGGGTAGTCTTTTAATCGATAACACGGTTCGCTCGCAAGAGCCGAACTACTTCCTATAGGTTCTCTCCTCAACCCTCTCTGAGGAACGGCCCCGATCATCGCAAGGTGATCGGGGCCGTTCTCGTTTGGGGGGGGTGGGGATTGGGGGTTGGGGATTGGGGATTGGGGATTAGGGATTGGGCGTCAGGCACCAAATCCCAAATCCCCAATCCCCAACCCCCAATCCCCCCCAAACTCCCGACAAAACTGTAGACGCCCACCGCCTTCGGTGCTATACTGGATCTGTGGCCGAAGGAACCATGCGTGTCGGCCACCCCAAAAAATTCTTATGGAGGAGGCAGATCCATGACCACCAATCAACCCCCGGCGCCTTACAGCGCCATTTCGTCCCCCAAATTCAAACCGCTCCTCATCGCCAGCGGGATCGTGATCGTCGCCATGTTCGCCTTGTCGTGGTGGGCGTGGGGACAGGTGCCCGCCGGGTCTGAAATCCCCGTACATTGGGGCGTGGACGGTCAGCCGGATCGCTATGGCGGCAAGTTTGAGGGGCTGATGCTCATGCCCCTGATCTTTCTTGGCATCACGGCCCTGTTTGCCGTCATTCCCCGCATCGACCCCCGGGGCGGCAATATCCTGCGCTCCGAGGGTGCATATCAGGCCCTGTGGTGGGTGATGCTGGCCTTCTTTGGCGTGCTGCATGGCGTGCTGATTCTGAATGTGCTGGGCTACAACGTCAGCGTGGGCCTGTTTGTGCCCGCGGGGGTGGGGGTGATGTTCCTGGTCATCGGCTACTACATGGGACGCATGCGCAGCAACTACATGATGGGCATCCGCACCCCGTGGACCTTGACCAGCGAGCTTTCCTGGCAGAAGACCCACCTGTGGGGCGGACGGGCCTTCATGCTCCTGGGCGTGCTGTTGGCCCTCACTGGCTTCCTCCCCATCTCCGGCTGGTGGATCGGCGTGTTGATGGGGGGCATGTTGGCCATGATCATCGGCCTCTTCGTCTATTCCTATCTGGTGTGGAAAGGCGATCCCAACGCCGAGCGACGAGCGTAGGTGCGGTTTTCAACCGCACAAACAACAAACAAAAAGGCGATGGGGAAATTTTATTTCCCCATCGCCTTTTTGTTTGTTGAAAAACCAGAAACCTTACCCGTTCATCCCGGCAACCATCGCGCTGGCAATCAACCCGCCGATGCAGATGGCCCCAACCAGCAGCACCACCACGGGCAGGATCACTACGACGATGGCCTTGCCCGATGTGAGATTGTAGTTGACCTTGGTGGCAAAGTAGGCCAGCACCAGGCTATAGATAGAGATCAACGCCCCGATGCAGCCGCCCAAGACCGGCACGAAGGCCAGCACAGCCGTGGCAATCGAGATGGGTGCCTGGAACGCGGCGATCAGGTAGGCATATTTGTCGAATTGCCCCTGACCGCCCAGCAGCTTGGCGATCAGGTGGAAGATGCCCACCCCGATCATGAAGAAAAGGGGTGCCAGGATGATGCCCAAAAATCCACCGGCCCCGGATAAGGCCGCCCCGGCACCGCCACTGGTGAACATCTCCATCATCTGGGCCGTTTCCGGCGGTAGATCGGCCATGTCCAGGAACTGTTGCATTCCAGACATGGCTGCTCCCCGGAAGATCAGCCCCTGGAGAAAGCCCAGGATCGCCGTCACCACCGCCGCCCCCACAACCCAAATTAGGGCAGTCTGAAGGGTGGCGTTGGGGCTTGCCTTTTCTGATTCAAAGGTCTGCTCGTTGGGTTGGGTCAAAACCTTGACCCAGGTCTGAAAAATCGCTGCAAAATCCATACACTACGCTCCTTGTGGGTGGGAAAATGCTCGGAACCTGCCCGTTTACATCAAGACTTCGCTTGATCTTAGCACTAATCGAGATATTGTAAAAGTCGCTCAATTTCTCGCCCACGCCCGGCGGATTATCAGTTCCCTTCACCCTTCAGCATTTCCCTCATCTCCTCCAACTTCATCTGATTCTCCGGCTCCATCACCCAGCGGATGCGGCGGGCAATCCCCATGAGCAGCCCGGCCTCTTTGGGGCGCATCTCGGCTCTATACAAGGTTTGGCGCAGCAGACGCATGGTCTGTTGGGCATTGCCCTTGAAGAAAGCCATGCCATCCAACGCCTGTTCGAAGAGATCGAAAACCAACTCCACTTCTTTCTTCGTTGCCAAGGAGATCGCGGGTGGGTTGGCCTCGCTCGGCGCACCCATGGCCGCCATGCGGATTTCGTAGAGCACAAGCAGCAAAGACTGGGACAAGTTCAGCGCCGGAAAGCCAGGATCCACGGGCAGGGAGAGGATCACATGGCAGCGGTCCAACGCGGCCAGATCCAACCCGTCCGCCTCGGGGCCGAAAAGCAGGGCCACCCGACCGTGGGTTGTGCGGGCCAGCAGATCCGCGGCCAGCCCCCGCACATTCCGGGTCAGGGGATGGTTGGGGTGGTCCACGGCCGCGGTGCCCATGACAAAGGTGACATCGGCCAAGGCTGCGTCCAGATCCGGGTAGTGGCGGATGCTGTCCACCAGCTCCTCGCAGTGGTGGGCGATGCCCAAAATGCGCTTCCGCTCATAGTCCACCGGGTCCACCAAACGCAGGTCGGTAAAACCCATGTTGGCCAACGCCCGCACCGCCGTGCCGATGTTGACGGGATCTTCGGTTTTGTGCAAAACGATGGCGAAGTTGTCGAGTGTAGTTGGGCGCATAGTGATTTGTTGATTTGTGGATTGGTTGATTGGTGGGTTGATTTCTCGCTCCCACGCTCTGCGTGGGAGCGGTTTCCGGCGCTCTGCGCCGAGGGACGCCGGAGCGTCCGGGTGCGTTCCCACGCGGAGCGTGGGAACGAGAATGGGCCTAGGCCATCAATGGAATTTCCATAGAATCGTTGGCGATGAAGAGGCTGCCTTCCACGTCTCGCTCCCACGCTCTGCGTGGGAGCGGTTTCCGGCGCTCTGCGCCGAGGAACGCCGGAGCGTCCGGGTGTGTTCCCACGCGGAGCGTGGGAACGAGATTGTGCCTAGGCCATCAGTGGGATTTCCATGAAGTCGTTGGCGATGAAGAGGCTGCCTTCGGTGGTGCCTTGGGGGGCCATCTCCCGCAGTTGGCGGGTGAGGTCGGCGGGGGATTGCTTGCCGGAGAGGGTGCGGGCGAAGGCCTTGACCACCCGGCTCACCTCGTCCCCACTTTCATGGGCAAATTCCAACCGAAAGTGGCGGATGCCGGCGGCCTGCCAGCGGGCCAAGTGGCCGGACGCTTCCTGAGCCTCCGCCCCGAAGACCGTGTTGCGGCAGCCCACGTCCGCCAGGACCGGATGGACCCGGCCCCGCTCGTCCCGCAGGCCCACCTTGTGGCTCTCGCACGGGTGGCCGCAATCTTTATACGTGGTGCCCGTGGAGAGAAAGCGGCAAAAGACGCAATGCTCCGTGTGGAAGACGGGCAGATGCTGGTACGCGATCACCTCAAGCTGGTCGGCCCCCAAGGCTTCGGCCAACTCCGCCACCTGGGCGGCGTTGAGATCGTGGGTGGGGGTCAGCCGCGCCAGCCCCAGGGCCAGGAAGGTCTCCGCGCTGATCAAGTTGGCGGCGTTGAGGCTGAAATCCCCGATCATCGGCGGCAGATCCTGATGATCTCCGGCCTCCTTCAACGCCTGCAACAACCCCGCCGAGCGCACCAAAATGGGGCAGCCCAACCGCAACAAAAAGTTCACCACCCGCTGCTCCGCCGGTTTGAGGATGCGGGGGCTGGCCACCCGGGCCTCTATCCCCGCCGCCTGCACCCGCTCCACCGCCGGCCGCAAGCCATACAGGTCCAAATAATCCAACGTGATGCTGGCCGGGGGCGGGTCAAGGGCCAAGACAGCGTCAAGTTGACCCGGCGTACGCAGCAATACATGAATTTTCGATTTTCCATTCTCAATTTTTAATTTTGGCTCGCCCTGGGTTGACAGAAGATCGGCCAAGGTAGCAGAGGGATCGGCTACAACCCATTGGGGCGGTTGGACTTGGATCGCCGCCAATTGGGCCACCGCGTCCCGGCGCAGGGTGTTGAGCAGGGAGGCCGGGGCGAAGGGGCTACCCTGGACATCCAGTTCTAAATCGACCAGATCGTAGGCCGTGCCCCCCAGCCGGCCAAGCTGAGCGCGGGCAAACGCTTCATCCAAAGCCCGATGTTGGGCAGCCACTAATGGCTCGGCTGACTGCACAGTGATCTGAACATCGGGCCGCGCCACCAAAGTCCACACCGTCCACAACGGTCCACCCACGTGGCCCCTGACCTGCACCCCCACCGCCTGCCGATGTACCGGTGTCTCGGCCTGGAGGACCGGGCGCACCAACTTGTCGATGGCCGGGTCATGGCTGCGCCACACCCAATCGCCGGGACGGATGCGACCAAAGTTGATCGCGCCGTTCCCAAAGGTCAGTTCCAGTTGGCCCCGTCGCCCAGAAGCCACCTGGGGCGTGACATGGTACACAAAGCCACCTTCTTCTCGCTCCTGAGGGCTGCGCCAATCCGCAGAATCGAAGACCAAACCATCCCCCGCTTTTAACGGAGAAATAGCGGCGGCCTTGGCATCCGGCTGCATGAAAACCCGATCCGCCTCCACGCTGACCACTTTGCCCACCAGCACGCCCCGATGACCGGGGGAGCGGCCCGTGACCACGGTTTGGTGGTTCGTGCCGCTGACAAAGTGCGCGCCCAGACCGCGAGAATAGACCTGCTCCAACTGCATCTCCTGGGCTGGGGTGATGGTGAGGGGGCGGCCGGCCCAGGCCTCGTCCACGGCCTGGCGATAGGCCGCGGTGGTCAGGGCCACGTAGTCGGCGTCTTTGTATCGGCCCTCGATCTTGAGGGCATGGACGCCGATCTGGACGATTTCGGGAATCTGTTTGAGGGCGTAGAGGTCGCCGGGAGAGAGCAGATAGCGGGCGTCGGCCAGGGGGCGCAGGGCGTCGTCCACCATCAGTTCGTAGGGCAGACGGCAAGCCTGGGCACACTGGCCCCGGTTGGCGCTGCGTCCGCCCCATGCCTCGGACGAAAAGCACTGGCCCGAATAGGAGACGCACAGCGCGCCGTGGACAAACATCTCCAATTCACAATCGGTCTGGGCGCGGATAGTGCGCACCTCGTCCAGGCTCAACTCCCTGGCCAACACCACCCGGCTGACCCCAAAGCGCCGGGCCAGTTCAACCCCCTCCGCGCTGGTGATGCTCATCTGCGTGCTGCCGTGGATGGCCAGATCCGGCGCAATGCGGTGGGCAAGCTGGGCGATGCCCACATCCTGCACAATGATGGAATCCGCCCCGGCCCCGGCGATCTCCGCCAGGGTGCGGGCGGCGTCGGCCAGTTCGTGGTCAAAGACCAGGGTGTTGAAGGTGACATAGCCCTTGACGCCCCGGCGGTGCAGGGTTGACATCACCTCCGGCAACTCATTCAGCCCAAAGCCCACCTTGGCCCGGGCGCTGAAATGCTTCAACCCAAAATAGACCGCGTCCGCCCCGGCCTCGATGGCCGCGTGCAACTGCGGCCAATACCCCGCGGGACTCATGATTTCGGGTTTGATGGTGGGGTGGGTGGACACTGGCATGGGTTCTCCGCTTGAAAAAGGATCGGACTCATTGGGTCTGGACCATGCAGTGTATCACGGGTGGGGCGTGGGGGGGAAACGGGGCGGGGATCGCTGATGATGCTGAAGCGTCCGCGCTTCCGTGAGACCTCGTTAAGTCGTTGCATGAAAACCAAATTCACGGTATCATTTACCCACAAATACCTCCATCCCGACATAATCACGGCTTCCCAAACCTCATGGACTCAAAACATCGACTCGTCCAACTCGTCATCCCCGTGCCAGAATGTCCATGCGCCGCGCTGATCCTTCGGGGAGGAGCGGCGTTTTTGTTTGTAGTCCACAGCGATAATCACATCCTGTTTTACCAATCCGACGTGCAGGCGTCGTGGCTATTTTGAGTAATACGAGGTACGAGGAGACAACTATGCACGATGAAAAACGAGTTGCCCATTTGGCACCCATCCGCGCTGCGATTGAGAGCAAACGGATTCCGCTGATCCGGGTGCGCAAACTAAACGGTATTCTCAACGCGTTGGAAATGCAGCTTGAAGAGGGTGGGGACAGTCCAGAGGTCAATGATCTATTGGTCGAAGCCTTGCGCCGGGTCGTCGTTTTTCATCTCGGCCCAGATGAGGCCAGGCCGATTCTGACGGCGATTGCGCGGTTTTCTGTGGTGGAGAAGAAACGCCGCCCAAATAGATGAAGCGTCGGGCCTGTCCTCGCTACAGGGTGGAGACGAGGGAGGGGCGCTTCCGGGCGTATGTGGAGGGGCTGGTGGGGGGTGGATGAGTCCCCGGGGCAGTTGAGGCTGGGCTGTTTACGCGGACAATGTGGTCCGGCTGCGGAGTACAAAAATAGGGGCCTAAGTCTCTGTGGAGGCAAATCCGATTCCTGGATGGGTGCGTTGGAAGTTATCCGATTGCGCGGTATACTGTCCCTATCATCTTACTTTCTGCATGCGCACATGCCTAGTCTCCGAGTGTGAACTATGATCACCAAACTCGAAATTGACGGCTTCAAAACATTCCGGAACTTCCAGGTCGAATTGGCACCTTTTCAGGTCATCATCGGCCCCAACGGCGCGGGCAAGAGCAATCTCTTCGATGCAATCCATTTGCTGGCACGCCTAGCTGACGATGATCTGCGCACTGCGTTTCAGGAGTTGCGCGGCGACGCTGGCGAGATTTTCTCCCTGTTGCCCGATGGCGATCCTGTTGACAGGATGCGCCTCGCTGCTGAAATATTGGTCGATAAATCTGTGCAAGACAGTTGGGGCGCTCAAGCGACGATTAAATATACACGAATGCGCTACGAACTGAATATCGCACGCCGGGCGGATGGCCAGGGTTTGGATCGGCTCTATGTAGATCACGAATCGCTGACCGCCATTCCTCGTGGAGAGGATGCTTGGACGAAGCGTTATGACCTGACTGCGCGCAACGGCTGGCTACCAACACAGACGGGTGGTCGCCCGCCCTTTATCTCGACCACAATGGGCGAAAACGACAATCCGACTATTTCGCTTCATCAGGATTTGCATGGCGGACGCAAGAGCAGCGTTGCTGCCAAGGTGGAACGCACCTTACTCAGCGGAGCACTCAACACCGAGTTTCCCCATGCCTTTGCTGCGCGTGAGGAAATGCGGGCATGGCGGTTTTTGCAGTTGAACCCGGAAGAACTGCGCAAACCAAGTTCCATGGTCGGGCCACAAGCGATGGCCGCCGATGGCCGCTATCTTGCGGCTACGCTTGCCCGATTACAGGCAAACGATCCAACCATCCTGAGCGATATTTCCCTCGATCTTGCCAACCTGGTGCCTGGACTTGTGCGCGTTGAGGTGGAAAGAGACGAGAAGCGGGACCAATTCGTGGTTTGGGCCTGGATGGAGGATGGTCGTCGCTTCTCCTCGCGAGTGCTTTCAGATGGTACCTTGCGAATGCTGACCCTGGTCACGCTGAAATATGACCCGGAACACCGCGGGGTACTCTGTTTTGAGGAGCCGGAAAACGGTGTCCATCCTTATCGACTGGCTAAGATCGCTGAGACGTTGAGCGACTTCGCGACCGATTTTGACGACGCGACACAGATCGATCAACCTCTTCGCCAGTTTCTCTGCAACACGCATTCGCCAGTCTTTATCAGCCAACCGCCGATCTTATCGTCAATTCTGTTTGCCTTTCCGGTGATGCGAGTAGATCATGCTCACCCCGGCGGTTCGGAACGGATTACTCGCATGGTTCCTGTGCAAGAACCTTCTGGGCAAATTGGATTGGAGATGCCCATTTCTGTTGAAGAGCGATCGTATACCATCGAGGAAGTCAAGCGCTTTCTGAACAGTGCTGATCTGGGCGAAGCAAGGGGATTGCTGGCCCCCAATGGGTACTCAGTGCATCCGCTGGAAATGGAGCGCTGACTATGTCCGCTTTGGTCATGGCACTCTATGCTGAAGGTAGAACCGATGAGCGATTCTTGCCAATTATTGCGCAACGTACGGCCGTGAAGCTGTTGAATGAGTTTTCGCAGCGAAGTGTAGACGTTCTTGAGCCAATCATCCTGGATGCTCAACCCAAGTCTGCCCGTAGCGAGAACATCCTGCTTGTGGCGCGCCAAGCCCGGGGGTATCATTTGCTTTTTGTTCATGCCGACGCCGATGCCAGATTGCCTGCACGCGCCATGCGAGAACGCATCGTTCCTGGGTTTCAAGCCGTTCAGGATGCGCGTAACCTTGGCGAATCGGTTTGTGGTCATCTCATCCCTGTGGTGCCGGTGCAAATGACCGAAGCCTGGATGTTGGCCGATGGCGATACCTTGTGCGAGATCATCGGGGCCACCCACTCGGCACAGGATCTGAATATCCCCGCCAGATCTGGATTGGTTGAGGCGATTGCCGATCCCAAAGATCGATTGCGCCAAGTGTTGGCGACCGCCGATGCTGGACGCACCCGTCGCCGACACCAGCGCATGGTTGCCTCGCTCTACGAACCCCTTGCACGTCGCATCAATCTGGATCGATTGGCTTTTGTACCCTCCTTTGTCCAGTTTAGAGAGGACTTGAAGGAGGCGCTCATCGAACTGGGATTTATCGAATCGTGATACCCCAACGATATAGCCATTGGTGGGCGCTAAAGTTGGGACGGCAGGCAGACCACCGGGGACAAATTCCCTTACTCACCACTTTCTCTCAGTATGTATCTTCAAACGGGCCACCTCTGCGGCCAGGAGAGCTCGTTGCTCCTCGTTGGCAACCCGGATCGCAGAGGCGTAAACCTCTTGGTGGACCCTACACCAGTCGCATTCCCCATCCACCCAACGGGCCAGCGATGAATTCTTTGAATGCCAAAATCTCATCACCAGCAGGGATTTCCGATTTCCAGGCAATGATCACTTCTTCTGCAAAACCGAGCGGTGCATCGGCAGCCCAGTTCTTGAATTCTGAAGTGGATTCTTGCTCGAACAACCACAATCCCTTCAACAGCCCCATGCACAAATGCAGGGCTTGGCGTGGCATGTTCAGCTGTTGGTATTTGCGAAGCTCTTCTAAATAGGGTTCCAGAACCTCCTCGATCATCTGGTAGGCGGCTTCGTCGGTTTCGACATACCCATCTCTTGTGTCTCCTGCTCGATCCCAAACTTCCTCGACTTGAAGCAAGTCCAAATCATCATAGATCGCCGCGGCGATATCCTCCAGATCCACTTCGCTCAAGTAGGTGGTGGCGATGTCGGCAATCCGCTTGGCGATTTTTTCATCGGCGTTGGCCAGAATCCGCAGAACTGCCTGCGCGTCGGCAGGCGATAGGCTCTTTATGATTTGTCGCGTTTTATTTACCACCATCGTTCTTCTCCCATAAAACAGCGTGCGTGTTACCTTTGTCACGAAATTCTGGCATCGCAGAAAACCTACGTGAACGAAATGGCCGAAGATTGTCCGCTGCGCCCATTATAAATCCCCACCCATCCGAAGTCAACGAGACCAGGAATCGCATTCCCATTTTTTCAGTATGACAACTTCCCCCGCGGATGCACAACTTCAGAAAATAGGATGTGCATCATGTTTTTTGTGGCGCAGGGCAACTGCCGCTGGATAGCGGTTGGATATTCCGGGAAAGGGCCGGGTGATCTTGGGTCGAGTGAGTAGTCGTGGCCCATTCCCGGAAAGGTGGAGATCCACCCACCCATCCCGGAATGGACCAACAGATCTGTCCAAACCCAACAAGAACCGGCCCTTTCCGGGATGATCTGCCCCGTTTCCAAAAACACATCCCATATCCGCAGAGACAGGTCTGAAACCTGTCTCTGCGGATATGGGGCGATGGGACATCAAATTTGTCCGCCTATATCGGGCGGACTTTTGGGCGTGAAAGCCTTCTGCGGACGTTGATGCTATTCTCTGGCGGCCACGGTCCAACGGGTCCACGGCGAATGACACGGCTGACCATCCGCCAGAAGCAGGGCAGGGGTGGGGTCATCGGGGAGACCAAGGGGCAGAAAGATAATGCTGGAAATGCTGCTGCTCTCCAGGCTGGGGTGATGGGGCTGATCCGGGTCAATAAACGGGTGGCGGCAGATGGCATCCTGGGGCGTGCCGTGGGCGGTCATCAACGCCTGGGCCCAGGACGAATCGACATGGCCCTGGTCGGCTTGCAGCGCGGCCAGGATACGGGCGCGCCGGGCCGGGGAATTGCCCTGAAAGATAGACGGCTCATCCTCCACCCAGGCATCCGCCAGGGCCGGGGTGACAAAATGGTTGGTGCTGGCGAGGAAGGGGCCGCCGTTCGCTTCCAAATAACCGCAGTGGGTGTGCCCGCTTTCGCACACGGCCAGATGTCCCCTAACGTCCGCCAGGACCAGTGTGCCCGCGCCCATGTGCTGCACCGAGCGCAGATAGTCCAGGGCCGACTGGGTGGTGTCGTGATGCTGCAATACCTCTCGCATGAGCGAAAAGCGGGGCAGACCGGGACCGATGTCCGTGGAGAGTACATGGGTGTCGGCGATGGCCAGCCCCCGCTCGTTGATGCCGGAGCTAAAGACATGGGGGCTGCCCGCGCTGCCCAGGCTCACGAAATCATATCCGTGGTCGGGATTGACCCAGGCCAGACTTTGTAACGGGATATGATCCTGGTGATAGTCCCGGTTCTTGGCCAGGATCGGGCGACCGTCCGCCGTAGCGGGGCCGGACGCCGCCCAGGTGGTGCAGCCGTCGGGCAGGGTGTGGCCGCGCCCGCCGCTGACTTTGTGCAGATCCGTCAGATACGAACTGAGGGTGTAGCGGACCAGATCCCCCACGGGCAGACCCAACCCCTCGGCCAAGCCGGCCAGGAAGTCCAGCAGAGGACGGTCCCATTCCTCCAAGGCCTGGTGGGCGGACAACAGCACACGGGGATGGTCCGTGCCCAACCGCTGCAACAACCCCAGGCGCGCCTGAATCACCTCTTGGAGCTTGGGCCACACAGACCGCACTTGCTGCGCGTGCTGACGGCCCATATCAAAGGCGGTTCCGTGCAGAGTGAGAAGCAAATCGGGCATGATACGGCCCCTAACGGCTGTCCAACGTGATCGGTTTGACCGTCGGCTGGTCTTCGTACAGCCAACAGGCCACCTGTTGCTCGCCCACTTGGAAGGTCGGCGGGTACCGATCTTCGCAGATCTGTCCCTTTTTGGCAAAACAGCGGGGATGGAAGGGGCAGCCCGTCGGCGGGTTGATGGGGCTGGGCACGCCGCCTTGCAGCAAAATGCGGGAGCGGCGGGCTGATTTTTCCACCACGGGCACCGCGGCCAAGAGAGCCTGGGTGTAGGGGTGTAGCGGGTTGCGGAAGAGATCCTCGGTCATCCCCAGTTCGACAATATGGCCCAAATACATCACCGCCAGCCGGTCGCTGATGTGGTAGATCACGCTCAGATCGTGGGCGATGAAGAGGAAGGTCAGGTTGAACTCCTCCTGTAACTCCTCCAAAAGGTTGATCACCTGGGCCTGGATCGAGACATCCAGGCTGGAGACCGGTTCATCCGCCACGATGAACTGGGGGCGCATGGCCAAGGCCCGGGCGATGCCGATGCGTTGACGCTGGCCGCCGCTAAACTGGTGGGGATAGCGATCCACATGCCGGGGATTCAGCCCCACCCTGGCCAACAACTCCTGGATCTCCCCCTCAAGCGCCACCGCGCCCCGCACCCCCCTGGCCCGCAGAGGCACGCTGACAATCTCCCGCACGGTCTTGCGCGGGTTGAGGGAGGAATAGGGGTTCTGGAAGATGATCTGGCTCAGGTGATAATAAGGAATGGGTTTGGCCGACTGGCCGTTGAGCGCCAAAGTTACATGGTTGTCGACCACCGGTTGGCCTAGAAAACGTAGTTCGCCTGCGGTGGGCGGATGGAGCAGGGTGAGCACCCGGCCCAAGGTCGTCTTGCCGCAGCCGCTCTCCCCCACCAGCCCCACGGTCTCCCCGGCCCAAATCGAGATGTCCACCCCATCCACGGCCCGCACCTGCTGCATCTTGCGCCCGGCCAGCAGGCGCGCCATCAAGCTGGGGCGGATGGGAAAGTGCTTGACCGTTCCCAGGCTTTGGATCAGGGGTTGGGAAGTCCGATCAACCGTTGGCATGGTGGGCTTTCTCCTGATCTTTGGGCAATTTGTAGTCGGTCAGGCGCAGACAGCGGGCCATGTGGACCTCGCCGCTGCGGGCGACAGCTGAGCTGACGGTGCCGCCCTGCACGGGGAAGAGGCGGAAGAAGCCTTCGCTGCACACAGGTTGGGCATAGGGGCAGCGGGGGGCAAAGGCGCAGCCGGTTGGCAGATCCGCCAGATCCGGCACGTTGCCCACAATGGGCTGGATGGATCGGCGCTGGCTGATGTCCGGGATACAGCGCAACAGCCCCTCGGTGTACGGATGTTGCGGCTTCTCGATCACATCGTCCGTGCGCCCGATTTCCACAATGCGCCCGGCGTACATGACCGCGATGTGGTCGCAGAACTCGGCGGCCAACCCCAGATCATGGGTGACCAATATGATGGCCGTGCCCTTTTCCCGGTTGATGCGCTTCATCAGATCCACGATCTGGGCCTGGATGGTCACGTCCAGGGCGGTGGTCGGCTCGTCGGCCAACAACACCTTGGGTGTGCAGGCCAGACCGATGGCGATCAGCGCCCGTTGCTGCATCCCGCCGCTGAACTGGTGGGGATAGGCCCGGTAGCGGGCCTCCGGGGCCGGGATGCCCACCTCGCCCATCACCTCCAACACCCGCTCCCGCTCCCGCAGACGGCGGATGCGGTCCAGGGGCCAGATGCTGGGGCCGGGCATCATGTTGTGCAGCCGCAGGGATTCCCGGATCTGCTCGCCCACGGTGAAGGCTGGGTTGAGGGTGCTGAGGGGATCCTGAAAGACCATTGAAATGTCCTTGCCCCGGATCTTGCGCAGCTCACGCAGGGGCAGCTTGCTCAGATCCTTGCCCTCCAACAGCACCTCCCCCTCATCAATCCGCCCAGGTTTGGCGATCAGCCCCAAAATCGAGAGCAGCACCGTACTCTTGCCGCAGCCGGATTCCCCAACCAACCCCATGATCTGGCCGGGATAGAGGGCAAGGTTGACCCCATCCACAGCCCGCACAGCTCCCCGACGGGTGGGAAAGAGGGTGGTTAAGTTGCGCAATTCCAGAACGGGTTTCGCTCCGTTTTTCATGGGGATGGCTCCATCACGGAAGAAAAAGGACTTTTACCGCAAAGACGCAAAGGATAGAAGGAAAGAAACCTTGTTTTTCTTTGTGTTCTTTGCGTCTTTGCGGTGAAGAAATACCGCTATTCGATCTTCAGCCGGGGGTCAAGGATGTCCCGCAGCCCTTCGCCGAAGAGATTGATGGCCAGGACGAGGCCGACGATGGCTAGGCCGGGCATGGTCGCCACCCACCAGGCGTTGAGCAGATAGTTGCGGCCATCGGCCACCATGCTGCCCCAGGCCGGGGTGGGGGGCTGGATGCCCAGGCCCAAGAAGCTGAGGCTGGCCTCAGTCACGATCATGAAGCCCATGCGCAGGGTGGTCAGCACAAAGATGGACTGGATGATGTTGGGCAGGATCTCCCGCAGGATGATCTGCCAATGCTTCTGGCCGGTAACTTGGGCCGCCTCCACATATTCCTTGGTCTTTTCGCCGATGGTTTCACCCCGGGCCAGGCGGAAAAACTCCACCCAACCCTTGAAGGTCAGGGCCAGGATCAGGTTGGTGAAACCCGGTCCCATGAAGGCCATCACGCCGATGGCGAAGATCAGAAAGGGGAAGGCCATGAGCAGATCCGCAAAGCGGGAGAGGACCGAGTCCACCCGGCCTCGATAGTAGCCGGCTACCATGCCCAAGATTAGCCCAATCACCACGGAGATGCCCACGGAGAGCAACCCCACCAGCAAGGAAACCCGAGCCCCAAAAAGGATACGCGTATAGATATCCCGGCCTTGCCCATCTGTGCCCAAAGGGAATGACCAATCGCCCCCATCCGCCCAGGCCGGGGGCAGCAGCCGGGCGCGCAGACTGCCCAGTTCCGGGTTGTGGGTGGTGAGCTGCGGGG
Organism: Caldilineaceae bacterium; assembly: GCA_018003515.1. Lineage (GTDB taxonomy): Bacteria > Chloroflexota > Anaerolineae > Caldilineales > Caldilineaceae > JAGNDO01. Next base: position 125,038 of record JAGNDO010000004.1, read on the forward strand.
CAAAGATGGCCGCCAACACATAGGCGATCATCACAATGCCACCGATCAGGGCCACGGGGTGTTTGCGCAACTCTCGCCAGAATTCGATGAGATTGTGGCGCCACACTTTCCAGCGGATGCCCAGGATGTAGCGCCAGGCAGGTTGGGTTGGGGTGGGCGGGCTGATTGTGGACATGGAGCACTCCGGGTCAACTGGGTCTGAAAGCTACAGTTCGATCTTTGGATTGAGATAGGTGTACAACACATCCACGACCAGGTTGGCGGCCACAAAGGTGAAAGCGTAGACCATCACAGCGCCCTGGACCAGGGGGAAATCCCGGCTGAAGATGGCGTCCACCACCAGGCGGCCCAACCCCGGCCAACTGAAGACCGTCTCCACAATCATGTTGCCGCCCAGAAGCACACCCACCTGCAGCCCCACCACGGTCACCGTGGGGATCAGGGCGTTGCGCAGGGCGTGCTTCATCACCGTCACCGTTTCGGACGCACCCTTGGCCCGGGCCAGCTTGACATAGTCCGAGCGCAGGATCTCCAGCAAGCTGGAGCGCAGCACCCGGGCCACAATGGCTGCCACCGCCGCGCCCAGGGTAATGGAGGGTAGCAGCAGATGTTTGAGGCTGCTGATCAGGGCCACCCGGTTGCCCGTGAGCAGACTGTCCAGCACATAAAAGCCCGTCACCGTCTGCAAGTTGGCGTCATAGTCGATGCGCCCCTGCACCGGCAGCCAGTGCAGGTTGACCGAGAAGATCATGATCAACAGAATACCCAACCAAAACGAAGGCATGGAGATGCCCAGAAAAGCCCCGGCCATGCTTAGGCGATCTATCAGAGAATTTTGTTTGATGGCGGAGATGATGCCGATGGGAAAGGCGATCAGCAGTCCGATGATCAACGCCCCCAGGGCCAGTTCAATGGTGGCAGGAAAGCGCTCCCCGATCAGGGTGGAGACAGAGGTTTGCCTCACAAAGGAGTTGCCCAGGTCCCCCCGGCTCAGATCGGCCAGGAAGAGGCCCAGTTGTGTCAAGATGGGCTTGTCCAGGTTGAACTCGCTGCGCAGTTGGTCCACTTCCCCGGCGGAGACCGCGCCCCCCTGGCCCATCATGATATCTACCGGGTCCCCCGGCGTCATACGCATGAAGAAGAAAACAATGATGGCCACCCCCAGCATGATGGGGATAGCAGCCAACATCCGTTCGATCACTTTGACCAATCGCATGGACGGACTCCCGGGATGGTGAGGGGGAAAGAGAAGACAGGGAGAAGAGGAGACAGGGAGAAGGGGAGACAAGGAGCCTGGCGGCGTACTCTCCTTGTCTCCTTGTCTCCCCTTCTCCCTGTCTCCTCTTCTCCTTGTCAAGAACTACTGCAAGCAAACATCATGCAAGTTAATGCGGCTGTCCGACGCAGGTTCCCAGTTCTGGACCCGGGAGGAGCTGGCTTCCACCTCTTCGGGGAGGAGCAGGAAGATGGCGGGGGCTTCGTCATAGATGATCTGTTGGGCTTCGTCGTAGATGGCATGGCGGGCGGTCGTGTCGGTCTCGATCTCGCCAGCCTTGATCAGCTCGTTCACCCGCTCATTGTTATAGCCGGAGAAGTTGCCGCGTCCGTAGGGGGAACCGTCCACCACACCGTGCCACTTGGCTTCCATGTGGCCCACGGGGTCAAAGGCCGAGTCGCCCCAGTCGTCCAGATAGGCCGAGCGCTCGCCGGCTTTCAGCAACGGGCTGACCACACTGTACTCCCACAAACGCAGGGAGACGTCGATGCCCGCTTCCTGGAGCAGGCCCACCACGGCCTCGGCCAGGGATCGGTGCTCGTCCAAGCTGTCAATCACAAAGGCCCAGTTGGCCCCGTTGTATTCCAGCTTGCCGTCGCCGTTGGTGTCGGCAATGCCTGCCTCGGCCAGCAGTTCCAGGGCCTTGGCCGGGTCATAGGGATAGGGGACCAGATTGGGATCAGCGAAGTTGTTGAAGGGCGAGAGCGGGCCGGCCAGGGCCACAGCCCGTCCGCCGTACAAAGCACTGATGAGTAGATCCTTGTCGATCAGGTAGTTGAGCGCCTGGCGCACTAGCTTGTTGTCCAGGGGCGCATGGTTAACGTTGAGTTCCATCCACTTGGGCTGGGTGCCGGCCGCGGTCTTGACCAAGATACCCGGCGTCTGCTCCAAGGTGGAGACCAATTCCGGCGGCACGGACTGGATGATGTCCACTTCGCCTGCCAGCAGGGCCGCCACCCGGGTGCTGGCTTCGGGGATGATACGGAAGATGACCTGGGAGACACAAGCTGGCCCCACAGGGGTTAGATCCGGTGCGCCGCCCCAGAAGTCATCAAAGCGGGCCATGACGATCTGGTCGTCCAACTGACCTTCCACAAACATGAAGGGACCGGTGCCCACAGGGTGAGCGACAAAGCCCTCGGTGCCCACGGATTCAATGTAGGCCTTGGGGACGATCTGCTGATGCACGAAGAGCTGCATGGCCGGGGGCCACGGCGCGGACAGGATGAAGCGCACCGTGTAGTCGTCCACCTTTTCCACCGCGGCCAGAGGCGCAATCAAGCCCTTGCGGGGCGAGGTGTGGGGATCCGGGAACTCGATGGCATTCTCTTGGATGATGCGGTCAAAGGTGAAGACCACATCGTCCGCGGTCATCTCGCTGCCGTCGTGGAACTTGACCCCCTCTACCAGCTTGAACTCCCAGGTGGTGGGATCGATCAGGGTCGCCGTCTCGGCCAACTCCAGATGGACGCCGCTACTGGTGTCCCGGGTCACCAGGCCATCAAACATATTGCGGATAATCGTCTCTGACTGGCGGCTGCGGTGATCTGCCGGGTCCAGAGAGGTGGGGGCACCGGCCAGGGCGACCACCAATGTTTGGCGGCCGGGCGCCGGTGCCGGGGTGACCTCCTTTTCGACAACTTTCTCGACCTCAACAACCTTCTCAACAATGACCGTCTCCTTGACGATCTGGGGGGCAGCCTGTTGGACCGGTGCCGCACAGGCGGACAGGACCATGGCAGCCAACAGCAAAACTGCGATAAACGTCTGACTCAACTTTCGCATACGTCTCCTCCTTGGATGGATATGACAAGCGGATAGGGATGAGTAACTACAAAGAACGGTGAATATTCAAGACACAAACGGAGTAGGTGGATATCCGTTTGGGGAATGACACGGTGCTGCACCTGCCTGGAATCTCGAAGCTTCCAGGCAGGTTGTAACGCTTCTACGCAAACTGGGCTATGGGCTTTGCGGATACTCCCGCGGTTTCCAGGGGAAGCAACTTGCGCTTCATCACCCGCAAGGCCCGTTCCGGCTCCAGTCGCCCGTACAGGCCGCCCAGGATGCTGACTAAATAGCTGGCGTCCATCAGCACGGGACCGTCGGGCCGCAAGACATGGGAGGCCGCCGGATCGTACTGAACGCCGCTGGCGATCAAGCTCAGGTCGTCCAGATAGCCGGGTTCCTGGTAACGACATTTGTGATAGATGGTGCCGCCGATCAGGATGATCTTCGTGGACTGGTTGAAGAAGTTGACCCCGTATTGCAAGAAGTAGGTGTCGGTCTCCTGGACATGGCCCACATGCTTCTCCGTAGCCACTGCCATGATCTCCCGGGCCAGATAGGCTCGGGCGGCGCTCTCTACTTGGCCAATGGCGTTGTTATGGGGGTTGGCGCTGATAAAGCTCAGATACTTGTCCAGATTGATCTCCAAACGGTCGCCTCGGTAGACGAACTGGCCCAGTTGATCCTTGCCCGGTCGATAGGCCGGGAAACGCTGGGCCAGGAAGTCGGACAACCGGCCCCGCAGGGAACCGTTCTTGAACTGTTCCAACTCCTTCAGGTTTTCGGCGTTGTAGCTCAACCCATACTTGCCCTCTACCCGGCGATAGGAGAGGGGCGTGTTGGGGGTTTTGAGGATAGTGCGCTTGACCGACTTTTTGCGGTCGTCGCCGGGATAGAGATAGAGGGGGTTGTCCCGCACCATGGAGTAGAAATCCGTGGTGGCCCCGCCGATGTCCAGGGCCAGGAGATTGCCCAAGCCCTCCTCGTTGCCGTAGCCGTGGGCCAGAAGCTGGATGCCCCGGAAGCAGGCCCGAGGCGTGGGGATGAAGGGGGCGTCCATGTACTCTTCCACCACGTCGAAGCCCTTGCCCCGGATGATCACGGTCTGGAAAAGCTCGCGGATGGCCTCGTTCACCGTCTCGATGCGGAAGTCGTTGATCTCCGGCATGACATTGGGCGACATGCGGTAGTCGATGTTGTTGGCCTTGAAGATGCGCTCGATCTGGGGTAAAGCGTCCTGGCTGCCGGCGTAGATGAAGGGGATGCCGTAGTCCGTATAGGTGGCGTATTTGGCATTTTCGGCCAACAGGGTGGCGTTGTGGATCTGATTCTGTGTGTCGCCGCCCTCGTCCGTGCCCCCGGCGATCAGCACGATCTCCGGCTGGTCGTCCACAAAGATGGCCCGGGCCTGGGCCGGGGAGAGCTTGCCATCGTAGGTCCCCACCAGCTTGGCCCCGGCGGTGAGGGCGGCCAACTCGGCCGCAAACGCGCTCTCCGCCTTACTCAACGCCACGGTTACTACCTTCAACCCGCCCTTGGCACTGGAGCAGGGCAGGCGCACGGCGAAGTCGTCCATGGCTGTTTTCAGCGGAGCCCAGTCGTAGGCAATCTCGCCGTTCCCGGCGTCATGCTGGCACTGGTCCAGCACATCCATGCCGTTGGCCAGACCGACGCGGATATCGTCCACCGTGGTGGGTACATAGTTGAGGCTGAAGCTTTCGTCCTTGGGGTCGAAGATGCCGATCTTTGTATATGTACTGCCGAAGTCGGCCACCAGCACCCGGTCCCGGATGTGGCCGGTGATGCCCACTTCCTTGCGATAGCGGTCCACAGCAGCTTCGTCGATATGATCTTCGGTAGAGTCCTCCCCGTAGGCCACCTGGGAGTCGTCTGTGCGGGTGATGCTCTTGTCGAAATACCAGGGGAAGTGCTCCCGCATCAGGTCCACCCGGTGGAACTCGTCCCGCACGGGAATACCGTTCCACTCGTAGCAACGGCACATGCCGTCCACCACATGGGTGCGGCAGGCGCCGGACAGCTCGTAGCGCCGGTCCACCACAGTGATGTGGGGTCCCTGGAAGAGACCGACCTGCAGGGCCAAATCCAGGGTATCCGGGCTGATCATGCCACATTCGCCACTGGCGTAGTTGTTGTCGTCCACCAGGCTGAGCAGCATGGTCTCGAAGTTGCGGCCACCGTCGCCCTCCGCGGGGAGTTGGGCATAGTCGGCGAAGTTCTCGACCGTGCATTCCCCCTCGTAACCGCCCAGGATGGCCAGATGCAACAGGTTGTACATGGCCCCCTGCTGCAATTCCAACTTGCGCTTGCCCAGGACCGGGTCCGCCCAAATATTGGGCACGCCGCCCTTGGCGAAGTCCCAACAAACCTGCTTGACGATTTCACACGACTCGATGATGTCATCGGCGCTGGCCTCGTGGTGGGCCTCGGAATGGGTAACCACGTGCAGGATGTCCGGCTCCATATAGAGCTGGGTGTAGATGCCGAAAGCCAGATGCCCCTTGGCCTGGTTGAGATTTGGCGGGAAGCTGGGCAGACCGCTTCGGGTCTGCTTGAGCACGCGGAAGTCAAAGTGGCGGGTCAGGGGTTCAATCAGCTCGACCGCCCCCTTCATCTTGGCTAGATCATCCAGGGCGCTGATGGCCGGGGGCAGTTCAAACATCTGCTGCATAACATAATGTTTGATGCCCAGTTTCAGGGCGATGACCGCCACAAGCACATGGTCTGTGGCCTGCATGTCATCGGAGGCATAGCGCAAGCCCCATTGGTGGGGGTCGTTGATCTCCAGGGGTTTGCCCCGATCTGCCCACCAGCGGATGGTGGCGTAGTGCTCTTCAAAGCTGTCCCGGATGGAGATAGGGCCGCGTCCGTCGATCTGGTTGTAAAAGAAGATGGGCACGGCGGGGAAAGCCATGTTCAAGTGGGCTTCATAGAGCTTGGCCAACTCCACCAACTCGTCCGTGCCCGTGTAAATGCGGGTGAGGGGGAAGTTACCCCGTTGGCTGGCTTCCTTCAGCCGACGTAGATCCTCAATGGTGCGGATGGGCGCGCCGCCCTGACCGGCCAGATAGCCGCTGGGATCCTCTTCACCCCGGATGAACTTGGCCAACAGTTCTTGGGAGGTCTGGTCCGGGGCCAGGGAGACGATCTCAAAGGCTTCGGCTTCGGCCAGTTTGATGATGCCTTCCACCGTCGGCTCGATGGTGGGGGCGGCGATGCCGATATGGGCACGGATGGCGGGTCGATTCTCCCGCTCCCGCACCTGTTTCAGCCGTTTGACCAGGAAATCGGACCACGGTTCGGCCACGGCTTCAATGCTTTCCGTCGGCCCTGCGGCGAACTCCTCCAACTCCTCCATGGTAATGAAGTCATCGGCCACCAGATCGAAGAACTCCTTAAAGTGGGGAATCTCCGCATACTCGGCCCGCACGTCATCAAAATCGTAGTGGCGCTCCTCTTCCCGAGTAAAGCGGTCCTCTTCGAGAGGGATGTCGGTCATGGCTCGCACCAAATTGGCCGCGGGGCGCAGACCGCTGAAGGCGAAGCGGATGCCGCTCTCCTTGGGGTGCAGGCCGTAGAGGGTGGCCTTCTCGATAAACTCGCTGATCAACTTGTCCACATGCAGATCACCCAGGCGCATGGAGACACCCACGATCTCCGGGCGGGCCTCCCGCACCTTGCTGATCACCTCGTCGATGGGCACGGCCGGCCCCAACTTGACCGGGAAATAGCCCTCCCCCCGATCCTTCATCCAATCGGAAAAGTTCTCCACGCCCA
>JAGNDO010000123.1 GCA_018003515.1 Caldilineaceae bacterium
TGGCCGCCGTGGTCGGCCAGGGTCAACACCGTCGTCTCGGCAGAGATCCCCGCCAGCAACGTGCCCACGGCCCCATCCACATGGCGCAGTTGGGCCAGATAGCCCGCCTCCATCCAGCCATAGCGGTGGCCCGCCTCATCCACCGTCCCCGCGTAGACAAAGGCAAAGTCTGGGCTTTCCGCTTGAATATAGGCCAAGGCCGCGGCCACGGTCTCGTGGTCGCTGTCCACATTGGTGGCGCTGTCATTCGTGTAGCGGCAGAAATGTAGATGCCCCGGTCGGCTCAGATCCCGCAACTGCTCCCAATTATAGAAGGCGGCACACTTCTTCCCCGCCCGATGCAAGGTCTCGATCAATCCGATCACGGGCCGGGCCATAGGCGTGTAATCGTTCGTGGTGACGCCATGCCGGGTGGGGGGCACGCTGTGAAAAATGGACATATGGCAGGGCAGGGTGATGGACGGCATCACCGAACGGGCGGTGAAGGTATACGCGCTGCGGGCTTGCAGCGCCATCAAATTGGGGCAACCGGCCGCCGCAATGGCATCCGGGCGCACCCCGTCGAGCATGAGCAAAATGGCGGGCATGGGTGGGTTCCTTTTTGGGAAAAGTGTTGCGTGTTGCGTTCTTGGGAGGGAAGTGTAGGGGGAATGGGTGGGGCTGTCAAATGATTGGGATCTTCCAACTTTACGCCAGACGAAAAGACGCGTACACTATCAGTACAGAAGACGTAACCGCCAAGCCACCCCCTCCCAACCTCCCCCAGATTGGGGGAGGAGCCGGATCGCCGCAAAGCGAATGGCCGCTACCAAAGGGCTGTTCCCTCCCCAATCTGGGGAGGGTTAGGGTGGGGTTGGTAGTTACCAAAAGACCATTATTTCATATTCCCACGGAGGAACCCACCCATGACCGCAACCCTTGAACGACCCCAAACCACCCCCCAACCCATTCCCACCTATCCGGGCGGCCACCCGATTTGGGGCACGGGGCGCATGTTTGCCGCGGACCCCATCGCCCTGCTCTTGCAGGCCATGCACGACTATCCCGAAATCGTGCGCATGCGCTTTGGCCCCTTTTCGCTTCATGTGGTCAGCGATGCGGATCTGGCCAAAGAGGTGATGGTGACCCGCAACCGCAACTTCGAACGGCCCCAGAACATCCGCACCATCCTGGACGCGGTGAGCGGGGTCAATCTCTTCAACAGTAACGGGGAGGTGTGGCGACGCCAACGCCGTCTGCTCCAGCCCGCCTTCCACATGCGCCGTATCGTGGGCTTTGCCGACACCATGACCGGGGAGACCGAGCGCTTGCTGCAAGAGTGGACAACCAACCCAGCCATCGCCGCCGGTCAGCCTGTGGATGTGGAGAAGGAGATGATGCGGGTCACCTTCAACATCGTGGGCAAGGCCCTCTTTGGCGTAGACATGCAAGAGGCTGGCCGCAGTCAGGAATTGAGTGCCGCCTTTGCCACCAACGCCGCCTGGATCGATCACCGGCTGGGCAACTTGCTGGCCGCCCCCCTGTGGATGCCCACCCGCCTCAACCGGGGCTTCAAACAGAGCCGGGCCACGGCTTCCCGGCTGATCGGCCAGATCATCGATGACCGCCGCCGGGAGGGGGGCGACCACGACGACTTCTTGCAGATGCTCCTGGACCTGCGCTATGACGACACGGGGGAGGGCATGAACGACGAGCAGTTGATCAACGAGTCCGGGGCCTTCTTCTTTGCCGGCCACGAGACCACCTCCAACACCCTGTCGTGGACCTGGTATTTGCTGGCCAAATATCCGGGCGTGGAGGCCAAGCTCCACGAGGAATTGGACCAAGTCCTGGCCGGGCGCACCCCGGTTTTGGCAGATCTGGAAAACCTGACCTACAGCCGCATGATCATCGAAGAGTCCATGCGTCTCTACCCCGCGGCCTGGGCTACCTCTCGCCAAGCCATCGAGGCGGACCAGATCGGCCCCTACGCCATCCCCGCCGGGGGTATGATCATGATCAACATCTCCGGCATCCACCGCAGCCCGCTCTATTGGGACAACCCGGACAGCTTCGAGCCAGAGCGCTTCAGCCCGGAGCGATCCGCGGACCGGCCTCGCCATGTCTATCTGCCCTTTGGCCAAGGCCCCCGCCAGTGCATCGGCAACCAATTCGCCATGATGGAGGCCCAGCTTGTCCTGGCCACCCTGGCCCAACGCTACCGCCTGCGCACCCTCCCCGGCTACACCGCCCACGCCAAACCCGTCTTCACCCTGCACGTGGAGGGCGGCTTGCCCATGATTGTGGAGCGGCGATAAAAAATAGAACACGGATTTGACGGATCAAACAGATCAAAACGGATCTTTTTTTGATCCGTGAAATCCGTTTGATCCGTCCGATCCGTGTTCTATTTTTTCACCAGCTTATTGACACTTCCCCCCACCTCCGGTATGATCGAATGGCGCAAAACGTGTTGCGTGCGAACGGCTATCGGCTACCTGCTCCCAGCTACCCGCTCAGAAGGCTCCCCGTCATGAACCCAGCAAATCTGCTTCCCAATTTGGCCCGCATCTTCCCGGCGGATCGGCTGTTGACCGCCCCGGCCCAGCTTGCGCCCTACGAATCCGACGCGTTGACCGCCTTCAAGGTGCGACCTCGAGCCGTGGTCCTGGCCGAAAGCGTGGACGAGGTGATCCGCGCCGTGGAATTGTGCCACCGTTCCGGCGTGCCCTTTGTGGCCCGGGGCAGCGGCACCAGCCTCTCCGGGGCCAGCCTGCCCATCGAGGAGGGCATTGTGATCGCCCTCAACCGGCTCAACCGCATCACCCGGCTGGACCCGGCCCAACGTTTCGCCGTGGTGGAGCCGGGGGTGATCAACCTCAACGTCTCCGTGGCCGCCTCCCCCCACAATCTTTATTATGCGCCGGACCCGTCCAGCCAGCCCATCTGCACCATCGGCGGCAACGTGGCCTTCAACTCCGGCGGTGCCCACTGCCTAAAATACGGCATGACCAGCAACCATGTTTTGGGCCTCACCGCGGTCCTGCCCGACGGCGAGGTGGTCACCCTGGGCGGCGAGAGCCTGGAACCCCTCGGCCCGGACTGGACCGGTCTCTTCGTGGGCAACGAGGGGCTGATGGGCATTGCCCTCTCCGTCACCCTGCGCCTGGTGCCTAAGCCGGAACGCTATCGCACGGTCCTGGCCGCCTACCACAGTTTGCAGGCCGCCGGGGACGCCGTGACCGCGGTGGTGGCCTCTGGTTTGTTACCCGGCGCCATGGAGATCATGGATGCCCTGGCCATCGAGGCCGCAGAAGCCAGTGTCCACGCCGGGTACCCCCCCGGTGCCGCCGCGGTGATGATCGTTGAATTGGAAGGCGAGTCACAACAGGTCGAGGCCGAATTTATCCATCTCAAACAGGTGGTGGACAACACCGGGGCCTTTGAGGTGAGGGTGGCCCAAAATGCCGACGAACGGGCCCGCATCTGGAAGGGGCGCAAGGGCGCGTTCAGCGCGGTGGGGCGGCTTTCGCCGGATTACATCGTGCAGGATGGCGTGGTCCCCCGCACCAAATTAGGCCATGCCCTGGCCGAGATCGACCGCCTGAGCCAGGAATATGGCATCCGGGTCGCCAACGTCTTCCACGCCGGGGACGGCAACCTGCACCCCCTGATTTTGTACGATGGCCGGGAGGCCGGGGCGCTGGAACGGGCCGAGGAGTTGGCCGGCCACATTCTGCAAATGTGCATCGACCTGGGCGGCTCCATCACCGGCGAACACGGGGTGGGCATGGAAAAGCGCGCCCACATGCCCGCCCAGTTTGACGCCGAAAACATGGCCGCCCTGCAACGGCTGCACCGGGCCATCGATCCCCAGGCCCTGGCCAACCGGGGCAAGGTTTTTCCCGGCAATCCGGCCCCCATCGCCGTCCAAGTCATCGAGCGGGCCAATGGCGCGCCGGTTTCAGTTTTGGGAAATTTCCGACCCGAAAGCGTCCCCCAACTTCTGGACGCCGTGCGCAGCGCCAGCCGTCTCCGACCGTGGGGCGGCGGCACCAAGTCTGCCCTCTCCACCCCGGCCCGTGAGGATATCCAGCGCTTGAACCTGTCCGGGCTTTCCGGCATTTTGGAATACGACCCCGCGGAGTACACCATCACCGCCCTGGCCGGCACCCCCGTGGCCGAAGTCATGGCCGCCTTGGCCGAGCATGGCCAATACCTGCCCTTTGATCCGCCTCTGGGAAAGATGGGGGCGACCGTGGGTGGGGTGATTGCTTCCGCCACAGCCGGCCCCGGGCGTTATCGCTACGGGGGCGTGCGGGACTTCCTGCTGGGCGTGCGCTATGTGGACGGGGCCGGGCGGCTGTTGCGGGGGGGCGGCAAGGTGGTCAAAAATGCCGCGGGGTTCGATATTCCTAAGCTCTTTGTGGGCAGTGCTGGGCGGTTGGGTGTGATCACTGAGGCCACGTTTAAGGTGTTTCCCGCGCCCGCTACCACCCTTACCCTGCGCCAAACCCACGCCACTTTGGACACGGCTTTGGCCGCTTTGGCCAAACTGGCCGCTGCTCCTTTTGATTTAGAGTCTGTGGATTTGGCTCCGAAATCTGATGCCGGATTGGGCCATACGTTGTTGGTGCGTCTGGGGGGGCTGGCGTCCATTTTGTCGGGGCGGGTTGCGCGGTTGGGGGCCTTTTTGGGCGGTGTGGACCGGGTGGACGTGGTGGACGGCGGTGAGGAGACCGAGTTGTGGGCGGGGCTGCGGGATTGGGTCTGGGCACCGGATGGGTGGGCCGTGGCCCGCGTCCCCCTCACCCCCAGCCGCATTCCCGGTTTAGAGTCCGCCCTGCTCACCCGGCAAGCCGTGCGCCACTACAGCGTGGGCGGCAACCTGGCTTGGCTGGCCGTCCCCGCGGACGACGTGGAGGCCTTGCACCGCATCCTCTCTGCCCTCAACCTGGGCGGCTGGCTCCTGCGCGGCGCGCCGGGCCGGGTGAAATTGGGGGTACACACGGAGAACGCGTTTACGCGGCGGGTCACGGAGGTCTTTGATCCCGTGGGGCGGTTTGGGGGAAGCCATGAGTCCTAAAATCCTGACATCAGGCGCTTTGATCTTTTGGTTCCACAGCCATGATGCCCTCAACGAGAATCGGGCCAGCATTCATGTGGGTACCGGTTTGCAGGATGACTTCAACGATGCCAAGATATGGTTGGAACCGATGATAGAAATCGCTCGGTCAGGGCGTACTTTGCGTGTTCACGAATTGAACCGCGCTGTACGCATTATTGAGGAGAACCACGAGTTCTTACTGGAGCAATGGCATGACTTTACAACTTAAGACTCTTGAAGAGGTGAAAGAGAAGATCCCAGTACAAAAATACCCGGTTCGGTATCCTTTGTCTGCCTATACTTTCCCCGAAGAGACCCTCATCCATGAAGTGCGATTGGATGAGAAGTTTCTGCATGTGGACTTGACGGACGGGCGCACCCTATCCATCCCCATTTGGTGGATTCCCACTCTCCACCACGCAGACCCTACCGAGCGGGCCAAGTTCGAGATCAACCGCAACCGCACCATGATTGTGTGGAATCCGGATACCTGTGCCATCAACGAAGAAGTCAGAATCTCCGACTATCTTGGCACGAGAATGACTGTGTCAATACAAGCCTGAATCTCCCAATCGCCCAATCTCTCAATCTCTCCTCCCAGCGGAGCCACCCATGCAGCATACCATCCCCATCCACACCCTCGGTCCCCAAGGTGCGGCTATGGCCGCGGCGGTGGGGAACTGTGTCCACTGCGGCTTTTGCTTGCCAGGCTGCCCCACCTATCAAGTGCTGGGCGAGGAGATGGATTCGCCCCGGGGTCGTATCATTTTGATGAAAGAGGTGCTGGAGGGCACCCTGCCCCTGGCGGAGGCCACGCCCTATGTGGACCGCTGTCTGGGCTGTCTGGCCTGCGTCACCGCCTGCCCATCCGGGGTGAAGTATGGGGATCTGATCTCCTCTTTCCGGGCCTATGCCGAGGAGAAACGGGACCGTTCCGTGTCGGAGCAGGCCACCCGGCGGCTGATCCACGAGACCCTGCCCTATCCCACCCGCTTCCGTCTGGCGGTGGGCGCGGGTAAATTGGGGCGTCCGTTCCAGCGCTTCCTGCCGGGGGATTTGGGGGCCATGCTGGATCTGCTGCCCACGGATCTGCCGCCCGCCGAGCCGCTGCCCGCGTTGATTCCGGCCCAGGGCACCCGGCGGGCGCGGGTGGCGTTGTTGACCGGCTGTGTGCAGCAGGTGTTGGCCCCGGCCATCAACTGGGCCACGGTGCGGGTGTTGGCGTTGAATGGCGTGGAGGTAGTGATTCCCCAAGGCCAAGGCTGCTGCGGCGCACTCTCCATGCACACGGGCGAGGCGGATCAAGCCCGATCCCTGGCCCGGCGCAATTTGCGGGCCTTCCCGGCGGATGTGGACGCTGTGATCACCAACGCGGCGGGCTGCGGCTCCGGGATGCACGAATACCCCCTGCTCTTCGCCGGCCGGCCGGAGGCCGACGAGGCCGCCCGCTTCGCCAAAAAGGCAATGGACATCAGCACCTTTTTGGACCAACTCGGCCTGATTGCCCCGCCGCCCCTGCCTCAACCCATGACCATCGCCTATCACGACGCCTGCCACTTGGCCCACGCCCAGGGGGTGCGATCCGCGCCCCGTGCCCTGTTGCGCAGCATCCCCAACCTGACTTTGGCCGAAATTCGAGACGGGGAGATCTGCTGTGGCTCCGCGGGGACGTACAATCTGGAGCAGCCCGCCATCGCCGCCGAGCTGGGGCGACGCAAGGCCGCCAACATTGTGGAGACCGGCGCCGACGCCATCGCCCTGGGCAACATCGGCTGCCTGACCCAAATTCGTACTTATCTGGAACGTTCCGGCCACGTCACGCCCATCTTCCACACGGTGCAACTGTTGGATATGGCTTATGACAATGGCCCGGTCAACGGGTAGGCGGATCTATTAGCCGTAACCCTTTCGGGTAGAGTATGCTGTGATCATGTCCGATCAACGTTCGCAATCAACTGATCTGCTGGGTTTGCAACAAACCCTGGCCGCCCTGGAGGCTGATGTCCACGAGCGTGAACGGACCGCGGCTGCCTTGGCTCTACGAAATGCCGAACTGCACGCCGAATTGCAGCACCGGCTGGCCGAGAGCGAAAGTTTTGGCCGTGTGCTGGTCAGTCTGCTCCAGAAGACCGTGCTGGATCAGGTGTTGGATATCGTCTGCACCGAAGCCCAGGGGCTGATTGGGGCGACGGGCAGCGCCATCTTGTTGCTGACGGATCAGGCCTGGCTTGAAGTCAAGCACCGATTGGGTCAGCCCTTGGCGGCCGCTGAACGGCTACCCGTGGCCGGATCCCTGGCCGGTGAGGTCGTGCGCAAGGGGGAGCCTGTGCGTCTCAACGACCCTTCCCCGGTCGAACAGGCCCAGGTCTATCAGTGGCCCACGGATCTGACTGCGCTCTTGGCCTTGCCCCTGTACGCCAACGGCAGCGTCATCGGCGTGTTGGATGTGGTCAACAAGCCGGGCGGCTTTACCGAGGAGGATGTACGGGTGATGTCCGTCTTCGCCAACCAGGCGGCGATGGCCATTGAGCATGCCCGGTTGCAAGAACAGGCCGAACAATTTGCGGTCTTGGAGGAGCGCCAGCGGCTGGCCCGAGAACTGCACGACTCCGTCACCCAATCTCTTTACAGTGTCACCCTCTACGCCAACGCCGGGGTGCTGGCCCTGGCCGCGCACAAGGAGGAAGTGGCGTTGGGCTATCTCAAGGAACTTCAGGAGACCGCCCAGGAGGGGATGCGGGACATGCGTCTGCTGATCTTCCAACTGCATCCCCCCGTGCTGGAAGCGGAGGGATTGGTGGCCGCGTTGCAAGCGCGCCTGGCCGCGGTGGAGGGGCGGGCCGGCTTGCAAACCCAATTCCGGGTCAAGGGCGAGCGGCGGCTGCCCATCGCCATCGAGGAGGATCTCTACTGGATCGCCCAGGAAGCCCTCAACAACGTGCGCAAACATGCCGAGGCCGGGCATGTGACCGTCTACCTGCACTTCACGCCGACCACGGTTCGGCTGGATGTGGTGGATGACGGGGTGGGGTTTGATCTGCCGACTGTGCGGGCCCAAGGCCGGGGCAGCGGCGGGTTGCGCAGTATTGCCGAGCGCACGGAGCGTCTGGGCGGCAAGATGACCTATAAGAGTCAGCCGAATAAAGGCACACGGCTAACCATCGAGGTGACCCTGTGATTCGAGTCTTGATTGTGGACGACCACGCCATTGTGCGCAAGGGCATTCGGGCCTTGCTCTCCGAATCCGGCGGCTTTGAGATCGTGGGCGAGGCGGCTGACGGCCACGCAGCCGTGCGGGCCGCGGCAGAGACCCAGCCCGATGTGATCCTGATGGACCTGCTCATGCCCGACATGGACGGCATCGAGGCCACCCGGCGCATCACCAGCCTGCATCCGGGGATGCGTATCCTGGTTTTGACCAGTTTCGCCGCGGACAACAAGGTCTTCCCGGCCATCAAAGCCGGGGCGCTGGGCTATTTGCTCAAGGACTCGTCCCCAGAGGAGTTGGTGCGGGCCGTGCGCCAAGTGCATCGGGGCGAGCCGGCCCTGCATCCCATCATCGCCCGCAAGCTGCTGCAAGAGATCGCTCAACCGGCGGATCTACAACCCGCCCCCGAGGCGCTGACGCCCCGGGAGTTGACCGTCTTGCAGTTGATCGCCCAGGGGCTGAGCAACCAGGAGATTGCCGACCAGCTCGTGGTCAGCGAACCGACCGTGCGCGCCCACGTCAGCCGCATCCTGGGCAAGCTGCACCTGGCCAGCCGCACCCAGGCCGCCCTCTACGCCGTACGCGAAGGGTTGACGGCTGAGGACGAAGCATCCGCCCAGGAGGGGTAGGCCTTGGGCGCAGACAAGCGCATCACAGGAGCGGCTACGACAAACAGCCTACAACAAAAAGCAAGGGCCGCCCACTGGGGCGGCTCTTTTGTTTATCCAAAGTCTATCGGTTTGGTGGATGAATACATCGCTCCCTTCTGGTATGCTATACATGGAAGAGCGTTCTTCCAGCTTGTCGCCACAAATGGCACGTAACCATATGAAATGGGAGGGAATGAGCATGGGACTTCTTTCGTGGCTTGTCGTTGGATTGATCGCTGGTTGGCTGGCCAGCCAGGTGATGAAAGGCGGGGGCTCCGGCCTCATCGGGGACATCGTTGTGGGCATTGTGGGGGCCATGATCGGCGGCTTCCTGGCTGGAACGTTGCTGGGCATTCCGAATGCGGTCAATGGGATCAATTTCACCAGTATCCTTGTGGCCTTCCTGGGCGCGGTAATCTTGATTGCGCTCTTGCGCATGATATCCGGTCGTAGACGATAGAAATCAAGCACCGCTGACATCCAATTTTGGGAGGCGCCATGACAGTAGAACGACGTGAAGAGCATTTCGAGGTCGTGAGTTACGACCCGGCAGACCTTGGACCTGTGGGGACGGGGGGTCAAGTCCCAGCGACCGCATACCACACAGAAACCGTTAGCCGCGACCCATTTGCCGCCCGACGTGGGCAGATCTTCAAGTTTCAGCAAGTGATCTATCTGTTGTTCGGGCTTTTGGAAGGGCTGTTGGGCATCCGCTTTGTGTTGGGGCTGTTGGGGGCCAACCCGGCGGCTGGTTTTGCCCAGATGATCTATGGCCTCACCGGACCGTTTATCGCCCCGTTTGTAGGGCTGTTTGGGCAACCAAGCTTTGAGGGGTATGTTTTTGAGGGGAATTCCCTGGCGGCGATCCTCGTCTATGCCCTGGTCGCCTGGGTGCTGGTCAAAGTGGTGGTGCTCTTGATGGGGGAGAACCGACGGGGCATACAAACCGCCACATCCACTCGTATTGACAGGGTATGACGATAATCTGAAGTCAATCTATCCAATCTATCCAATCTATTCAACAAGGAGAATAAACCATGTCTAAAAATGAACAGAAGCTCAAAGATGCCGCCCACGATGCCAAGAACGATGTCAAGGATGCCCTTCACGACACGAAGAACGCGGTGAAGGACGCGGCCCAGGACGTAAAGAACGCGGTGAAGGACACGGTCCACGACGTGAAGAACGCCGTGAATGACGCTGTCCAGGACGCCAAGAACAAGGACGCCCAGGCCAAGGCCGAGGACTCGGTCCACACCATGAAGAACGACGCCCTGGACGCAGCCCATGATACCAAGAACAAACTCGAGGACGCTGCCAAGGCGGCCAAGCGCAAGGTTCAGGATGCAGCGCGGGATGCCAAACGCAAGATGTCCGTCTAACCTCAAGGCGGGCGTGGACAGCCACAGCCATTGAGCGGAGCCGAATATGTGCGTGCAAAGCGCTCTTTGCGAAAAATCGCTTCCCGCGATTGTATTTCGCAGAGAGCGCTTTGTTTGAAGTGAATTGGGATTCATTGACTTCAAGAGATTTGCTTCATAAGAATGTGGCTAGGAGCCTATCCGATGCAAATACGTATGGTTTTGATGATTCTACTCATCATGACGACCCTGCTTGTTACGGCGGGCGGCACTTGGCCAACTCTTTTGGCCAAATCCGGCGCAGTTGCCCCAGATTTAGGTTCCGCGGCCAGCTTTGTGGGGCTGGCCGGCTCCACGTTGACCAACACCGGCTCCGGCGTCTTTTTTGGAAATGTGGGGACCAGCCCGGGCACCTCTGTCACCGGTTTTCCCCCCGGCATAGTCCAATCGGGCGCTATCTATCGAGGCGGACCCATCCCTGCCAAGGCCCAGACTGATGCGATCCTGGCCTACAATGCCCTGGCAACTCAGCCATGCGCTACCCATTTGACCGGCCAGGATCTGGGTGGCATGACACTCGCGCCCGGCGTCTACTGTTTCGATACATCGGCCCAGTTGACGGGAGACCTGGTTCTCGATGCCAAGGGCGACGCCCATGCGATCTGGGTTTTCCAGATCGGGAGTACGCTCTCGACCGCATCCGCCTCGACTGTGGCCATGATCGGTGGGGGGCAAGCAAAAAATAGTTTCTGGCAGGTCGGCAGCAGCGCCACCCTGGGCACCGGCACGCGCTTTTTCGGCAACATTCTTGCAGATGCCAGCATCACCCTAAACACCGGTGCCACCCTGATGGGCCGGGCCTTGGCGCTGCACGGCGGGGTGACCATGAATACCACCGGCTCTCCTGCGCCCATTACTAACACCCCGTTGGTCAACCTCATTTATTTGCCAATGATGATTCGGTGACCCGTCGCCCCCCGTCGTCCCCTGCGGGGGAGATTCCTTGGAGAAGCATGGCAACCACGCCACCTCTACCACTGCATAGCTGGACATTTCGGCAGATCGGGTGGGCAACCCTCGTCCTGGTTTTTGTGGCGATTAGCTTTTGGCTTCTCTATCGCTTTCATCAGGTCGTTTTTATTTTGTTTGTCGCCATGGTCTTGGGCACGGCGATCCGGCCGGTGGTGATCTGGCTGCATCGGCGCGGGCTGCCGCGCACGGG
>JAGNDO010000042.1 GCA_018003515.1 Caldilineaceae bacterium
GGCGTCTTCGGTAGTATTCATTTGGGATGTCCTTTCGTGTAATTGTGTGTTTGCTGCCTACAAACATACTTTACACCAAATGCGTCCCGTTTTCTACCCCCCTCGCCAAAAAGCCAAACTCAAGGAGCCGAATCGCCGCAAGGTGAATGGCCGCTAACCTAGATCTGTCCCCTCCCCAATCTGGGGAGGGTTAGGGTGGGGTTGGTAGTTACGTCCATTTTATGGCTGGTTGATTACTGGTTGTCCAGGCGGTGCAGCACACCCGGGGCCGTCGGCTCGACACGAGTCTGAGATCTGGAGCCGGTCTTGGTTTGCGCTTTCCCCTGCATTTCGGCGTGAACTTGGAGGACTTGGGCTGCCAATTTGGTGGAATCGTGGCGGGTGGGCGACTCCTCGTTGATCAGATCCCCGGTGTAGAGGGTGAAATCCGTGGGTTGACCCGGTTTGGGCAACTCCACCCAAGAGGAGGTAGCGCTGGGTTGCACATGGGGATGATAGTTGTCGTTGGCCAAAACCGTGGTAAAGGCCTCTCCGGCGTGGTTGCGCAGTTGGTTCATATAATCGGTCACGGAATAACCGTCGGTCTCTCCGGGCTGGTTGGCCACATTGCAGACAAAGATGCGGCTGGCTTGGGAGGCCATCACGGCCTGGCGCACAGAGGGCACCAACAGATTGGGCAAGGTGCTGGTATAAAAACTCCCCGGCCCGGCGATGATGATGTCCGCGGCCAGGATGGCCCGGATGGCTTCGGGATAGGCCCGCACTTCCTGAGGCTCAAGCCGCACCCGTATCACCCGCCCGCCGGTTTCGGGAATTTGGCTTTCGCCCCGCACATAGAGCCATTCGTCCGTGCCATCGGCCAGGGGGCGCACAATCTCGGCGCACAGGACCACGTGTTCCAAGGTGCTGGGCAACACCCGGCCCCGCACGGCCAACACCCGGCTGCTCTCGGCAATGCCCTGCTCAAAGCTGCCGGTGATGGCCGCCATGGCGGTAATGAACAGATTGCCAAAGCTGTGGCCGCCTAAATCGTTGCCATCGTCATGCCCGTTCCCATTCCCATGCCCATGCCCATGCCCATTCCCATTCCCATGCCCATTCCCGTTGGCCCCTGACCTTGGACTGCCATCGCGATCCGACGCATCCCCTGGCTGGGTTGGAAATTGGGTACTGCCAAACCGATATTGGAGAAGATGGGTCATCAGCTCTTCGGAATCGCTGAGGGCGGCGATATTGTTGCGAAAATCACCGGGGGGCAACATGCCCATCTGCCGGCGGATGCGCCCGGAACTGCCGCCGTCATCGGCCACAGTGACGATGGCCGTGATGTGGTCCGTGTGGGCGCGCAGCCCCCGCAAGAGGGTGGGCATGCCCGTGCCCCCACCAATGGTCACAATTTTTGGCCCCTGGCGACGGGCGCGACGCAGGATGATCTGGTCCATCATCTCCAGATTGTTGGGAGTGGAACTGGCGGGCAGCAAGGCCAGCACGATGCTGCGGTTAAGCTGCCAGACGCCCATGCCCACCATCAACAAGCCCCCTCCCACCAGAATGATGGCCCTCGCCCAGTTGGGCAGAAAGCTCAGGGCCACCAGATGGACAAAGCTGGGCAACCGCCCGGAAAGGTAGACATCCCCCAACAAAAGGGTCAGCCCCAATCCATTCAGGGTGATGCCCAGGATCAAGAGCAGCAACCAGCGTTTTAGATAGAGGCCCGGGCGCAGCAATGCGAGCCAGCGATAGCGGTGAGATGGGTGGATGGGAAATCCAAAACGTATCTGTGACATGGGGATCATTATAGAAGATTTCCAGGCTTTCCGCAATGGTTTTGCTGATCTAACCTTTCCGCTTGCCCACATGAACAGCGGTTTTTACATCCTCCCCGGCCTGGGATACAATCCTTGATATCAATTGGGTAGAAACGCCCCCATCTACTGGCCCGTGATTTCTTTCTGTCAACAGCCCTGGCGTGGGGGATACCCGCTACCGAAGAAGCCTTCATGACCTATGAGGAAGCCCTGGCCTATCTGTTTGATCAGGCCGACTATATCCAACGCACAGCGGGGGAGACACCTCGGCCTCCCACAGCCGATCGCATGGGACCGCTGATGCAGGCGCTGGGCAATCCCCAGACCCGTTTTCAGGTGGTCCACATCGCCGGCACCAAGGGCAAGGGCAGCACCAGCGCCTTATGCGAATCCGTACTCCACCATCTGGGCTACCGCACGGGCCTCTTCACCAGTCCCCATTTGCACACCTTCCGCGAGCGCATCCGGGTTGACCAGGGGTTGATTCCGGCCCCGGCCCTGGCTGATCTGATGGGTCGTCTACGCCCCATTTTTGACCAGTTTCCAGATCTGACCGTTTTTGACCGCATCACAGCCCTGGCTTTTCAATATTTTGCCGAACAAAACGTAGAGTGGGCGGTGGTGGAGGTGGGGTTGGGTGGACGGCTGGACAGCACCAATGTGGTGCGGCCGGCCGTGTGTGGCATCACCAGCATCAGCTATGATCACATGGATGTTCTGGGCCACACCCTCAGCCTGATTGCCAGGGAAAAGGCTGGGATCATCAAGCCAGGGGTGCCGGTCTTCACCTGCGCCCAAGATCCCGAAGCCCAGGTTGCCATCCAGCAAGTGGCTTTGGCCAAAGATGCGCCCTTGACCGTCACTCGGGCCAAGGCCCAACCACCCCGCAACCTAATCGGAGCGCATCAACGGGTCAACGCTGGCATGGCTCAGGCCATGATGCAGAATCTGGCCCAGCGGGGGCTGATCCACACCGATGTGGCCGCCTTGGAAACGGGGATCGCCGACGTCCACTGGCCCGGACGCTTCGAGTTGCTGCCCGTGCCGGGGGATTTGGCGAGGGATCTGCCCGGAACGCACCCCGCGCCCAGCCAGCCGGTGCTTGTCGATTGCGCCCATAATTTGGACAGCATGAACCGGCTGCTAGAAACCCTGACCCACACGTACCCGGCCCGACCTGTCACTTTTATTATGGGAGCGGGGGTAAACAAGCAGGTGCAGCCCATGTTGACCGCCCTGCTGGGGCAGGCGCCCCGGCTGGTTTTGGTCAGCAGCCGTCATCCCCGGGCCATGCCTGTGGATGAATTCATGGCTTTGGCCGCCACGATTCTGCGTGCCCAGATGCCCACCAACGGCACAGGCCACAGGCGCATGGATCCCCAGGTCTACGCCGGGCAATCCATGACCCATGCCCTGGACCTGGCCATTTCACTGACACCGGCAGAGGGCGTGGTGGTGGGAACCGGCTCGGTCTTTGTGGCTGCGGAGCTGCGGGAGGTGTGGGCCAGCCGCTATCCCCAGGCCTTTGATCCCACGGATTGGGTCTTCGAGTTGATCCATGAACCGGCATATTGATCTGCTGACAAAAGGGAAACCAGACGATGACTGAAAGAGCGACGGGATGGGCAAGATGGAATCGATCAACCCTGGGGGTCATTGTGTTGATGATGACCATTTTTCTGCTGTCCGGCTGCCGTTGGCTGGGCGGAAATACCAACGACCTGGGCATTGATTACCGCGACTACTTGCCCGTGGAATGGGAACCTCTGGGCAGTTGGCAAGATGTCAATATCGACGACGACGACACCGTGGAGCATCTGCTCTTTTACCGCTATGAAGGCGGCCAAGTGGGCGGGGTGATCTATGATCCCCAGACCAACAGCAACTTTGCCCCGGCGGCGGAGGCGGCCCCGATCTTCGCCCTGCCCAATCAACCCTCCATCATGATGATCCCCTACCGGTTGCTGCCCAGCTATTGGAATCACGCCGGCCAAGGCGTTCTGGCTACCCCCAGCCAAGAGGTGCCCACCTTTATCCAAGTACAACGCCCAACGGGTGAGGTGGATCAAAGCAAGGATGCAAACGGAGAAAGCAAAGAGAATAAACGCACAGACGAGTTGATTATCTTTGGGGGTAACACGCATTTGAGCATCTTTTGGTGGCAAGATGCGGCCAAAGGATACGGCGTTGCCCACATAGATGCCCCCGGTGGATTGGTGGTCACCAATTGGTTTGGCAAGGAGGGGGCATCCACCATCATGTCAGTGGATGGATATTACCCCGAAGAGAACAACCGCAGTTTCTTCTGTCGCAAGGTCACTTATGTGCGGTCCATGCCCGAAGACCCCAAACTCCGAAAAGATGACTATCGATTTTTTATTGGCTACGAGGCCAAACCCCAGGGACTGACCTTCTGCCCCAGCAATAAATTCGAGACAAACAAAACGTATCCCCAATATGCCTTTTACCCAGAAGCCACGATCCTGGCCTATTTGCTTCATACCCCCGATGAGCGCCGCAACCAAAAAAGCATGACCGGAGTTGTGGATCCATCTGTGCTGGAAAAAGTGGACGGTCTGGTGGGTAAACTCAACCGGGTTGAATCGCTCACCTACTATTCTGCTCTGATAGAAGTCGAGACCAGCGCCGATACATCGCTGATGGAAACCATGCAAATGCATGTGGTGGCCGAGCTAGCCGTGCAGGTGGAAGACCAAGAGCAGATTCGTTTCGTCACCTTTGCCCTCCAACATCAGCCGCCAACCCTCAAGCCGAAAGATGACGATGAGAAGCAGCTTGAGTGGCGTTCGGATCGCTGGCTCATTATTAATGCGATTGATCCATGATCCGACACCGCCACGCCCTCATCAACCCAACCTATATCGAAGAACTCCTGCGCCAGGGACAGTCAGAAAGCGTGATCTTTCTTTCGGGCCGATCCACTGGCCGCGCCGTGGCTGAACATCTCTCCGCCCTGGCCAATGCCGACGGCGGTTTGCTGATCCTGGGGGTGACGGCCAAGGGCGGGGTGCAGAAGGAGGCCGACCCGGATCTCATGGCCGAAGCCGCGGCCCAGGCCGGCCTGCTCACGGATCCGCCCCTGATCCTGCCCTCGGCCCAGGTGGTGACGGTGGCGGAATCCGCGCCCGTGGTGGTAGTGCAGGTGCCGCCGGGCTTGCCCCATGTCTACAACGTCCAGGGCCGCTACCTCACCCGCAGCGGAGATCAGAACCGGGCGCTCTCCACCGCGGAGCTGCGGCGGCTGTTGTTGGAACGCAGCGAAACCGGCTTCGAGGTGCGCCCGGTGGAAGGGGCGGCCCTGACCGATCTGGCCCCCAAGTCTGTGGAAGCCTATCTGGACCGCATCGCCGCCGCCCCCAACCTGGACGCCACCCAGATCTTACAGGGCAAAGGCTGCCTCACCCTGGGCACCGACCCAGAGACCAAGGACGAATGGGTGCCCACCATCGCCGGGCTGCTGCTCTTTGGCAAGGAACCCCAGCGCTTTTTGCGCAGCGCCGAGCTGATCTGCGTGCGCTATGCGGGGGAGAGCATGAGCGATGAATTTGAGCGTCGGGAACTTGGCGGCTCGCTGATGGAACAAGCCCGCCAGGCCGAAGCGTTTGTACAGGGCAACATGCGCCGGGGCATGCGCATCGCCGGTCTAGCCCGGGAAGAGACCACGGAATATCCCCTGGCCGTGGTGCGGGAGGCCATTGTCAACGCCATCGCCCACCGAGATTACAGCGTGCGGGGCGAGGGCATCCGGCTGTTGATGTTCAGCGACCGGCTGCAAATCTACAGCCCTGGGCGGCTGCCCGGCCATGTCACGTTGCAGAACCTGGTGGACGAACGCTACAGCCGCAACGAGGCGATTGTAGCAGTGCTGACCGACTTCGGCTATATCGAGCGGTTAGGCTATGGGATTGACCGCATGATGGCGGCCATGAGCGCGGCTGGCCTGCCCGAACCCGTTTTTGAGGAGACTGCGGCGGGCTTCCAAGTCACCCTTTTCTCTGCCGGGACCGCCCTGGTCAGCGCCCATCCCGAAGAGCAACCCTGGGCCCACGGCTTTCTCAACGAGCGCCAAGAGCGGGCCTTGGCCTTTGTACAGACCAATGGCCGCATCGCCAATAGCGACTACCAAACCCTGGCCCCGGACGTCAGCCCCGAAACCATCCGCCGGGATCTGTCGGATCTGGTGGAGAAGAATTTGTTGTTGAAAATTGGAGCCAAACGGGCCACGTATTACATTTTGAAATGAGAAGCTATCGAGTGTCGTGTATCGAGTATTTGTGTTGATCGGCGGAAATTCCTGTTTTGATAGGAAGAGGTCAACGCCACACAAATACACGATACACGATACTCGATTGACCCAGGAGAAAACCATGCGCAACGTATCTATCGTCGGAATCGGCCAGACGCCTGTGGGCGAACATTGGGATCGCTCCATCCGCCACTTGGGCTATGACGCGGTCTCCGCGGCCATGCGGGATGCCAACATCGAGCGGGCGGATGCCCTCTATGTGGGCAACATGATGAGCGGCACCCTGCTGGGCCAGGAGCATCTGGCCACCCTGATCGCCGACTTCTGCGGTCTGCGGGGGATTGAGGCGGCCAAGATCGAGGCGGCCTGCGGCAGCGGTGCCGCGGCTCTGCGCGTGGGCTACATGGCCGTGGCCAGCGGCCTCCACGACATTGTGATCGTGGCCGGGGTGGAAAAGATGACCGATTCCGTGGGCATGGACACCACGGCCGGTCTGGCCACCGCCGCGGATGCGGAATACGAGGCCCTGATGGGCGTCAGCTTTGTGGGCTTGAACGCTTTGGTCATGCAGCGCTATATGTACGAATACAACGTGCCTATGGAGGGCTTCGCCAACTTTAGCCTCAACGCCCACCGCAATGGGGCCAACAATCCCAACGCCATGTTCCAAAAGGCCATCAGCCTCAAGACCTATCAAAACGCCCCCATGATCGCCTCGCCCATCAACATGATGGACAGCAGCCCAGTCTGTGACGGCGCGGCCGCCGTGATCCTGGTCCCCACCCAGATGGTGCGGGAATACACCACGGGCCATCACCGGGGCGCGGTGCAGATCATCGGCAGCGCCAGCGCCACGGACACCCTGGCCGTCCACGACCGCAAGGATCCCCTGTGGCTCAACGCCGCCTACATCAGCAGCCAAAAGGCCTACTTGCAAGCCGGCCTCACCCCCCAGGACATCAACGTCTTCGAGGTCCACGACGCCTTCACCATCATGAGCGCCCTAAGTTTGGAGGCGTCCGGCTTTGCCAAGCGGGGCGAAGGCTGGCGCTTTGCCCAAGAAGATCTGATCGGCATCGACAGCCAATTGCCCCTCAGCACAATGGGCGGGCTAAAGAGCCGGGGCCATCCCGTGGGGGCCACCGGAGTCTACCAGATCGTCGAGACCGTTCTGCAACTCACCGGCGGGGCGGGGGCCAACCAGGTCAAAAACGCCCGCATTGGCATGGCCCAAAACATCGGCGGCAGCGGGGCGACGATTTTGACCCACATTTTGGGGGTGTGACAGATAAGGCCAAGCATCCCCGCTCTAGTGCAGTTCGGCGCAAATAGGTCCGGGAATACTTTGCTCTAGCCGGGTCACGGACCCGGCTAGAGCAGCTTTTCCCGGACCTATTTACGCCTGGCTAGAGTACAAAAGAGCCATTTGAGGACTCCAGACGTCCGACTTTTTGAAAAAGTCGGACGTCTTTTTGTTCCCGATTTGATCCGGGACGCCACGCACCAAAAACTACGTAGAATCTGGTAGAGTATTCGGTGAAATTACATAATATACTGATTTTGACCCAAAATCGACCTGTCAAAAGCTATCAGCGTGCCAAAATGCCCATTTTTGATAGAAAATGGCGGCCACATCCTGGTATACTCAGCCCTGTGTCACCAATAAAACAACAAGAAATCTTGAACAGCACTTCCGAGAGGATATTGATTATGAGCATCGCAACCATGTGGCGGACCAAGAACCAGCGTTATAGCCTGACCGGTGAAATCTGCCCCGAGTGTCACAAGGCCATCTTCCCGCCCCGGGATGTCTGCCCCCATTGCAGCGAGCAGGCCGGCCCCGCCCACACCATGAGCGGTCTGGGGGAAGTCTACAGCTTTAGCACCATGTACAGCGTCCCCAAGGGCTTTGGCGAACAGGCCCCCTACACCATCGCCCTGGTCAAATTGCGGGAGGGGCCTATGGTCACCGCCCAGTTGACCGATGTGGATGAGTCCGATGTCAAGATCGGCATGAAGGTGGAGATGGTCACCCGCAAGCTGCGGGAAGAGGGCGAGGAGGGCCAGATCATCTATGGCTACAAATTTCGCCCCATGATGGCCCTGGCCGCCTAGTTCGCCCCCCTGATCCCCCAACTTTGGCTTACCTTTACCCACATCTTTTTGGCACCCACATATTGTGTTTTTGAATTTCAAAACCACAATATGCAGAGGGGGAAATCCGGGAAAATTCCCAAAACACCCCCGAAATGCCCCAAAAAGCCCCCTGTTTGGGACTTGTGGGTAAAGGTAAGCAACTTTGGGGGGAACCGTCCACGACCTCCCCCCAGCATTGGGGGCCGGGCTTCGACGTGAACTCAGCCGAACGGGGCCAAGCGCACAACAACCGCATACCCACCCAACCCACGCCGGGATCTGTGATCACAGATCCCGGCGTTTTGGTGCCCACAGGACTCAAAATAGAACACGGATGGGACGGATCGAACGGATTCAAACGGATCAAAGCCCAAAGATCGAAAAATCCGTTTTAATCTGTCAAATCCGTCAAATCCGTGTTCTATTTTGAATTGCTCCGCACTTTCATGTATAGACAATTGCCCCCGCTTGTGCCATAATTGGGCCATCAATTCTACTATGGAGGAAGAGCCATATGTCCAAGACTTCGATCTACCCAAGTTATGCAGAGTGTGTGACCCTGGTTCTGCGCGAGGCCGACAGCCCCGTCAGCATGGATGCCCTGCTGGCCGCCGTGGAGTCCATGCGCCCTGTGACCAAGAGCGCCCGGGGTGCCGTCTATCAGGCAATAGGCAAGCTCCATCAGGCCGTCCCGGTGAGCGAGGGGCACTTTGGCTGGCTTTCGAACCTGCTGCGGGGCAACACTTTCCGCCACACCTTGAGCAAGACCGAACTGCGCCGGGGTGTGATCTATCTGGACGAAATGTTGCATACCGTCCTGGCCCCGGATTTTTTCCAGACCCAGCGCATGGATCTGCGGCCCGTGCAACTGACCCTGAACGGCGAGAGCGCGCCCCTTTCCATCCCCATCACCATTGACCGCAAGGTCTGGGCGCTGAAATTTGGCGAAAGCCTGGCCAAGTGGGTGGACGCGGCCGGCGGCCAGCCCCAGGACGATGTGATGATCCAGGTGGACGATGCCGAGGCCGGCCGCTTCACCCTGCGCTTGCAGCCCAAAGAGATGCGGGATGCCCAGGCCATGGATCTGCGCAACTTGGCCGTGGCGATTGTCGCCGAAGAGATTCTGCGTCTGGACCGCAAGCTACGCACCTTCATGCCCGTGTGGGATCTGGTCGCCCTGCTCATCGGCCAGGGTCTCTTTCAAGATCCCATCCCCCCGGACGAACTGCACCTGATCATGGCCCGCTATAGCACCCTCCGCTATCACCAGGGCCAGGGCTATGCCTTGCCCGACACGTACAACTCGTTCAACCTGCGGGGCGCGCCCGACGAACGGGCCAGGGCCCCCTTTGACCCCTTCCTCGAACCAGACCCCTCTCTTGTCTTTGGGCAAGAGTATGGCTACGATGACAATTCGGGCATGGACAACGTCTCCCTGTGGGATGACGAGGATCTGGCCGACGAGGCAGACCTCCTGGACCCGGATGATCTGGAAAATCTGCCCTGCCCCGATTATCAAGCCTATCTGGATGTCTACGAAACCCTGGACTTTGACGACACCCCCCTGGGCCACGATGAATATCACCTTCTGGAGGCTGAACTGGAGGGCTTGGTCAGCCTGGAATACGAGTTCGGCTACCTCATGCCGGACCAAGAGGCCCGCAAGATCCAACTGGGCGAGCGGCTCTTCATCGACCCGGACAGCATGTACGACAACTTCGGCGACGACATGGACACCTCGGACATGGACGGCCCGCCCTTCTGGGAAAACTAACGGGTTCTCTCACCAAAAAGGACCGCCGGATCGCTCCGACGGTCCTTTTTTCATCCAACCACACTGCCTATGACCACCCACAAACCAGTCAACTGCCGCTATTTCTACGGCGACTACTTCCGAGGCAAGGAGAAGGAAGCCTGCCGCCTCCTGGAGTCCACCCCGGGCAGCCGCACGGACTGGAAGCGCAAGCTGTGCGACACCTGCCCCATCCCCGAACTGCTCCTCACCAGCAGTTGCCGGGATCTGCTCCTGGAAGGCAAAGTCACCAAATCCTTCCTGCGCGAACGGGTGGCGGTCAGCTTCGCCGTCTGCGTCACCCACATGCTGGACCTGGACGACCCCGCCCACTGCCCCCAATGCGAGGCCGAGTGGAAGGGGAATAAAGGTTCTTTTTGATTTACGCACTGGCTTGGGTGGGCGGATGGTCCGCACCGCCAAGGCCACTTTTTTGTTCATCGGTCTTGGGGGCGGCGGGGACCGTGCGGGCCCACATGCGCCTGGCCCGGTTGCCAAGCTGGGCCAACACGGACCGGGGTTCCAAGGCGGATTGGGGTCGGTTGCCCGCTTTCGTCGCCAAGAACCCCTGCATGGTTTGATAGCCCGATTCGATCATCCGATCCGCCTGGGTGAAGTCCAGATCCCCCGGCGGGTTGGACATGGTCAGGCCGATATAGTGCAGTTTGACCTTGCCGGTCTTCTCGATCAAAAAGAGATCATGGTCGGCCTGAAGCCGCAGCATGGTGCTGACGCTGCGCCCCATCACACTCATCACCCCCTTGACCAAACTACCATCCCGCTGGCTTCCATCCGCCAAATGCAAAGCATAGATCTCCGTCGCCCCCCGTTCCAAGGCC
The DNA here is from genome assembly GCA_018003515.1 of Caldilineaceae bacterium. GTDB lineage: Bacteria > Chloroflexota > Anaerolineae > Caldilineales > Caldilineaceae > JAGNDO01. The sequence goes on from JAGNDO010000042.1 coordinate 10,843, forward strand.
ACGCGCAGGGGCAAGGGCGTAATCGTGCCGCCGTCAATATACTGGCGACCGTTCACCTCCCAGGGCGGGTGCATGGGCGGCAAGGCCGTGCTGGCCATCAGCGCGTCCAAGATGTGATCCCCCGCAACATCCCCAAAGACATGCAGATCCCCGCTCTTCAAATCCGTGGCCGTGATGAAAAGCCGAAAGGCCGGTGCCGCCGCCAAGGTCTGGGCTGGGGTCGTGCCGGATCGTTGCAGAAAATCGTAGAAATTGCGATTGTCATAAAAGCTATCCTTGCGGCTGACAATGCGCCACAACGTCCCCATGCGGCTACCCGGATAGATGTCATCCAGAGTCGTCTCTCGCCACACCTGGGCCAACTCCTCCACCATCTCGGCGGAGAATTCCCGAGACAAATAGGCCGCGTTCAACGCCCCGGCGGAACAGCCGATCACCATATCGGGCCGGATGCCTCGCTCCAACAAGGCTTTGACCGCCCCAACCTGCAACGGTCCGCGGTTGCCGCCGCCACTAAAAACAAATGCACGCATGGGGTCTCCTTTGTGAGATGTGGTGCGTATCGAGAATCGAGTATCTCGTGCAATACGCAATACGCGCCACGTTATGCTATACTTCATCAACAAATCTATCGGGGTGCTCGGAAGAACCGGGCTGAGAGAGCGATCAATCTGTCGCCAACCCTTCAAACCTGATCTGGGTAATGCCAGCGTAGGGAAACTCCGCAAGTTCGTCACGGCATTCCTTCGGGGGTGTCGTTTTTTTATGAGGGGCGAAATGCGAGGGGCGAAATGAGTAAGAAGTAATGAGTAATGTGGTTGACGACGGATCGTCGATTGACAGACCCTTCTCCCAGACCACAAAATTACTCATTACTTCTTACTCATTGCCCCTCGCCCCTCGCAATTCGCCCCCCATCCAATTGTACCAAGGAGATCAATCATGTTCAAGTCCTATTTTTCTGTCATCCCCCGATTTGGGGTGATTGTGCTGTTGGCCGGCCTGCTCATGGCCTGCCAGCCTGTCGCGGATCTGCCCACCGGGGGCAACACGGAACCGGCCACCCTGGTCGTCGCCACCCACAGCTCCTTCGCCGTCAGCGAAGCCGTGATCGCCAGCTTTGAGGCCGAACACAACGCCACCGTGCAGTTTCTGGATCTGGGCGACGCCGGCGAGGCCCTCAACAAGATCATCCTGAGCAAGGACGCCCCCCTGGCCGACCTCTTTTACGGCACGGACAACACCTTCCTCAGCCGTGCCCTGGCCGCGGACATCTTCGTGCCCTATGCCTCACCCAACCTGGCCCACATCCCCGACGAGCTGAAGCTGGACCCGTCAAACCGCCTGCTGCCCGTGGACTTCGGCTTCATCAACCTCAACGCCGACCGGGCCTGGTTTGCCGACAAGGGGCTGGCATTGCCCACGACTTTAGCGGATCTGATCGACCCGGCCTACAAGGGATTGTTGGCCGTGCAGAATCCGGCCACCTCCTCGCCGGGGATGGCTTTTCTGCTGGCCACCATCGGCCATTTTGGGCCGGACGGTTATTTGGACTTCTGGCGCGCTCTGCGGGAAAATGATGTCCTGATCAGCGACGGCTGGAGCGAAGCCTACTTCGACCACTTCACCGTGGGATCCGGCGGCGCGGGGGATCGGCCCTTGGTGGTCAGCTACACCACCAGCCCCCCGGCGGATGTGCTCTATGCCGAGGACGGGCGCACAGAACCGGCCAGCGTCAACATCAACCCGCCCACAGGCACCTTCCGCCAGATCGAATTTGTGGGCATCTTGCAGGGGGCCAAGCAGCCCGCCTTGGCCCAGGCTTTTGTAGATTTCCTGCTGGACGTGCCCTTCCAAGAAGACATCCCCCTGCAAATGTTTGTCTATCCCGCCCGCACGGGCGCGGCCCTGCCCGATCTCTTCGTCCAATTTGGCGAAACCCCCACAGACCCGGCCCAGGTGGATCCCGCTGATATCGAGGCCAACCGGGAAAGTTGGATGAAGGCCTGGACGGAAGTGATGCTGCGTTAACATCAAGCTCGTAGTAAGCGCTTCAGCGCCCTGCGGGACCATGACCCAAAGGGCGCTGAAGCGCTCACTACGAACCGAAGGAACCTTTTTCCATGCCCAACCCATCCCAGACCGGCCCCTCCACCGCCAGCGTCCACGGCGGCAAATCCCGCAAGCCGGGTGATCAGTTGCTGGTCGATCCCATCGTCCACAGCGTCACCTATGCCTTTGACGATACGGCTTCCATGCTCGACTTTGCCCAAGAGAAGAAGCTGACCGGGGAGAGCGAGCGCATGGACTATGGCCGCTATGACAACCCCACCCGCCGGGCCGCGGAGCGCAAACTGGCCGCGCTCGAATCCGCCGACGGCAACCCCTACGCAGATATCGACGCCCTCCTCACGGCCAGCGGCATGGCGGCCATCACCGGGCTGTTGCTCACTTTGCTCAAGGCTGGGGATCATCTGATCGTCACCGAGAGCTGTTATAGCGGCACCCACAGCTTTTGCACCAAGTTTTTGGCCCGTTTCGGGGTCGAGGCCACCCCTGTCCCCGGCACGGATCTGGCCGCTTACGCTGAGGCGATTCGACCCAACACCCGGCTAATTTTGGCTGAAAGCCCATCCAATCCCTTCAACCGCTGTCTGGATCTGGCCGGACTGGCTGACCTTGCCCAAGCCCACGGGCTGATCACCGTGGTGGACAACACCTTCGCCACCCCCTTCAACAGCCGCCCGCTGGATTTGGGGATCAACTTTGTGGTCCACAGTGTGACCAAATATCTGGCCGGTCACAACGACCTCATGGCCGGTGCCATCATCGGCTCGGCGTGGGAGATGGCTGGGCTGCGGGGCATCCAGAACGAGTTGGGCATGGTGGCGGACCCGAATACGTGCTACAACATCATCCGCGGGGTGAAGACTTTTGGCCTGCGCATGGCCCGCCACAATGCCAACGCCCAGGCCGTGGCCGAATTTTTGGAGGCTCAACCCGGCGTGGAGCGGGTCTGGTACGCGGGCTTGCCCTCCCACCCGGACCACGAGTTGGCCAAGACGCAGATGAGCGGCTTTGGCGGCGTGGTCAGCTTCGAGCTGGCGGACCACGCCGCGGCCGCCTGCTTTGCCGATGCCCTCACCCTGCCCACCCTGGCCGGCAGCCTGGGCGGCGTGGACTCGTTGATCCATCAGCCGTGGATCCTCAGCCACTACGAAACACCCCCCGCCGAGCGCGCCCGCCTGGGCATCCGCGACGGGCTGATCCGCCTGGCCGTGGGCATTGAGGATACGGCGGATCTGGTGGCGGATTTGGCGCAAGCGTTGACAGCAATCGAGTAATGCGTATCGAGTAATGAACGTGGTCGACCACGTTCATTACTCGATATGCATTACTCGATAAATTCAGAAAGGCTTTCGTATGACCACTGATCTCACCCCCATCCCCAACCCCAACACGCTTGGCTTTTCACCTGCCCGCCTAGCCCGCATCCGCCCGGCCATGCAGGGCTATGTGGACGCGGGCAAGCTAGCCGGGGTGCAGACCCTGATCATGCGCCGGGGCCAGATTGTCCACCACCATTGTGTGGGGATGCGCAATATCGAGGCCGCCCAGCCTCTGACACCGGACACGATCTATCGCATCTATTCCATGACCAAGCCCATCACCACCGTGGCCGCGCTCATGCTCTATGAGGAGGGGCAGTTTCACCTCTACGATCCCGTGACCAACTATCTGCCCGCCTTCAAAGATGTGCAGGTCTGTGAGCGTCCCGGCGTGCTGGGACCGGAACTGGTCAAGCCGTGTACGCCCCTGACTATCCACCACCTGATGACCCACACGGGCGGCCTGAGCTATGGCTGGTTCGAGGACACGCCCGTGGATGCCCTTTATCGTCAGGCCAGCATTATGGAGGGGAGCATGGCCGAACGGCTGGAAAAGTTGGCCAAGCTGCCCCTGGTCAGCCATCCCGGCGCGGCGTGGCGGTACAGCGTTTCCACGGATGTGCTGGGCTATTTGGTGGAGGTGATCTCCGGCCAAAGCCTGGGCGATTTTTTCCAGGAGCGCATCTTCGGGCCGCTGGGCATGACCGACACGGCTTTCCACGTCCCGGCGGCGAAGGTGGATCGCTTCGCCGCGGTCTATGGACCGGGCATGCAAGTGGTGGACGCGCCCACATCCGGCCAGTTCACCCGGCCCGACCGCGCCCACAGCGGCGGCGGCGGACTGGTGGGTACCACCGCGGACTATCTGCGCTTTGCTCAAATGTTGATGAATCAGGGAGCGTTGGACGGGGAACGACTGCTGGGGCGCAAGACCGTGGAACTGATGACCCTGGACCATCTGCCCGATGCGCTCAAACCAATCTCAATCGGCATTTCGCCCGTGCGGGGATGCGGCTTTGGCCTGGGCGTGCGGGTGCTGGAAGATGTGGCCGCGTCTCAGCGGTCGGGGAGTGTGGGCGAATTCGGCTGGGGCGGCGCGGCCAACACCGATTTCTGGGTTGACCCCAAAGAGGAGATCATCGGCCTCTTCATGACCCAATTCATGCCCTCGGACACCTACAACGCCCGCCGAGACTTCCGCAACCTGGTCTATCAAGCCCTGGTGGACTGAAAATCTCCCAATCTCCCAATCTCTTAATTGCAGCGATTAAGAGATTGGGAGATTGGGAGATTTTTCTTACATCATCGCGCTCAGTTTGGCCGAGAGTTCGGCGGTGCGGGGTTCGGTGAGGGTGCTGCCGTCGGGGAAGATCAGGGTGGGGACGCTGCGGTAGCCCCGGTTGATGCGCTCTACAATGGCCGCGGCGTCGGGATCGTGGGAGATATTGATCTCGTCGTAGGCCACGCCCATGCTGGCCATGACCCGCTTGGCCATCCAGCAATTTGGACACCATTGGGTTGTATACATAATAATCTTTGATTGGTCGCTGGTCTGGCTATTTGTCTGCATGTACTCTCCTCGTTTTCAACTGTTCATCCCCCGCCGCCCCCCGGCCCCCAATTCTGGGGGAGGTCATGGACAGTTCCCCCCAAAGTTGGGGGGCTAGGGGGGTGTTACTCTCGGTTTGATGGGTTCTCCCGCCCGCAGGTCGGTCCGGCTGGTCAAGAATAGCACAGATTTCCCTACCGCCAGTATTTATCCTTACCAAGAGGCTCCCATGACCGCCCAATTTGCCCCTTCGTCCACCCTTTCTGCCCAAGATATGCGCTCCGTAGCCGATACCCACGCCGACTTGGCCGCGGAACTGGGCCGAGTCCTGGCCGGGGCGGTGCGCTTTGATGGCTTCACCCGTATGCTCTACAGCACGGACGCCAGCCTCTTCCAGATCATGCCCGTGGGCGTGGTGATCCCCAAGCACGCCGACGATGTCCAGGCTACGGTGGAGATTGCGGCCCGCCACGGCATCCCCATCCTGCCTCGGGGCGCGGGGAGTTCTTTGGCCGGGCAGACTGTGGGGACGGCTTTGGTGGTGGATTTTAGCAAATATATGGACCGTATGGAGACCGTGGACACCGAGGCTCGCCGGGTGCGCACCCAGCCGGGGATCAGCGTGGCCGCCCTCAACCGGCAGGTGGCCCGCCACGGCCTGATGTTGGGACCGGACCCGGCCAGCGGGGACCGGGCCACCATTGGCGGCAGCGTGGGCAACAACGCCACGGGATCCCACAGCATCCTCTATGGCATGATGGCGGACAATGTGCATGAGATCAGCGCCATTCTCGCTGACGGCAGTCGGGCCGTGTTTGGTCCCGAACCCGTGGAGAACCTGAACGCGTTGGGAAGAGGTGAAAGCCTCGAAGGTCGCATTTATCGAGAGCTGCCCAATTTGATCAACAAAAATATGGCCCAAATCCTAGCCCGTTGGCCCAAACATTGGCGGCGAGCCTCCGGCTATAATTTGGACCGATTGGCCACTGCCCTGCTACCGGCGGACCAGCGGGGACGGTTGAGCGCGTCCAGCCCCTTCCGCCCGGCCATCGCCGACCCCACCCGCATCGACCGCTTCAACATCGCCCAACTGCTCACGGGCAGCGAGGGCACGTTGGCCGTGACGACCGAATTGACCCTAAATTTGGTGCCCCGGCCCACCCGTACGGGCTTGGCGGTGATCCCCTTCGCCACCCTGTTGGAAGCGTGCGCCGCCATCACCGATGTGCTGGAAACCGACCCCAGCGCGGCCGAATTGCTGGACAAACAGCTCATGGACCTGGCCCGCGCCCAGCCGGAATGGGCCAAGAAGCTGCACTTTGTGACTGGCGACCCCGAAGCCGTACTTTTGGTAGAATATTACGGCGAAACCGAGGCGGAGTTGACCGTCAAGCTGGCCCATTTTGAGCAACACATGGCGGCTCGGGGCTGGCGGGGCGCGGTGACTCGCCTGCTCAACCCCGGCCACCAAGCCGACGTGTGGAGCGTGCGCAAGGCCGGCCTCAACCTCCTCATGTCCCGGCGCGGGGACTTCAAGCCCGTACCCGGCATTGAGGATGTGAGCGTGCCCCCAGAGCGGCTGGCCGACTATTTGGGCGAGATTTTGGCCTTTTGCGAGCAGCGCAGCGACGGCGGGCGCAGCATCCCCGGCGTGGCGGTCTATGCCCACGCCTCCGCCGGCTGCCTGCATGTGCGGCCCCTGCTCAACGTCAAGACCGAGCATGGGCTGGCCTTGTTGGCCGAGGTCGGCCATTTTGCCGCTGGCCTGGCGGTCAAATATGGCGGCATCATGAGCGGCGAACACGGGGATGGCTTGGCCCGCACGGATCTCAACCCCATCATCTTTGGGCCGGAACTTTACGCTGCGCTCAAAGAAGTCAAAAGTATCTTCGACCCAGGGGATCGGCTCAACCCAGGCAAGGTGGTTGACGGCCCGGCGGCGCAGAAATCCGGGTTTGCGCCGCAAGCGGACTTTTGGGCCGACAAACCCCTGCGCACCGGCCCCACCTATCACACCATCGAGCTGCAAACCATCTTCGACTGGGGTACGGACGGCGGCTATGCCCCAGCCATCGAAATGTGCAACGGGGCCGGGGTCTGCCGCAAACTGGGCGCGGGGACCATGTGCCCCAGCTTCCAGGCCACCCGGGACGAACGGGACAGCACCCGGGGCCGGGCCAACTCCCTGCGCAACGCAATGGCCGGGCGCATTCCGTCCGAAGCGCTTTTCTCCGACGAGATGTACGGGGTCATGGACCTGTGCCTGGGCTGCAAGGCGTGCGCCACCGAGTGCCCCTCCGCTGTGGACATGGCCAAGATCAAGGCCGAATATCTGGTCCACTATTATCACGCCAACGGCCTGCCCTGGTTCAATCGGCTCATGGGCTGGCTGCCCAAAATCAACAAACTGCTCTTTCGCCTGGCCCCGGCGCTGATCCCCGTGGTCAACTGGACTCTGCGATCCGCCCCCGCCAAAGCCATCATGGCCCGCATCGGCGTCTCCCCTCAACGCAGCCTGCCCGCGTATGATCCCCAGAGCTTTGACGCCTGGTTTGCAATGCACAATGCCCCAATCTCCCAATCTCCCAATCTCCCAATCCCCCAGTCCCCAATCCCCAATCCCCAATCCCCAACCCCCGTCCTCTTCTTCGCCGACACCTGGACCAATTACAACGACACTTCGGTCGGGCGGGACATGGTGAAGCTATTGGAGGCCGCAGGCTATCAGATTTTGGTGGACAACCGCCGGGAGTGCTGCGGACGTCCGCTGATCACCGGCGGCCAGGCGGACAAGGCCCGGCGCAATGTGGATCACAACGTGGCGTTGCTGGCCCCGTACGCGGCCCAAGGCATCCCCATCCTCGGCGCGGAGCCGAGCTGCATTCTGACCATCCGAGACGAATATCTGACTTTGGCGTCGGACAAAGAGCGGGCCAAATTGGTGGCGGAGAACTGCTTCACCGTGGAAGAGTTCGTGGTACGGGAGATCGGGGCCGGGCGCTTTGCGCCCAAGTGGAAGGCCAACCCCGGCAAGGCCCTGCTCCACGGCCACTGCCATCACAAAGCGTTGGTGGGGAACGAGTCCAGCGTGGCCGCGCTCAAGGCCGCCGGCTACACAGTGGAAGTCATCCCGTCCGGCTGCTGCGGCATGGCCGGGGACTTCGGCTACGAGCGAGATCACTACGACGTCAGCCGGGCCATCGGCGAAGACCGCCTCCTCCCCGCCGTGCGAGCCGCGGCCGCGGACACCCTCATCGTCGCCAGCGGCACAAGCTGCCGTCACCAGATCGGGGACTTCACCCAGCGGGAAGCGGTGCATTTGGTCGAGGCGTTGGTATTGGCGTTGGCGGGGTGAGTTAGTTTTCGTTGGGCAAGAGGTGGGCAGTGAGGAAGTTCAGGAAGTCAGGTCGAGATCGAATCTGCGGAGGAGAGACGCTCTACGATCACGCTGAAGAAGAACCAATCGTTGTAATCTTCGTGGGTGTCCCAATCGTTGGCGGTGGGTAGTACTTCCGCTTCAAACTGAGCAAAAGACCGACCATATTTGTGCTCAAATTCGCTGATTTTGGTCTTTGCTTCGGAGAGATTCTCAGTGATCTGGGTCATGGTATACTCCTTTCATTGCGGGGCGGTGCGTTAACCTATTCTACCATATTCGTCTTCGGTAAGCGAAGAGATTTATTGACGCAACAGGAGGAAATCATGAAAATCGGACTAGCATTGGGCGGAGGCGGTGCCCGGGGTGCGGCCCACTTTGGCGTGTTGAAGGAACTGGCCCGCCTGGGTATCAGACCGGACCTAATCACCGGGACCAGTGTGGGGGGGCTGGTGGGGGCTATGGTGGCCGCGGGGCACAGCATGGACCAGATGACCGCCTTCTTCCAAAAACTGAGCCTGACCGCCATCTACGCCTTGCCCAACAGTGTGCCCGCCTTCAGCAGCAACACCAAGGTGGAGCGCATGTTGGAAGAGCTTTTTGGCCGCATCACCTTTGCCGATTTGCAGATTCCCCTGGCCGTGGTGACCACGGATCTGGTCAGCCGCCGGGAGGTGATCCTGGACGAGGGCGATCTGGTCTCCGCCATCATGGCCACCACCAGCCTGCCCGTCCTCCTGCCCCCGGTCCTGCGGGATGGGTGTGCCCTGGTGGATGGGGGCGTACTCAACAACACCCCCTTCGATGTGGCCAGGGCCAGGGGAGCCACCTTTGTGATCGCCGTGGATCTCTCCAACACCTCCCCCTACGAGATCGATCCGGAGCCGAGGTCGGGCGGGTACGGGTTGCTGGACGCCCTGCCCATCCCCCACACCCGGCGCACCTGGCAGGTAATCTCGGCCATCAACGACATCATTTCCAGCACCTCCCTCAACACCCGCCTGGCCCTGCACCCGCCGGATATCTTTCTACAGCCCCAGATGGGCCATGTGGGCATCTTCGATTCGACCCAATGGCAAGAGTGCATGACCGCCGGCCAAGACGCCGTGGTTGAAGCCGAAGACCAGTTCATCAAACTGCGGGCGCGCATAGAAAAATCGGCACCTGCTCTACATGCCTGACTTGAATAACCACAGAGATCACAGAGAACACAAAGAGCGCACAGAAATCAAAACTCTTTGTGGTCTCTGTGGTTGAATTCATCCCAGAGACATGACACAGAGAACACAAAGAACGCACAGAAATAAAAACTCTCTGTGTTCTTTGTGTCCTCTGTGGTTGAATTCATCCCAGAGACAAGACACAGAGAACACAAAGAACGCACAGAAATCAAAACTCTTTGTGTTCTTTGTGTCCTCTGTGGTTGAATTCATCCCAGAGACAAGATACAGAGAACACAAAGAGCGCACAGAAATCAAAACTCTCTGTGCTCTTTGTGTTCTCTGTGGTTGAATCCATCACGAAAGGCAAGAATCTTCATGGACAACCTGCTGGCCGACTATCCCGTCGTAATCGAGTTCCCCATCCATTGGGGCGAGATGGACGCCTTTAACCATGTGAACAATGTGGTCTATTTCCGCTATTTTGAGACCGGACGCATCGCCTTCTTCGATGCCCTGGCCGTGGACGGCTTCACCACCACGGACGGCGTGGGACCGATTCTGGCCTCCATCGACTGCAAATTCAAGTTCCCCCTCACCTTCCCCGACACCGTGGCCGTGGGCACAAAGATCACCCAGATCGGCGAGGATCGCTTCACCATGCACCACCGGGTGGTCAGCCGCCGCCACAACCGCATCGCCGCCGAGGGGGACGGGGTGGTCGTCACCTTCGACTACGCCGCCGGGCGCAAGGCCCCCATCCCCGCGGCCGTGCGGGAGGCGCTGGCGCGACAATTGACAGATGGTTCAGGATCAGAAAAATAACAGCTAATCCCGACTTGCCATTATTTCCGATCCAGAAGATAATAGAACCCTGTCATGCCTCTCCCCCATCTTCAACGAAGATCTTCAGCGACGATTCTTGCCATAAATCCCAAAGCTCCCGAATTTACTCAATTCCCGTACTCCTTCGTTAAACCGTTTTTCATTTCCCACACCCTGTTCCAAAGGAGGAACTATGTTTCGATCAAACCGTTTTATGTTGTTGATTGGTCTGTTGCTGATCGCGTCTATGGCCCTGGTGGCCTGTGCCGCCCCGCCTCCCCCGGCCGCCGCCCCGGCCGCCGGTGCCGTCGCCGGTGAAGTTGCCGCCAGCACGGAACTCAACGTGCTGTGTACGCCCCAGGTAGCTTGGTGCGAAGGCATGAAGGCCGAGTTCGAAAAGGCCAACCCCACCATCACCGTCAACTTTGTGCGCATGTCCAGCGGCGAAAGCCTGACCCGCCTGCGCAACGAGAAGGACAATCCCCAGTTTGATATCTGGTGGGGCGGCCCGGTGGACAGCTTTGTGGCTGCCAAGAATGAAGGGCTGATGGAGCAGTACAACTCGCCCAACATGGCCAACATCAAGGATCAGACTTTGATGAAGGATGCGGACAACTATTGGGCCGGTGTTTATGTCGGTTCCCTGGGCTTCATCACCAACCAGAATTTCCTGGATGCCAACCCTGGTCTGGAGCCGCCCCGCAGTTGGGACGACCTGCTCAAGCCTGAGTTCACCGGCCAGTTGATGGTGGCCCACCCGTCCAGCTCCGGCACCTCCTACACCGCCCTGTGTACCGTCCTGCAAATGCGGGGCGAAGAGGCGGGCTGGGAATATCTGCGCCAGTACTCCGCTCAGGTTCTTCAGTTCACCAAGAGCGGTTCGGCCCCGGCCAAGTTTATCGGCCAAGGCGAAGCAGCCGTGGGCATCGTCTTCTCCCATGACATCGTGGCCGAGCAGTTGAGGGGATCGCCCGTGGTCCTGAGCTTCCCCGAAGAGGGCACAGGCTACGAGATCGGCGGCATGGGCATCATCAAGGGTGCCAAGCACCTGGATGCGGCCAAGCTGTGGTTCGATTGGGCGCTGGAACCGGCTACCCAGGAACTCGGCCCCAAGTATGAAGCCTACCAGGCCCCCACGGTCAACGGCGCGGCGGCCTCCATGCCCGAACTGCTGGACGTCAACCTGATCAACTATGACTTCCAGTACTGCGGCGACAACAAGAAGGACTTCGTGGACCGCTTCACCAACGAGCTGGCCGGTGCGGACGCTCTGAAGGAGTAGGGTTTGTCTAAGTCACAAGGGGTGAATTGAGCGGGTGGGGATGAGAGGAGTGACTCTCTCACCCCCATCCGTTTTGCCCAATCAACCAAAAAGGAGGGGCGGCGCAAGATGCGCCGCCCCTCCTTTTTGATTGGCTATGCTCAATAGATCTTATATTTCAGGCCCGCTTGCGGCGCAGAAAGTCGGCAAATTCCGCTGCGTCCAGCCCCTTGCCCATCGCTTGTGCGCCCGATTGGGGCAAAGCCTGGGTCTCATCCTCGTGATGCAAGATCAACTCGTCTTCCATGCGGGGACGATCCTCATCTTCCCGCAGATAGGCCAGGACCGCCGGGATCAAGTCCACCACGGCCTCCAGAAAAAGCACGCCGGGGGCGGCCCCAGCCGGCAGGTTGATCACCAGGGTGCGACCTCGAATCCCGACCACCCCTCGGTCCAGCAGGGCCAGGGCCGTCTGCTCTTGGGCATACGCCCGCATGGCTTCGGCAAAGCCAGGCAAAGTGCGTTCCAGCACGGCCAGGGTCACCTCCGGGGTCACCTCCCGTCCGCTGGGACCGGGGGCGGGCAGGGTACCCCCCAAGGTGATCACCAGATCCAACTCTTCCTCATCGCACCACCGCACCAGAATATCCTCCAGGGCGTGACGTTGGCCGCCCACACTGCGTTCCAGCATCACCACACAGCCGGCTACCCGGGCGCGCAAGGTATTCCCCACGGCGGCCAGGGCTTCGTCATCCAGGGCAGGCACACAAAGCAAACCAGTTTTTATGGGTTGGGGCATGATGGGATCCTTTTGAAAAGAGAACGCAACCTAGCAGGAAACGCGCAAAAGCGATGGTCAGTGACCATCGCTTTTGTCGATTTAGCTTGAGACAAGCGACCAACCCGAAGGGTTTAGCGCTTGGTGTACTGAGGTGCCTTGCGGGCACGCTTGAGACCGGGTTTCTTGCGTTCCTTGGCCCGAGCATCCCGGGTAAGGAAACCGGCAGACTTGAGCGCGGGACGCATGGTGACGTCCACAAGACACAGGGCTCGGGAGATCCCGTGGCGCACGGCGTCAGCCTGACCGCCATCACCGCCGCCCTTCACATGGACGCTGATGTTGAAGGCAGCCTCGTTGCCAGTAAGGATCAAAGGCGAACGCAGGGCCATGCGGTCCAGGTCTCGCCCAAAGTATTCTTCCATGGGCAGTGCGTTGACCATAATCTCACCGGTCCCTGGGTACAAACGCACCCGGGCCGATGCTGTCTTGCGTCGACCAACTGCCTCGGTATAGCGAATTTCTTCAGTCATAACTGATTCTCCTACAGATCCAGAACTTTGGGTTGCTGGGCTTGATGAGGATGCTCCCCACCGGCGTAGACTTTGAATTTTTTCATCTGCGCACGGCCCAGACGAGTCTTGGGCATCATGCCGTGGACAGCCGCAGTGATGATCCGATCCGGGAAGAGCGCCAGTTGCTCGCGCATGGTGCGGGTCTTCAGACCACCGGGATAGCGGGAGTGGGTGTAATACTTCACATCATCCAGCTTGTTGCCGGTCACTTCGATCTGCTCACAATTGATCACGATAACGAAATCGCCACAATCCATGTGCGGGCTGTAGGTCGGTTTGTGCTTGCCGCGCAAGATTGCGGAAATTTGGGTGGCCAGTCGGCCTAGGGTCTGTCCGGCGGCATCAACGACCAGCCACTCTCGACTCTCCTGGGCTTTTGCGGCGTTAGGACTAAAGGTCTTCACGCGACTTACTCCTTTATGCGAATGGCTCCATCAACAGGTTGAACCGTTGTCACAAACCGCTTTTGCGCCGGCTGTGTGGGTCTGTCTGCTGCTATAGAAGCGGTGCCTATAAAAACGGGTCTACCTTTTCTGGATAATCGACAACTTCCAGAATCAATCCATTGGGCAGCGCCGGAGACGCCGAGCGACTGCGCTCTTTGGCGGCCAAAGCCACTGCCACATCTTCGGGGGTACGCTGCCCCAGCCCTACCTCTACCATCGTGCCGACCAGGTTGCGTACCATGCGCTGCAAAAATGCATTGGCGCAGATTGTAAAGACCAGACAACGTTGGGGAGTGTGTTGCCCTCTACCACCCAACTCCGGCAGGTTTGTACAAACTTCCTGCCAATCTGCCTGGAAGACCGTACGCACCGTGTTGACACCCTGGGGAGGGCGGCCAAAGGTGGCAAAGTCATGTTCACCCACCAACAAAGCGGCTGCCAGATTCATGGCTGTCAGATCCAGCATCCGGGGCTCGTGGAACGCAGTGGAAGCTGTCAGCGGCGATCTGGGTAACCGTTCTTCGCTGTTAACGTTCCCCTGGCTGGCCGTTTGCGCCAAACCTTGGGGTGACGTAGTGGTAACTGTGTATCGATATGTGCGACTAAGCGCACTAAATCGCGGATGAAAGTCGGGTGATGCCTCAACCAATCGCCGAATCACAATATCGGCTGGCAGATGAGCATTCCAGGCTCGCATCAGGACGGCTAAGTCGTGACGCCAGGGTAGCTGGGTGGCAATCACCTGGCCCCGGGCGTGGACGCCTGTGTCTGTGCGTCCGGATCCCACAACTCGGTACGGGACGGCTGCCCCGGTTTCGAGTTGAATCCCCACACAGAGCGCCAGGGCTGTTTCCAACTCACCCTGGACGGTGGGCACGTTTGCCTGCAACTGGAAGCCGTTATACGCTCCACCATTGTAGGCAACCAGCGCCGCCACATGGATAGGCGAACCGGAATCGGACGCCTGGTGCGCCGCTGCCATCTTAGCTGACGGTGACGGTGCTGTCTACCATCTCAAGCAAAACCATCTCCGCCGCATCCCCATGACGCATACCCAGCTTGATGATGCGGGTGTAGCCACCGGGGCGCTTCTCATAACGGGGCGCAAAGACATCAAAGACTTTTTTGGCCACGGTCTGGTCGCCAAGATAAGCGACCACCTGACGTTGCTTGTGGACACGATTGCCGCCATCGGCCATGCCATGCTTGGCCTTGGTGATCAACTTCTCGGCGTCGCCACGGATGGCCTTGGCTTTGGCCTCGGTGGTGGTGATGCGCTCGTGAATGAATAATTCTCGCACAAGACCGTGGAAAAGTGCCTTGCGGGGGCCGGACTTGCGGTTCAGGGTACGCCCTGCAATTCGATGTCGCATACGATCAACTCCCTTAATTTACGTTCGTTCGACCGTTGCCCGGTCGATACTGTCAGAAGACCCGGCCACGACCAGAATCTCGAAGAATGTCAACGGTACGCGGTTCTTAGCCTTCGTCCTCATCGTCACCACCGACTGCCGCTCGATCCAAGAAGGCGCTCAAGTCTACACCTGGCACATGCAAGTAGCCCTTTTCGTCCAGCTTCTCAACCAGCTCGTCCAAAGACTTGGCCCCGAAGTTGCGGATGGCCAGCATCTCTTCTTCGCCCTTTTCCATGCGCTTCAGGATTTCACCCACCTTGGTGATCCCCGCACGCTTGAGGCAATTATAGGCCCGCACGGTCAGCTCAAGCTCCTCGATGGGAGCCTCCGCAACCCGAGACGGGATCCCTTCTTCTTCCTCTTCCACCTTTTCTACCGCCCGGGCCTCTGTGCCCGAAAGCAAAGAAAGGTGCTCCACCAGGATGCTGGCTGCCTTATGCAGAGAATCTTCTGGCGCGATAGTGCCATCGGTCCAGATCTCCAGGTTGAGCTTGTCATAGTCGGTCTGTTGACCAATACGCGTATGCTCGACCTTATAGGCCGCCTTGCGGACGGGGCTGAAGATGGCATCCACAGGAATCTCGCCCAGAGGCAAGCGGCGGCGTTCTTCAGCCGGGCTATAGCCACGACCACGCTCCACCACCAACTCCAAGTCCAGATCCACGTCGTTGGAATCCGCAGTCAAAAGATAGAGATCCGGGTTGATAATCTCGATTTCAGGCGGGCAGACCAAGTCTCCAGCCGTAATCGGGCCTTCGCTAGTCACTTCCACATGGATGCGGATGGGATCCTCACTGTGGCTGCGCATACGAATCTGCTTCAGATTCAAGATCAGCCGCGTGGTATCTTCTCGCACATGGGGAATGGCCGTAAACTCGTGATGGATGCCGCTGATGCGCACGGAGGTCACCGCAGCGCCTTCCAGCGAAGAGAGCAACACCCGGCGCAAAGAATTGCCCAGAGTGATGCCATATCCCCGTTCCAGGGGACTGATCACGAAATGGCCATAATTGCGTGAAAGCGATTCAGTTTCAATTTTTGGTAGCACCAAGTTTAGCAACAGCTACTCTCCTGTCTTTTTTCAATTCAGGCGACGCGAGCCATACAACAGGCAAGCGCTCGCCCCCCAAAGCCAATGATTTTTTGCATCGGCAAGAGGGCTGGGCTTGCACAAACAGCACACGTAGACTAGCGGCTGTAGTACTCGACGATCAGCTGCTCATTCAACGGGATGGCGACGTCTTCACGGGTAGGTTCTCCCAGGATAGACCCGCGCATGGCGGCCATGTCCATCCCCAACCAAGCCGGAACCGTCTTGCCCTGCAACTGCGGGGCACGCTCCTTGAAGTACTCATTGCCGCGGCTGCGTTCCTGCACCGTGATCACATCACCCAAGCTGACCAGGAACGAAGGAATATCGGTCTTGCGGCCATTGACATCAAAGTGTCCGTGCAAAACCAACTGGCGTGCCTGGGATCGGCTGTCCGCAAAGCCCAAGCGGTACACCACGTTATCCAAGCGGCTTTCCAGAATGGTCAAGAGTACCACGCCGGTCAACCCCTTGCGCCGGGAGGCTTCCTTGAAATAGCGGCGGAACTGACGCTCCATCACGCCATAAATACGGCGGGCCTTTTGTTTTTCGCGCAGCTGCATGCCAAAGTCAGAGACCTTGCGCCGGAAGATCGTTTTCTTGCCGTGACTGCCGGGCGGGTAGGCACGCCGTTCGATGGCGCACTTGGGGCTGAGGCAGCGATCGCCCTTCAAAAATAGCTTCTGACCTTCACGCCGGCAGAGCTTGCAAACTGCATCTGTGTATCTTGCCATCTTGTCCTCCAAACTGAGCCACAAGCGTATTCGATAATTGACGCCTGAATAGCGGCTTGATCGAGTTCGGCAATCATCTGCCGTCTCAAACGGTCTCCGAAAAGACCTGCCAAAAAGTCCCGCATGCATAGATTGTGCGGCGACTTCTGCGATGGCCTACATGCCACCGTCTTTAACGAACGGAAAGCGAGCAAAACTTCTGCTCGCTCCGAAAGACCTGCTACCCCAAATCCAAGTGCAAATCGTCGGATTTTCAGCCTTCGGTGTGGCCAACCCCAAAACCGGGGCAGCCTGCGTGGCCAAGTAGACGATCTGCGCCGCCAGAAAAGCTAGACTCGGCGCTTGGATGGCGGGCGGCACCCGTTGTGGGGCACCGGGGTAATGTCGGTGATTGAGAGAACCTGGATCCCCGTGGATTGCAGGGAACGGATGGCACCCTCTCGGCCAGGGCCGGGGCCCTTGACGAAGACATGCACCTGTCGCATATTAAACTCGCTATGGGCCGTGCGCCCTACGCTTTGGGCAGCCAACTGAGCAGCAAACGGCGTACTCTTGCGGCTACCCTTAAAGCCGGCGGTCCCGCTACTGGCCCACGTCAGGGTGGCCCCAGTGGGATCTGTCACGGTGATAATGGTGTTGTTAAAAGTTGAATGGATGTGGACTTGACCACTGGGCACATTCTTCTTCTCGCGTCGGGCCTGTCGTCGACCAGTACGCCGTCTGGGTGCAGCCATGTTCTCTCCTCGCTCGTTCTGCTGGCCAGCCCGCTCCGGCACAGTGCCGTGCGGGCGACTTGACTTGATGCCGTGGTTGGGCAAGAAAGCCCCCCACCGACATCACGTTTTTAACTTACTTGCGCAGCCGCTTCTTGCCGGCAACCGTGCGTCGCACACCACGCCGCGTGCGGGCGTTGGTGCGGGTACGTTGGCCCCGGCTGGGCAGATTGCGTCGATGTCGTAGCCCCCGATACGAACCAATCTCGATCAGGCGCTTGATGTTCATATTGACTTCGCGGCGCAGGTCACCTTCCACTTGGAAATTGCGGTCGATGTACTCACGCAAACGAGTCACCTGGGCTTCATCCAGATCCTTGACACGAATGCTGGGATCAATCTGGGTAGCAGCCAGAATTTTTTCACTAGTGCTGTTGCCGATCCCATAGATATAGGTCAGAGAAATTACAACCCGCTTGTCTCTGGGAATGTCAACGCCGGCGATACGCGCCATACTCTCTTCTCCTTACTGCCCAAACCTGTTTACTTTGAGTTATTATTGCTTTGTTCTACTTTGTTCTGGATGTTGCCCACTTATGGGCCAAATGGTCTCGCTGGGGCTTTAGCCCTGGCGTTGTTTGTGCTTGGGGTTGGTACAGATCACGTACACAATGCCACGCCGCCGCACAATCTTGCACTTTTCACACATCCGCTTAACAGATGGTCGGACCTTCATGGTGACTGACTCCTTCACTGCGCTTGATTCAATGTGCTAATAGGAACATGCTGATCAAGATTGGGCCGATATGACCGACCGTGTTGACCAACACGCTCTTCGGCTGGACGACTTTGACAAAACAGGCGTCCGAGACCGACAACGGGGCTTTGTAAGCCCAATAAGTCTTGTTAGCGCAACTTTGCTAGTTTATCACACCCTCAGGGCAGAGTCAAAATTTCTGGCCCATTATTCGTTACTGCAACCGTGTGTTCAAAGTGGGCGGTCATGCTGTAATCCTTGCTGATGACCGTCCAGTCATCCTTCAGGGTTCGGGTGAGATGGGTACCCAACTGAACCATAGGCTCCAGGGCAAAGACCAACCCCGGCTGCATCACCAGGTTGCCGTCTGCATCCCCAGCCACGTAGTTGAGTACTTGGGGGGATTCATGCATGGATCGTCCCACCCCGTGGCCCGTATACTCCCGCACAATGTGCATGCCGTTGGCCTCCACAAACTGCTGGACGGCCCGGCTGACCTCCTTAACCCGGTTGCCTGCCACAGCTTGCTCGATGCCCAGATAGAGGGATTTCTCGGTCACCTCCATCAGTCGCTGGGTTTCCGGGGCAATGTCGCCCACCACATAGGTCCAGGCGCTATCCCCGACAAAGCCGCGGTAGAAGACACCCACATCAATGCTGATGATATCCCCAGCCAGCAAGAGACGCTTCTTGCTGGGGATGCCGTGGACCAATTCTTCGTTGATACTGGTGCAGGTATGGGCCGGAAAGCCCCGATAGCCCAAAAAACAAGAGCGGGCACCAAGTTTTTGCATGGTCTCGGCGGCCAACTGGTCAAGATCCCATGTACTCACACCGGGACGGATGGCTTCCCGCAGGGCCTGATGGACCCGGGCCACCACTCGGCCCGACTCCCGCATAATGCGAATTTCCTGGGGAGTCTTCAAGGTCGGTGCCTGGGGGCGTTCTGCTGTTTGGCGCTGAGGTCGCTTCCAAAAGCGCCCTCCCCCCCGCTTGAGCATGGTTTTCTGCTGATTCATCCTACACCTTTAACTCGGCTTGATCGGCCGGTGCTTCCAGTCCACAAACCCAACTCAGATCTCACCCACCAGAGATCTCAACTCAACCTGCACCTGGTCAATCGGACGGTTGCCGTCGATTTCCGCCAGCAGGTTGTGGGCAAAATAATAGCCCACCAGAGGAGAAGTCTGTTTGTAATAGACATACAGACGGTTGCGCACGGTGTCCGGCGTATCATCGTTGCGCTGATAGAGTTCGCCACCATCCTTGTCGCAGATGCCATCTTGCCGGGGCGGGTTGAACTCCACATGGTAGACCTCACCACAAGAGCGGCAGACCCGGCGTCCTGTGATGCGGCGCATGGCTTCGTCGTCGCTGATGCTGATCATCGGCACCAGCCTAACACCCCCGCTGTCGGCCGTCATGGCATCAAATTCCCGGGCCTGGAACAGGTTGCGGGGGAAGCCATCCATGATAGCCCCCTTGGCGCAATCTTCCCGCTGCAACCGATCCGCCACCATGCGGATGGTGACATCATCGGGCACCAGATCACCCCGGTCCATAAAGCTCTTGGCCAACAGGCCCAGTTCGGTGTTATTTTTCAGATTATACCGGAAGATATCTCCGGTTGAGATCTGGGGCAATCCCAAATCCATTTCCAACAGTCGCGCCTGAGTACCTTTGCCGGCACCCGGCACACCCAACAATACCAAGTAGGTGCGCTTGCCCTGGCTCATGTGAATTCTCGATCTCTATCTAGCCTGGTTGAGATGAACTGACATCCCGCTGGATGCCCGACACCCGTCCCCCTGTTGCGGCCCGCACCAGTGGCCCACACAAGCTTGTAAAAGCCTTCATGGATCCAAACCGGACCCTGCCGGAGGATGGAAACCCATGCAACAAAACCAAGAGAAAGAACCCGGCGTCGATCAGGTCCAGCTAGATCGACGCCGGGTTCACAGCTTCAACTCTATAGAGTAGGCAACTCTCGCTGGCACAGACTACCGGATAAAGCCCTCATAGTTACGCATCATGAGCTGGGCTTCGATCTGCTTCATGGTATCCAACACCACACCCACCACGATGAGTAGACCCGCGCTGCTGATGATCAGGGTGTTATATCCGCTTACCACACCACCGCCAAAGAGTACACCGGCCAGGTAGGGCAGCACAGCCACCAGACCCAGGAAGAGCGCCCCAACCATGGTGATACGACCCAGCACACCGTTCAGATATTGCTCCGTGCGCGGGCCAGGTCGGATACCGGGGATGAAACCACCCTGCTTTTGCAATGTTTCGGGCAGATTCTGCTGCTTGAACATCACATCCGTGTAGAAGTAGGTAAAGGCTACGGTCAGCACAAAGTACATGAACCAGTAGAACCAGTTCTCAGGCCGCATGACCGTGTAAATGCCATTGGCAATGGTGCCAACCCAGTCCGTGCGGTTGACCAGATAGCTGGCGATGGTGCTGGGGAAGAGCAACAGGCTCTGGGCAAAGATCAGGGGAATCATGCCAGCGGTGTTGACTCGCAGAGGCACATAGGTGCTGCGACCGCCAACCATCATCAGCCGGTTGCCGCGCATGGTGCGCACGCGCTTGCCATACTGCACCGGGATCCGTCGTTGGCCTTCCTGCACCCACACGATCAGCGCAACCGTCAAGATGGTGATGATGGTGAAGACAAGCAGGACATTCCAGCGACTGGCCAGGGTGACAATATGCGAAGGCACAGAGGCCACGATACCGGCAAAGATGATCAGCGAAACACCGTTGCCGATGCCCTGTTGGGTCAACATCTGGCCCAGCCAGACCGCAAACATGGTGCCAGCGGTCAGGCTGATGATGATGGTCAGTGTAGGCAACAGGTTGGCACCGGTAAAGCCCCAGTTGGGGAGAACCGGACCAACGTTGGAGCTCAAGGACTGGCTCAGAATCGTGGCCTGGCCGATGCCCTGCAAAACAGCCAAGGGCAAGGAGAGCCAATAAGTATATTTATTGATCTGGTTGCGGCCCGACTCACCTTCCCGGCTCAATTCCTCAAGCTGGGGCACGATGGGGGTCAACAACTGCATGATAATGGAAGAGGTGATATAAGGATAGACACCCAGCGCCACAATCCCCATCTGCGCCAAAGCGCCACCGCTGAAGAAGTTCAGCAGATTGAGCAGGATGTTGGCATCTTCCCCACCAAACAGGGCAGCCAGAGCCTCTCGATCCACACCTGGTACCGGGATATGAGCGGCAAAACGATAGAGCACCAGGATTCCGATGGTGATCAATAGCTTGCGCCGCAGGTCTGGCAAGCGGAAGGCATTCCGAATAGCGTCTAACATGGTCTCTCTCCGAAGATTGAACCAGGACCGGCCCAGGAAATCCTAGGCCGGCGAGAATCCACGATCAGAGCGGGCAGAAAAATCCGCCTTATGATCGGGGAAAATTCTTGTTGATTTCCAGGGGCAGCACCTCGACAGAGCCACCAGCGGCCTCGATCTTGGCCTTGGCACCGGCGCTGACCCGATGGGCCTTCACCGTGACCGCCTTGGCCAATTCACCACGGCCCAAGATCACCACCGGTTCTTCGGCCCCACGCAGCAAACCTGCCAGGGTCAAAGAGTCCGGGTTCACATCGGCACCGGCCTCAAACAGGCGCTCGATGCTGTCCAGGTTGACCGGGTTATACGATACTTTGAAGCGATTGCTAAAGCCGCGCAGCTTGGGGAGACGTTTGACCAGGGGCAGTTGACCACCCTCAAAGGTAGGACGAACGCCGCCACCTGTGCGGCTGTTCTGGCCCTTGGTCCCACGGCCGGCGGTTTTACCCTTACCGGACCCCGTGCCACGACCTACTCGCTTGCGCTTTTGTGTTGCACCCTCTGCGGGGCGCAGGTCATGAAGTTTCATACCTTGCTCCTGCTAATTCGTTCTGTTTTAAGATCCTCTGGGCCGGACAAAGTCCGCACAAGGGACCGGGCAGACATTACGCCTCGGTCACTTCAACCAAGTGGATAACTTTGTTGATCATGCCTCGGATGACGGGCGTATCCTGCTGCTCCACCACCTGATGCATCTTGGTCAGGCCCAAGGCCCGTACCGTCGCCTTTTGGCTTTTTTCATAGCCAATCGGACTGCGCACCAACTTTACGGAAAGTGTCTTAGTCATTTCTCTTCTCCTTGACCCAGAAGGGTGCCAGATGAGAAGGGGAGACGCCACGACGCTCGGCCTCAACTCGATAGTCTTGCAGATCCTTCAGAGCGGCAAAGGTGGCCTGGGCCACATTCAAGATATTGTCGCTACCCAAAGACTTGCTCAAAATATCCTTGACCCCAGCGGCTTCCACCACGGCGCGCACACCGCCGCCGGCGATGACGCCGGTGCCGGGGCTGGCGGGCTTGAGCAACACTTCCCCAGCCCCAAAGCGGGTCTGGACAACATGGGGGATGGTCGTGCCAAGCAGAGGAATATCCACCATTGCCTTGCGAGCCCGTTCACCGGCCTTGCGGATGGCATCTGGAACCTCACGGGCCTTGCCTACACCCACACCGACCTTGCCGTTGTTGTCACCAACCACGACCACGGCTCGGAAGGCAAAGCGACGGCCACCCTTCACCACCTTGGAGGTGCGGGCAATATGGACGACGCGCTCATCCAAAGCATCGCGTTCGTCCTTTTCCTTATCCTTGCGCTTATCTTTACGTTCACGTTCTTTGCGTGCCATTGTCAGCTCCTATTGCCTGGCTCTAGAACACCAATCCGCCTTCACGGCTGCCTTCGGCCAGGGCCTTGACTCGACCGTGGTAGGGGTAGCCGCCCCGATCAAAGACAACCTGCTCGATGCCCTGGGCTTTGGCCCGTTCAGCCAGAATCTTGCCAACGTGCTTGGCCTGGGCTTGAGGATCCAGGGTCGTCACATCCTCGCGGATGCCACGATCCAGAGTCGAGGCGGACGCCAGGGTATGACCCTGTTCGTCGTCGATGACCTGTGCATAGATATGGTGCAAACTGCGAAACACATTGAGTCTGGGCCGGCTGGCCGTACCGCTGATTTTGCGGCGGACCCGCGTATGGCGCCGAAGCCGGGCTTGTGACCGATTGACCTTTGCCATGTTTAGTTCCCTCATCGTCCTAATCTATTTCAACCTGGACCCTATTTTCGCCCTCTGCTCAAGAGCAAAGAGAGAAAACCAACCGCCAGGCAGAGTCGTTGCTTATTTCTTGCCGCCCTTGCCAACCTTGCCAGCCTTGCCAGCCTTGGCTCGCACATATTCGCCCTGATAACGAATCCCCTTGCCCTTGTAGGGCTCCGGCGGTCGCTCCTTGCGAATTACGGCGGCCAACTGGCCCACATCACACTTGCTGATGCCGTGGATGGTCAACGTGCGCCCATCCTTGGAAACCTCAAAGCTGGTGTCTGCGGGCGGTTGATAGATCACCGGGTGGCTCTTGCCAACCTGCAAGGAAAGATTCTTGCCCTGCAATTCGGCCCGATAGCCGACACCCTGGATCTCCATGACCTTCTTGAAACCGTCGGTCACGCCGATCACCATGTTGTTGATCAAAGATCGGGCCAGACCGTGCTCAGCCCGATGATGACGCTGTTCGGTGGGTCGTTCTACCACCAATTCGCCATTCTCCTGTACAATTTTCAGGTCGGTATTGACCTTTTCGGTCAACTCGCCCTTCGGGCCGGTAACGGTGACCCGGTTGCCTTTGCCCACATTCACAGTCACTTTGGCCGGAATGATGACGGGCATGCGTCCAATACGAGACATGTTTCCCTCCCGAACTACCAGATTTCGCAGATGATCTCGCCGCCAACCTTGGCCCTGCGAGCCTGGCGACCAGTCAGCAACCCCTTGGGGGTCGAGACAATATTGATACCCAAGCCGCTACGCACCCACGGAACGTCCCGGTAGCCGGAATAAAGCCGACGACCAGGCTTGCTCATCCGACGCAGACCGGTGATAACGGGGTTGCCCTTGCCCGTATACTTCAGGGCGAGGATCAGGTTGGGCTGGGGTTGCTCGTCGGTGACGGCGTACTCACCGACAAAGCCTTCTTCAACCAGGATGCGGGCAATCTCTACCTTCACATTGGAGCTAGGCATGACCACATGACGCTGGCGATTGAGACTCGCATTACGGATGCGAGTCAGCATATCAGAAATTGGATCAGTTAACATTTTGTCTCCAAAAACACTCTTGCAACCCGATTTGGGGACCGTCCCAACCGTTCTTGCGGTCGGTTCCCGTGTCTGTCCACCCAGGGCAGACAACATCGAATTGTAGTTAGATACCGGACTTTGGCAGAACTGCCTGTCACCGTTAAAGCGGCAGCAGGCCAAACGCGAAAGCCGGGTCAGACACTACCAACTGGATTTAACAACGCCGGGCAGATTGCCCCTCAGGGCCTGCTCGCGGAAGCAGATGCGGCACAGACCAAAGCGGCGCATATAGCCCCGGGGACGGCCACACATGCTACAGCGATTGCGCACCTGAATCTCATATTTGCGGTGTTTTTCACGGGCGATCATGGACTTCTTAGCCACGATATTTCTCCTTAGCGGCCCACAAAGGGCATGTTCATCAGGGTCAACATACGACGGGCTTCTTCATCCGTGGGGGCAGAGGTCACAATCGTGATCTCCATTCCACGCACTTTGTCGATCTTGTCGTAATCGATCTCCGGGAAGACCAATTGTTCACGCAGGCCCAGACTGTAGTTGCCTCGACCATCAAAAGAATCCGGAGAAATGCCTCGAAAATCCCGTTTGCGGGGCAGGGCCACATTGATCAGGCGGTCCAGGAAATCCCACATGCGTGCGCCGCGCAGGGTAACAGACACGCCCACGGGCATGCCTTCGCGCAGCTTGAAAATGGCAATGGATTTGCGGGCCTTGTTCACCACGGGCTTTTGGCCGGTGATGATCATAATATCACCAACAGCCGCATCAATGGCCTTGCTGTTCTGCAAGGCTTCACCCATGCCAATGTTGACCGAAATCTTCTTGACGGTCGGCACCTGCATCACATTGCTATAGCCAAACTCTTTCATCATGGCCGGCACAATGTCGGCCTTGTGTAGTTCCTTCAGCCGAGGAGTCGGCCGCGGGGTCTTGCTTTCACTCATTTTATACGCTCCTTGCCCGCAAGCACCGGCCTAGTTCGGTGCCAGTTCGGGGGCGTGAAATAGTTGCGCTGCGCCGAAAAAATCGAACCTGCCTAGCGGCGAGGCCGGGGCAGGGGATCGCCGGAACGGCGGTCAATACGTTCTTTGTCCACGCCTTCGCCTTCAAAACCGGCGCGGGTGGTCTTGCCATCCGTCCCCAACAGCATCGCATTGCTGATGTGGAGGGGGGCTTCCTTCTCGATGCGGCCCGTCTGGGTCTGGACGCCACCGGTGGCCTTTTGATGACGAATCACCAAGTTTGCCCCGGTCACGATAATATAGACATTATTGGGATCATAGGTGCCGTTTTTGAATTTCTTGCGGATGACCCGCTGCACCTGGCCCCGATGGCCCTTGTATTCCCCAGCGATAATCTCGACGGTATCGCCTTTGTTGATCTTGAGTTTCATGTCCTGCTCTCCTGTCAGAGTACTGATCTGCCCAGTACCGGTCTAAAGAACTTCGGGGGCCAAGGAGATAATCTTCATGTAGCCGCTCTCCCGCAGTTCTCGAGCCACCGGCCCAAAGATACGCGTACCCTTGGGATTCTTGTTGTCATCGATGATTACGGCTGCGTTTTCGTCAAAACGAATGTAGCTGCCATCGGATCGGCGTGTGGCACGCTTTGTGCGCACGATCACCGCTCGCACAACATCACCCTTCTTCACACTGCCGGTGGGTGAGGCAGACTTCACCGTGGCGACGATCACATCACCAATGGCACCGTAGCGTCTGTGGCTGCCGCCCTTTACCCGAATCGTTAGTATCTCTTTGGCGCCTGTGTTGTCGGCGATTTTGAGTCTGCTTTCCTGTTGAATCATTGACGTACCCTCACGCGAATGGGCAGCACCCCGAGGAGGGTAGTGCCGCAACGATTGATGGACCCAGCGGTGTAGCCCACTGTTGACTTCGGCTGCCAAATGCCAGCCTGCATCCTACAGACTAGACCAGTTCGGACCGCTGCAGGATTTCTTCCACGAAGTAGGACTTGTCCTTGCTGATAGGTCGACACTCGCGAATACGCACCGTGTCGCCCATAACGGCCAAGTTGTTCTCGTCGTGGGCTTTATATTTTTTGTGCTTGCGGATGGTCTTGCCGTACAAGGGATGACGAGTGACCCGTTCAACCGTCACCACAATCGTCTTGTCCATTTTGTCGCTTGTGACCACGCCGATCAGCGCTTTTCTTCGATCTCGCATCTGCCTGCTCCTGTAACTGCTTGGCCTATTCGCCCATCTACCTGTTTGCTCGTTTGTGCAACGCTGGTTTTAGGCCAGTTCACGTTCCCGCAGAATCGTCTTCATACGGGCGATACCCCGACGTACTAGGCGCTCTCGGGCGGTGTTCTTTACCTGTCCCGTCGACTCCTGGAATCGCAAGTTGAACATTTCCTGGTAGGAATCATCCAGCTTGTTGGCCAATTCCGCATTGGTCATGGCACGCAATTCTGTCGCTTTCATACAGCCACCTCCTGGTTTACCGGTCTCTGGTTGCCGGTCTCGCTTGGCCGGATTGACTCAGCCACCAAAATTTAGGCGGTAAAATCATCCCGGACCACAAACTGGGTACGCATGGGCAGCTTGTGAGCCGCCAAGCGCAAAGCCTCCCGGGCCTGATCTTCCCGAATACCGGTCATTTCAAAAATCATGCGCCCGGGTTTTACCACGGCCACCCAATGATCCACCGTACCCTTACCGGAACCCATACGGGTTTCGGCGGCACGCATAGTCACCGGTTTGTCCGGGAAAACCCGGATCCATAGCTTGCCACCACGACGCACATAGCGCACAATGGCACGCCGGGCGGCTTCGATCTGGCGGCTGGTCAGCCACTGGGGTTCCAGAGACTGTAGGCCGTAGGTGCCGAAGGCAATGGTGCTGCCCCGTTGGGCCTTGCCCCGCATGCGCCCACGGTGCTGCTTGCGAAACTTGACGCGTTTTGGCATCAACATAGTTGCAACTCCGTTATTCTCAATTCGTGACGATGCAGCCCACCGCCGCGCCATCTTTACTGATTCACTGACCTAACTGATCACAGTCGCAAATCGTAACGATGATGCATCGGTCAGACTACAGTCCGCTTCGGTCTACACGCTCTTCGCCACAATCAGCAGAAGACAAGAAGACCGTCTAGTTACTACTGCTCTCGGTCACTTCGTGATACTTGGCATGATATTCTTCGCCAGGCAACACTTCGCCCTGATAGATCCAGGCTTTGACACCGATTTTACCGAATGTGGTCGCAGCTTCTGCGGTGCCATAGTCGATATCGGCGCGCAGGGTGTGCCGAGGCACCTGCCCCTCGCGTACCGTATCTACCCGGCCCATTTCGCTGCCGCCCAGACGACCCGAGACGGTGATCATGATGCCCTCGGCCCCGCTGCGGATGGTGCGCTGGGCAGATTGCTTCATGGCTCGCTTCCAGCTTACCCGCCGCTCCAACTGCTCGGCGATGCTTTCGGCCACCAATCGGGCGTCCAGTTCCGGTCGGGTGATCTCCCGCACATCCACCTTGACCTTCTTGGTGGTCATGTCCTGGAGCTTGGTGCGCAGGGTGTTGACACTCACCCCCTTGCGACCAATGATCACACCGGGTTTAGCGGTGTCGATGATCACATGCACCTGGCCGGGTTGACGCTCGATCTGGATGTCGCTGATGCCAGCCTTGGGAATATCCGTGCGCACAGTGGAACGAATGGCACGATCCTCGGCCAACAGGTCCAAATATTCTTGACCCTTGGCAAACCAACGACTCTTATGTTGTTTGATGATCCCTAATCGGAAACCGATAGGATGTACTTTGCGACCCAAGAAAGCCTCCTGTGTCCTAGTTTGTGCGCTCTTCCAACACAACGGTGATGTGAGATGAACGACGAATCCATGGCTTGAAACGGCCCCGAGCGCCAAAACGACGCCAGCGGCGCATGGGGGCATCATCCACCATGATGGTGGCGATGTACATGTCGCTCGCTTCCAGACCGAAGTTTTCGTTGGCATTAGCCAACGCACTCTTAATGGTTTTAGCTACCTCGGGGGCAGCAGATTGGGGCATATATTGGAGCAGAGCCAAAGCGGCTTCCGCCTGCTTGCCTCGCACCTCGTCAACCACCAAACGGGTCTTCTGGGCGCTGATACCTGTGAACTTATTGACAGCTTTAACCTGCATCTTCTTACTCCTTCTCTTTCAGCGGGTCTTTACCCTGGTTCCCCACAATACAGACCGATGGAAAACCCAATCGGGTCTAGCGGCGCTTGGTGCCCTTTTCGGCCCGCAAGTGGCCTCGGAAGAAGCGGGTCGGCGCAAACTCACCCAACTTGTGACCAACCATATTCTCAGTCACATAGACCGGCACATGGCGACGTCCATCATGTACAGCCAAGGTGTGGCCCACAAACTGAGGGAAGATGGTGGAAGCACGAGACCAAGTTTTCAAAACCTTGCGCTCGCTCTTACGATTCATTTCTTCGACCTTTTTCAACAGCTTCGGGTCGACGAAGGGTCCCTTTTTAAGTGAACGAGACATCTATTCCTCCTACTTCCGGCGGCTAGAAGACCGGCGGCGAACGATAAGTTTGTCGGTCTGCTTATTCTTGCGGGTCCGCGTACCCCGGGCAGGCTTGCCCCACGGGGTCTTCGGTCCGGTCATACCGATGGGTGATCGACCCTCGCCACCACCATGAGGATGGGAGGAGGGATCCATCGCCACGCCTCGCACCTCGGGCCGTCGGCCCAACCAGCGCTTGCGACCCGCCTTGCCCAGGTTGATATTGGTGTGGTCCGGGTTGGAAACCTGACCGATGGTGGCCATGCAACTCATGGCGATGAAGCGAACCTCACCGCTGGGCATGCGCACCTGGGCCATGTCGCCTTCCTTGGCCACCAACTGGGCAGAGACACCGGCACTACGAGCCAACTGACCGCCCCTGCCCGGATAGATCTCGATGTTGCAGATCTGGGTGCCGGGGGGAATGTTGCGGATAGGCAAGGCATTGCCAGACCGGATCTCAGCATTCGGGCCGGACATCAACTTATCCCCAACCTTTACGCCCACCGGGGCAATGATATAACGCTTCTCGCCATCGGTGTAGACCAGCAGGGCAATCCGGGCGCTACGGTTGGGATCGTACTCGATGGAGTCGACCCGAGCCTCTACGTCCAACTTGTCCCGGCGGAAGTCAATCACCCGGTAGCGGCGCTTGTGACCGCCGCCCCGATGGCGCACTGTGACAACGCCCCGGTTATTACGGCCACCACTCTTCTTCAACGGAACGACCAGGGATCGCTCCGGCTCCGTACGAGTGATATCGGAATAAACCGAGACACTCATATTACGGCGGCCCGGTGATGTGGGTCGATAAATCTTTACAGCCATCGCCAAATCTCCTTATTCCATACGCCAGTGTTGCAGGTCAGGGTGTTCGGTAGAGCCGGTAAAACCGGATTACACGCCCTCGAACAGGGCAATGCTATCACCCTGGGCCAAGGTCACCACGGCCTTTTTCCATTTGGGCTTGCGAATCGCTACCCGTCTGGCCCGTTTTACCGTTTTGGCAGGCATCACCATGATGCGCACGCTCTCGACCGTCACCTTGAAGGCGGTTTCTACGGCGTCTTTCACCAGGAATTTGTTGGCCTTCATGTCCACCTCAAAGGTGTAGTGATTGGCCAAGTCCCTGGCATCAACGGTCTTCTCTGTGACAACGGGTCGTTTCAAAACTTCATAAATATGCATGTGTCGTCTCCTCACTCCGACCAGGTTTCTGGTCAGTTTGGGCCAGAAACCCAGATCCCTAGCTCAACCAGATTTCGATCTGCTCCACAGACTGCTTGGGCATCACAACCACATCGTACCCCAACAGGTCTCGGATGTTGAGGAAGCCGCTGAGCAGGGTCTTGACCTTGGGCAGGTTGTTTGCACTGCGCTGCACGGCCATGTCCTTCTCGGGCAGAACCAGCAAAACGCTGCTGCCTGCCAGATTCAAAGCGCTCAACACATGCAACATGGCCTTGGTCTTGGGGGCATCCATAGCCAGTTCGTCCAAAATCACGATCTGCTCGGCACCCGCCTTGACAGACAGGGCGCTGCGCAGGGCAGAGCGCCGCATCTTCTTGGGCATGCGCTGGGTGTAGCTGCGGGGGGTCGGCCCGAAGACCGTGCCACCACCCACAAAGTTGGGGGCGTTGGTGCTGCCCTGACGGGCGCGACCGGTCCCCTTTTGCTTCCAAGGTTTGCGTCCACCGCCCCGCACAAAGCCACGGGTCTTGGTGCTGTGTGTCCCCTGGCGAGCATTGGCAAGCTGACGAATCAGCGCCTGGTGCATTAGATTACTGTTTACCGGGGCGGCGAAGATCTCATCGTTCAGATCGATTTCGCCCACATTTTCCCCAGCCATATTTTTGACAGGTGCCAACATAATTTCGTTCTCCTCGTTGCTGCATCCAACCCATCTGCGCTCATTCACGTCTTGCTATTCTCAGCCAGACGCTTAAGGAGAGCCGACAGATCAACCGGCGTGCTTCCTACTTCGCCTTGACTGCGGCGCGCACCAAGACCAGGGAATTGCGTGCGCCGGGAACGGCGCCCCTGATCGCGATCAAGTTGCGCTCGGCATCCACCAGCGCCACCTTCAGATTTTGAACTGTCACTCGCTTGTTGCCCATCTGACCAGGCGCTTTGCCACCGGGCCAGGTGTGACCAGGCGTTGTGCCCGCGCCTCGAGATCCGGTGGCACGTTGCCGATCGGACTGACCGTGGGTCTTGGGGCCACCGGCGAAATTGTGCCGCTTGACGGCACCGGCAAAGCCCTTGCCTTTGGAGGTGGCGGTCACATCGACCATTTCACCTTCGCTGAAGATGTCGGCCTTGAGGATGTCACCGAGGGAAAACTCCGGGGAACTGTCA
Source organism: Caldilineaceae bacterium (assembly GCA_018003515.1). Lineage (GTDB taxonomy): Bacteria > Chloroflexota > Anaerolineae > Caldilineales > Caldilineaceae > JAGNDO01. The sequence continues at coordinate 41,982 of JAGNDO010000042.1, forward strand.
TAGCGAAGTTCACGAAGATGGCGCAAAACAGGGGTGCCAGCGACCTTAAGATGGCCCCTCTCACCCTTGGTAAGCTTGCGCTCCGCCACTTCGTCAAAACCGATCTGAATGGCATTATAGCCATCAGATTCTATATTTTTGATCTGTGTGATGTAGCACGGACCAGCCTCAATGACAGTCACGGGCACAACAGTGCCGTTCTCATCAAAGAGTTGGGTCATGCCAACTTTCTTGCCTAGAATACCCTTCATTGTTTCCTCCTGGGACTGACGGCCGAATCATGGTTCAAAGAACCATACCTCATCATCCCGATGCCATCCATAGCCAAGCCTGGGACAAATGTCCCAAAGCCGCCATGAACGCAAGGTTTGATAACTATAGGATGATCTTAATGTCCACGCCAGCCGGCAGATTAAGCCGGGTCAGGTTTTCAATCGTTTTGCTGCCAGGATCGACGACGTCGATCAAACGCTTGTGTGTGCGAATCTCAAATTGATCCCGGCTGTCCTTGTCGATAAATGTTGACCGCATCACCGTAAATTTCTCGATGCGTGTCGGCAAGGGAACGGGGCCAACTACCTGGGCGCCAGTTCGTTCAGCGGCGTCCACAATGCGCTGGGCCGAAACATCCAATACCCGATGATCGTACGCTTTCAGCTTGATTCGAATTCGCTGCCTTGCCATATTTTTCCCTCTGTAAACGTGCTAGGTTTGAAGGCGTCGTCTCTTTTTTTGAACGACCCACCTAATTGCCGTGCGATGAGCAGCCCCTATCGCCCCAAACAACCGCAGTTGCGACCGAGAAACAATCGGGAGGGGCCAGTCAGCCTGCCCCCTCCCGATTGAATTGTATACCTACTTGATAATCGAGGTGATGACGCCAGCGCCAACCGTGCGCCCACCCTCGCGGATGGCGAAGCGGCTGCCGTTCTCCAACGCCACGGGGGAGATCAACTCCACCTTCATGTTGACGTTGTCGCCAGGCA
>JAGNDO010000043.1 GCA_018003515.1 Caldilineaceae bacterium
CCCAACATGGCCGTCACCAGCATCAAAAGCATGGTGGGCCACGGCTTGGGTGCCGCCGGGGCCATGTCCGCCGTGGCCGCCATCCTGGCCATGCAGAACGGCATCATCCCCCCCACCATCAACTACACCCCAGACCCGGAACTCCCCGTCACCGTGGTGGGCAACACGGCCCAAGAACGCCCGGCCCGGGTCTCCCTGGTCAACGCCTTTGGCTTTGGCGGCCAAAACGTGGTCGTCGCCTTCGGGCGCTGGGACGGGTAGGAATTTAACCGCAGAGAACGCAGAGGTGACGGGCAGGGGCGCAGAGAAGAATCTCTGCGCCCCTGCCCGTCTTCCTTTGCGCTCTCTGTGGTTTGCTTTTTTTACCCATCTAGGAAGCTGAATGGGTTCAGATCGAAATTGAAAAGGTGAGTCTGGCGTTCGTCCAGTTCCAAGAGGGCGCAGATCGCCGGGTCACAGATGATAAACCCGGCCCCGTTGCCGGCAGCCCGCTGGCACAGATCCCGCAGCCGGGGGTCAGCATCCAGGGTGGTCGCCGCGCCCGCCGCGCAGGGCAGCACCACCAGATCCGTCGAATCGGCCAAAGCCAAGGCCTCACTCAACAAGATGTCTGGCTGCAAGATGAGACCGTGGGCACCTATGTTGCGGCGTCCACTGATCCCCACCACGGTCACATTTGTGCCCTGCTGCCGGAAAGCGGCCACAAATCCAGCGGCCACGGCTTCATGGCAGCCGTGACCCCACAACACCAGCACGTGGGCGGGCGAGGCGAATCGATTCACAGGGGGCACTCCTTTGGTAGCGGTTGGCGTGGGTCAATGCCCCCAGTTTAGCCGATTTCGCCTCTCCGTGATCTATCCACTTTCTACGCGCACCCTTTCACTTTCTATCCCCATAACGAGTTACGGCCAAGCCTTGCCACGAATTTCACAACTTTCACGAATTTGGCCTGTGTGCATTCGTGAAATTTGTGAAATCTGTGGCAAAAATTTAGGAAGCCTTGGCAGGCATCTTTACGAAACGGCATAAGATCGGTACAATGCACAATGCACAACGCAGATTCGCCATTTTGAGTTCTTTGGAGATTCGCCCTATGCCCCAGCCAGTCACCACGCCGCCGACCACACCCCTCCCGATCAACACGGCAAACCCGGCCTATCAGGCCATCTTTCGCCGCTACATCGTCACCGGTCTGCGTCAGACCCTGACCGATCTGGGCGGCGAGAGCTTCACCCTGGCCGAAAGCCAACGCCAGCAGATCTGGCATCTGCTCAGTTATGGCTTGGCCCTGGACGAAAGCTGGCCCCACGTGCGGGCGCTGCTCCTGACCCTGGCCCCCAAGATGGAGCAGGCTGGCTTTCGGCAAGATTGGTTGTCCTATCTGGCGCGCGGGCTGGACCAGGCCCGCAGCCTGGAGGATCGACGAGCCGAGGCGGAGCTCAATTTGCAGGTGGGCTATCTGCATCTGCGGCTGCGCCAACTGGATCAAGCCCGCAACCATCTGTCCATCGCGCAAGAAATCTTCACGCAACTGGACGATCTAGTGGGCCGTTGCGCCGCCATGAACCGGCTGGCGGCAACGGCCCGCTATGGGGGCGATCTGGCCCAGGCCCGCGCCCTGCTTACCCACACCTTGGCCGTGCTGCCCGAAGGGACAGCCGAGTGGGGCTACAGTCATTTTGGGGCCGGTCTGCTCTATCGAGAGCTGCTGGACCTGGACGTAGCCCGGCAACACTTTGAGCAATCCCTGGTCATCTCCATCCGTCTGGGCAGTCGGCGGCAGACGGGGTTGTGCATCCTCAACCTGGGCATCATCCACTTTGACCAAAAAGCATACGCCCGGGCGGCGGACCGGGCTTTAGCCGCCGGGTTCATTTTTGAGGAGATCGGCGATCTGCACAATCTGGCCAGCGCCCACATGAACGCAGGCATTGCCTATGGACAGTTGGATCGGCTGGACCAGACCCTGACCCTCTATGCCAAGGCTGAGGCGATCTTCCACCGCCTGCACGACTCGGTCAGCCTGGCCATGATCCACTGCAACCAGGGCATCGCCTACCGCCAACTGCATCGGTTTGAAGAGGCCATCCAGGCGTTTCAGGCCGGCATCGTCCTGTGGGATCAGGTCGGCAACCTCAAGCGACGGATCAACCTGGTCAGCGGTCTGGGCAAGGCCCAAATGGACCTTGCCCAGTTTGACGCCGCCATCGCCACCCTCACCACCGGGCTGGCCGAACTGGAAGCCGCCGGTCCCGACGGGGCTGTGGACAACGAATATCTGCGTCTCACGGACGTCATGCGTCGGGACATCGCCTTGGCCCGGTTGGGGGAGCGCAGCTTGGACTGAGGTCAGCAGTCGCCGCCGCCGCCCTGGTTGGCGCAGGCGTGGACGGATGCCAACGGATTCAAGTCCCGTCCTAACGCCTGGGGTGCGTTGCCCACTGCCGTCAGCAGCAAACCGGCCACCAACAGGATACGCAGCCAATGATTCAACTTGGCCAAGGGGGTACGATTGTGCAGGTGTTGTCTGTTCATCTCGATGTTCTCCTGTGGATTCAGGCCCATCGAGTGAGGGGTCCCCGCCGCCGGGGTAGTACCGACGGCCCACGCGCGTGTGTCCCCGTTGAGCGCAGCTAACTACCATGCGCCCCTATTATCTCAATTCGGCGGAGGGGTAGTCACCCCTCAACCCACTCCATCCACCCCTCAAATCACCCATTTCACCCATCAACCACCTATGCCCACTCCTCTTTCTCTCGCCATTCTGTCCGACCTGCGCCGGGAGGCCGGTCTCTCCCAAGCCGACATGGGCCGCCTGTGCGGACTCACGGGCCGCCGCAGCCATCAAACTGCCGGGGCCTGGGAGCGCGGCGAATACGCGCCCGCCGCAACGCGCCGGGTTGACTTCATGCACTATCTGTGGGATGGCTTGGGGCTGCGCCGGGATGCGGCGCGCTTTGAAGAGGTGTGGGATCTGTTGGCAAAGCGCTGGGGCTGGGCCGGGATCGACGACAACGAGTGGCGCGCCATGACCCGTCTCCCCCGGCCGGCGTGGCAGCAGGCGGACGCCGAACCGGGCGACCGGCCCCCGCCTTTCCAGGCACCGGCCCTGATCCCTCATTTTATTGGGCGTGAGGCGACAATCAAGGAGCTTGCCGCGTTGCTCACAGGACCGGATTCACCGCACACTGTTGCCTTGGTCGGCATGGGGGGCGTCGGCAAAACAACATTGGCAACCCATGTGGCTCACGCGCTGAGATCCTATTTTTCTGGTGGGGTGCTGTGGGCGACGGTGGCAACCGCCCATCCGCTTCAAATCCTGCAGATGTGGGCGCAGACATTGGGGTATGATTTCAGTGGCATTACGGATCTGGAAAATCGTGGGGCGGCCATGCGGGGCATTCTGGCTGACCGGCAACTCTTGATCGTTTTGGATGATGTGCGCAGTGTCGATGTGGTTCGTCCGCTTTTGCCGGGGACTTCATCCTGTGCGGTTTTGATGACAATGCGCGACCAAGACATCGCCACGGTGCTGAATGTGAACCTGTTCACATTGCGAGAGCTTCAACTGTCTGAGGGGTTGGCCTTACTTGCCCGGCTTATTGGAGAAGAGAGGATGTCAACAGACCGCCCGGCGGCCCACACCATTTGCTCGATCTTGGAAGGCTACCCGTTGGCAATTGAAATCATCGGCAAGCTACTGTCTCGCAACCCTTGGCAGTCGCTTTCCGAAATCGCCAGCCGTTTGCAGAACGCCACCCAGCGTCTTGATCAACTAAAGCTGAAGAATCTAAGCGTGCGTGCTTCCTTTGATGTGAGTTGGCACGCCCTGAGTGAGGCGTTGAGCGAGCGCTTTGTCACATTGGGTGTCTTTGCCGGACGTGCCTTTGACCTGCCCGCGGTGGCGGCCATTGGCCAGAGCCGGATAGAGTTGGCAACGGAAGAGATGGTGACGCTGGTGGCCTTGTCGCTTGTCAATGTGGATTCCGATGGCTTCTTTCGCCAGCATCCATTGTTGGCGGATTATGCGCTTGAGCAGATGAATGAGCAGACCGCACTCTACACACGCTTTAGTGACTACTACCTGGCCTTCTGCCAAATGCCGACGACAGATGATCGGCAACTAGAACATGCTATGAGCAATATCATGGCAGCGATGACGGCAGCCCATCAACTTGGTCAAGGGGCGACGGTGATTGAGTACGCGCTGGCACTTGCTGCCCCGTGGTTGCGCTGCGCCTGGTATGATGAGGCGCGCCAGGGGTATGCCTTGGCTGTCGATTCAGCAAGGCCAAACAATGTACCAACGACACTGGCAACACTTTTCGTCAACTGGGGGATGGTCTGTTCCGATCAGGGCGACTTTGCCGAGGCCGAGCGTCACTTAACAGCGGCTGTGGAACTGGCCACAACTCATGCGCTTCCAGCATCGTTGGCGGATGCCCAATTCCATTTGATCCGGATTGCGCTGGAACGTGGCGACTACGAGGAAGTTGACGAACTGATCACGGCGTGTCAACAAGTGCGAGTTGCGCTCCATGATCGAGTTGGGCTTGCCCGTGTTTACCACCACCGGGCCCTGTTGCTCTATCGAAACGGAGAGTATAGACAAGCCAAACAACTGGGAGAGGAGGCGCTCGCCATTCAACAGACCGAACAAGATACCTTGGGGTTGCTGCTCACCCTGCGACTGCTTGCGGATGTTGCGATCAGCGAAAAGGATTTTGCAGTAGCCAAACAACACTGTCAGCACGCATTGCAGTTGGCTACCCCGACTACCTATCGCAGTGAGTTAGCCGAAACCTACTACAGCCTGGCCACCATCCATCGTCTGCTCAATGAGGCCGAGCAAGCGTGGCGCTATGCAGCGGATGCCTATCATCACTTTGTGCAAATTGGCAATCGTTGGTTCCAGGCCTATACCCTTTATGAGCAGAGCAAAATCAAACAGCTCGTCGGCGAGTTGCCAGCCGCATTGGCACTGGGGCTAAAGAGCCTGGACCTGTTGTCTGACTTGGGGGACACCTACAATCGCGTGAACTGTTTGTTACAGCTTGGCGATCTCTATAGGCAGTTCGAACAAGTATCGGAAGCAGAACGGCTGTGGGGTGAAGGGATGACATTGGCGCAGTCGATTCACCATCCAAAGATCGATGAGTTTCATAAACGACTCATGAAGCCACCTTGATGATATGTGTATTGCCCGGACCTCGCGGATGATTACCCCATTTGGGTACAAACCAACACCAATCCTGTTTTAGTATAAAATCTCCAATTTGTCCTGTCTGCAATGCTTTATCACGAAGGGCATCAAAATCTAACCCGGTGGCACCAAGAGTCAAGCAGTTCTGTACCTGTCCATGGGAAACCACCTGAACGATCTCCAAATTACTACCGAGATGAAGTTCAGGTATAGCGAGAGAGTCTGGTAAATTCTGTTCGATATATTGTTGGAATTGTTCAGACAGCACGACTTCGCCATCAACTTGATCTCCATCTTCTAGCCCTGTACTCCACATGGTTGGGGGTGCCCCATGGTCGGCACACAAGAGATCGGCCAGGTCACAGTAAATGCGCTGTAACACCACTTGCACCTCTGCGCGCACGGTTGACAAAGCCGCTTTTTCACCTGCTCTGTTTGTTAGAAGATACTCTGCGGCAATACCGAAGTCTGCTAGTCGCTCACCCCATCGTTCCTCCAGGAAACAAGCGGCAGCCTGGAGGGGTGCTTTCAGGTCGTCGCTCACGGCGTCGGCGATTATGCGCAAGCTGTCGGTAGCTATATATCCCCGCACGGCACTGATAGGGTGGATACCGTTATCGACAACGAGATCCTCTTTGTTTTGCAGCAGCAGTAGCTCCTGTAAAGTAATGCCCGCAATCGGGCCGGCGATCAGAAAGCCAAAGGCATCGGCAAAGATCTCTTCAATCCAGTCATTTGCCCATTGCAAACCTTCTTTCCACGTTTCAAGCCGTTGTGATGATACAGCAGACCCTTCGCGTCCAGCCTCTGCCTTACTCGGCTCTGTGTATCGAGCAAAGACATAGTGACCGATTTCATGGGCAATCCCTATCAGATCACGGGGATTGCCTATGGCTGTAAACGGGACGCCCACCAGCGCTACAGGGACATAGGGAACGATACGGACCTGTGGCGATTTCTGGAAATAGGTAACCGGCGTGGCTACTATGCCCAATCCGATTAGGTCACCCGCGTCCAGTTGCCATGCTGTCTGCAAGGCGATGGTTGCCAAGCGATCAGCGAGTTGCAATGTCTCCGCATAGCCAGCCACTGCCGTCATTGCTGTGCGCTGGCTGAGGGCCTGGGTGTAGACGCTCAAATCGGCGGCTACTTGGTCAAGCATATTTCCAATCACATTCTCAATCGCACAATCTGCTGGGTATTCAAGAAAACCGCGGTGCTGTTCGCAGGGTTGTGCGGATGCTGGCGTGTCAAATCCGCGAATGAAGAAAGAGATCTGTGGCTCTGCAAAGGCAGCAAGGGCGCGCATTGCGATAGAAATTGTCTGAATGCGTGCATCGTCGGTACACCTACTCCACTCCGCCCATTGTTTCGTGATGGCAAGAAGTGTTTGCAGGCGTTTATCGGCCAGCGTCAAATATGGCTGGGAATCTGTCATGGGTCATCTCCCTATTGGTGATTATAGGCTGTTCCAGCAGGTGGAAATACTGAGAGCCTGATCCTATCTTTATTGCTTCTTTCCGTCAAGCAGCGCGTCAACCTGCCTGTCCCCCACCCCAGAAGATCGCCCCTGCCTCCTCTCTACAAACGCAATACCGGTCAGGGTCTGAAAACCCTGACCGGTATTGCGTTTGTAGGGAGGGACCATTCTATCCCTCGATCTTCGTCTCGATCTCCTCAACCATCTCCGCCGTCACCCTCACCCCGTGGACCTTCTGGGCGTGGGCCGCGGCCTGGACCAGAATTTCCTCGACGGTTTCGGCGGTCACCACGGTTGCGCAGTCGAAGCCGACGTCACGGCATTTGAGGGTTTTCATGAGGGTTGTCTCCTTTCCACATCACAGGGCCACTCGAAGTCTCCGTGACTGGCTGGTGCGATAAGATCATGAGCAGTTTGCTATTGTCCACGTTGCAAAAATGGCAGGTACGTTTTATTGATGGTGGATGAAGGCTCGCCGGTACCGCTGGCAAAGCCATCCACCAACGTGTAGTTGCCCCCACTTGAGGCGACTGCGCTTGGTTGACCAACGGCATCTGCCAAGGTGTACGGCCCCCCGCTGCCATCCTGATCCAGGTCAAATCGGCCAAACTCCTGCACTGAAACTATCCTACTTGATGGCCATGGGCAGATACAGTTCGAATAGCGTAGTGGATTTTATCATTACATCCACGGGGGTAATCTTACGCCATGTCGTACCGTCTCCCATCTGGCCGTAGTTGTTGTAGCCCCAGCACTTGACCCCACCCGCGGTGGTCAGGGCGCAGGTGTGGAAAACACCGACAGCGATGGCAGCCATGCCGCCGTCCAACCCCATCACATCCACCGGGGTAGAATTGTCCACGATCGTGCCATCACCCAGTTGGCCGTAGGTGTTGTAGCCCCAGCACTTGACCCCACCCGCGGTGGTCAGGGCGCAGGTGTGGAGGATACTGGCGGCGATAGCAGTCACGCCGCTGCCTAGCCCCGCCACATCCACTGGGGTAGTCGTGCTCGTCGTCGTACCGTCGCCCAATTGGCCCCTGCCGTTGGCTCCCCAACACTTGACCCCGCCCGCGGTGATCAGGGCGCAGGTGTAGGAGCTGCCGACGGCGATAGCGGTCACGCCGCTTCCTAGCCCTACCACATCCACCGGGGTTGTCTTGCTCTCCGTTGTACCGTCGCCCAATTCGCCGTTGGAGTTGGCTCCCCAGCACTTGACCCCGCCCGCGGTGGTCAGCGCACAAGTATGGGAACCAGCGGCGATGGCGGCTACACCGCTGCTTAACCCCACGACATCTACCGGGGTGGGCTTGCTTACTGTTGTGCCGTCGCCCAATTGGCCCCTGCCGTTGGCTCCCCAACACTTGACCCCGCCCTCGGTAGTCAGGGCGCAGGTGTGGCTACCTCCAGAGGCGATGGCGTCCGCACCATTGGTCAGCCCTGTCACATCCACCGGGGTTATCTTGTCCACAAGTGTGCCGTCACCCAGTTGACCGGATCTGTTATCTCCCCAACACTTGACCCCGCCTGTTGTGGTCAAGACGCAGGTGTCCCCTCCGCCAGCGTCGATAGCCGCCACACCGTTGCCTAGCCCCACCACATCAACCGGGGTGGGATTATCCACCGTCGTGCCGTCGCCCAATTGGCCAGAGCTATTGAGTCCCCAGCACTTGCCGCTGCCCCCTGTACCAAGAGCGCAGGTGTGATCACTGCCAGCAGCGATAGCACCCACACCGCTACTCAATCCTGCCACATCCACTGGGAGGATGCTCCGGATAGGTCCCGATGTGCCGTTGCCCACTTGGCCTTGTTCGTCTTGCCCCCAACACTTGACTCCGCCTGCGTTGGTCGCCGCACAAGTATGGGCGTAACCAGCAGCGATGGTGACTATGCCGCCGTCCAGTCCCATCACATCCACCGGGGTTTTTTTGTTTTCAGTTGTGCCGTCACCCACCTGACCGCTGTTGGCACCCCAGCACTTGACTCCGCCCGCGGTGGTCAGAGCGCAGGTGTGCCCCCCACCAGCAGCGATAGCAGTCACGCCGCTGCCCAACCCCACCACATCCACCGGGGTGAGTCTGCGATCCAGCGTGCCGTCGCCCACCTCACCGTAGAAGTTCGAACCCCAGCACTTGACTCCCCCCGCCGTGGTCAGGGCACAACTGTGGGCACCACCGGCAGCGATGGTGGTCACACCGCTACCCAGTCCCACCACATCCACCGGGGTGAGTCTGCCAGACCACGTGCCGTCGCCCACTGCGCCAGCGCCGCCCCAGCACTTGACCCCGCCTGATGTGGTCAGAGCACAGGTATGGGAGCTACCGGCGGCGATAGCAGTGACGTCACTGCCCAGTCCCTCCACATCCACCGGGGTGGGCTTGCTTGTTGTTGTGCCATCGCCCAGTTGACCCTCCTGGTTCGCTCCCCAGCATTTGACCTTGCCCGCTGTGGTCAGAGCGCAGGTGTGGGAGTTGTCAAGGTTGCCTCCTGCAGCGAGGGCAACTACACCGCTGCCCAGCCCCATCACGTCCACCGGACTACTCTTGTCCACGTTCGTGCCGTCGCCCAATTGGCCCCGGTTATTGCGCCCCCAGCACTTGACTCCACCTGCAGTGGACACGGCGCAGGTGTGTTCTCTCCCAGCAGCGATAGCAGCCACACCGCTGCCCAACCTCACCACATCCACCGGAGTGTCTTTGTCCTCCCTCGTCGTGCCGTCGCCTAGTTGTCCATTGTAGTTGTCTCCCCAGCACTTCACACCGCCTGTGGTGGTCAGGGCGCAGGTGTGGGAGCCGCCCGCCGCCACGTACGCGATGCCATCCAGCGGAACTAATTCCTGGGGCTGGGATGGGGAGTGACCTGACAGAGACTGCTCCTGGGCCCGCAAGGGTTGGGCGGACAAAGCGAGGCATAGGGCTAGAGCAAACAGCGCGACTACGATTCCCAGGAAAGTCCAACTGCTCTCTCTCTTCAAATCTGAGACAATCTGCACAGGTGCAGATTGCTGAAATTGCATACGGTTTTGTCCGTGTACCATAAATCGCTTGATAACTGTCATTGCCGAGTCTCCTTATTGTTGGGTGAGTTGAGTGTCAACGATCCTGAACCTTCTTTGCCGTCTCTTTGGCCATCTCAGCGATCCATCCCGTGGGCCTTTTCGGGGTGGGCCGCTGCCTGGACACAACCTTACGTATACTCTCCTTTACGGGACGATCCCGTTGAGATTGAAGTCACTTACAGCGCGCAACCAATGTTCGCGAATAACGCTTGAAACGTCGTAAGCGCAGTGCTTTACGCCTTCCAATGGCTCGAAGATCGTGTCAAAACCTGCGGCGCGATGGTCGTTAGCGCCTGCCTGGGCTTTTGCATAGAGAAAATCTTCGGTACCGATGCGGTAATGAAAACGGCTGCGCCGTTTGAGCGCATCGTAGCCATTGATGCGGTTTAGCATCTCACTGATGTAGTGTCCGTCGAATGCCGTATACCCCCCGCCACAGTTCATGCTGAAGTATGCGGGATAAACATCACCCTTGTATGGGAAGAAGTATTGATCCCAGAAGTATGAACCCCCTGATGCGCCGCTGCCTAGCAGTACATCCTGGCAAAGGTTGTACCGGGCAAACATCTCATCAAAGACTGCGCCCAGTCGTTCGGTGTTTAGCTCGCTGTTGGTGTGCCATGAATGAGGATAGGGTACTGGTGGCCGGACGATGTAGGGAGAAGGTGCCAAGGGGGCTACAAAAATCCAGCCCTGTTCGTCTACCAGTTGTCGCACTGGACCGTGTTCGTTCGCACTGTAATCATCTGCCGAGTCACCGTGCAGATAGAAGCTCAAGAACGTGGGGCGACCCGGATCGTAGTTGCTCCCGACAATGACCAACGCATCCAGGCCGGCGACCTGGGTGAAATGGGCACCCGGCTGCAACCCGCCGGATCCGCCCGATGGATTGCAGCGCAGTGTGTAGGGATCTGGTGGTGGCATACTTCGCTGAATCGCAGGCAGGAAAATGGCGTGGGTCGAGTCAATTTCGACTACCAGATTTTGCGCCAGATAGACATCGTCCACAAAGAAGACGCTGCCATTCATCTCGTCTAGCCGCACATCCAGATAAATATCCACCGTTTTGCCTGCATAGGTGGATAGATCGAAAACCGCCTCGGTCCATCGGCTCGTCTGTGTGGCCTGGCAGAGATCGAACACGCCCAGTTGAACAGGGTGCTGCATGGGCATCTTGGCAAAAACATAGGCGAAATCGCGCCCGCACGCTTCGTCTGAACGGATCTGATAGTGAAACGAGAAGGCCACATCTGCCCGGTTGGGCACAGTGATCGTTTGTTGGATGCGGTCGAAAAAGAAGGGTGCCATATCAGCCATCGTCGGTTCATAGATGCCCAGGGAAATGGCTGACAGACCAGTGCGGGGTTGAACATCCGTGTAGGGTGCGGTGCCCGTAAAGAATGGCTTACGGATCCAACTGCTTGTCGTCAACCATGAACGATTGGGATCCGTTGTGCTAGGTATAAAGCTGCCGTTGACAAAGACGTTGGTCGCATCAGCGAACGTGCATTGGCGATTTCGGATGTCTACATAATTGATGGTCGCCAGCCATGTCTGGACTGTCGCATCGATAGGCACGCAGGGCGCATAGATAAGGCGTAGGTCCTGTAATTTGGTCAGGTTCAGCAATGAGGCGGGCATCATGCCAGTAAAGGTGCCAGAGAGAGAAAGTCTCTCCAGGTTGACCAGGGCACCCAACGAATCGGGCAGCTTGCCAGACAATCCTTCCCCTTCAAGCCACAGCCTCTTGAGTTGAGTCAATTCGCCAAGTGAGGGCGGCAGAGTCCCAGATAACTCGTTGTCATAGAGATCGAGTACCTCCAATTTGGTAAGGTCTCCGACAGAGGCGGGCAAAGGTCCATTCAGGTTGTTGGAATAAAGAAAAATCATCTTGACATGTTCATTTCCACAGTAGATACCGTTCCATTCGCAAGGATCGCTATACTGTTCCCATTGATACTGTAGCCATTGGGAATTATTGGTCCACTGCGGGCCGCCGGTGCTTGTGTAGAAATCCACCAGGGCCTGGCATTCGTCCACTGGAATGGTAGTCACCGAGGCACAGGTGAAGTCGCCAAGCGTGTCCGATGGCGTAGCGGCATGACCTGCGATGGGTGTCAGCACCGTGGCCATGCACAGAAGCAACAGAACAACCGCACAGGACAGGAATCCTTTGCCAAGTTGTTCGGGTGTGATGGGTGATTTCGGTAGCATTTCGTTCTCCCATTTTCTACTTGGGAAGCGCTAAGTGAGCGCCCCGGAGACTACGCTAGTACAGCCCGGTGCAAGTAGGTCCGGGAAAAGACAAGTTTAGCTAGGTCCGTGACTGGTGGGTTAACGTGGGAAGTCCGGGCGATCCATTCGTCAACCCGCCGGTCACGGACCGGCTACGAGCGTAAGAATTTTCAGCGCTATTTGCGCCGACCTTTACTAACGTTCCGTCAATCGTGATTTGATGGGATTGAGGAGTTCGCATCCTCAGATGCGAAGGCTGGGCATCTGAGGATGCCCACCTCCGCAATTTATCAAATCACGGTTGACAGGACACTAGCGTTGCAGACCCGGCAGAAAGAGAAGGTGATCAAGGACTCTCTCCACGACCACAGCCACCGGTGTCAGTCGCCAGGCCGTGCCGTCGCCTAGTTGGCCATCGCCGGCACTCCCCCAACATTTTGCCCCACCGGACGTGGTCAGGGCGCAGGCATGGTACACACCGGCGGCGATGGCGGCCACGCCGCTGCTCAGACCCACCACGTCGGTCGGCGTACTCTTGGATTCCTTGGTGCCGTCGCCCAGTTGGGCGAAGTAGTTGGCCCCCCAGCACTTGGCTCCGCCCCCTGTGGTCACAGCGCAGGTGAAGGAGTCGCCGGCATCAATGGCGGCCACACCGCTGCTCAGACCCACGACATCCTTGGGGGTTAAACCACCACCGCTGATATCCCCCCAGCACTTGACACCGCCGCCGATGGTGAGGGCGCAGGTATGCCACGTTCCGGCGGAAATGGCTGTGACACCGCTGCCCAGTCCTGACACATCCACCGGGGTGTTCCTGGTGCTAGAAGTGCCGTCACCCAACTGACCCTCCCAATTGTTCCCCCAGCATTTGACGCCGCCCGCAGCGGTCAGGGCACAGGTGTGGTTGCCGCCAACAGCGATGGCCGTTATGCCGCTACTCAACCCTGTCACATCGACAGGAGTGTTCTTGTCCGTGGTCGATCCGTCGCCTAGTTGGCCAGAGCCGTTATTCCCCCAGCATTTGACGCCGCCCGCAGCGGTTAGGGCGCAGGTATGGGTGCCGGGGCTGGACGAATCGTACGTATAGGAGCCATCTCCGGCTGCGATGGCCAGTACCCCGCTACTCAGTCCCGTTACATCCACTGGGTTGGACTTGTAGTAATCTGTTGTGCCATCGCCCAGTTGCCCATGATCGTTCTTTCCCCAACACTTGACAAAGCCCCCGTTGCCCAGAATGCAAGTGTGGGCGTCGCCAGCGGCAACGGCGGCTAAGTCGTTGCTTAGCCCAACCTTGTCTGTCGGCGTGAGCAAGCCGTCTCCCCAGCATTTGACGCCACCCCCTGTCGTTAGAACACAGGTGTAGCCATTGTGACCACTGGCCTCGATGGTGACCGCACCGCTGTTCAGCCCCATTACATCCACAGGTGTGAGTTTGGCTCCACCTGTGTTGTCTCCCAGTTGGCCATAGGCGTTGTTTCCCCAGCACTTGACTTCACCTGTTGTGGTCACGGCGCAAGCGTGGTCACCATCGATACCGATGGCGGCCACGCCACTGCCCAGCCCGGTCACGTCTACGGGTGAACTCTTCCGTGTTTCCGTGCCATCGCCCACTTGACCGCGACTGTTGTATCCCCAGCATTTGACCCCCCCTGCCATCGTTAGGGTGCAGGTATGGAAATTACCCGTGTCAATAGCGGTCACGCCACTACTCATCCCAATTACATCCACTGGGGTGAGACGGTCAGTTGTTGTACCGTCGCCCAATTGGCCGCCAAAGTTATCCCCCCAACACTTAACTCCACCACCGGTTATCAGGGCACATGTATGGTAATAACCGGCGGCGATTGCCGCTACGCCGCTACTCATTCCCACCACGTCCGTCGGGGTGAGGCGATTGGTGGTTGTGTTGTCGCCCAATGTACCGTTGGCGTTGTATCCCCAACATTTGACCCCGCCTGCGCTTGTCAGGGCACAGGTGTGGAAATAGCCTGCTGCGATGGCGGTCACGCCACTGGTCAGTCCAGTCACATCCACGGGGGTGGTTTTGGGTGTTGTCGTGTTGTCGCCCAGTTGGCCTTGGAAGTTTTCTCCCCAGCATTTGACCCCACCCCCTGTCGTCAGCGCGCAGGTGTGATATCCGCCGGCGGCAATGGCGGTCACGCCGCTGGTCAGTCCTGTTACATCCACCGGGGCGGAACGGCTGGTGGTTGTGCCGTCACCCAGTTGCCCTTGGCTATTCATGCCCCAGCACTTGACTCCGCCCGTCGTGGTCAGGGCGCAGGAGAAGTACCCACCCGCGGCGATTGCGGTCACGCCGCTGCCCAACCCTGTCACGTCCACCGGGGTGGGTCTTTCCGTTTTTGTGGTACCGTCGCCTATTTGGCCGGACTCGTTCCATCCCCAGCACTTGACTCCTCCGGCGCTGGTCAAGGCGCAGGTGTGGCTGCTGCCGCCACTCACTTGGGTGATGTTGCTCAAGGGAGCCAGAAAATCGGTTTGGGATGGGGGATGGCCGGGCTGGGGCTGTTCTTGGGCCTGTAAGGGTTGAGCAGACAAGGTTAGCCACAGCGCAAGGGCAAGCAACAAGCCCAGGATTCCCAGGAAAGTCAAATTAACTTGTCGAGTTGCATCGGCGGTGATTTGCATAGGATCAGATGATTTTAGTCGCATATGATTTCCTCCGTTTGGAATAGTGTTCTTGGATTGTGTCTAGGGGTAGGACTGTGGCACAACAAATTGAATCAACGAAGCCACAATGGCGCGGAGATAACGGATGAAGGGGTGGTCGTAGCTGGGAGAATGGCAATCGTCATTCTCCCAGCTACGACACAATCAACCTCGAAGAACTAGCGGACGATCAGGGGCAGATAGATGTATTTCTTGCTATCCCCAGCCGACGGGGCGACGGGAGCCGTGGGCAATCCTTGCTGTGCGCCCGGTTCGTTGGTGATAGCCAGGATGGGTGCGGAGGGATCGGCCTTGTTCGGAGACTTGCCGCCTTGCACTTCCGCAGCTTGGGGAGCGTTGCCTGCGGTGATGGACGCACTGAGCCGGAACTGGGCTGCGGTATAGCCATAGACTTCCACCTGGTAGGTGCCAGCCACTGGTGCCACCAAGCTGTATTGGTCCACTGCGTTGCCTTCCAGATTGCTCACCCAGGGCGGACGGGTACTGAAGTCGGGTGCCCAGATGTAGAGATCCGGATCCCCGGTCACCGGTTCCACCCGGACCGTCAGCCGTTGGTCCTTGGCCAGGACGAAGCGATAGATGCGTCCCTGGTCCAGCCCCACCCGATCCGATTCTGGAATGTAGCTGATCAGGTCTCGGAAGGGGAAGAGGGAGATGTTGCCAGCGTTGTCCGCGGCCCAGGCCTGCATGTACTTCATCCCGGCCGAGGGGGTCATGCTCCAGGTGAAGTTGGTGTGGCCGGATGCGTAGTCCAGCCAGCCGGAACTTTGCACGGGCACCCACTGGGCGGAGTTTTGGTTGTACTCAAACTCCAGATAGAGGATGGACTTCATGCCGCTGCTGGGGGCCGGGTCCGAGGTGGTGGCGTCCAGCCGTACCGTGCGGTTGGCGGTTTCCGCGTCCCCGTTGTTGATGGCGAAGCTGTCCACATGGGGCGCAACCGCGTCCGGCGAGGCGGGCAGAATCGTGAGGGTGCGGCTGACCACGTTATTGGTCTCGATGCCTTCAACGACGGCGTTGTCCGGGTCGATGACGGCGAAGAGGGTGTAGGTGCCCACATTGGGCGGCGTCCAATTCACCGTGGAGGTGGTGTCCGAACTGCGGGGCGAGAGCAGGGTGATGGTCCCGTCGCCCAGCAAGGTGCCGCCCGCAGCCGGATCGCCTACGTAGAAGCGAGCCTTCACATCGGAGAGCGCATTCTTGCCGCCCTGGCGATGGATGATCACCCCCACCTTGGCCGCTTCCTGGGATCGGGGCGACACGGGGTCAGTCCAGATCTGGTAGCCGTTGGCGTAGAGATCATCGTTGGTGGGCTGGATGGCCGTGTAGGCGCTGAATGCCGTGGCGGAGCTGTTGTCCGGGTTGGTGACCACCAGGTTATGAACACCCAGGGCCATGCCCGCCGGCACCGTGGCCTGCACGAAGGAACTGTTGACAAAGACCGTTTCCAACAGGGTGTCGCTGCCCAGCTTGACCACCGCGCCAGGGCTGAAGTTGAAGCCATAGACGTTGATCTGGTTGGGCACATCGAAGCGACCGTTGTTGGGCACGATGGACGTGACCGCGGGCTGGGCCGTGCGCACGCTGAAGGCGGCCACCAGCACGGCGGTCTCACCGCCCGGATTGGCCACGATCAGATCGTAGGTGCCGGGGCCCAGGTTGACGGGCACACTGGCTTGCAGGGTGGACCCGCTCACCATGACCACGTTGGTCAGGCTGTTGCCGCCCAGTTTGACCGTGGGGATGGCCTTGAAGTTGGCCCCGTTGATCACCACGTTGGTCACCTGGTCGTTAAAGCCCGAGTTGGGCGAGATGGTGAAGATCTGCAAGTTGCCCCCGCTGGGCGTGGGCGGCTTCGTCGTCGCCGTGGGGGTGGGCGAAGGTGGCGGCGTCTGGGTCGGTGTCGCCGTGGCTACCGGGATAGTCGCCGTGGCCGTCGGCGTGTTGGTCGGCGGTACAGTCGTGGCCGTTGGTGTGTTGGTCGGTGGCACAGGCGTGGCCGTCGGTGTGTTGGTCGGCGGTACAGGCGTGGCCGTTGGTGTGTTGGTGGGCGGCACAGCCGTGACCGTTGGTGTGCTGGTCGGCGGAACCGTTGTCGGGGTGGCGGTGGGGGTGCCGTTGCCTGACACGGGATTGCCTACGGCCAGGGCAGGCAGATCTATGAAGCTACTTATCCCCAAATTGCCAATCAGCGTTTCGATCCCCGTTCCGTCCAGGTTGGCGCGTTGGATGGATCCGTTGGGTTCACCGTTGGCCCAGACCATCTTGCCGTTGGCCAGGTCTAGATCGAATCCAAGAGCCAGACCCGCCCCTGTGACTAGGCGTTCTTTTCCCGTGCCATCCAGGTTGGCCCGTTGGATAGAGTCGGTGGCATCGTTAGCCGACCAATAGATCTTACCGGCGGCGAGATCCAGGCGCAGCTTTTGAGGGTTCGTGCCAGCCGATGCAATAATCACATGACGGGCGCTGCCATCCACATTGGCCTGCTCGATGGAGGATGTGCCGTTGGTGTTGGTCCAATAGACTTGGCCGTTTGGTCCGTCCAACTGCATATCGTTCACCATGTAGCTAGAGTCAGGATAGACATGGATGGAGAAAAGAAATTCATCTCCGCTGCCGTCTAGATTCACCCGGCGAAGGTGGAATCCAGTTGCTTGACTGATGTAGTACAGTTTCCCATTGGCTCTATCAAGACTGATGGAACTCAGACTGCCCGTGGCGGTTAACAGCACTTCCACGTTGGTGCCATCTAAATTCGCCCGCTTGATCTTACCTTCCTCACTCCAATAGAGCTTGTTCCCTACCCGATCCGCTATGAGGTAGCTACCAGATTTTACATAAAGCCCTGCTCCATGCTCAAAAGCGACCAGATCCCGATAGGTAGCGTTGTCGGTGGATGTCTGGATCGTCTTGGTCGTGTTGTTGACCCAGTAGAGTTGCGATGTGCCTCCCGGCGCGCTGGTGGGCGTAGCCGTTGGCGTGTTGGTCGGCGTGGTGCCCAATACCGTCCCGGTTATAGGCTGATCCGAGGCGACTACAATATAGCCCTGCCACCCGGACGGCAGCATATTTTGCGACGCCAGATAATAAACCCTTGCCACGAATGGCTCCTGGGTAGTCGAATACATCCCCGATAGATTGCCGTCGGGAGAGTAGAAGGTTTGTACCTGGGTACCCGTTGCGCTGCCAGTATTGGTGATCACGTAGGAAGAACGTACACCAGTCCTGCTCATATTCTCTAGGGTGAGATAATAGGTCTGCACGGTGGCCGTGGGGGACGGCGTGACCGTCGGCGTGTTGGTCGACTGGGTGGTCGGCACCGTTGTGGGCGTGCGGGTGGGGGTGTTGGTCGGCGTGTAAGTGGGCGTCGGTGTCGGCGGCAAGGTCCAACTGACATCGTCGATCAAGAAACTGCTGAGATAGCCATAGTCTGAAGTGACTTGGAAGGCAAGATATACGAATTTTCCCAGGTAGCTGCTTACATCCACCGCTGTCTGCACCCAGTTGCCAGTGACGGCGCTGGTGCATAGATCGTAGGTATGCACAACCAGATTATCCACCAGAATGTTGGCGTGGTCATAGCCGCAACTGGCATCTGATCGGATCTGGTAGGAGAAGTAGAGCATCCCGGTACCGCCGGCGGGCACAGTGACCATCTGAGTGAGCAGGTCATTGGCGTAATAGTCGCCACCCAGCCAGGCCACATAACTGCCCGAGTTGGGGGTTACGGGCAGACTATCCTGGCGGATCAGGCTGCCCTGGCTGCCGGACTCGGTCCAATCACCGTTGGCGCCCAGGTCGAAGTTGCCGTTGAGCAATGGCAGAGGAGCCGGTGCGGTCAAACTCACGTCATCGATTAGGAAACTGCTGACGCCGCCACCCGAAGTGACTTGGAATGCCAAACTTACATTCTGACCCTTGTAGCTGCTTAGGTCTGCAGTAGCATACTTCCAATAAGATGTAGCGGTGTCATTGCACAAATTGAGAGTGACCACGACCGTGTTGTCAACCATCACGTTGGCATAATCGTAACCACAACCCTCCTGGGACTGGATCTGATAGGTGAAGTAGAGCATGCCCGTACCAGCGGAGGGCACTGTGACCGTCTGGGAAACCAGATCGTTGGCGAGATATACGCCGCCCAGCCAGGCCACGTAGCTGCCGGACTTGGGGGTGACCGGTAGACTATCCTGGCGGATCAGGGATCCTGAACCACCGGATTCGCTCCAATCGCCGTTAGGACCCAGGTCAAAGTTGCCGTTGCGCAGGGGCAGATCGCCGATAGAGGCGTACTTGCCCAGAGCGTACCAGCTCTCTCCGGCCCACTCGTCGCCGCTGGTGTCGTAGGCCAGCACGGTGAAGAAGATGTTGCGGGCCGCGGGCAGCCCGGTCAGGCTGTAGCTGGTGACCTTGCCCACGTTGATGCCCGAAGCGCCCTGGGTGGCCCCGGTGCCTTCATAGGGGTACGCGCCGTCGAAGTCGTAGTAGACCCGGTAACCGGCGATATCCGCTTCCTGGTTGGCGGCCCAACTCAGGTTGAAACTACTGCCGCTGACCGCCACTTGAAAGCCAGTGGGCGGGGCTGGCGGTGCGTCCGTGTCCGGCGCAGTGAGCAGATTGCCGTAGTTGGTCACAGCCAGAGCGCCATCGTCAAAGAAGTCCCAGATCTCGTCGTTGATGACGTTGCCGTCTGTGGTGCCCCACCAGTTGAACTGGGCGTCCAAAGTACCGTCAGATTGGTTGTTGGCATTATAGAGTTCGTAGCCCTGGTTGCCGTAGATGTTGTTGTGCTGCACCTGGCAGTTGATGCTTCCCTGTCGCAGATAGAGACCACCAGTGTCTGTGTTGCTAGGTGCCACTTGGCCGACCACTGTGTTGTACGCAAAACAGTCGGTGCTGACCTGAGGATAGTAAAGATCCACGCCGGGCAACCCTGCCTGCGCATTGTTGAAGACAATGCTGTTGTAGGTGATCTGGTGAGGATAGATGGCACCGATGCCAGCCGTATTGATTGAGGTGCTGGCAGTAACATTCTGCGCCACTTTGTTGCCGCTGATGATCCCGTAGTACTCGGAATAGATGCCGAGGTCACGATTATTAGCCACCACGTTGTTTAGTACATCGCAGTAGCTACTGCTGTAGATGCCGAAGCCAGCATTGGCGTACACCCGATTGTGGCGGACGGTGGCGTAGGTGCAATAAATACCTCTGCCCCCGGGAGAGGTATTACCGCGCACGGTATTGCCTTCCACCACCACACGAGTGGTGTCGGACGGGCCGTAAGCGTAAATGCCGTCGTAGCCGTTGCCGATCACCGTGTTGTTGAGGACAAAGGCCTGGGTACTCGTGGAAACACTGATACCGGTCCCTTGGTTGTCTTGCACCGTGTTATCCCGGATGGTGATGCTGCCCTCGCCGACTCGGATGCCGTCGCGTGAACTTTTACGTACCATGTTCTGGTCGATAAAGGGAGCAGCCCGGTCGATCACGATGGCGGCCGGGTTGTTGACGTCATTGCCTGCATATTCCACCAGGGCATGTTGGATGATGGAGCCGCCGGTGTAGTTGCCATCCAGGTCGAAGGTGGCGTCAATGCTGCTGTTCTCGAACTTGATAAAGCCCCAAAAGCCTGGGGTGGGGTTGGCCGTGTTGGCCCCAAAGGTGATGGGATTGGCCTGGGTGCCCTGGGCGATCAATCCACCGCTGATGGAGAGCGCCTTGCCCGCAGCAAACTTGACCACCACCCCTGGCTCAATGGTCAGGGTGGCCCCGCTGCTCACCTGCACACTGTTGATGGCCAAATACGGACTGTTGGCCAGGGTCCAGGTCGTGTTGCTAAAGATCGGCCCACCCACGTTGGTGGTTACCTCGGCCTGGCTCACGCGCCCACTGCTGGCCAGCATGACGGCTAGCAGCAGGGGTAACAGAAAAACCCAAATGTTTCCCGACAACGGTCTTATCTTACGCTTGTTCATGATCTTCTCCTTTTTGGGAACATCAAAGCTGTCAAAAGCGAACTGACTGTCTGTGATAATGCGGGTGTTTTGTACTGCACCGACCCATGTTGGTCTCCTTTGATGGGGAACTGTCATGGGTGAACTTGTTTGGATCGGCGAGCAAACTGCCCACTACTATACTTGGATTTGAGTACCATGCTCTACCCGTTTTCTGTCCACCTCCTGCCGAACTCTGTCAGGATCTATCCATGTTCTATCCGCATCCTCTCTGTACGGCCAAAAAGCTGTCTCAACCCTATCCGACTGGCCCCACAACCCTCCCGCCCACTTGCACTTAGGGCCGGATCAAGTAGAATAGAGAGGCATCGTTCGTTTTTCTCCAACTCAAGGACGCCCACCCCATGAACCCGCTTTCTACCGACAGCCTAAAAGAGCAGGTCCACGAAGCCCTCTCCCTGTGGCATCGGGGCAGTCTGGCCGGGTCGCCCTTTGCGGATCTGTTGCTCTATCGCTCTGCCCAGACCCCAGAGACCAACGCCCGGCGTGTCACCAATCAACTTCTGCTGGACGCCATCGCCCAGTTGGAACGCAGCGACGCCCAGGCCGCCGTCATCCTGCGCCTGCGTTTTGCCGATGATCAGTCCGCCCAGATTGTGGCCAATCGGCTCAATGTCTCCGAGGGCCATGTCTTTAAGAAGCAGCGGGAGGCCATCGAGCAGTTGGCGGAGATTTTGATGGACGCCGAATTGGTCGCCCGCTCCGAACGCCAAGAGCGGCTGGTGCAGCGGGTGGAGTTGCCCACCTTCACCACCCTCTTCGGCATGGACGGCGCGGTGGAGGGGCTGGCCGAGATCCTGGTGCAGCCGGGACCGCCCTGGTTTGTCTCCGTGGAGGGCATCGGCGGCATCGGCAAGACCAGTCTGGTCACGGCCCTGGTGCAGCGGTTGATTCAGGAAGGGATTGTGGGTTGGCAACGCTTTGTGGATTTGGGCTGGATCACCGCCCGTCAGCAGCTTTTCAATGCCGGGGGCGCGCTGGCTCAGGTGGATCGGCCCGCCCTGAGTCGGGAGCAGTTGATCTATGATCTGGCCGCCCAGCTTTTGCCCGCAGGCGAGGGGGCCGGCTTGCCCTTGGAGCGGCTGGCCCTGGCTCTGGGCCGCCGGCTTAGGGCGGATCCCCATCTGATCGTGGTGGACAACCTGGAGAGTCGGGCGGATATGGAGGCCGTGCTGGCCGCCATCCGCCCGTGGGCCAACCCCACCAAATTTCTGCTGGGCAGCCGGCGCAGCCTGTTCGACGCCTCTGAGATCTACCATCACCGCCTGCCCGAACTGGGCAGAGGGGACGCCCTGGCCCTGGTGCGTCACGAGGCCCGCCTGCGCAACTTGCCCACCCTGGCCCAGGCCGATGATGCCCAACTGCACAGCATCTATGGCACCGTGGGCGGCAACCCCCTGGCCCTGCGTCTGGTGGTCGGTCAGGCAATGGTGCATGGGTTGGCCGATGTGATGGCGGATTTGAAAGGGGCCAAGGGGCAGGCGTCCGAGAGTCTCTACACCTATATCTATCGTCGGGCCTGGGACAATCTGGCCGAAGCCGAGCGTGAGACCCTCCTGCTCATGCCCCTGGTCAACGAAAACGGCTGTGATCTGGCCTATCTGGCCGGGATCGCCGAGCAAGATCCCGCCACCTTGCGCCCTATCCTCAACCGGCTGGTGAGCCTCAACCTGGTGGACAGCCTGGGCGATTTGGCGGCGCGCCACTACACCATCCACAGCCTGACTCGCTCGTTTTTGCACGAGCAGGTGTTGCAGTGGATGGGGTGAAGTAAACAAAAAGAGCGGCGGCGACCTGAAGGGTCGCCGCCGCTCTTTTTGTTTGGTGGGCTGTTCCCCCCAGAATTGGGGGGACAGGGGGGCAGGCTAGAAAACGCCCATGATCTGCAATACCCCAATGATCAAGAAAAAGGTGGCCAAGGTGAACCAGATGGCCCCGATCCGGAATTTGTCACGGGATTCTTTGGCATAGCGCAGGCGATACCAGCCCAGGCGCGCAAAGAACCAGATGGCAAGCATCAGCGCCGGGTGCCGCCAGGTGGAGAGGAGATCGCCCGTGGTCCACTGCTGCTTGAACAGCCAGACAAGCACCCCCAACACCACTTCCAGGTCCAGGGCGGTGATGAAGAAACTGCTGACCCGGGTCTCCAGGGTCTGCCAGGACTTGTTGCCGTACCAACCCCGCCACATCATGCCCACGGTCAAGGCGGCGCAGATCAGCACCATGTAGCGCCAGAGCGCGTGGGCGTTTTGCAGCCCTGCGACGATGCCATCCATCCTAGGCCACCCGCACAATCCCCAGGGCGACCAACAGGGCGGCGACCGCAAACCAGATCAACGCCTGCTGGAACTTGCCCGCATCTGTGGACGCCTTTTTGGCCCGCGCCCAGCCAATGTGCATAACGGTTAGGGCAATCAGCATGGTGACCGGGTGTTCGGCACCGGGAACGCTGGCGGGAACTTGCCACCAACTGCCCATGAACCAGATGATCAACCCAAAGAGTACTTGAATATCCACCGCAATGGTGGTGAACATGCCCAATTGCCGATCCAGCTTGCTCCACTTCCCCTTCTGCACCAGCCCCAGAAGCATTTTAACCAAGAAGATGACACCGATCAGAATGACCAGCCAGCGCCAGCCATCATGAGACATTTTTAGCATTCCGTACATGGTTGTTCCTTTCAATTGGTTGAATCGTTTGATTGATGTTGATCCAGCCATCTCTGCACCTGTTCCAGCCAATCCAGATCGGCTTGGAACTGCATGATGGCTCGTTTCAGCGTGAGATGAATGGCGTCCGTCGGGCTGACATGGGCCTCAACGGTCTTGACCCTGACCAGCAGCCCGGTGATTTGGGCCTGCTTCTGGGCCAGCAACCCAACGGCGTCGGCCTTGGGCAGCTCGGACAGATAGGAGACCCCGATGTCGTCCCCGGAATCACGGGTTTCGTAGCGGGCCAGGTTTTGGCGTAGAAGAGCCTGAAAATGGACTTCACCGGCCTCGGTGATGGCGTAGACCTGGCGGGTGGGCCGGTTGCCCTCCTGCTCGCTGAAGGTGCGCACCAGCCCGGCCTCGGCCATTTTGTCCAGGGCATAATAGGCCGTGGAGGGCTTCAGATTGGCCATGAAGTCCAGATGCTCTTCCAGGAACTGGTTGATCTGGTAACCGTGCATCTCCTGGGTGCGCAGCAGACCCAGCAACAGTAGTTGACGGTCATCGTTTTGCATGGGCACCTTGTCCTTCTGCTTTGCCCGGTTTAGCGTCCGGTCTGCATAGTCCCGGTGGCTTCATTCTACACCGACCGGGCGGAATTCAGGAATAACCAGCCTTCGATTTCCTACCCCGCCATAGCGAAAAACATGGGGCTGAAATAGGGGATCAGCCAGATCACCCACACGATGACGCTGAACTTGTGGAAGCTCTGGAGGGCCTGTTCATCCTTTTTATACAGTACCCACGCCGCCCACGCCGCATGGATCAGCATGAGGACGATGGCGATCACGCCGGTGATGCCGTGTACATCAAAGGTCATGCCCCCGACAAACTTGAACATCATGCCCGTGCCCCAAGTGTCGCAGATCAGCCCCAACACGAAGAAGGCCAAATGCCACGGCTTGAGTCGTCCGGCAAAACGTTCACTCCACACCCCGATGGTGTAAAAGATCAGGGCGGCGGCCATGATGGTGCTGGCTGTAGGATCCATGTTGCTCTCTTCTTTCTTTGTTGAAATCTGCGTCCTGTTTTTATCAAGCTTGAACTGGCGATCTCTTTTCTGGCAGACTGGCCTGCTCTTGCGCCCGGTTCTTCAACCCCAAGGAAATGACCAAAAGGACCACGGACACCCCGGCCACCACCACATAGGCGAAGGCGTACCCATCGATCCCACCGCCCCGGCTGGCCGCGGCCGCCCCCACCAAGGCCCCGCTGATCAACTGCCCCACCCCGGTGGAGATGGTCACCATGCCCTGGGCCGCGGTGCGGTCCGCCACCGGGGCTTCGTTGAGGGTGATGTAGCGAATCGGCGCCCCCAGCAGGCTGGACAAACCCAGACCGATGGCGGCCCCGGCCACCATAAAGCCGACAAAGCTGGTGCTGAAGAAGCCCAGAATCACCATGCCGATCCCCAAGAATGCAGTCCCCCCAGCGATCAGGGTGCGAGAACCCAGGCCGTTGAGCAATCGTCCGCCCAGGGGTGACCCTACCATCATGGCCAGCACCACGGGCATCAGCATAAAGCTGGCCCGGCTGTGGCTCATGCCAAAGGCGGCCACGGCCAAGGCGGGCAGGAAGACCATGGCCGCCTCCCCCAGCCCGGCCCCGGCAGAGAGCAGATAGGTCAAACGCAACTGCCGACTCCCCAAAAGCTTGGGCCGAATTACCGGGTCACTGGCTCGCCGCTCGATCCAGGCAAAGAGGGGCAGGGCGATCAGGGCGGTGAGCAGGAAGGGCCACACGGCCGTGCTGCCCAGGCTGGCCCCCAGATTTTCCGTGTCGATCTGGTTGACACCATAGGCCAGACTGCCCAAGAGTACGGCCAAGACGGCCATGCCGGCCATATCAAAGGGCTGGGGCTTGGCCGGGCGGGTGGCGGGCAGAACCCGGATGCCCATGAAGATAATCAGCGCGGCCAGGGGCAGGTTGACCAGGAAGAGCCATTGCCAGCTAATCATGAGCAACAGCCCGCCCAGGATGGGGCCAAGGATAAAGGCCAGGCCAAAGACCGCGCCGATCAACCCCAGGGCGCTGCCCTTCTTCTCCTGGGGGAAGGTGTCCCCGATCACCGCGCTGGCCACGGGCCAGATGCCCCCGGCGCTAAACCCCTGCACAGCCCGGGCCGCCAACAGCCAGCCAAAAGCAGGGGGCGGGGCAAGGGCTACGCCCAGAGATCCCAGGCCAAAAAGCACCACATCGGCCAAATAAACGTTGCGCCGACCATAGCGGTCGCTCAACTTGGACATGAGGGGGGCACCGATCAGGTTAAAGAGTACATAGATGCTGAAAACCCAGGCAATGGCCCGATCATCCACGCCAAAAGCCGTGCGCAGGGCAGGCAGAGCCGGGCCGACAATGGCAATGTCCAGCGCGCCCATGAGTACACCCAGAAAAAGTACGATCAGAATGCGTCGATTCTTGGCCTCTGCGGGGGTGGGGGCGGGCTTGGGGCTCTTCTTGGCCGCCCGACCTGCTTCGGATTTGGCTGCCCCTTTGGATGATTCTTTAGGCGCTTCGTTGACTTTCGCCATGTTGACTCCATGCAAAATGACTGACTGGGGTGAGTTCGGTTCATCTACTCATGCTTGAATAGTCAATTTGGACTATTCAAGCATGGGCAGTTTAACCATCCACGCATGGCTTGTCAAATTGTCCGATGGTCGGGCGGGGGGAATAGAACGTGGATAAGCGCGGAATTTGTACGGATCAACCGGATGACGAAATGTAGGTGCGGTTTTCAACTGCACGATCCCTCGGTACATGCGAGTTGTGCGGTTAAAAACCGCACCTACGAATTTCTCATCACCTTGCTCGACGCAAAACCAGAAGAATCCGCGGAAATCCGCCAAATCCGCGTCATCCGCGTGCTATTCCGCTTTCGTATAACCGACTTCAGCCCTTTGAACCTGCCGCAAACCCGGCCCAAAATGGATTTTTTGGCGGCTGTCTGCTAAACTTATCTCTTGCCGCTCCGCTCAGAGCGTTCAGGGGTAGAGATAGAGATAGAGATAGAGATAGAGATAGAGGCAATATGGTACTGAAGAAACTTCAAGGGCAGGTTGCCATCGTCACCGGATCTGGGCGGGGGTTGGGCGCGGCCACGGCCCGGCTGCTGGCGGAGATGGGGGCGGCCGTGGTCGTCACCTCCCGCACCCAGGCGGAGATCGACGCCGTGGCCAAAAGCATCACCGACGCGGGCGGGCGGGCGATTGCCGTGGCCGGGGATGTCAGCGATCTCTCCCAGGTGGAGGAGTTGGTGGAGTCGGCCCTGGATCACTTTGGCCGCCTGGACATCCTGGTCAACAACGCCGGGGTGCTGTGGCCCATGGATGAGGTGTTGGAGGTGGACCCGGAGGAATGGGCCTACAATATCCACATCAATCTGGTGGGGGCGTTTTACATAACCCACAATATTTTGCCGATCTTTGTCGAGCAGGGGTCGGGGCGGGTGATCAATATCACCAGTGGCTATGCCAGCCAGCCGATGATGGGGTGGAGCGCCTATTCCGTGTCCAAGGCGGGGATGGACATGCTTACCCGCAGTCTGGCCTTGGAATTGGCGGAGACCGGCGTGCGCATCAACTCCCTTGGTCCCGGCATGGTTGACACCTCCATGCAAGAGGAAATCCGGGCCGTGGACACCGAGGGCAGCCGCCTGGACTTCTCATCCTTTCAGCAGGCCTATGACGAAGGGCGTCTGCGCTCCCCAGAGCAGGTGGCCCACGCCGTAGCCTGGCTGGCTGGCCCGTGGAGCCGGGATCGCCACGGCGAATTCTTCAGCGTCAACGACCCAGTCTTTGCCCAACAAGTATCCCAAGACATGGCCCAAGGCCAACCCATTTTCTAATTTTCAACTTTCAATTCTCAATTCTCAATTCTCAATTCTCAATTCTCAATTCTCAATTCTCAATTCTCAATTCTCAGTTCCGGCTGAAATCAGCGACACCAAAAACAGGAGAAACAAACATGGCATACAGCAAAGTAGTCGTCCCCAGCGTAGGCGAAAAGATCACCCTCAACAAGGGCGTACTCAACGTGCCCGACAACCCCATCGTCACCTTTATTGAGGGCGACGGCACGGGCGTAGACATCTGGGCGGCCAGCCAGCCGGTCCTGGATGCCGCGGTGGAGAAGGCCTATGGCGGCAAACGCAAGATCTCGTGGATGGAAGTCTACGCCGGTGACAAGGCCAACGAGGTCTATGGCGAGGCGGTCTGGCTGCCCCAAGAGACCTTGGACGCCATCGACGAGTTCCTGGTCAGCATCAAAGGCCCCCTGACCACCCCCATCGGCGGCGGCATCCGCAGCATCAACGTGGCCTTGCGCCAGCGCTTGGATCTCTATGCCTGCGTGCGCCCGGTCAAGTATTTCCAGGGGGTGCCCAGCCCGGTCAAGACCCCGGAGCTGATCGACATGATCATCTTCCGCGAGAATACCGAGGACATCTACGCCGGCATCGAATGGGAGGCCTACACCGCCGGGGCCAAAAAGATGGTCGATTTTCTGATCAACGAGATGGGCATCACCGCCATTCGCTTCCCGGACAGTAGCGGCATCGGCATCAAGCCCATCAGCGAAGAGGGCACCAGCCGTCTGGCCCGGGCCGCCATCCAATACGCCATCGACAATGGCAAGAAGAGCGTCACCCTGGTGCATAAGGGCAATATCATGAAATATACCGAAGGTGCCTTCATGGGCTGGGGCTACAAGGTGGCGGCTGAGGAGTTTGGCGGCGTGCCCCTGGACGGCGGCCCCTGGCATGTGCTGCCCAACGGCATCATCGTCAAGGATGTGATCGCCGACGCCTTCTTGCAGCAGATCCTGACCCGCCCGGCGGAATACGAAGTGATCGCCACCATGAACCTGAACGGCGACTACATCAGCGACGCCCTGGCGGCCCAGGTGGGCGGCATCGGCATTGCGCCGGGTGCCAACATCAACTACGAGACGGGCCGGGCCATCTTTGAGGCCACCCACGGCACCGCGCCCAAGTATGCGGGCAAGGATATGGTCAACCCCTCCTCCGTGATCCTGAGCGGCGAGATGATGTTCCGTCACATGGGCTGGCCCGAAGCCGCCGATCTGATCGTCTCGGCCACGGAAAAGACCATCAGCAGCAAGGTCGTCACCTACGACTTCGCCCGCCTGATGGAAGGGGCCACCAAGGTCTCGTGCAGTGCATTTGGTCAGGAATTGATCAAGAATATGTAGAACTTTATCGAGTATCGTGTATCGAGTATTGGATCGGGTTGACCCGATCCAATACTCGATACACGATACTCGATATTTGTTGTCCCCCCCTCCCAAATCGCTCCCGTTCAGCTTTACCCACAGGTCGCCCACGCGATGGCAGCAAAAACTCGAAAACGGCCGGCGATGCGAGCCGCCCCGGTCGAACTTCCCCAAAATCACCGGGGGGGTGTTCATTACGATCTGACTGAACCCGGCACGGTGACCTTTGTGCTGCGCGCCCCGTTCAAGCCCTATGTCAGTTTGGTGGGGGATTTCAACGAGTGGCACAGCCGCCGCCACCCCCTGGTCACCGACGGCCAGGGTACCTGGTGGATCACCCTGCCCCACCCCGGCGAGACCCGCTATGGCTTTTATGTGGCCGTGGATGATCAATCCCATGTCTGGGTGGGGGATCCTTACGCCGCCGAAGTCCATTGGGACAGCAGCGGCCCCTGGGCCTATCTGCCTGCCACCCCGCCCACCTTCGCCTGGACTGACCACGCCTGGAAAACCCCAGCCCTGCGGGACATGGTGATCTACGAGCTGTGCGTGCGAGATTTCTCCGGGCGCTGGGCACCGGGCCGTCCCATCTATGGCAAATTCCCCGATCTGACCCACTATGTGGACTATTTCGCCGACATGCACATCAACGCCGTGGAGCTGATGCCCATCACCGAGTTTCCCGGCGATTCCAGTTGGGGCTACAACCCGGTCTTCTATTTTGCGCCGGAGCGGGCCTACGGCAACCCGGCCCAGCTCAAAACTTTTGTCAACGCCTGCCACCGCCGGGGCATCGCCGTGATCCTGGACATGGTCTTCAACCACGCCTGGGGCGACCACCCCTATTATCAAATGTATCCCCCCATGTTTGGCTCCAAGGGCAAAAATCTGGCCGACATGAACCCCTTTTTCCACCACACATCCAAGGAGATCAACGGCTGGGGCGGGGTGGATTGGGACCATTTTTCCGAGGAAACCACCCGCCATTTTCAAGATGTGGTGCGTTTCTGGCTGACCGAGTATCACATTGACGGCTTTCGGTTTGACTGGACCGGGGGCGTCGACTTCGACAATAATCACCCCATGCAACCTGGCTTTAACCCCTATCACGGCATTTCGGCCATCTGCTGGGCCGCCCGCCAGGCCAACCCAGACTGTGTTCTGCTGGCCGAACATTGGGTACTCAACGGCACCCATCCCCAAAAAAATGGGGCCAAGCTGGTGGCCGACACCGAGATGGACGCCTGCTGGAACGGGGACTTTCACCATACCTTGGACGAGGTACTCAACCAGCGCTGGGAGTGGGAAAAGAAGAACATCCGCCACGCCGTGGGCGGCTTCCGGGATCTGGGCTATGTGCGGGCGGACCAGGTGGTCAACTATACCGCCAGCCACGACGAAGTGCGCACAGAGCATGAGGTCAAATACTACAGCGCCAACAACATAGAGCGCCCCAAGGGGATGAGCCTGGATCAACTGGCCCTGGCCAAGGGCCAGTTGGGGTTGGTGACGCTCTTCAGCGCACCGGGTACCCCCATGCTGTGGGCCGGCCAGGAGTTTGGCGAGGACACCCCCCGCACCATCGATTTCTTGCCCTTGGCCTGGTCCAAGCTGTATCAGAAAGACCACTTTCAACATCAACAGTTGACCCGGCGGCTGATCCGCCTGCGCCGGGATCACCCGGCCCTGCGCAGTGATTGGATCGAGTTCTATGACGACGATTTTGCGGACATCAAGCTGGTGCGCTTCAAACGTTGGGACGGGGCCGGTGACGCCGCGGTGGTGGCCCTCAACTTTGGCCAAGACCCGGTAAAGACCGGGCTGGGTTTCCCGTGGAACGGCTATTGGCGAGAGGTGATCTCGGACCGGGTCTACCAGATCGAGACGAATTGGCAAGACTTCCGCCTGGAGCCGTGGGGCGCGGCGGTCTTTGTCCCCCTCAGCCCGGATCCTGAAGGGGTGAAGGGGTGAAAAAACAGGTCTCATTCTTGGCTTCTGAGCTTGAAAACATCATGGCTTCGTGATATTATCCGTATTATTACGACTTTGCAATGGATAGTGTTTTCGTGGCAAAGTCCATTTTTTTTTTCGTGGTCCAAATCGGGTTTGACCATTCGTCAACAGAGGAGTTTTTCACATGGCAGTGATGACGCTTACCCGCTCATCGATTGGCAAGAAGGTGATTATGGCCGTGACCGGCGCGATCTGGGTCGGCTTTCTCGCTTTCCACATGTACGGTAATCTGAAGGTTTTCCAAGGGGCCGAGTACTTCAACCACTACGCAGAGTCTCTGCGTTCGTTGGGGGCACCGGTCTTTTCCCATTTACACCTCTTAACCGTGTTGCGCATTGTGGTAACTGGGGCGGTGGGGTTGCATGTATGGGCTGCCATCAGCCTGTACAATGGCGCTCGGAATGCCCGCCCTCAAAGCTACGAGATGAAGCGCACGGTGGCGGCCAATTACGCCTCCATCACCATGCGCTATGGCGGGGTGGCCATCTTTCTCTTCATTGCCTACCATCTGGCCCATTTCACCTGGGGCTGGTTGGGCAACTTTACCCGGGGCCTGGCCTACGAAAACCTGGTGCATGGCTTCCAGAACCCCTTCAACGTGATCTTCTACCTGGTGGCGGTGTCAGCCTTGGGCTTCCATCTCTTCCACGGCACCTGGAGTATGTTCCAGACCCTCGGCTTCAACAATCGGAAATATGACAGCACCCTGCGGGGATTGGCGTGGGTCATGGGGATTGTGATCCCTGTTGGCTTTGCCATCGTGCCTTTGGCCGTGTTGTTTGGATTCGTCAATTAGCAAACCCAGGAGGCAGGCATGGCCACTGAAAGCAAACCCCGCTCCGCATCCGGCATGTGGGAAGTGGGCAAGATGTTGGACGGCAAGGTTCCCGAAGGGGATGTCCGGCAACTTTGGACCGAAGCAAAATTTAACATGAAGTTGGTGGCACCGGGGGGCAACCGCCGTCGCCACAACATCATCATGGTGGGGACTGGGTTGGCCGGGGCATCCGCCGCCGCCAGCCTGGGTGAAGAGGGCTATCATGTAGACGCCTTCTTCTATCAAGACAGCGCCCGGCGCGCCCACAGCGTGGCGGCCCAGGGCGGCATCAACGCCGCCAAGAACTATCGCAACGACGGGGATAGCGTCTTCCGTCTCTTCTACGATACGGTCAAGGGCGGCGACTTCCGCTCCCGCGAGGCCAATGTCTATCGTCTGGCCGAGGTGGCCAACAACATCATCGACCAGTGCGTGGCCCA
Source organism: Caldilineaceae bacterium (assembly GCA_018003515.1). GTDB lineage: Bacteria > Chloroflexota > Anaerolineae > Caldilineales > Caldilineaceae > JAGNDO01. The sequence continues at coordinate 31,893 of JAGNDO010000043.1, forward strand.
GGGCGTGCCCTTTGCCCGGGAATATGGCGGCATGTTGGACAACCGCTCCTTTGGCGGTGCCCAGGTCTCCCGCACCTTCTACGCCCGTGGGCAGACCGGCCAGCAGCTTCTGCTGGGCGCGTACCAAGCTCTCTCCCGGCAGGTGGCAGCGGGCACGGTGACGCTCCACGCACGCACGGAGATGTTGGACCTGATCATGGTCGAAGGCCGGGCCCGTGGCATCGTCACCCGTGACATGATCACGGGCAAGATCGAGTCCCATCTGGCCGATGTGGTGGTCTTGGGGACCGGCGGCTACAGCAACCTCTATTATCTTTCCACCAATGCCATCGGCTGCAACGTCACCGCGGCGTGGCGGGCCCACAAGCGGGGGGCGTACTTCGCCAATCCCTGCTTTGTGCAGATCCACCCCACCTGCATCCCCGCGGCGGGGGAACATCAGTCCAAGCTCACCCTGATGAGCGAGAGCCTGCGCAACGATGGCCGCATCTGGGTGCCCCGCGAGGCCGGGGACAACCGCAAGGCCAAGGACATCCCCGAGGCCGAGCGCTATTACTATCTGGAAGAGATGTACCCCAGCTTTGGCAACTTGGCCCCGCGAGATATTTCCTCCCGAGCCGCCAAGCGCCAGGTGGACGCCGGCAAGGGTGTCGGCCCGCTGAAGAACGGCGTCTTCTTGGACTTTGCCGATGCCATCAAGCGCCTGGGCAAGGATGTGATCAAGGATCGCTACGGCAATCTTTTCGACATGTACGAGCGCATCACCGGCGAGGACCCCTACACCGTGCCCATGCGCATCTACCCGGCCCTGCACTACACCATGGGCGGTCTGTGGGTGGATTACAACTTGGAAAGCAACCTGCCCGGTCTCTTTGTGACCGGTGAGGCCAACTTCTCCGACCACGGGGCCAACCGGCTGGGGGCCAGCGCCCTCATGCAGGGGCTGGCGGACGGCTACTTTGTGCTGCCCAACACCCTGCCTAACTATCTGGCCACGGCCAAGGCAGCGTTGACCCCGGTCACCAAGGATCACCCAGAGGTGGTGGCCGTGGAGAACGAGGTGCGGGAACGCATCAACCGGCTCTTGAACATCAAGGGCACCCGCTCGGCGGACTCGTTCCACCGGGAACTGGGCAAGATCATGTGGGAATATGCCGGCATGGACCGCACGGAGGAGGGGCTGCGCAAGGCCCTGGAACTGATTCCCCCCCTGCGGGAAGAGTTCTGGCGAGACCTGAAGGTGCCCGGCACGGGCGAAGAGTTCAACCAGAATCTGGAGATGGCCGGACGTGTGGCCGACTTTATGGAACTGGGCGAATTGCTGGTGATCGACGCCCTGGATCGGAAAGAATCCTGCGGTGCCCACTTCCGCCTGGAAAGCCAGACCCCGGACGGCGAGGCCCTGCGGGATGACGAGAACTTCTCCTATGTGGCCGCCTGGGAATACACCGGGGATCTGGCCAAGCCCATCCTGAACAAGGAAGAGCTCTCCTTCGAATACGTCAAGCTGGCCCAGCGCAGCTACAAATAATAGGGAGAATCAACATTATGAAGCTGAAACTACGCATCTGGCGACAGGATGGGGCCAAAACCAAGGGCAAACTGGTGGACTACACCCTGCCCAATGTCAGCCCGGACTCTTCCTTCCTGGAGATGCTGGACCTGCTCAACGAAGAACTGGTGATGAAGGACGCCATCCCCGTGGCCTTTGACCACGACTGCCGGGAAGGCATCTGCGGCATGTGTGGGCTGGTGATCAACGGCATCGCCCACGGGCCGGAGTCGGCCACCACCACCTGTCAACTGCACATGCGCCACTTCAAAGATGGCGACACCATCGTCATCGAACCCTGGCGGGCCGCCGCCTTCCCGGTGATCAAGGACTTGGTGGTGGATCGAACCTCCTTCGAGCGCATTATCCAGGCCGGCGGCTATGTCTCCGTGGCCACGGGCAGCGCGGCGGAAGCCAACGCCCTGCCCATCCCCAAGGCCAAGGCGGACATGGCTATGGATGCGGCCTCGTGCATCGGCTGTGGGGCCTGTGTGGCCGCCTGTCCCAACAGCTCGGCCATGCTCTTCACCGCGGCCAAGGTCGGCCATCTGGCCAACCTGCCCCAGGGCGAAACCGAACGCTATCAGCGCACGGTGGACATGGTGGCCCAGATGGACGCCGAGCACTTCGGCGGCTGCACCAACATCGGCGAATGCGAGGCGGTCTGCCCCAAGGAGATCAGCCTTGACTTCATCGCCCTGATGAACCGGGATCTCTGGAAGGGTGCCCTCATGGGGATCAAGCCCGGTGGGGCCAAGGCGTAGGATCTGGATAGACGAAAAATAGAACACGGATCGAACGGATTCGACGGATCTGAACGGATCAAGCAGGAAAAGATCCGTGAAACTCTGTTCGATCCGTCAGATCCGTGTTCTATTTTATTTGGAGGAGCTATGACCAAGCGTTTTATTGCAATTGCCGGCAACATCGGCGTGGGCAAGTCATCCCTCACCCGGCTGATGGCCCAGGGGCTGGGATGGGAACCTTTCTACGAGGCTGTGGACGACAACCCCTATCTGGCCGACTTCTACGGGGACATGCAGCGCTGGAGCTTTCACTCCCAGATCTTTTTTCTGGGGCGACGGCTGCGCCATCACCGCCAGTTGGTGGACCATCCCGGCTCCGTGGTCCAGGACCGCAGCGTCTACGAGGACGCCGAGATCTTCGCCCGCAACCTCTATGACCAGGGCAACATGGCCCCGCGAGACTACAGTAGCTATCGGGATCTCTACCAGGCCCTCACCGACTTCCTGCCCCCGCCGGACCTCATGGTCTACCTCAAAGCCTCCACCGAGACCCTGGTCCGCCGCATCCGCCGCCGGGGCCGGGCCTACGAGCAGGCCATGGACCCGGCCTACCTGGCCCGGCTCAACGACCTCTACGAAGGCTGGATCGACCGCTTCAACCTCTGCCCCGTCCTCACCGTCCCCGCGGACACCTTGGATTTTGTGGACAATCCCCAGCATTTGGACTTGGTGATCCGCAAGGTGCAGGAGAAGCTGCAGGGCAAGGAAGTGGTGGTGTTTTAGTGAAGATTGGATAGGAAAAGGGGCAACCGTGTCACGGTTGCCCCTTTTCCTATCCAATCTTTCTCGTTCCCACGCTCTGCGTGGGAATGCACACGGACGCTCTGCGTCCCGTGGCGCAGAGCGCCGGTGCCGCTACTACGCTCTCTGGTGGCCACTGGCACCGATATTCAACGGGGTGGTCCAGGCGGTGGAGAAACTCGCCACAGACCGTACAACAGCTTGCCACAGACCGTGCCGCAGACGCCCATAGGGTGCAACAGCTTGCCAGCCAGGTGGCCCAGATGGGTGAAGACCGTACCCGACCGGTGATCAATTTTCTATGGTTCGGCGGTGGTTTCGCTCTGGCACTGGTGCTGGTGGTCTTTTTGGTTCGGTGATCACCACGTGATCATCATCGAACCCTATTCCCCGTTTTCAGTTTCCACCAGTGACTCCGAATCACTTTTTCCCAAAGAATTATTTTTCCCCAGACGATATTTATTTAAATGCTTTTTTGGGGCTTCATTTGTAAGGTTCTCCATTCGTTGTTTTTCTGCTTCAGTTAGAATAGCTTCGATACTCAAAGTTTTTGTAACCCCGGTCAGGAAATAAGCTCCCAGTATCAGTGCCATGAATAATGCTACAAGCAAAGAAAAAATGGGGTTGAAGCCATACATGGCTATGATGTTTGCAAAAGGATCAATCACAAGAAGAATCATGATCGTCATTGTTGCGATGATGATCAATCTGATGTACTGAAGTATAAGATCAATCTTTAATGCTGCTAGTCTATCGCTATTCGATGCAAGCATATGAACTTGCTTCATGAAATTCTGTTGTTTTGATTTTAGGGTCAGACTTCTTGCCTCAGAAGTTTTAGCCCATTTTTTTTCGATACGGGGATATAGGAATGCCGAGATTAGATTGATTATTACTGCAACGAAAATTGCAGTGAATAGCCACCATCCCCACGATTCTGCGGTATTCGGAATTGCTTCCATGAATTCAGTACTCCTTGTAGTGGTGGATTGTCACAGCCGGTGCACCCTGATATGATCCAGGTGCACTGTCCCTACTCCCAAGTTAGACTGTGCATAGGCTGGGTGCCCGCAGGGGTGCCCGGTCTTATTATTTCTGGGCCGGGTGGAACTGGGCCACGTTTGTGGCCAGCCGACGATCCAATTCTGCCCGGATGTCTTCAGGTCGAAAACGCCACGCCCGGCCAATCTTTATGCCAGGCAGATCACCCCGTGCCGCCATTCTGGAAACGGTTTGTTGGTGAAGGTCCAGAAATTTGGCCACGTCTGCCGAATCCCACATCTGTTCATCTGTCATGCTACCCCCTGTCTCTACAGTCGAATACTCCAGCGTACATATCATGTACTGTGGCCAAGTGTATCATGGTGTTTTACATTGTACAATACTGTATTTGACTGTATCTTAACCTGCGTGATAAATTACACCATAAGAACATAAATGCCGTAATTTTTAGGTGCAAAAATATTGTTTCGAGCCCACCAGCCCACCAGCCCACCAGCCCACCACAGTCAATTCTTCATAAACGAGAGGGAAGGCGAACCGGCCGGTTCGCCTTCCCTCTCGTTCATCGTTCATCTCGTTCCAACGCTCTGCGTTGGAATGCCCGCCGGACGCTCTGCGTCCCGTGGCGCAGAGCGCCGGTTTCCGTGCCCACGCCGAGCGTGGGTACGAGATCGGGATGGTTTAGAACGCCTTATTCAGCATATAAAACAGATCGTTCCAGCGCAGTTCCTTCTTGAACTCGTTCAGATCCGTCTTGTCGTTGATCAGCAGAAACTCAATGCCCGCCATGTCGGCGAAGTCCTGCAACATCTCCACCGTGACCACGTGGCTGAAGCCGGTGTGGTGGGCGCCCCCGGCGAAGATCCAGGCGGCGGCAGCAATTTTGAGCGAGGGTTGGGGAATCCACAGGGCGCGGGCCACGGGCAGCTTGGGCAGGGGGTGCTCCGTGGGCACCACATCCACCTCGTTGACCACCATGCGGAAGCGGTTGCCCATGTGCATCATGGACGCGTTCAGCGCCGGCCCGCTCACCGTGTTGAAGACCAGGCGCACCGGGTCGCCCTTGCCGCCGATGCCCAGGGGGTGAATCTCCAACGTGGGCTTGTCGTCGGCGATGGTGGGGCAGACTTCCAGCATGTGGGCGCCCAGCACCTTGTCCCCGGCGGGGCTGAAGTGATAGGTGTAGTCCTCCATAAACGAGGTGCCGCCGGGCAGACCGGCGTTCATCACCTTCATGGCCCGCACCAGGGCGGCCGTCTTCCAGTCCCCTTCGCCGCCGAAGCCGTAGCCGTCGGCCATCAAGCGCTGGACGGCCAGACCGGGCAGTTGGCCGATCCCGTGCAGATCCTCAAAGGTGTCGGTGAAAGCTTTGAAGCCCCCGGCTTCCAAGAAAGCCCGCAGACCCGCCTCGATCCGGGCCGCTTCCCGCAGAGATTCGTAGCGCGCTCCGCCCTTTTTCAATTCCGGGGCGACCACATATTCCTCGTTGTACACCCCAATCAGCCGGTCAACCTCGGCTTCTGGCACAGCCTGCATGGCCTGGACCAGATCCCCAATGCCGTAGCCGCTGACCGAGTAGCCCAACTGCATGTGGGCCTCCACCTTGTCGCCCTCAGTGACCGCCACTTCCCGCATGTTGTCGCCAAAGCGGGCCACCTTGAGGCTTTGCCAATCGGCCCAAGCCGCGGCGGAACGCGCCCAGGAACTCAACTCGGCCTCGACGACCGGATCCTGCCAGTGGCCGACCACCACCTTGCGGTTCATGCGCAGGCGGCTGACCATGAAGCCAAACTCCCGGTCGCCGTGGGCGGACTGGTTGGTGTTCATGAAATCCATGTCCATGTCGGCCCAGGGGATCTCTGCGTTGTATTGGGTGTGCAGATGGGCAAAGGGCTTCTTGAGGTTGCTCAACCCGGCGATCCACTTCTGGGCCGGGGAGAAGGTGTGCATCCACGTGATCAGGCCGATACATCTCTTGGCCGAATTGGCGGCCAGGCTGAGTTCATAGATCTGGTTTTCCGTGGTCATCACCGGCTTAAAGACCACCCGCACGGGCAATTTTTCATCCAGCGCCGCCGCAATCTCCTGCGAGTGGACGGCGATCTCTTCCAACGTTTCCGGGCCATACAGATGTTGGCTGCCGGTCACAAACCAGACTTCGAATTGTTTTAGATCTATCATGTTCGGGTTCCTTTGGGGCTGCGGATTATCAATTCGTCGATCTTGTTCGAGATTAGGTGATTGAGAGATTAGGAGATTGGGTCGTGCTACTCACCCAATCTCCTAATCGCCCAATCTCTCAATCGCCAATCCCATCACTGCCCATAAACGTTCATATACCGATCATGCAACTTAGCCACATCCTCCGCTGGGATAACGTCGGGGACGCCGATCTGCATGGCCATCCACACCGTGGCGGCCACGTCTTCGGTCATGATGGCGGCTTTGACCGCGGCGGTGGCATCCTTGCCGATGGTGAAGACGCCGTGGTTTTTGAGCAACACGGCCGGCGATCTGCCGATGCTCTCCACCACCACCTTGCCGATGGCCTCATCCCCGATCAGGGCGAAGCCGCCGCAGGGGATGGGGCCGCCAAACTCGTCGCCCATGGCCGTCAGCACCACCGGGATGGCCATGCCCACGGCAGCAAAGGCGCTGGCATAGCGGGAATGGGTATGCACAATCCCGCCCACGTCCGGGCGATGGCGGTAAATATACAGATGGCTGTACGTGTCGGACGAGGGCTTGAGATCCCCTTCGACAATCTTGCCATCCATGTCCACCACCACCATGTGCTCGGCCCGCAGATCTCTGTAGCGGATGCCGGATGGCTTGATCACCACCAAGCCCGTCTCCGGGTCCCGGGCGCTGACGTTGCCGCTGGTCCAGGCCACCAAGTTGTTTTTGGGCAGCTCCTGGTGCAGGTCGGCGAGTAGGTCTTTGAGGTGTTCGAGCATGTGGGCTTCCTTTATATGTACGCATAAAACGGATTTCAAACTCAAAGGCATCAAGCTAAGGATTCTGGTCACGGCAGCACCTGTGGAAGTCCGACTTTTGAAGAAAGTCGGACTTCTCGTCACGCCGATCCTGGCATGAATACCATTCATTTCCTCAGGCCAGCGGTGGGTTGACCCAGACGTCGGGCTTTTGGGAAAAGCCCCGACGTCTTAGCTTGAACCCTATGCGCTCTTGATCGCCTCGGCCTTGATGGCCTTCAACCGTTTCATGACATCGTTTTCTCCCCGGCCAAAGTAGTCGTGGAGGAGCATGTACTCGGCGAAGAGCTTGTCATAAACCTTGGTGGCGTTCGGGTTGGGGACGAAACTCTCGTCCTTCAAGCTACCCATGACGGGCGCGGCGTCGAAGATGGAGTCGAAGCCGCCGGCTGCTTTGCCTGCGGCCACTGCCCCAAACATGGCCGATCCCACGGCGGGGGCCAGGGCCGAAGCCGCCAGCTTGAACTCCCGCCCGGTGATGTCGGCGTAGATCTGCATGAGCAGCCGGTTCTTTTCGGGCAGACCGCCGCAGGCCACCAGTTCGTTGACGGGCACGCCGTTGGCCTCAAAGGCTTCGATGATCACCCGGGTGCCGTAGGCCGTGGCCTCGATCAGCGCCCGGTAGATCTCTTCGGGCTTGGTGAGCAGGGTGGCACCCAGGAGCATGCCGGTCAGGTCCACGTCCACCAGCACGGAGCGGTTGCCGTTCCACCAGTCCAGGGCCACCAGGCCGCTTTCGCCGGGCTTGAGCTGGGCGGCTTTTTCCTCCAACAGTTGGTGGATGTTGATCCCCTGTGCCTCGGCTTCCCGTTCGTATTTGGCCGGGACACAGTTCTCGGTGAACCAGGCGAAGTGGTCACCCACGCAGGACTGGCCCGCCTCGTAGCCGACGAGTCCAGGCAGGATGCCATCCTCCACATAGCCGCAGATGCCAGGGACCATATGTTCCTCATTGCTCAAAACCATGTGGCAGGTGCTGGTGCCCATGATCATGACCATGCGCCCCGGCTCGGCCACGGTGGTGGCGGGGACGGCCACGTGGGCGTCCACGTTGGCCACGGCAATGGCGGTGCCGGGGTTCAGCCCGGTCCAGGCGGCTGCTTGGGCGGTTAGATTGCCCGCTTTGTGCCCGATGGGCTTGATGTCCCGGGTCATCTTTTCATCGACCACATTTTCCAGCCGAGGATCCAAGGCGGCAAAGTAGGCTTTGTCCGGGAAGCCCTCCCGCTTGGACCACATGGCCTTGTACCCGGCGGTGCAGGCGTTGCGGCTCTCCACGCCGGTCAGTTGCCAGACCACCCAGTCCGCGGCTTCCAGCAGACGGTCCGCGGCCGCGTAGATTTCCGGGGCCTCATCCACGATTTGCAGGGTTTTGGAGAAGAACCACTCGGAGCTGATCTTGCCGCCATAGCGGTCCAGCCAGCCCTCTCCCATGCTGCGGGCCGTGGCGTTGATCTTGTCCGCTTCGGGTTGGGCGGCGTGGTGCTTCCACAGCTTGACCCAGGCGTGGGGGTTGTCCCGGTATTCGGGCAGGAAGCAGAGGGGCGTGCCGTTCGCCTTGACGGGCAGCATGGTGCAGGCGGTGAAGTCCACGCCCACGCCGATCACCTCATCCGCGCTGACCCCAGACTCGGCCAGCACCGCGGGGATGGTACGCTTGAAGACTTCCAAATAATCATTGGGGTCCTGCAAGGCCCAGTCCGGGGCCAGGCGGATGCCCGAATCGGGCAGACGTACATCGATCACGCTGTTGGCATAGGCGTGGACCGCGGTCGCCATCTCCCGGCCATTGCTCACATCCACCAAGACGGCCCGGCCAGATTCCGTACCAAAATCGACACCAATCGCATAGTTTGCCATACGTTTCCTCCTCAGATGAGTTAGAATCTCGTTCCAACGCTCTGCGTTGGAATGCAAATGGACGCTCTGCGTCCCGTGGCGCGGAGCGCCGGTGGACGTTCCCACGCGGAGCGTGGGAACGAGAGAAGAGAGAATCCGTAAAATCCGCGTTCTATTGTAACTGCCAAGCCTCCCCCTCCCAACCTCCCCCAGATTGGGGGAGGAGCCGGATCGCCGCAAAGCGAATGGCCGCTACCAAAGGTCTGTTCCCTCCCCAATCTGGGGAGGGTTAGGGTGGGGTTGGTCGTTACGTTTTATTTTCTATTCCATGCTCACGATGACTTTCAACCCTTCCCGGCTTTGGGCGCTGCGGAAGGCGGCTTCGGCTTGCTCGAAGGGGAAGGTGTCGGAGACCACGGCGCGCACGTCGATCTGGCCTCGGCGCACCAGTTCAATGCAGCGGGGGTAGACGTGCTTCATGCGCCGCGCCCACTGAATCGTCAACCCTTTGCGCCGCACCAGGGAGGCGGTTACCTTCGTCTCGTCTACCGAGGGGATGCCGACCAAGATCACTTTGCCGCCGGGTTTTGTCAGCTCCACCGCGGTGTTGATGGCGGCATTGGACCCAGCCACTTCGATGGTCACATCCAGGAGTTTACCGTCCAGCACCTTGTGGATGGGTGCGACTTCTTGGCTGTTTGCGTCGGCCAACACGGCCAGATCTGCACCGTTGGCCGTGGCGGCTTCTACCCGGTGGGGCAGCAGATCCGTGGCCACCACAAAGCTGGCTCCGGCCGCCCGAGCCATCTGCACGATCATCAGCCCGATGGGGCCGCAGCCGAAGACGCCCACCCGGTCCCCAGGGCGGATGCCGCTGAGGTCAATGGCGTAGAGGGCCACGCCCAGAGGCTCCAGCATGGCCCCGTCCGCGGCGCTGAAGCCATCGGGCAGGGGGAAGAGGCAGTGATCCGGCCAGGTCATGTATTCCCGCAGACCGCCGTCGTCGTGGCCGTGGCCGGCGAAGTGGTGGTTGGTGCACAGGTTGGGGCTGCCCTCCTGGCAAAATTCGCACATGCCGCAGGGGATGTTGGGGTCAATGGCTACCAATTGGCCATCCGGGGTCCACCCGGCCAGTTCATGGCCCAGGATCAGGGGCCGATCCAGGCGGGCGTCGCCGATGCCGGCCTCGTCGAACCAGTGCAAATCCGATCCGCAGATGCCCATTGCCCCGATCTTGACCAGGGTGTGACCGGGCTTTGGTTCCGGCATGGGTTCATCGTGGAAGCGCAATTCACCGGCGGCGTGGAGTCGTAGTGCTTTCATGGGAAATTTTCCTTTCATACGTGTTTTTAACCATCTGAGGATTGTAGAGAACTCTTGCGCACGACCAATGCTGGCGACAGCATAAGCGAACGCGCGTCTATCTGCTGGTTGTTCTGTTGTGCGTCAATTGCGTTCAGAAGTTCAAGCACCGCGATCTTGCCAACTTCATGGTGATCTTGTTCAATGCTTGACAAGGAGGGGCAGTAAAAATCGTCTTCGGGCAGATTATCAAAGCCGATAATACCCAGATCTTCGGGAATCCGCAGCCCATGCTGGGTGGCGACCTGCATGGCGGCCAGGGCCATTTGGTCGTTGGCGACAAAGATAGCATCCATTTCAGGATACTGGCGGAGAAGCGTCGTCATGGGCAGAACAGCGCTGGCCGAGGACCAATCGCCCTCTGCCCAGTGGGATTCATGCACATCATGCCCAGCCTCGGTTAGCACATCTTGCCAAGCCCGCAACCGTTCACGGGACTCCCACCAATCTTTGGGACCGGATAGGTGACCGACATGCTGGAATCCCTGCTCCAGTAAGTGGGTCACGGCCATGCGGGCACCGGCGTAGTTGTCGATGGAGACCACGGAGATGCCCGCCTGGGGTTGCATGGTCAAATAGATGGTCGGGATGGACAGATCGACGGCCCACTCTGCCACCCAGGAGCGGTTG
>JAGNDO010000044.1 GCA_018003515.1 Caldilineaceae bacterium
TGGCTGCCTGTGACCCGTCCGGTGAGCAGGGCGGTGCGCACAGGGGTGCCACCGGCCAAGGCCAGCCGTTCCAACAGGGCGCTGATGCCCCGGAAGTGCTGTTCGGCCAGAATCTGGGTGGGGGCCAACAGGGCGGATTGATAGCCATTGGCCGCGGCCACGAACATGGCCCCGGCGGCCACCACGGTCTTGCCGCTGCCCACATCGCCCTGGATCAGCCGGGCCATTGGCACGGTGCGGTCGATGTCCTGCACCACCTCGGCCAAGACACGGGCCTGAGCGCCGGTCAGTTGGAAAGGCAGAGAGGCGGTGTAGCTGGCCATCATCGCCTCGTCGCTGGCCAGGGAGGGGGCCGTGGCGCTCTTGAGCTGGCGGCGACGCTCCTCCACACCCAGTTGGATCAGGAAGAATTCGTCAAAGGCCAACCGTTGGCGGGCGGCCTCCATCTTGGCCATGTTTTCGGGGAAGTGGATCTGCTGCAACGCCTCGGCCCGGCCCATCAGCCCCAATTTTGCCATCACCTGCGCCGGGACCGGGTCATCCACAAATTTGCCCCAGGTCTCCAGCGCCAGACGGGCCAGCTTGACTATCGACCCGTTGGTGACCCCTTCGGTCAGGTGATAGACCGGGATGATGGCTCCCGTGGTCACCGCGTCCTGCTCGATGGGCTCGAAGCTGGGGTTATCCAGGGATTTATTGCCCATAAAGAGGCTAACCTTGCCGCTGAAGCGCATGGGTCGCCCAGGATGCAATTTTTTGCGCACATAGGGACTCCACCAGGTGGCGTGCAGCGTACCCGTGCCGTCCCCCAGAATGCCCTGGACCATGGTGCGGTTGCGGGCCAGCTTCTTGTCGTTCAACTCCCACAGATTGGCGATCACCGTCACCTGTTCGCCCGGTTGCAGCTTGTCGATGGTGCGCAGGGTGCTGTAATCGTCATAACGATGGGGCAGATGCCAAAGCAGGTCGTTGATCGTGTAGATGCCCAGCTTGACCAGGGTCTTGGCCGTGACCTTGCCCACGCTGGGCAGGACATTGACCGGGGAGTTCAATCCCTGGGCATCCAGCGCCGCCCCATCCCGCACCGGGCGTTTGGGGGCAGACTGGCTGGTCTCTTGTTTGATCCGGGCGCGGCGGCTGGCGGCGTCCGTAGGTTCCGGCGGGACATACCCCTCTTGCAGGGATTCATAGTAATCGTAGTAGTCGTCGTTGGACCCCTTGGACTCCGGCTCCTTGGTCGTGGGCTGTTTGGCCGCTGCTTGCTTGCCCGTAGCTTGTTTGGCCTCTGCTTGTTTGGCCGTTGGCTGTTTTGACGGCTGGGTCGGCTTGGGAGCTTTGGCGGCTTTTTCAACTTTGGGCGGCTTTTCTGGGCTGGGGGGCGGGGGGGCGTCCAGAACTACTTTCGTGACAACTTCCTGGTCTGGCGTGGTCCCTGTCACAGTGGCGGCCAGGTCGGGCAACACATCAGGATCATCCGTAGCGGCCAAAATCTTGGCGGCGATGGCCGGCCGATCTTCTTCCGACGCATCCAGATAGGTCTGAAGCATTTCCAGGACGGCATCGATCAAGACCGCGTCCACCTGGTCTTGCTTGGCGTCAATGGCCCAGCGCTTGCGCAGAGCCTGAATGCCGCCCGCCACTGCACGATTGCGCCATCCTTGGCGCTTTTCCAATTCAAAAATCCGTTTGAGTCGTTCAAAGACATCTTTGGCCACGGGTTAGGTATTCCCTTCGTAGACGATGACACCCACTGCGTTCGGGCCAAGGTGAGCCGCCAGGCTGGGGGGATAGGTGAGGAGATGAACCGGCAGAGTAGGCATGTGTTCCTTGATGCGGGCCACCAGTTCATCCCGGCTCTGATCATAGCAGTGTTGAAGGATGCCCATCTCTTCGATATGGGCAAACTCAACCACAAACTCATACAGCTTGTCCACCACCTCGGATCGGGCCTGCACCTTCTCCAGGGGGATCAAGTCCCCTTCCTCCACAGTCAGCATGGCCTTGATCCCCAGCATGGTCCCCAGCACGCTCTGGGAGACGCCCAAATTGGCGCTGGTTTCCAGATAGTTGAGGCTTTCGGTAAACAAGGTGACATAAAGATGCGGCACTGCACTGTTGACCAGCCGGGCGATCTCATGCACGGAAGCGCCCTGCTCCGCAGCCTCGGCAGCCTGACGCACCAGAATGCCCAGGCCTAAAGAGGTGCTAAAGCTGTCGATCACCCGGATGGTGTTGCGCCCCATCAGCAACTCCGCGGCCTTGCGGGATTGTCCCCACATGGTGCTGAGGTGGCTGCTGGTGTGGATGGCCACGATCTGGTTGCTCTCTCGGGTCAGCCTTCGATAATAGTCCAACACATAGTTGAGATCCGGGGCCACCAGTTCGGGCATCCCCTTGAACCCGGCAGACTGGGCTGCGCTGAACTTGGCAAAGAACTGATCCACCGGGACCGAGGCATCCTCGGTCAAAATGGTGTTTTCAATGCGGATTTGGTGGGGAATCACCATGATGCCGTACTTTTCAATTGTATCCGAGGTCAGGTAGGCACCGCTATCGGTTATTATGCGTACTTTTGGCATAGTTTATGGCATTCTAGAATGATGGTTTGAGACACGCTTGACTTTGGCGCAGAAGATTTTTGCGGTTAGATAGCTTTATTCGCTCGACAAAATGTAATGATAATACGGCTGACCCCCGAAAATCAACTCTATCTCCTGGTCGGGATAGAGTTCTTCCACCTGGGCGGCAAAAGCCTGGGCGCTTTGGGCATCGATTGAGCCGCCATAGTAGATGGTGATAAACTCGCTTTCGGCCACGGTCATGTGGGCCAGCAGATCCAAGGCCGTGGCGTCGATCTCCGCGCCCTTGGTGACCAGGACGCCATCTTGCAGACCGATGATCTCGCCCACCCGCACAGCCAGACCGTCAAGATCCACATCCCGCACGGCCTCGGTCACCTCGCCCGTGCGGATGGGGGTCATGGCCGCGCTCATCTGTGCGCTCAACACAGTTAGATTCGAGGCGTGCAGGTTGAAGGCGATCAGGGCGGCGCTGCCCTGGGGTACCGTACGGCTGGAGACCACGGTTACCTCGCGGGGATCGTCGCCCTGGGCCAGCAGATCCGCGGCCTGGTTGGCGGCCATGATGATGTTACGATTGTTGGGCAGGATGATGGCCCGGCGGCAAGGCAAGGCCAGCACCGCCGCCACCAGATCCCGGGTGCTGGGGTTCATGGTCTGGCCGCCAGAGACCACACAATGGGCGCGCAAGCTGAAGAAGAGATCGTCCAACCCCGGGCCGGGTGAGACCACCACCAGCCCCACATCACCGGCTTCGGGCAGATCCTGGGCCAACTTGAAGCGGGCTGACCCTTCGAGAGACTCTGCGCTGTCCATACCGATGTGGGCGGTGAGGGCCATGTCATCCATGTTCTCCACCACCACATCGGTCATAAAGCCCAGATTGATACCATAACTCAGAGCGATGCCGGGGTCAAAAACATGTACATGCACCTTGACCAGATGCTCGTTCCCATCCACCAGGGGACAGTCGCCCATGGCCTCAATATCGGCCCGAATGGCCTCCACAGACTTGTTGGGTCGTTCGATCAGGAACTGCACATCAAAGCCCCACTCGATCTTGGGCAGATCCCGGTGCCCTTTGTTGCCCGTATCGTAGGCAAGCTGCTCGGCGGCCGCGGCCAGATTTTCCCGGTGGATGGCGGCCGCCGTGGCCGCATCCTTGGCCACGGGCTGGCCGGAGATGGCCCGGTACATGCCCTCAAACAGAAAGAAAAGCCCCTTGCCGCCAGAATCCACCACCCCGGCCTTTTTGAGTACGGGCAGTTGGTCCGGGGTGCGGCGCACGGCCTCGTCGCCAGATTCCACCATGTGGGCCAACATGGCCCGCAGATCATCCTTGCGCTGGCCGGCCCGGTCCGCAGCCGCGCTGATCTCCCGCACCACGGTGAGGATGGTTCCCTCCACGGGCGTGGGGACGCTTTTGTAGGCCTTTTCCGTGGCCGAACGCATGGCAGCCATCAGATTTTCCTGGGTCATGTGGGGCACTTCCGACAACGCCTCGCTCATGCCCTGAAAGATGCGCCCCAAAATCACCCCGGAATTGCCCCGAGATCCCTGATGCGCCCCATCCGCCGCCGCCTTCATCACGCTGCTGGCGCTCTGCCCGCCCCGTTTCACAATCTCCGCCCAGGCCGAGCGCACCGTGAGCAGCATGTTGGTCCCCGTGTCCCCATCGGGCACAGGGAAGACGTTGAGCCGGTTGATCATCTCTTGATGATGGGCCAGCCAGTCAAAGGCCGAGCGCAACAGGGTGCGCAGATCCGCCCCATCCAGTTGGTTGAGGGGCTCCTCCTGGGGATATTTTTTGGAAAAACTGACTAGTTCCTGTCCATCCAAGACCGGGGTGGCTTCTGGGCCGGGTTCCGGGATAGGGACCGGGGCTGGGATGGGATTCTGATCGACGGGCAACTCGTCGTCGATGGGCTCTATGGTTGATGTTGTCATACGGTTCACCGTTGTCTGATTCATGACGTGCTGCAAAATGAATTCTTCAGCCAAAATTATGCCTGTCCGCCCCCCAAAAGTTTTGACACAGCCGGGACGTCGTGATAACATACGCACTTACAAACAAATACAATCGTCAGGCAGGCAGAGACACCGCTGCCTGCTTCACTGTGTTAAGGAGTTTCTATCATGGCAAAGTGTCAAAAGTGTGGCAAGGGCCCCCAATTCGGCAACAATCGGCCCTGGTCCAAGAAAGCCACCCGGCGTCGCTGGGATGTGAACATTCAGAAGGTTCAGGTCATGGAAGAGGGCAAGTCTTCTTCTCAGCGTCTGTGTACGGGCTGCATCAAGTCCCTCTACCGCACAGTCTAGACCGCATGTAGCACCCAACTGAAAAGAACAGAGAGCGTCGGCCTGAATCCGGGTCGGCGCTTTTTGCGTTCCCGGCCGGGGCTGGAAATGTGATCTTCTTGCCACGAAGACTCGAAACCCCACCCTAGCCCTCCCCAACCTGGGGAGGGGACAGATCGTGCGTACTAGGCCAATCGCGGCGATTTGGCTCCTCCCCCAATCTGGGGGAGGCTGGGAGGGGGTGCTGTTACTGTACACTGTTGGCCTGCTTCTGATGCGCCTGACGAAGCTGCCCACACCCGGCATTGATCTCGATACCCCGGCGCAGGCGGATGGTGGTGGGCACGCCGCCCTCCCGCAGGATCTGCACAAAGCGCTCCGTGTCCTCCCCCGTGCTGGGCTGGAAGGGGCTGTCCGGGATAGGGTTGAGGGGGATGACGTTGACATGGCAGAGCAGGGGGCTGAGCTTGCGGGCCATCTGCGCGGCCAGTTCCGGCGTGTCGTTGATGCCCTTCATCAAGGCATATTCAAAAGTCACCCGGCGGTGCGTCTTGTCGATGTAGCGCTGCACCGCGGCCAGCAAGGTCTCCACATTCCAGCGCCGGTTGACCGGGGCCAGTTGCGATCGCAGTTCATCGTTGGGCGCGTGCAGGCTGACGGCCAGGTTGATCTGGATGCCCTCGTCGGCCATACGGTCGATCATGGGCACCAAGCCCACGGTGCTCAGGGTGATGTGGCGTGCGCCCAGACCAAAGGCATCTTCCCCGGTCAAAAGACGCAACGCGGTCCACACATTGTCATAATTGTGCATGGGTTCGCCCATGCCCATCAACACCACATTGGTCACCGTGCTGGGCCGCTCCACCGAGGAGGCGGGGAGCAAGCTGGGGTCGGCCAAATAGCGGGCGAAATAGAGCACCTGGGCTGTGATCTCCCCCACACTCAGGTTGCGCATCAACCCACCCTGAGCCGTGGCGCAGAAGGTGCAGCCCATGGCACACCCCACCTGGCTGCTGATGCAGAGGGTGCGCCGCTTGTCATAAAGCATCAACACCGCTTCCAAAGTCTGGCCGTCGGGGAGGGCAAAGAGCACTTTCAGGGTGTCGCCGTCCTGCGAGAGCATTTCCGCCGTCTTGCGCAGAGGAAAGACCGTGGCCTGCTCGGTCAACCGCGCCCGCAGCTCCGTGGGCAGATTGGTCATGCTCTCGAAATCCCCGGCATAGCGCTTGTAGATCCAGTCCCACACCTGGCGGGCGCGAAACTTCGGCTGGCCCAATCCCGCCATGTACGAGACAAGCTCGGCGTAGGAGAGGTCCAACAAAGAGATACGGCGTTGTTCAGATGTGGGTACGTTTGTTTGCAGCGGTATCAGATCCATAACCTATCTATTGTAGCGCACCGCCGCGCGTGGGGTCAAAACGTGGTAGGGGGGATTGGGGACTAGGGATTGGTGATTGGTGATTGGGGGTCAGGAAGTTAAGCCGCCCCAATCCCCCAATCCCCAATCCCCAATCACCAATCACCAATCCCCAATCACCAAAGCGCCTGCAAGGCCACCAAATCCTCCACAATCAAGTCCGGCGGGGGATCGGCTTGTTCGAAGCGCTCCCGGCTGGTGACGCCGGTGAGGACGCCGGCGGTGAGGATGCCCAGTTCGACTGCGCCGACAATGTCGGTCTCGTAGCGGTCGCCGATCATGAGGGTTTGGGCCGGGGTGACGTCCAGGCGGTGCATGGCCTGGTGGAACATGGCCGGGTAGGGCTTGCCCACGATCTCCGGGGCCACGCCCGTGGCGGTCTGGAGCAGGGCCAGGATGCTGCCCGCGCCCGGGGTTTCTCCCATCTCTGTGGGGAAGGAGACATCGGCGTTGGTGCCGATGAAGCGGGCACCGTGGTTGATGGCCAGGCTGGCCGCGGCCAGTTTGGGATAGGTCAGGTACATGTCCATGCCCGCCACCACAAAATCGGCCTGCTGGGGAGATTCCGCCGCCTCAAAGCCGTGGGCGAAGAGGGCGGCGTACAGCCCCTCCTGGCCCACAATCTGCACCCGTCCGCCCTGGGGATATTGCTCCGCCAGCCAGGCCGCGGCCACCTCTGCGCTGCCCAAGAACTGATCCGGGGTGGCCGGCACGCCCATGCGGATCAGCTTGTTGGCAAACATGGCCGGGGTGCGGGTGGCGTTGTTGGTGACAAAGAGATACGACCGTCCGCTTTCCCGCAGAAAGGTCAAAATTTCGTTGACGCCGGGCAAAAGTTGGTTGCCCCGATAGATCACGCCATCCATGTCAAAGAGGACGGCCTTAATACCTGCTAGTCTACTGCTCATCTACATGCTCCATATCTGTTTCAACATCGATAGCCGCCGTGGCCACGGCCCAACTGACCAAAAACCACATCCCCCCGCCAATCAGCAAGGCCACGGCCATGTTGGCCGGATGCAAGGGCACATTGCCCCGAATGATGCCCACGATCACCAAGGCCATGCCCAAAGCCGCAAAGCTCAGGCCGATTTTGACCGGTGTGTTGAGTCTATGCCACATAATTTCCCCTTGACAATTTAATATTTGAACGGTAAAATGATTAAAACTTCGATTGTTTTGCTTGTTCCCGGAGGAACCTAATGCCCAAGATCGTAACCGCTACAGACGCCAAGACCAATTTTGGTGCCATGTTGGATTGGACTGTGACCGAACAAGATCAAATCATTGTACAAAGTCACGGCCAGCCCAAGGCCGCCATCCTCAACTACGCTGCCTATACACGCTATGTTGAAATGACGGAAAAAGAACGTCGCCAACAGGCTCTCAAGGATCTGGAAGCACTGCGTGAACGCGTGCGCGCCCGCAATCAGGATCTGACTGATGAGCAGGCCGATTATCTGGCCGACAGGTTCGTACGTGATGTGGTTCAGGATATGATCGCTGAAGGCAAGATAAAGTACGAAGGCGCTTGAAACCATGCGGGCTTTACTCGATGCGAACGTCTACATAAGTTTTCTGCTCGCCCCAACAGCCGATAGGCCTATTGCCGCTATCGTCCGTGCCGGTATTGCTGGTCGGTATGAATTGGTTATTTCTCGAAAACTACTGGCTGAATTGATTGACCGGGTAGAAAACAAGCCATATTTATCAGAGCGAATTGAGCGTGCAACGCTGAACGATTTGGTTCGCGTTCTTGACCGGAACGCAGTTCATGCGCCATCCTCGACCGGGGATATCCCGGCTATTTCCAGAGATTCCAAAGATGACTATTTGATCGTGGATGCAGTGCTGTCCAACGCAGATTTTTTGGTTACAGGAGACGGAGATCTGCTCATCTTGGACCCGCTGAATTCCTTGCATATCCTCTCGCCGCGGGCATTTCTCACCCTAATCGAACAACCCTGATCCCCTACTTCTCCGCCAGCCGCATGTCCTCGACCACCACCTGCAACCGCTTCTCGTTGTTCCACTCGTTGACCCCAATTTGACCCACCAGATCCACCCGAATGCCTGGCTTCAACTCCCCGGCCCACTCGCCCAGGCCGAAGGCGATGGCGTCCATGACCTCCGCGCCCTTCCCGGTGCTGAGGGTGAGCTTGAGATGTTGCCCCTTGCCCACCGTGCGGTGATCCCGCACGCGACAGTTGGGGAAGAGGAAGGTGGGGGTGGGGTTGCCCTGGCCTGTGGGTTCCAGCCGGGCCAACTGGTGGGTCAGCCCCCAGTTGACATCGACCAAGGGCAGTTCGGCATCAACCAACAGGGTGGGGCGTAGATCCCCGTCGTATGCGCTCAGTTCGCGGTGGGCGATGGCGGTGATGGCGGTCCTGAATTCGGCCAGCCGTTCGCTGCGCAGGGTGAAACCGGCGGCCATGTGGTGGCCGCCGTGGCGCACCAGCAGGTGGCTGATCTCGTCCAAAGCCGCGGTGATGTGGAACTCTTGGATGCTGCGGGCGCTACCCCGGCTCTCCTCCGCCCCCTCTTCGATGACCAGGGTAGGCCGATAGAGTCGATCCGTCAGCCGCCCGGCCACCAGCCCCACGATCCCCGACAAGAAATCGGGGCCGGAGACCAGATAGAGGGGCGCGTCCCCGGCGATCTGGGGCGTTAACTGGGCCTCGGCCTGGGCGGAGACCTCTTCGGTCAGGGTGCGGCGGCGCTGGTTGAGGGCTTCCAATTCCTGGGCCAACTCGGCGGCCTCGGCGGGGTCTGTGGTGCGCAGGAGTTTGTAGGCCAGGGCCGCGCTGTCCAGCCGCCCAGCCGCGTTGATGCGGGGGGCAATCCGAAAGCCGATGGTGGTGGTGTCCACCGTGCCGGGCTGGACCGCGGCCACGGCATAGAGGGCCAGCAGACCGGGCCGCTGGGTGCGGTTGAGCTGGATCAACCCCCGCTGCACCAGGGAACGATTTTCGCCCACCAGGGGCAGCATGTCCGCCACGGTGCCGATGGCCACCAAATCCAACAGGTCGGTCTCGATCTCCTCCACCTGCGCTTTGGAGAGAGGGGATTCGTCTCGCTCCGATATGGCCCGCAGGATGCCTTGGGCCAGGCGATAGGCCACGCCCACCCCGGCCAAGCCATCAAAGGTGTCGGGATTGTCCGCCCGCTTGGGATTGATCACCGCCAGAGCCGGGGGCATGATGGGGCCGATGGAGTGATGGTCCGTGACGATCACATCCAGGCCCAATTCCACGGCCCGGGCCACCTCGGCCACGCTGCGGATGCCGCAGTCCACGGTGATGATGACCTTGGCTCCCTTGGCCGCGATGGCTTCTATGGCCTCAAGATTGAGACCATAGCCTTCGTCCACCCGGTGGGGGATGTAGGGGCCGACCCGTGCCCCGGCGGTTTGCAGGGCGGTGACGAGCAGGGCGGTGGCGGTGACGCCGTCAGCGTCAAAATCCCCATAGACACAGATGGTTTGGCGGCTGTCAATGGCTTGAAGCAGCCGCTGCACCGCCTCGACCATGCCTTTGAGCCGGTAGGGGTTCTCTTTGACCGCGTGGTTCCCGGCCAGAAACGCCGCCATGTCGGCCTGAACGCGTACACCCCGGTTATACAGCACTTGGGCCAGAACCGGGTGTTCCGGTCCGGCATCCAGGTGTAACCGGGGTGCAGGGGGGTATAGTTTCCAATGTTTGGTCTGACTCTTCATGGCGAATGGCGAATGGCGAATGGCGAATGGCGAATGGCGAATGGCGAATGGGCGAATGGCGAATGGGCGAATGGCGAATGGGCGAATGGTGAATATGGTGGGTAAGGGAAGTCCCGAATTTTTTAAGGGCGTATCGGGCAATCAGCCATTCGCCCATTCACCATTCGCCCATTCGCCCATTCACCATTCGCCCATTCGCATTAGTCGCAGCAGAGGCGGATGTCTACAATCTTCTCGATCAGGGAGGCGATGACCGGTTCGACTTGATCCATCTCCAGCCCGGTGACTTTGAAGGTGATCATGCGATCTGTGGGCGTCTCTCCGGAGAAGGTGCCGAAGGAGACAAAGTCGCCGCCTGCTTCGGTGATGGCCGCGGTCAGTTTGGCCAGCTCACCGTGGGTGTCGGGGACCAGGGCGGTGACACGGACGCCCGGCTCTCTGGCCCCCATCAGCTCCAGCAGAACTTTGAATAAATCGGTCTCGGTGATGATCCCGCTCAGTTCGTCGCCCCGCATGACTGGCAGACCGCCCACCTTTTTGTCGGTCATGATACGGGCAGCCGCCTCGATGGAGGCATTTTCCTGGACGGTGATCACCTTTTTGCTCATGACATCATTCACCTTGATGCGGCTGAGCTGATAGTTGAGTTCCCAGACGCTGAGGGTGGTGGTGGGGGCCGTGGAGGCGTTGAGCAGATCTCGCTCGGCCACGATGCCGATCAGTTTGCCCTCTTTGACCACGGGAAAGCGGCGGATCTTCTCGCGCTTCATCATGTTCAGGGCTTCCATGATGGGCAGATCCGGTGTAACACTCATTACGGGATGGGACATGCGTTCGCCAACCAACATAGTAACTTCCTCCTTGAAGTCAGACTCGCCGGACGCAATCGGAATCGCCCGGATGTAGGATGTGAATAGGCTCTTGATGTGGGAAACGCTTCGTTGTTCACTGCCCACAAGTAGGTCATTATACCACGGATTCAGTCTCTGTCATCTACCGGTCCTTGTCGCAATTACATCGTTCGAAATAGGCCACGGAGGATATGGATTTGACGGATAAAAACAGACTTTTTTCAAGAAGGTAGGACTGCACGATAGCGTGATCTGATCACTTTGATTTCGATTACGCCAGATTTGGACGGAATGCTATCTGAATCACCCGCTATATAGTATCCGCAGCCAAAAAAGTACTAAATCTCGCGTTAACCCTTCAAGCAAAATCGTGCGTTTTTGGCATCACGCTATCGTGCAGTCCTACCTTCAAGAAGACAACCCGTTTTTATCCGTCAAATCCGTCAGATCCGTGTTCTATTTGGCATTTTACAACCCCAAATAGGTTTCTTGGATGTGGGGATTCTTCATCAACTCCTTGGCCGGACCGTCCAATTCCACCTTGCCCTGGGCCAGGACATAGCCATAGTCGCTGATGGCCAGGGCCATTTGCACGTTCTGTTCCACCAACAGCATGGTCAGGCCGGTCTTCTTGAGCTTGCGCAGGGTCTCGAAGAGGTCCAGCACCAGCACTGGGGCCAGGCCAAGGGACAGCTCATCAAACATGAGTACTACCGGGTCGGCCATGATGCCGCGGCCCACGGCCAGCATCTGCTGCTCGCCGCCGGAGAGGGTGCCCGCCTTCTGGGTGCGCCGCTCCTTGAGCCGAGGGAAGGCGGTGAAGACCTTTTCCAGGTTCTCCTTTTGGCGGGGTTTGGCCCGTTTGGGGGTGGCCCCCATCTCCAAATTCTCCTCCACGCTCATGTCCGTGAAGAGTTGGCGGCCTTCCGGGACCAAGACCAGCCCCATCTCCGCCTTGGCATAGGGAGGCAGGGCGCTGACATTCTTGCCGTCGAACCAGACCTCTCCCTCCCAGGGCTTGAGTAGCCCCATGACCGTGCGCAGCATGGTGGTCTTGCCCACCCCGTTGCCGCCCACCAAAGAGGTGAGCTTGCCCACATCCAAGGAGAGATCCACCCCCCACAGGATCTGTACCTCACCATATCCGCTTGCTACATTTTTCACTTCGAGTATTGCCATAATTGTCGCTCCTCTGGGCGTATGGGCCAATCAAGCCTCGTCGATATCGGCCATTAGTCTCTCGGCCAGTTTGGGATCGCCCAGGTAGGCCTCGATCACCTTGGGATTGTTGGAGACCTCTTCGGGGGTACCGACTGCGATCATCTGCCCATAGTCCAGCACGGTGATGCGGTCGGAGACATTCATAACCGCGTGCATGACATGCTCGATCATGATGATGGCCACCCCTTGGTCCCGGATCTGGCGCACGGTCTGCACCATGCCGGCGATCTCGGATGGGTTCAGCCCGGCCAGCACCTCGTCCAAGAGGAGCAGGTGGGGCCGAGCGGCCAGGGATCGAGCCATTTCCAGCCGTTTCTTCTGGGCCACATTGAGGCTACCCGCCAACTGGTCCGACCGAGCATTGAGCTTGACAAAGCCCAAGACTTCGTCGGCAATGCGCCCGGCCTCGCCCAAACCGTGGTTCTCCCGGCCAAAGCAGGCCCCCACCATTACATTTTCCCGCACGGTGAGGTCGTTGAGCGGGCGCACGATCTGGTGGGTGCGGGCCATGCCGGCCCGGGCCATGTCATAGGGTTTCTTGCCGGTCACATCCTGGCCCAAGAAGGTCACTTTGCCTTCTGTGGGGGGAAAGACCCCGTTGATGGCGTTGAACAGAGTGGTCTTGCCGGCACCGTTAGGGCCGATCAGCCCCAGGATCTCGCCTTCGTTCAGATCAAAACTGACATTGGAGAGGGCCAGCAGGCCGCCAAAGCGTTTGGTGACGTTCTGTACTTGCAAGATCATGGCAGGAACCTCCGCAGGACCGGGAACCGTTGGCGCAGCCAGCCCACCGCACCGGCAGGAATAAAGAGGATGATGAGCAGGAGCAGCAGACCCGCCACCGAGAGTTGGATATTCTTGAACAGGTCGCTGGTGAGCAGGAAGCCCCGTAGCCGCTGATAGCCAATGGCCCCGATGATCGGCCCCAGCACCGTGCCCTGGCCACCCAACATCACCATGACGATCATCTCGATGGAGAAGTGCAACCGAAAGGCCACCCCTGGCTCGATGTTACCGTTCTTGAAGTAGAAGAGTACCCCCACCATGCCCGGAATGATGGCCGACAGCACATAAGCCCAGGTCTTGGTCCGGGGGGTGACCACGCCCATGACTTCGGCGGCGTCCTCGTCCTCCCGGATGGCCATGAGGCCCAGACCAAACTTGCTGGACTTGACCAGATGGCTGAGGATGATGGCGATCAGGGTCATGGCGATCATGGCGTAGTAGACCATCCACAGGGCGTTGGTGGCCCCGCCATAGTCTTGGTAGATCTTGAAGTTCAGGCTGATCCCCGTGGCCCCGCCAAAGGGTTGGAAGTTATTGATAAAGGCGCGCATGGCCTCGTTGATGCCGATGGTGGCCAGGGCGAAGTAGCCGCCCCGCAGACGCAGGATGGCGCTGCCCAGCAAATAAGCCAGGATGGCAGACGAAAGTCCACCGGCCAGCATAGCGATCCACAACGAGAGGCCAAAATCGTTCATCAGATAGAGGCCCACATAGCCGCCCAATCCAAAGAAGACCACATGACCGAAGCTGACATAACCCGTATAGCCCAGGATGATGTTCAGGCTGGACGCCAATACCACCGACAGGAGCATGGTGAAGATCACCTCACGGGTGGCCGGTCGGCCGGTGAAGACCGGGTATAGCCCCATGAGCAGAACCGCCACCATTGTGAGCAGAAGGCCAGGATTTTTGAGTAGGTTCATTTTTTCGCTCCCAGCAGACCACTTGGGCGGATCAAGAGGATGACGACGAAGAGTACAAACTCAATCACCGGCACCCACACCGTGGGCATGAAGGCGGGGATCACCCCTTCCAGCACGCCCAGAATCAGGCCGCCCAGCAGCGCGCCCAGGGGATTCCCCAGGCCGCCCAGCACGCCGATGACAAAGCTCTTCAACTCATATGTCCCGCCGGAGAGAATGGTGAAAGGGAAGAAGGTGGCGATCAGCCCGCCGGCGATGGCCGCCAGCATGGTGCCGATGCCAAAGCTCAGGGCCAGCACCCGGGTGGAGGGGATGCCCATCAACTCGGCCGCGGCCCGGTTGTTGGCCACGGCCCGCACATACTTGCCCCAGGTGGTGCGATAGAGAAAGAGATAGAGCAGCCCGGTCACAGCCAGGGCCATGAGCGCCGCCACCAAGCGGGTGCCCAGGATGGTCACCGGCCCCATTGTGATGGTGCCCAGACTGATGTCCACGTTGCGTGGCGAGGTGCTGAAGGCCGTGGTGCCCAGGCCTATCAGGATCATGTTGACCGAAAAGGTTGCCAACAAAGTGGAAAGATGAGGGCCGTCGATCACTCGATTGATGGCAACATAGAACATGATCACCCCAAAAAGCAGGCCGACCACCGCCACCAATATCAGCCCCAGATAGGGATTGATGCCGAAATTCACAAAGGCCAGGTAGACCCCAAACATCCCCAGGGCGATGATGGGGCCGTGGGCCAGGTTGATCACATCCATCACGCCCCAGATCAGGGTGAGGCCCATTGCGGCAATGCCGTAGACGAAGCCGATCAGCAGACCGTCCGTCAGAAATGCGAGTAGCGTTCCTTGCATGGCGTTCTCCTGTAAAGTTGGACAGGGGGCAGGGTGAAAAAGGGGCGTAATGCCGAGATTTGGCGATTAAGAGATTGGGAGATTGTCACGACACAATCTCCCAATCTCTTAATCGCTCAATCTCAACCCAGATCGACGAGTTGTTGCATCACAATCCTAAACTTAACGGATGGGGAACAGAATGGGGGCGGTGGCACCGGCCGGCGGCCACACAACCTGCTTGCCCAAAGTACCGGCGTCATCTTGCTGCCATTGGATGTAGACCATGGAGTGACCGATTTGCAGACCGTGGGCATCCGGGGTCACGTCGAACTTGAGATTGCCGAAGAAGGTGAGCATATCCACGGCGTCCAGGGCTTCCTTGACGGCCTGGGTCTCCAGGCTGCCGGAGCTCTCGATGGCCTTTTGCAGGAGCAGCCCAGCCGCAAAGCCGCCGGCGGCGTGATAGGAGGGTTCTTCGTCATAAGCGGCCATGTAGGCGGCGGTGAACTCGGCGCTGGACGGGCCGAAGAACTCCATCTCCCCGGCGCTCTCGGCGCTAAACTTCACCAGGGGTTCCCACTGGCTGGGGCCGACCACGCCAAGGGCCGCGTCGCCCAGTTCGGAGAAGGTGGGTTCCGGCGGGGCGACCAGCAGGGCCACATATTTGACCGGCACATTTTTCTCGAACAACTGTTTGGCAAAGGTGCTACCATCCTGGAAGTGACCGCCGCCCATGATGGCGTCCGGGGCTGCCTCTTGAATCTTGTTGATGAAGGGGGCAAAGTCCGTGGTGCCGGAGTCGTAGCCCTCGAAGAGGACGACTTCATAGCCTTGGGCCAGGGCATATTCCTGCAAGGCGTTGGAGACATCCGTGGAGAACTTGTCGTTCTCGTGAACCACGGCGATCTTCTTGACCGAGGCATCCGTGGCGGCCAGCAGATCCGCCGCGCCGGTCAGATAGCGGCTGGCCGGGGTGTAGGCCTGATAGACCAGGGTGTATCCCTTCATGTACGTGCTGTCCGAGGCGGCACCCGTGGTGATCATGACCTTGCCATATTGCTCGGCGATCACCGAGGAGGCGTCGGTCAGGCCGCTGGAATAGGGGCTGATCAGGAAGTCGGCGTTGTCTTCCGTGGCCAAGCGGGTGTAGAGTTCCTGCACCCGGTCGGTGTTGGATTCGTCGTCGTAGAACTTGGTATCGAACTTGACCATGCTGCCGTCGGCCAGGGCAATGCCCCCGGCCGCGTTGACCTGGCTGATCCACAGATTCAGCCCATTGAGCTGGCGGGTGGATTCAACATTGTACTTGCCAGTCTGGGAGGCGGTGAAGCCGATCACCGCGGTCGTTTCACCGGCCATGGCCGGGGCGGCGGAATCGGCAGCCGGGGCCGCCGCGGGGGCAGTGGCTGCCGGCGGAGCAGCCTGACAACCGACCAAGGCTAGGCTGGCGACGATGAACAGAACAAAAAGGACGGAAAGTGCACGCTTCATGGTTGATCTCCTTTGATTAAACTGATACGTGAAGTCCTTCGACGATGCAAACCGACATATCTTGTGCAAAAAGTTGATGCCAGAGCTTGCGAACTAAAAAAGGGTAAGCAAAATCATCAGGCGAATCCTGAACTACAACACAGGGGACCGATCCCTGCCTCCGGAACTCCTCGGCTGAGGCGGCGGTGAATCGGTGCCACGACGACACGGCAAACGTGAAATCTGCTATCGCAAACGAAGGATCGCAAACGAAAATTCGTGGACGAAAAGCAGTGACCCAGCAAGGGGTCAGCGGAAGTCGGATAAATTGTGGGTCGTACAGAGAAATTAGAAGAGGTTTTGGGAGCAGCAAGAGGGCCAACGCCACACCCGGTCTCTATAGTAGAATACTTTTCCCAATTTGTCACATGACATATGTCCCTGACATTTGTCCCAAAACGCCCGAATTTGTCCCAAAACCGGGCATTTTGGCTGTCGGATGAGCGTTTGACCACAAATGTTGCGTGATTGTTCGCCGAAAACCACCTCGCACTGTATAATCACGCCAACCCCGTGCGTTTTTTTCCTTGCCCAAGAATGGCTGCACCACCCATGGCTGTTGAGCAATCTCTCCCCCCATCCGAGGAACCAGCTACCCTAGCCCCGTCTGTTTTGGATCGTATGCGCCGTCTGCACGCGCTCCGAGAGCAGCGCAGCGACATCTTCACCGGCGCAGAGTTGGCCGAACGCGCCCCGGTTGCCCGTCCGGCCCCGGCTGCCCGCCCGACTTCGGCCAACCCCCGGGATCTGATGGCCTTGGTCCCCGGCACAGAGGTGGAGAACGAGCGGGGCATATGCTTTGTCAGCCAGGCCGCCTACCCCGTGGAGACCGACCGGGGCGGCCATCCCTTGGCGGATCTGCTGGCCCGCCCCACCCAATCCCTGACCGACCCGGCCAACTTCGACTTCCGCCGGGCCGCCTTTATCGACACCGAAACCACCGGCCTGGGCGGGTCAGGGGTCTATGCTTTCATGGTCGGCGTGGGCACGTTTGAGGGGGGATTGGGGATTGGGGATTGGGGATTAGGCGGCCCCAATCCCCAATCCCCAATCCCCAATCCCCAATCCCACTTTGTCGTCCGCCAATTCTTCATGCGCAGCCCCGCGGAGGAACCGGCGCTGTTGACCGCGGTGGCCGAGCTGTTGGCGGATCGGGAGAGTTTGGTGACCTTCAACGGGCGCACCTTTGATGTGCCCCTGTTGCGGGGGCGCTTCAGCCAGAACCGGCGCTGGCTCTCCGCCGCGGCCCAGGAGGTGCCCTTGCTGCAAAATGGCGCGGCCCATCTGGACCTGCTCCATCCGGCCCGGCGGTTGTGGCGGCGACGGCTGCAAAGTGTGCGGCTGATCAACCTGGAAGAGCAGATCCTGGGCCTAGGCCGGGCCGAATCCGACGTGCCGGGCAGCCTGATCCCGTATCTCTATATTCAATATCTGCAAAGTGGCGATGCCACGGAGATGGGGCGCATCTTTTATCACAACCGGGAGGACATCGTCAGCATGGTTCCCCTGGCCGAGCGCCTGTGTCGGATCTTCGACGACCCCTTTGCCCCCGGCCACCGAACCGAGATCCACGGGCTGGACATGCTTTCCCTGGGCCACACCTATGAATCCGCCGGGAAGCTGGCCGAGGCCGAGGCCGCCTTCCGCCACGCCGACACGGATCTGACCGCGGCCGGGGATCTGGCCGGCCTGGCTGATCTCTTCAACCGGCTGGGCACCCTCCTCAAGCGCCAAGAGCGTTGGGCCGAGGCGGTGGAGCTGTGGGAGCGCTGGATCAGCACCATCCCCGGCCTGGACCCCACGCCCTATGTGGAGTTGGCCAAGGTCTACGAGTGGCGGGAGCCGGATCTGGACAAGGCGGCCATGTGGACCGGGTGGGCGCTGCACACGTTGCGATCCGCCCCCATCCGCCAGCGCAACCCCGGGGCCATTGCGGAGTTGGAACATCGGTTGGCCAGGATTCAATTGAAAATTGAGAATTGAGAATTGACGTGTGGGCAAGACCCAATCCTCAAACCTTGCTCCGCGACAGAGCGAGAACCCATCCGCCACTCAACGGTGGCTTAATGACGGATGTTGAGTGGAACTTATCGCCTCTGATTTGCCAACAGCCCGTTAACCGTGCAAAATGTGTTCCACCCCACCCAATCAACAAACCAACCAATCAACAAACTTGCTACCCCAACCATTCTTAAGGAGAACACACATGGGCATTCCATTTCCCAGCCAGGCCTGGGCCGATGCATTCAAAGAGCAGGTCAACAGCAGTGACAGCTATGCCAGCGCCGCCAAAACCTGGGAAGGCGACTTCTATTTCGTGATCGAGGGCGGCGATACCCAGGCCCTTTACGTGGATCTGTGGCACGGTCAGGCTCGTGACATCGTCTATGTCACCAGCCTGGACAAAAGCCCGGAGTTCGCCATCACCGGCAACATGGAAAAGTGGAAAAAGGTGATCGAAGGTCGCCAAGATCCCGTGCAGGCCCTGGTCACCCGGGCCTTGAAACTGGACGGCAACCTGGTCAAAATCATGAAAAACGTCAAGGCCGCCCAAGAGCTCGTGCGCTGCGCCACCAAGGTCGAGACCGAGTTCCCCAGCTAATGAGATAGAGGGGGGAGATAGAGATAGAGGCGGGATCGGCTTCGCTGCCTCTATCTCTATCTCTATCTCCCCCCTCTATCTCTATCTCCCATCTCAAACCCGGAGGAAACTATGTGGTTTTTTACCTCTCCCCAAATCGTCTATGGTGAGGATGCTTTGAGCTACCTGGAGCAGATTCAGGGTAGCAAGGCCCTCATTGTCACCGACCCCACTTTGCACCAGCTTGGGCTGACCGCCAAGGTGGAAGCGCCCCTGCACGCCGCGGGCATCGAGACCTCCATCTTCGCCGAAGTTGAGCCGGAGCCCAGCTTGCAGACCGTTCTGCGCGGGGCCAAGTTTGCCCAAGAATATGGCCCGGACCTGATCATCGGCTTGGGCGGTGGCAGCCCCATGGACGCGGCCAAGGCCATCGCCGTGCTCTATCAAGACCCGGAGATCGACCTGGAAGAGCTGGCCCCGTGGACCCCGTTGAGCATGACCAAGGCCAAGCTGATCGCCATCCCCACCACTTCGGGGACGGGCAGCGAGACCACCTGGGCCATCGTATTGACGGACACGGAGAACAAGCGCAAATTGGGTACGGGCCACCGGGCTATGGTCCCCTACCTGGCCATTCTCGACCCCATCCTGACCCAATTCCTGCCCCCCCGCATCACCGCGGACACGGGGCTGGATGTGCTGACCCATGCCATCGAGGGCTATGCGGGCACGTGGCACAACGACTTCTCCGACGGCATGTGTTTGCAGGCCACCAAACTGGTCTTCGACCATCTGGCCGAAGCCGTGGAGAACGGCAAGACCAACCTGGAAGCTCGCGAGCGCATGATCAATGCCGCGGCCATCGCCGGGTTGGGCTTTGGCAATGCCAATGCGGCCCTGGCCCACGCCATGGGCCACAGCCTGGGCGCTTATTTCAAGCAGCCCCACGGGCGAGTGGTGGGGCTGCTCTTGCCCTACACCATCGAATATTGTCTGCGCGGCGACATGGAAACCCGCTACGGGGACATGGCCCGCTTTGCCGGCCTGACCCAAAGCCAGGACGAGATGGAGGCCGGCACCATTCTGGTCGAAGCCATCCGCACCCTCTCCAAGCGCATCGGTCAACCCACCAGCATCGCCGAACTGGGCATCGACCGGGCGGCTTTTGACGCAGGCATGCACACCCTGATCGAACACGCCGAAGGCGACACCCAAATCGTCACCTCCACCCGGGTGCCGGACGGCGAAGAGTTGCAGCAGTTGTTTGAGTACATTTTTGAAGGCAAGGCGATTGATTTTTAGGCATATTGAGTGTCGTGTATCGAGTATTTGTGTGGGTTGAGGTCTCGTCAGGGCGTCAACGAAGCGGGGATGTTTGTAGACCACGCAATACTCGATACACGACACTCGACACTAAAATGCCCGCATCCACCCGGATGCGGGCATTTTAGTTCAACACCCCCTAAACCGCTTTTGCTTCGACAACCCATCCATTTTCTGCTAAACTACCCCCAGCCCCACCCCCAATCAACAAATCAACCAATCAACCAACCCAAGGAGAACCCCACATGGACTATCGACGACTCGGCAGCGCGGGCATGAAGGTGAGCAGCGTCAGCCTGGGCGCGTGGCTGACCTATGGCGGCACGGTGGAAGAGGACGCCGCGGCGGATTGCATCCGCACGGCCATCGAGAACGAGATCAACTTTATCGACGTGGCCGACATTTACGCCCGGGGCAAGGCTGAAGAGACCGTGGGCCGGGCCATCAAGGATTTCACGCGCAGTGATCTGGTCATCAGCAGCAAGCTCTATTGGCCCATGACCGACAATGTCAACAACCGGGGCCTGAGCCGCAAGCACATCTTTGAGTCCATCGACAAGACCCTGACCCGCCTGGGCACGGACTATCTGGACATCTACTTCTGCCACCGCTTTGACCCGGAGACCCCTCTGGAAGAGACCGTGCGGGCCATGGAAGATCTGGTGCGCATGGGCAAGGTGCTCTATTGGGGCACCAGCGTGTGGAGCGCGGCCCAGATCGAGCAGGCCGTGGGCATTGCGGACCGCATCAACGGCTACCGGCCCCAGGTGGAGCAGCCCCGCTATAACATGCTGGACCGCCATATCGAGCCGGAGATCATGCCCACGGCCGCCCGCAACGGCGTCGGCCTGGTGGTGTGGAGTCCCCTGGCCCAGGGCGTGTTGACCGGCAAATACATGGACGGCATCCCCGCGGACAGCCGACTGGCCGGCGGCGGCCAGGTTGTCGATTGGATGGCAGGGGATTTGACCGAGGAAAATGTGGTCAAGGTGCGCAAACTCAGCGTCATCGCCGGGGACCACGGGTTGAGCATGGCCCAACTGGCCCTGGCCTGGATCCTGCGCCGCCCGGAGATCTCCAGCGTGATCACCGGCGCGTCCCGGCCCAGCCAAGTGTTGGACAACGTCAAGGCCGCCGAAGTCAAACTGGGGGACGATGTGTTGACGGCGATTGAGGAGATTTTGGCCAACAAGCCTGAGTAGAAGGCAAAAGGCAAAGTTCAAAAGGCAAAAAGCAAAAGGGGCGTTGGACACATCTCCCGTGTCCAACGCCCCTTTTTGTTTTGCGACATCTGCCCCATTAGCGCCGAATTAACCCCGTCAACCAGTCTCGGAATCGGGCCAGGGGACTGGCTGGCGGTGGAACCCCCGCAGACATGGACGCGGGCGCGGACACCGCCGGGGTGATCGTCGTGGTCACCGACGCCACCGGGGATGGGGTTGTGGTGACCGTGGCTGTCCCCGTCACCGTTGTCGAGGGGGATGGCGTGATTGTAACCGTCCCCGTGACCGTCATCGTTGTCGTAGGGGTGGTCGTGACCGTGACGGTGCCAGTCATCACCGCCGTCGGAATTGCTGTCGCCGTCAGCGTGGTTGTCATGCTGGGCGCTGGCGGAGGTGTTGTCGTCAGCGTGGTTGTCATGCTGGGCGCTGGCGGAGGTGTTGTCGTCAACGTGGTCGTTGTGCTGGGTGATGGCGATGGGGTCGTCGTCATGGTGGTGCTGGGTGATGGCGAGGGGGTCGTCGTCACCGTCCCCGTTGTGCTGGGTGATGGCGATGGGGTTGTCGTCATGGTGGTGCTGGGTGATGGCGATGGGGTCGTCGTCATGGTGGTGCTGGGCGATGGCGATGGGGTCGTCGTCGTGGTGATGCTGGGCGATGGCGATGGGGTCGTCGTCGTGGTGGTGCTGGGCGATGGCGAGGGGGTCGTCGTCATGGTGGTGCTGGGTGATGGCGATGGGGTCGTCGTCATGGTGATGCTGGGTGATGGTGAGGGGGTCGTCGTCATGGTGATGCTGGGCGATGGCGATGGGGTCGTCGTCATGGTGGTGCTGGGCGATGGCGAAGGGGTCGTCGTCATGGTGGTGCTGGGTGATGGCGAGGGAGTTGTCGTCATGGTCGTGGTGGGCGAAGGCGAAGGCGTCAGCGTTGCCGTGGGGGAGGCGGTGGGGGACGGCGACGGCGTGCGCGTGGCCGTTGCCGTAGCTGTGGGAGTGGCCGTGGCCGTCGGGGTGGCGGTGGGCGTTGGGGTTAGGGTCGGCGTATGGGTTGGTGTGGGCGTGGGGGTTGGCGTGGGCACGCAGAGCATGCCGGCCGCGCCAAACGCGCCGTCCGCCAGAACGATGGGGAAGCCTGCGCCAAAGCCGCCGATGCCGCCACCGCCGGGAGGTTGGCCCTTGCCACCGTTGCCCCCATTGCCCGCCGCGCCGCCGTTGGTGCCGTTGTTGGCCGCGGGGGCACCGGCTGCCCCGGCATTGGCCGTGGCCGCACCGCCCGCGCCCCCATTCCCGCCGGGCACGCCGCAACAGTCGGCCCCCTTGCCGCCGTCCGCGCCCGTGGCCGTGGCGTTGCCCCCATCTCCACCGATGGGGAAGGGATCATCGCCCAAGGAGTCGCCGCCGGCACCGCCCGTGGCCGTGGCCGCACCGCCCGCGCCCCCCGCGCCGCCGGGACAGGTGGTGCAATCGCCCCCCTTGCCGCTGGTGGAGGTGGCGTCGCCACCATCGCCGGGAAAGGTGAGGGCCAAGAGACCGGCAGGAGCAAAGCGGCCCAGACGGGCCTCGGCATCCCCGCCTTTGCCCGCGGTGGCCGTGGCCGCGGCACCGGCCCGGCAATTTTCGGCGCAGTCTGTGGCCGTGGCTGTGGCATTGCCGCCATCCGCAGCGGTGGCGGTGCCGTTGCCGCCATCGCCGTTGGTGCGGCCCCGTCCGCCGTCGCCGCCCTTGGCCCAGCCTCGTCCGCCTACGCCGCCCGTGGCGGTCACATCAATGCAGGCGGGGGCCGTGGCCGTGGCGTTGCCGCCCGCGCCAGCCGAGGCGGTGGCAGTACCCCCATCCCCGGCCTCAAACGTGCCTGCGGGGATGATAAAGCCCGCGCCCACCGCGCCGCTGAGTCGGGCCTCGCCACCCTTGCCGCCCACGGCCCGGGCCTCTCCCCCCTTGCCCGCGGTGGCTGTGGGGTTGCAGGTGGCGTCGCCCCCATCGCCTGCCGTGGCCGTGCCGTCGCCCCCATCCCCGGCCAAACCGCCCTGGATGGTGACGTTGTTCACCCCAGCCACATTGCCCCCGGCAAAGAGTACTTTGGAGGCATCGCCCCCGGCCCCGCCGGCGGCGATGGCCCGGCCCCCATCCTCCCCAGCCGGACAGGCCGCCGCGCCGTTGTCGCCCGTGGCCGTGGCCGTGCCGCCGTCTCCGGCGTCGCCCATATCCATGGTGATGCCCCCATCCACCCCCACCCCGGCGGAAGCGGAGACCCAGACCCGGCGGGCGGCGTCACCGCCCCGACCGGCCTTGGCCCAGGCCAGGGGATTGCCGCCCACCATGCCCTGGGTGGCCGTGGCGTCGCCGCCATCCCCGCCGTCGCCGCCGATCAACTGCACGCCGCCGCAGATGGATAGGGTGCCCAGCACGGAGACCGTGACGCTGCCGCCCCAGCCGCCGTTGCCGCCGCTGACGATGCCCGCGCCCACACGGGTGCGGCCATCCTCGCCGTCACCGCCTTGCAAGGTCAGGCCGCCCATGAGGATCACATTGCCCACGCCCCAGAAGTTGCGGGTGGCCCCAGGCCGTCCATTGTTGCCCGCGGGGGGTGGGGGCGGGGCCACATTGTTGACCACCACCGCGCCGGGAGGCGGGGCCGCCGGGGGGCAGAAGAAGGCCGCCGGGGCCAGGGCCTGGCGTTGATCCGCAGCCTGTGACTCGTCATAAATATAGACCGAGGCCGTCGCCGTAGACGAACGACCATTTGCCCCGGTCACGGTCAGGGTGACGGGATAGCGGCCTGTGGCTGT
Source organism: Caldilineaceae bacterium (assembly GCA_018003515.1). Classification (GTDB taxonomy): domain Bacteria; phylum Chloroflexota; class Anaerolineae; order Caldilineales; family Caldilineaceae; genus JAGNDO01. The sequence continues at coordinate 24,072 of JAGNDO010000044.1, forward strand.
ATAGGCATGGGTGCCGGTGATCACGGCGGACGTGGTGCCGTCGCCGTATGCCCAGGCCAGGGTTGGGTCGTCGCCCTGAAGCGTCGCGTAATCGGCGGAGAAGCCCACGGCTTCCCCAAGGGGTGCGGACAGGGCAAAAGGCGATAGGGTTGTCCCCGGAGCCAAATCCGCGGTCAGGCCATCGTCGATCATGACCACGGTGATGGCTTTGCAAGTTCTGCCCTCATCATCCCACACGGTCAGGGTGACGGGATAGGTTCCGGCCTCGGTGAAGGTGTGCCGATGCTGGTTGGTTGAATTTGGCATGGTCAAGGCCCCGACCGTCCAGTCGTAGGTGACCGGCCCGCCGTCTGGGTCCAGACCATCGCCCAGAAATTCCACGGTGGCGGGCGCGTCGGGGAAAAGGGGTTCGGCCACGGAGAAGGCGCGCACGCTGCACACGGGGTCCAGCTTTTGGGGGGAGCGCTGGTTGGGCATGAGGGCGAATTCCCAGGCCGGGGTCTCCGGCGAGTTGGTCACGGTGACATCCCCGTCGCCTTGGATGTCGGCGGCCCGATCCGGTGTACCCAGGATCAGCCCGCCCCGTCCGGCCAAAAGCAGATCGCCGGGATCCGATTGGCCCGGTTCACTCGTGCAGCGCACATCCACCCGGCCGGTGATGGTGAGGCTGCCGCCGGTCACAATGCGCACATCCTGGCAGTCGGCCACGATGACGCCGTCGATCACCGAATCGCCGGTGACGGTGAAGACCGTGCTGCCCGTAAGCTGAACGATGACACCCGCGGGCACGGTCAAGCCATCCACCGTGTAGTCGCCGGGGGCTACGCTGGTGTTGGACTGGGGTTCAAAGCTCCCCGGCATGGGGCGGTGCAGGTTGGGCAGGAAGATGGTCACATCATCGGGGCTGCCGCTGCTGCCCTGGGCGGGTAGATACGAGGCGGCCAGCATGGTGACAAAGAGCAAAAAAACGCGCAGGCCGGGGCGGGGGGTGGGTCGAGAGATCGGACGGGTTGACGAAAAGAATCGCATGGTCGAGTCTCCTTAAACAGCATATCACCGACGAGGCCTGGGAACCTGCCCACCGGTGGCCGAAGCGTTCTGCTATTTTACATGGATGTTGCCCGGCTGTAAAATCGGTTTTTTGGGCCATTTGTAACGACCAACCCCACCCTAACCCTCCCCAGATTGGGGAGGGAACCGTTCAAGCGTAGCGGCCATTCGGTCTACGGCGATCTGGCTCCTCCCCCAATCTGGGGGAGGCTGGGAGGGGGTGGCTTGGTAGTTATGGCCATTTGCTTCTTGTCGCCGATTCCCTTAACCCACACGGACCCCGGCCAGAACTTTGCACCTGCATCTTGGGCCTGTATAATCTGGGTTGCACGCCTGCCCATGCCCAATGCCCAACCCATCTTGGAGAGAGGGATCGAAATGAAAAAAATTCTACACATTCATTTGCGCACCGATGAGCCGACGACCGCCCAGATTTCATTTTTGGGGGAGACTTTCGAGATCCACAGCGTTGGCAGTGGCGGCGATATTGACGAGATTGTGCGCCTGATCGAAGAAGGGGACGCTGATTCGACTGTGGATGCCATCGCGCTCGATGGTCCGGCTGGCCTGCTGCAACTGGGCCACGACAAGATCCGCCATGTCCACGCCGACCGCTTGGATGCCGCCTCCCAGAACACGCCTTTGGTCAGCGGGCGGGGGGTGCGGGGGGCGTTCGAGCGCTGGGCCATCCGCCTGGTCAACGACATTGAGCCGGGCATCTTCACCCGCAAGCATGTGCTGTTGGCCCCTGGGCTGAACCACAAAGGGCTGGCCGACGGCGTGGCCGCCTTCACCGAGAACCGACGCTGGGCCGAGCCGGTGATCTACTACAACCTGCCCAGCGCGGCCACGGGTGAGATGGCCATGGAGCGCCTTTCCCAGCGCATTTTGGAAGTGACCCACGACAAGCCCTTCCGCCGCATCTTCCCCCAGGCCGGTTTCCCCGGCACAGAACGCAACAGCGCCCCCTTTGACTGGGCCCAGATCATCGCCGGGGACTTGGGGGCCATCCGCCGCTATGCGCCCCGCAACCTCAAGGGCAAGACCGTCATGGCTGAATACGCCCGCCCGGAGGATGTGGAGGATCTGAAGCAGCGGGGCGTGGCGACCCTGATCACCACCATGCCCCCAGTCGGCTCGGAAGGGCTGGACAGCAGCCAGCCCGCCCGCTGGCCCGCAGCCGTGATCGAGGGCTGCATGGCCGCCATCCTGGCCAAGCGCAACCTGCGGGAGAGCGACTATTTGAACTTGCTGGCCGAGTTGGACTGGACGCCCAGCATCGTCAATGTGCAGGAGGATCCCAAGGTCAATCTCTTCGCCTTTGTGATCCATCCCTTGGCCACCCGCTATATTTTCACCCACCCCATCCTGCGCTACCTCAAGATTTTCCCCCACAATTGGGTGGAATGGGCCGTTGCCTATGCGCCGCCCATCTATCTGAGCCGCATCAAGGGCATTGTCAGCCCGGCCACGGGGCAACGGGTGGAGGGGTTGCTCTACACCTTGGGTACGACCCCTAAGCAGATGATGAATCGTGATCCGGGTTTTACCTACAGCCGGTTGCTCAAAATTTCCAAAATGGCCGAGGAGCGGGGGGCCAGACTGGTGGGTCTGGGTGCCTTCACCAGCATCGTCGGGGATGCAGGCGTCACCGTGGCCCATCACGCTGACATCTCCATCACCAGCGGCAACAGCTTGACCGTGGCCGCCACCCTGGAGACGGCCAAGCAGGCCGTGATCCGCCTGGGGGCCACAGATTTGACCCAGGGCAAGGCAATGGTGATCGGGGCCACCGGCTCCATCGGCTCGGTCTGTTCCCGGCTGTTGGCCCAAGCCATCTATGACGTCACCCTGGTGGCCCCCCGACCAGAGAAACTGATCGCCCTCAAAAACCAGATCGAAGAAGAGACCCCTGGGGCCAAAATCACCATCGCCACCACGCCGGACGACCATGTGGGGGAGATGGACGTGATCGTCACCACCACCACGGCCTTTGGCCAACGGGTGATCGACATCACCAAATGCAAGCCCGGCACGGTGATCTGTGACGTGGCCCGCCCCCCGGACATCGAAGAGTGGGAGGCAGCCCTGCGCCCGGACGTGCTGGTGATCGAGAGCGGCGAGATCCTGCTGCCCGGCGACCCGGACTTCGGTTTCGACATCGGCCTGCCCCCCAAGACCGCCTATGCTTGCCTCTCCGAGGCCGCCCTGCTCTCTTTGGAAGGCCGTTTCGAGGATTACAGCATCGGGCGAGAGTTGGAACTGCACAAGGTCAAGGAGATCTACCGGCTCTTCAAAAAGCACGGTCTCCAGTTGGCCGGGATGCGTAGCTTTGACAAGTACATCACCGAAGAAGACCTGGCCCATCGCCGTCAACTGGCCGACGAGCTGCGGGCCGACCCGGAGAAGTTCCGCCGCTATCAAGAAGAGGCCCGCCGCAAACTGGCCGCCGCGGACAAAGAGATGGCCGCCCTCAGCCACGAAACCCCGGCGGAGGAACCCTCCTGGCGCAAATACGCCCCCATCGGGGCCGCCGTGGCCCTGGCCATCGCCGGGATTGCGCTGTTGAGCGGTGGGAAGAAGAAGTGAGCGATTAGGAGATTGAGCGATTAGGAGATTGAGCGATTAGGAGATTGAGAGATTGGCACCGCAAGTATGCCCAATCTCCCAATCTCCCAATCGCTCAATCTCTAAACTATACCAAAGGAAACCCGCATGGCCTTCTACCAATCAACCGATCAGGTCTACGCCGTTCTCGGCCAACTGTTCGACCGAATGCAGAAAGAGTCGAACCATCTGGATCAGTTTGCCAAATCCCATTTGGTGATCCGGATCAATCTGGCCGATCCCCTGGCCGAGATTTTGGTGGACGGACGCCAGCCCCAGATCTTCTACGGTGCCCGACCGGGCCGGGCCGATTTGGAGCTACACATGCCCGCGGACCTGCTCCACGAGATCTGGCTGGGCGAGCGTAGTTTGCGGGAGTCCTTCTTTGGCGGCCAGATCAAGACCAAGGGCAATGTCTTCAAGGCCATGGCCTTGGGGGATCTCTTTCGGGAGGCCGAGCATTTCTATCCCAAAATTTTGCAAGAGGCGGGGTTGCGCTGATCCTTTGACACCCCCCACGGCACAAGTTATAATGCGGGTTGCCCACGCCACACATCTGCGCCCCTACACCCATCCAGAATTTACCCGCAAGAGCAGCTTAACCGCCGAGGGCGCGGAAAATTCACCGAGGGAAAGGCGCTCTCTTCTTTGTGATCTTTGTGTTCTCTGTGGCAGAAAGACCTTTTTTGCAACAGAACCGTCGATTAGCGCGCTGAAACAGAAACAACGAATCTGTGTACGGTTGGAGGAGAATTCTTGAGCGTTAGCGACGAAGTCAAAAGCCGGGTTGATATCGTCGAATTGGTCTCCCGCTATGCGCCGTTGCAGCGGGCCGGACGCACCTACAAGGCGTGTTGCCCTTTCCACGATGAGCGCACGCCCAGCTTTGTGGTCTTCCCAGATACGGGGACATGGCACTGCTTTGGAGCCTGCGCCACGGGCGGCGATGCCTTCTCTTTCTTGATGAAGAAGGAGAATATAGACTTTAAGGAAGCCCTGCAAGTCCTGGCCCAAGAGACCGGGGTTGATCTGGCCGAGTCCGGGCCGGACCAGACCGACCGCCGGCGTCAGCAGCTTTTCGATGTCAACAGCGCGGCGGCGCTCTATTTTCAAGACATCCTGCGCAATCACCCTGCCGCCGCCCCGGCCCGAGCCTATATGGAACGACGGGGGATCGACCGTCCCACGGAAGACAATTTTCAACTGGGCTTTGCCCTCAACAGTTGGGACGGGTTGAGCAATTATCTCTCCAGCCGCAATTTTGCCACGGAGCTTCAGGTGGAGGCCGGCCTGCTCAAGGTCAACGAGGAGCGGCACAGCACCTATGACGCCTTCCGCAACCGTATTATCATCCCCATCCGGGATCGTCAGGGGCGGGTGATCGGTTTTGGCGGGCGGGTGATGGATGACAGCCAGCCCAAGTATTTGAACACGTCGGAAACGCCGCTCTTTCACAAATCCAGCGTGGTCTACGGGCTGGATCTAGCCTACAAAGCCATCCGCAAAGAAGAGCAGGTGGTGATCGTTGAGGGCTATATGGACGTGATCGCCGCCCACCAGTTTGGCTATGCCAATGTGGTGGCCTGCATGGGTACGGCGTTGACGCCAGAGCAGTTGCAGCAATTGCAACGCTATACGGATAGCTTTATCCTGGCCCTGGACGCCGACGCTGCCGGGCAGCAGGCCACCATGCGGGGTCTCAACCAGGCCCGGCAATCGCTCACCCGGGTCTCCAAGCCCACTATCACCCCTGGCGGGCGTATCCGTCTTGAAGAGAAGCTGGGGGCAAATCTGCGCATCGCCGCCGTGCCCATTGGCAAAGACCCGGATGATCTGATCCGCCGGGATGCGGCGTTGTGGCAAAAGGTTGTGGAGGATGCCAAGCCGCTGGTTGATTTCTATTTTGATGTGGTGGCTACCCAACTAGACCTGACCAGTGCCCGGGGCAAGGGGTTGGCCGTGGTGGAACTGGCCCCGTTGATCGCTGAACTGAGCGACACCATCGAGCGCCAGCATTATATTCAACAACTCAGCCGGTTGGTGCAGGTGGATGAACGCACCATCACCAACCGGGTGTCGGCGGCGGGGCGCACGGCCCAGGCCATGCAGCGCGGCCAGATCAATCGGCCCAGCCCGGATGTGCGCCCTGGCCGCCCGCTCTCTTTTTCGTCTTCGCCCCCGCCCCCGTCTTTGTCTGCCGGTTTGCCGCCGGATATGGATTTGGCAGAGCTGGGGGATCTGGTGCCGCCGCCTTGGGTGGATGAGCCGCCACCGGACGGGGAGACGTGGCTGGATTTGCCCCCAAGACCCGGTCAACAGAGAGCCGGCGGTGCCACTCGCCCCCCCGCCCCCCGACCAGGCCAGGGCAAGCAGCGCGCACCCGGTCCAACCTGGCAACGGCCCCTGCTTACTTCTCGACATCACGAGAACTATTTGCTCAGTATTCTGCTATTGGAACCGGAGTTGTTGATCCGGTTGGCGGGTTTCACCGCAGAGAAGGAGATGATGCCCCTGCGGGTGGAAGATTGGCAGGATGCTGAGAACCAGGCCATTTTCTTGGGGCTGAAGCAGTTTATTGTGGGGGATGAACCGTGGGATCTGGAGCTTTTCCAGGAGATGTTGACCAGCCATCTGCACGATCGGCTGGCCCGTTTGGTGAGCGCCGGTGCGCAGCTGCCCGATCGTAATTTGGTAACGTTGGAAGAGGCAGCCGTCAAAGCCGTGTTGCGTATGCGTCTGGATCGGCTGAAGGCGGAGTTGGATGCCATTACGTTTATGTTGAACGATGTGCAGCAGAACGGTGATCGGGCGGCCACCCTGGAATATTCTCTCTCCATCAACCGGCACCGTAGCGAACGGTACCACTTGGAACGTGTGCTTTCGGATCTGAGCAAACTTTCCCTTGCCTAAAGGACCCTTCATGAGCCCTAAACGTCGAACGAATTCCATCCAGCCGCCTGAGAGCGCAGCACCCTTGCCCCGGGGCAGCAAGCGGGACCGCAGCGGGGATAGCGAACTGGACGAATATATTCACTTGGGTGAAGAGGAAGAAGAGGAAGATCTCTTTGACGACATGCCCGAGGAGGAGGAGGAGGACGATGGCGCGCCCCTGCCCCGGATTGCTCGGGATGAAAAGTTGGAGCAGGAGATCGAACGGGAGCGCTATGTCCCCATTGAAAAGCTGATCGAGAATGTGCCGGATCTGGGCCAAAGCCTGGACCCGGTGCGCATGTATTTGCGGGACATCGGTCGCCACGCCCTGCTCACCGCGGAGCAGGAGGTCTCGTTGGCTTCCCGAATTGTGGCGGCCAAGCGTGCCAACGACAAGCTCGCCACCACGGAGGATTTGGACGAGCGAGATCTGCTGGATTTGGCGATCCGGGATGGCAAGCGGGCCCAGGATCAGCTGGCCCAGAGCAATTTGCGCCTGGTGGTCAGCGTGGCCAAGCGCTATATTGGCCGGGGACTCAACTTTCTGGATCTGATCCAGGAGGGCAATGTGGGGCTGTTGCGGGCCGTGGAGAAGTTTGACCACACCCTGGGCTTCAAATTTAGCACCTATGCCACCTGGTGGATTCGCCAGGCCATCAGCCGGGCCATCGCCGACCAGGCCCGCACCATCCGCATCCCCGTACACATGGTCGAGACCATCAACCGCCAGGTGCGCACCCAACGCCGTTTGCAACAGGAATCGGGCCGAGAGCCTTTGACCGAAGAGATCGCCATCGAAATGGAATTCTTGGAGCCTCAGGATGTCAAGGCGTTGAAAAAGGTCTGGGCCGACAAGAGCGAGATGGAGATCGACCTCAAGCGGCGGGTGGAGCGGGCGGCGGCCAAGGTGCGGCGTATCCAGCGCTTGAGCCAGGAGACCATCAGTTTGCAGACTCCCGTGGGCAGCGAGGAAAACAGCTTCTTGGGCGACTTCATCGAAGACAGCAGCCTGCCCGGTCCCATGGACTCGGCCAGCAAGCACATGCTCAAGGAGCAGATGAACGAGATCCTGGACGGGCTGACCGAGCGGGAGCGCACGGTGTTGACCATGCGCTTCGGCCTGGAGGACGACATCCCCCGCACCCTGGAAGACGTGGGCAAGGAGTTCAACGTCACCCGTGAGCGGGTGCGCCAGATCGAAGCCAAGGCCCTGCGCAAACTGCGCCATCCCCAACGCAGCCGCAAATTGCGGGATTATTTGGGGTAGCTGTTGGCTGTTGGCTGTTGGCTGTTGGCCTGCTTCATTGGGAGGTGGGCCGTTGACAGCCAACAGCCAACAGCTAAATTTGACCAAATCGCCCACTTTTCGTATACTTTATCGAGTTGAGCGTAAACAAGCTCAACCGTAATCCTCGGTAGCTCAATCGGCAGAGCGTTCGGCTGTTAACCGAAATGTTGTTGGTTCAAGTCCAGCCCGAGGAGCCAAGAGAAGGACCATTCGGAATATCCCGAATGGTCCTTTTTTGATTTTCCCACCCTTCTTGCGAATCTCCCCAGTTCAGAGTAAGATGGAGGGACGCAAGAACGCATTCCCTCTCCTCTGATGGCAACGGTGATGTCAGCCGCCAACCTCAAATCTGTGTCAAGTCCATGAGGCATTCCCATGACCCAGCAGATCTACCAAGTAGACGCCTTCACCCATCGCCCCTTCGCTGGCAACCCGGCCGCTGTCTGTGTGCTGGACGGCCCTGTGGACGAAGCGTGGATGCGCGCTGTTGCCGGGGAGATGAACCTCTCCGAGACCGCATTTTTGCACCCGGAGGCCCACGCGGACGGGGACGGCTACCGGCTGCGCTGGTTCACCCCCACCGTCGAGGAGGAGTTGTGCGGCCACGCCACCCTGGCCTCGGCCCACATCCTGTGGAGCGAGGGTCACGTGTCCCCAACCCAGACCATCCGCTTCTTCTCCCGTAGCGGCCTCTTGACCGCGGTGCGCCGGGATGAGTGGATCGAGCTGGACTTCCCCGCCCTGCCGGCGATGCCCCAACCGCCCCAGCTTGACATGCTGGACGCTTTGGGGATTGCCCCGGTCAGCGTGCGTTACTTTGGCCGCAGCCATTTGGACTATCTGGTGGAGGTCGCCTCGGCCCAAACCGTGCGCGACCTGACCCCGGATTTTGGCCGTCTGCGCGGGATCGACGCCCGGGGCATCATCGTCACCGCGGCGGATGATGGCTTGTCCGCCCCCACGGGCGACTTTGACTTCATCTCCCGCTTCTTCGCCCCGGCGGACGGCATTGACGAAGACCCGGTCACCGGGTCGGCCCACTGCTGTCTGGCCCCCTTTTGGGCCAGCCGCTTGCACAAAACTGAAATGATCGGCTATCAATCATCCGCCCGGGGCGGCGTGGTGAAGGTGCGGCTGACGGGAGATCGGGTTAAATTGCAGGGTCAGGCCGTCACCGTGATGAGCGGAACTTTGTTAGGGTAGAGGATTTTGGATCAGTGAGGGACTATGAGCGGACGCAAAGGCCGAACCGGGACGGCACTGTTGATCACGGGGGTGATGGTGGGGGTGAGCCTGCTCTTTCTCTCAATTTTGGCCCCAGGCCGGGGCGCAGAGATCGAGCGGGGACGGGCTGCTTCTGCCCAAATTTTCCCTGGGGCCGCTATCACGGTCACATTGACGCCTGTGGCCTATTTGCCCAACGTCTACAAAAACCCGGCCACGGCCACCCCCACACTGACCCCCATACCGACCGTCACCCCCACGCCCACCCGCCCGACGCAACCCCCCGCAGATGCCGCATGGGCGGAACAGGTGAACTATATCCGCACCTTGGCCGGTCTGCCTGGGGTGACGGAAAATAGCGCTTTCACCGATGGCTGCTTCAACCATGCCCGCTATATGGTCAAGACAGACCATGTGGACCACGCGGAAGTGGTGGGCAATCCTTGGTATTCGGAGGCGGGCAACACTGCGGCGGTGAACTCGGTACTCTTTGTCTATGGGGACACGACCATCGCCACCCGCACGGTCTTCAATTCCTGGATGACCGGTGCTTTTCATGGGGTCTCCTTGATCGATCCCCGTTGGCAGACGACGGGCTACGGCTCCTTTGCCGAAGATGTCGGGACCTGGAAATTTGGGGCGTGCATGGATGTCAACCGGGGGCTGGGGAATGTGCCGGCCGGTGTCACCTATCCTGTGCTTTGGCCGGGGAATGGCACGACCATTCCCGTATTGCGTTATGTGGGGCCGGAATCCCCGGACCCCTTGACCAGTTGTCCCGGCTATACATCCCCCACCGGGCCGCCCATCTATCTGCTGGCCGGGGATGGCAACACCACCCCCGCGGTCACCGCCCACACCTTTCAGGTGGACGGCGGGGATCTGGACCATTGCGTCTTTGACGAAAGCACCTACGCCAACCCCACCGCCCAGACCCAGGACATTGGTCGGGCCGTGCTGGGGGCGCGGGATGCAGTGATTTTGCTGCCCAAGGCCCCCTTGGTGGCGGGCAAAACCTATACGGTTTCCATCACCGTCAACGGCGTGGCCCGCACCTGGTCTTTCAACACACCAGCCGTATCAGCCAAGGGAAGCGAACCCGCGCCGGACGATCTGTTTCTTCCCTGATCCAACCAATAGACTATCCAACCATCTTTCCACCCTTCATCGCTGTAGAAAATGGAGCGTTTTATGTCAGAAATGAACGAAAAGTTACCCCATTGGGATATGACCGTCCCCTTTCCTTCCTTGGAATCGCCCGAATTCGCCGCCGCCTTTGACGAATTTGGCCGAGCCGTGGAAGCCCTAACCGCCCTCTTTGATCAAGCCAATATCGACAAGCTGACCCGCCCCGGCGGCGCGCCCGTCCAAGTTTTTGAAGCGGCCTTTGGCGGCTTCAATCAACTCATCGAGCGCGCCGGCACCCTGCGCGCCTATATCGTCGGCTATACCGCCGTGGACTCCCGCAACGACTATGCCCAGGCCCGCATGAGCGAATATCAGCGGGTGGCCCAGCGCTACGCCCTGCTGGACACCCGGCTCACCGCCTGGATCGGGGACCTGGATGTGGAGGCCCTGATTCAGACCTCCGACATGGCCGCGGACCACGCCTACCTCCTGCGCCGCAGCGCCGAAGAGGCCAAACACCTCATGTCCCCGGCGGAGGAGAACCTGGCCAGCGAGCTCAACCTGAGCGCCGGCAGCGCATGGACCAAGTTGCAGGGCAACTTCGCCTCCCAACTCACGGTCAAGGTGGAAATTGACGGCGTGGAAGAATCCATGCCCATGAGCGCGGCCCGCAACCTGGCCTATCACAACGACCGGGCCGTGCGCAAGGCCGCCTACGAGGCCGAACTTGAGGTGTGGGAGCGGGCCAGCGTGCCCATCGCCGCCGCCCTCAATGGGGTCAAGGGCGAAGTCTCCACCCTGGCCCAGCGCCGGGGCTGGCCCTCCGTGCTGGACGCCTCCCTCTTCGACAACGGCATCGACCAGGCCGTCCTGGACGCCATGCTGGGCGCGGCCCGTGACGCCTTCCCCGACTTCCGCCGCTACTTCCGGGCCAAGGCCAAAGTCTTGGGGCTGGAGCAGTTGGCCTGGTATGATCTCTTCGCCCCCATCACCGGCGAGGGCCGGGCCTGGACCTATACCGAATCCGCCCGCTTTATCGTTGAGCAGTTCAACGGCTTCTCCGAGCGCATGGGGGCCTTTGCCCAGCGCGCCTTTGCCGAAAACTGGATCGACGCCGAACCCCGCACGGGCAAACGAGACGGCGCTTTCTGCATGAGATTGCAGGGTGACGAATCCCGTATCCTCACCAATTTCAAGCCCACCTATCCCGGTCTCAACACCCTGGCCCACGAACTGGGCCACGGCTATCACGGCCACACCCTGGCCGGGCGCACCCCCATCCAGCGCGCCTACCCCATGACCCTGGCCGAGACCGCCAGCATCTTCTGCGAAACCATCGTGCGCCGGGCCGCCCTGCAATCTGTGGACGCCCAAGAGCAGTTCAATATCCTGGAATCCTCCCTCATGGGCGCGGCCCAAGTGGTCGTTGACATCAACAGCCGCTTCCTCTTCGAGCAAGCCGCCTTCGACCAACGGGCCAAGCGGGAGCTTTCCGTCAACGAGTTCAACGCCCTCATGCTCGACGCCCAGGCCCAAACCTACGGCGACGCCATCGACCCGGCCCAGCGCCATCCGTTTATGTGGGCCGTCAAGCCCCATTACTATTACAGTACCCGCAGCTTTTACAACTTCCCCTACATGTTCGGCCTGCTCTTCGGCCTCGGCCTCTACGCCCGCTACCAAGAAGACGCCGACGCCTTCCGAGCCAACTACGACGATCTGCTCTCCTCCACCGGCCTGGCCTCCGCCCCAGATCTGGCCGCCCGCTTCGGCTTCGACCTGCGAGACCCCGCCTTCTGGACCGCCAGCTTCGACGTCCTCCGGGCGGACATTGCACGGTTCGAGGCGTTGGTGGCTGACGTGAAGGGGTGAAAGGAGTAATGAGTAACGAGTAATGGATGTCGTACACAACCATTACTCGTTACTCATCACTCCTAGACGTGAAATCCCCCTCAAATGCGATACAATGGAGATCAACCCATCCATTCCACAGGAGACAACCCAATGGCACTTTTGCGTGATTATTACCGACCCGAAACCCTGACCGACGCCGTGGCTCTGCTGCGCCGCACGGATGCCAACCTGCTTCCCCTAGCCGGGGGGAGCCGTCTGATCGGCGAACTGGAGACCCGATCCCGCACGGATGTAGACGGCGTGATCGATTTGGCCGGTCTAAATTTGGATAAAATTGGTGTAGCTGATGGGGTATTGCACCTGGGGGCGACGACCACCTTGTCGGACATCATGGCCCATCCTGTGGCGGGAACCTTGGCTGACGGCCTCCTGCGCCGCACCGCCCAGGCCGAGGGACCGGTCAACCTGCGCAACGCCGCCACCCTGGGCGGTCTGGTGGCCGGGGCTGAACCGGACAGCGAACTCTACGCCGCCCTCCTGGCCCTGGCCGCCCAAGTGCTCCTCAGCGACGGCGACACCGACACCACCATCCCCCTGGCCCACCTCACCGCCGGGGACGTGGCGGGCAAACTGATCACCGGCATGACCATCCCCATCGCCAACCAAACCAGCGGCCACGCCCGCGTCGCCCGCACCCCCTCGGACCGCCCCATCGTCGCCGCCGTCGCCGTGACTGGTGACGGCGTAGAACGCGTCGCCGTCTGCGGCGTAGCCCCCCGCCCCGTGCTGAGTACACAGACATTTGACCCCGCCACCGACTTCAAGGGCAGCGCTGAATATCGCCTGGCCATGGCCGAAGTGGTCACCCGGCGGGCGCTTGAAGAGGCAAAAGGAGGATAAAATGGCTGTGATGACGCCTGTCAAGCAAAGAACTGGCAGGGCCGTGCCCACAAAACGGCCGGTTCCCCCGCTGGAAAACGGTGATCGGCTGACCCAAGCCGAATTTCACCGCCGCTATGTTGCCATGCGCCAAGTCAAAAAAGTCGAGCTAATCGAAGGAGTCGTCCACATGCCCTCCCCCATTCGCCGCAGCCACGCCTCCGCCCACGCCGCCGTCATGGGCGCACTGTTCGTCTACGCCGCCGCTACGCCAGACGTGGAGGTGGGCGACAATGCCACCGTCTTTTTGGATATGGACAACGAAGTACAACCGGACGCCTTGCTGCGGCTGGCTGTCAACGGTGCATCGTTGGTCAACGCCAACGACTACATCCAAGGCCCACCAGAGCTGATCGTCGAAATCGCCGGAACCAGCGCCGCCTACGACCTGCACGCCAAGAAACACGTCTATCGCCGTAGCGGTGTGCAGGAATATGCGATTTGGGTACTCTACGATAACGATTTCCTCTGGTTCCGCTTGGTCGAGGGTGAATACATGCGGATTCAGCCCGACGAAACCGGCGTCATCCGCAGCGTATCCTTCCCCGGATTGTGGATCAACGTGCCCGCCTTGCTGGCCGGGGAACTATCCGCCGTACTCCAAACCGTCCAACACGGGCTGGCCGATGAATCCAATCGGGAGACAACTTCATGAACCTACTTATCCTTGGCGGCACAGTCTTTGTGGGCCGCCACCTGACCCAAGCCGCGCTGGATCGAGGCCACACTGTGACCCATTTCAACAGGGGCCAGCATAACGCGGATCTCTTCCCCAGCGTGGAAAAGCTGCGGGGGGACCGGGGCGGGGATCTCTCTGCCCTGGCAGGCCGTCGTTGGGACGCAGTGATTGACACCTGCGGCTACGTGCCTCGGATCGTCAGCGCATCCGCCCAGCTTTTGGCGGACGCGGTCGAGCACTACACTTTCATTTCCAGCGTCTCGGTCTTTGCTTCGTTTGAACAACCGGATCAGGACGAGTCCGCCCCGCTGGGCACGATGGACGACCCCACTGTGGAGGAAGTCACCGGTGATACCTACGGCCCCCTCAAAGCCCTGTGCGAACAGGCCGCCGAGGCCGCTATGCCCGGACGCGTCCTCACCATCCGCCCCGGCCTGATCGTGGGCCCGGATGACCCCACGGATCGCTTCACCTATTGGCCCGTGCGGGTGAGCCGGGGCGGCCAGGTCCTGGCCCCTTCTCGCCCAGACTATGGGACCGAGATTATCGATGTGCGGGACTTGGCCGAATGGACTGTTCGTTTGGTCGAGGATCGGGTTGTGGGTGTCTTCAACGCCACGGGGCCGGACTATGCCCTCACCCTGGGGGATGTCTTGGAAACCAGCCGAGAAGTCAGTGCCCCCGACGCCGAATTCGTCTGGATGCCCGAACAATTTTTACAGAAAAATGAAGTGCAGCCCTGGTCCCATCTGCCTTTGTGGGTGGGGGAGGGGGCCGAATACGCCGGATTCGCCCGCATAGACTGCCGCAAGGCCCAAGCCGCCGGTCTCACCTATCGCCCCCTGGCCGAGACCATCCGGGACACCTTGGCTTGGGCCGCCACCCGCCCCGCTGATCATGCGTGGCGGGCCGGGTTGACGGCAGAGCGGGAGCGGGAACTGTTGGAAAAGTGGCAGAGCGAATAGGAGGGGCAGATGACGACGGTAGGGGCCGCTGGCGAGTTGGACCAAGAGATTCAGCGCAATCTGTCGGCATGTGAGCTGGAAATGTTGGCGCTTGAGGTTCGATATGGAATGAGTTTTCGGGAATTTGACCGTCAACTTGAAGCAGGTCTATTGGGCGATGGATTTCGGTGGCCTTTAGAGACCGACGCTATGCGTTGGCAGGATCTGATAGAGGAAAAACGGCACTGGTTGTCTCAGCTTCGGGATGTGTCTGCCCTAAATGCCGGAGGCGAAGAGATTATCGGAGGGAGTCGTAACCGTGCAATACAATAATAGAAATCGTCCGGATCTTCTGATGTCGTCCATTGAAGCCCAAGCCCTTTCCAAGCTTAAGCGATCCCTGTTGCGAAGCTTGGACTTTGTGGAGGAAATTGTCCTATTTGGCTCAGTTGCAAGAGGTGAAGCGGATGCCGAATCGGATATTGATCTCCTCGTGCTGACTGCCCGGCCGATTACTTATAAGGAACGACATCAAATCACGGCTGCCATCACGGACATCAATCTGGAATATGAAACGAACTTTAGCTCAATAGTGGTTGATCGGGATGCTTGGGAGCGAGGTGCCATTTCCCACCTGCCGATCAAGGCCAATATCGAGCGTGAGGGGGTGCTGGTATGACGGATCAAGCGGACCTTCGGCAGACCGTCCTCTACTACTGGCAAATGGCAAAGGATAGTTTGGAATCTGCCCAGCGTGAATTTGATGCGGGGGCAACCTCCTTTGCCGTCAACCGGGTGTATTACGCTGCATTCTACGCGGTGGAAGCCGCCCTGCTTGAACGCAACATTTCGTACAGCAAACACGCCGGTGTTCGGGCTGCCCTGCATCGGGAGTTTGTTAAAACTGGCCTGGTTCACCGGGAGTGGGGCAGATTCTACGACCGGGTTTTTGAAAACCGGCAGCAGGGAGATTATCTGCCCTTTGTGGCCTTTGCCAGCAAAGATGTCATCGACGAAATTGACAACTGCGAAGGCTTTTTGTACGTCATGAGCCAACTCATCGAGTCACTCAAATAGAATGGAACCCACCATGCAAATTACCCTCACCGTCAACGGCACTTTCCACACTTTGGACATCCACCCCGGCGAACTCTTGCGGACGGCCCTGCGCCGCCTGCGCTATTTCAGCGTCAAGCACGGGGACGAGACGGGGGAGTCCGGCTCGGACGCGGTGCTTCTCACCCGCATGCCGGACGTGCCCAGCAGCTACAAGCTCCTCAACACCGGCACCATGCTGGCCGCCCAGGCCGATGGCGCGTCCATCGTCACCGTGGAGGGATTGGGGATTGGGGATTGGGGATTAGGGATCGGGGGCCAGGGATTGGGCATCAAACAACCCAATTCCCAATTCCCAATCCCCCTCCACCCGCTGCAAGAACAGTTCATCACCTGCGGGGCGATTCAGTGCGGGTATTGCACGCCGGCGCAGTTGTTGGCGTCGAAGAAATTGCTGGACGAGAACCCGGACCCATCCGAGGCGGAGGTGCGGGAGGCGATTGCGGGGGTGCTGTGCCGGTGTACGGGCTATGTGAAGCCGGTGCAGGCGGTGCTGCGGGCCGCGGCCCAGATGCGGGGCGAGGAGCTTTCGGCCCTGGAGATCCCCCTGATCAACGCCATCGACGGCGGGGAGTGGCCGACCTCCGATGGCGGCGGCTTCCACGATGACGACGCTTTCCCCGGCGGTGGAATGGACACGCAGACCCGCACCCGCACGGTGCCGGTGACGGTGGCTCCGCCGGAAACCCAGGTGGTCAACAAGCCCGAGGTGAAGGTGGACGCGGTGAAGATGGCCAAGGGAAGGGCTATCTTTGCGGATGATATGGAGATGCCGGGGATGTTGGTTGGCGGCTTGCTCACTAGCCCCCACGCCCATGCGCGCATTTTGCGCATTGACGCCGCCGAGGCCAAATCCCTGCCCGGTGTCCATGCTGTCCTGACTTATGAGGATGTGGAACGGGTGATCTATGCCAGTGGCGGCCAGAGTTATCCCAACCCGCCGCCCTATGACCAGGTTAGCCTGGATAATAAGGTGCGCCATGTGGGGGATCGGGTGGCCATTGTGGCCGCGGAGACCCAGGAGCAGGTGCAGCAAGCCTTGGAGCTGATTCGGGTGGAATACGAGATCTTGCCCGCTGTCTTTACCCCGGCGGATGCGTTGGCCGAGGGCGCGCCGGTGATCCACGACGAGGCGGACGCGTTCAAGATCCACGACGCCGCCCGCAATGTGGCGGTCAAAATTTTGGTCAACCATCACGATGTGGATGCGGCCCTGGCCGATGCGGCCCACGTCTTCGAGAGCGAATATCACGTCCACCAGGTGCAGCAGGCCCACATCGAGCCCCACATCGTCCTGACCTGGTGGGACGAGGACGACCGCTTGGTGATCCGCACCAGTACCCAGGTCCCCTTCCACGTGCGCCGCATGATTGCGCCCCTGATCGGCCTGCCCGTGCGCCGCATCCGGGTGGTCAAACCCCGGATCGGCGGCGGCTTCGGCGGCAAGCAGGAGATGCTGATCGAGGATCTGTGCGCCCACCTCACCCTGGCCACAGGCCGCCCGGTCAAGTTCGAATACACCCGGGAGCAGGAATTCGCCAGCGCCCGCACCCGCCATCCCCAGACCCTGCGCTTCCGTTCCGGCGTGGACGCGGCCGGCAAGCTCGTGGGCATGGACGTGAAGGTCGTGGCCGATGCCGGCGCGTACGGCACCCACGGCCTCACCGTGCAGATGGTCACCGGCTTCCGGGCCTTGAGCACCTATTGGCTGCCCGCGGCCCGCTTCGACTGCGACGTGGTCTACACCAACAAGCCCGTCCCCGGTGCGTTTCGGGGCTATGGCGCGCCCCAGGCCCTCTTCGGCCTGGAGCAGCACATGGAGGAGTTCGCCGAAATCTTGGGCCGGGACCCCCTGGAATTCAAGCGGCTCAACTGGATCAAAGTGGGCCAGAGTTTGCCCATGGCTGAGGCGATGGGGGAGGGCCGGGAAGGCTTCGCCCAGACCATCCGTAGCAGTGGCCTGGAGGAGTGCGTGCAGGAAGGGGCCAAGTCCATCGGCTGGGCCAAGCGCAACGACCCGGCGTGGAAGTCCGACCCGGCCCGGCCTCACATCGTGCGGGGCATGGGGCTGGCCATCGCCATGCACGGCACGGGCATCGCCGGGCTGGACATGGGCGCGGCCAGCATCAAAATGAACGACGACGGCAGCTTCAACCTGCTGATCGGGGCCACAGACCTGGGCACGGGATCGGATACGGTCCTGGCCCAGATCGCCGCCGAGGGCTTGGGCGTGCCCCTGGAGATGATCATCGTCTACAGCAGTGACACGGACTTCACCCCCTTTGACACGGGTGCGTACGCCAGCAGCACCACCTATATTTCCGGCGGCGCGGTGCTCAAGGCCGCGGAGGAGGTGGCCGAGCAGATCCGTGCCCACACCGCCGCCCACCTGCTCAAGGGCGTGGATGCCGACCGGCTGTGGCTGGCCGACGGCCACGTCCACGCGCCGGATGGCCGCACGGTCAGCCTGGAGACCGTGGCCCTGCACAGCACCCACCAAGAGAGCCAGCACCAGATCATGGCCACGGCCTCCCACATGAGCTATGTCAGCCCGCCCCCCTTCGCCGCTCAATATGCCCAGGTGGCCGTGGACACCCAGACCGGCCAGGTCACCGTGGAGAAGCTGGTCATGGCCGTGGACTGCGGCATGGTCATCAACCCGGTCACCGCCAGCGGCCAGGTGGAGGGCGGCCTGG
>JAGNDO010000045.1:0-16232 GCA_018003515.1 Caldilineaceae bacterium
TCCCAGGCCGCCACATCAACCGCAGCCGCCGGTTCCACCGAGACAGGTGCGGCGACCCGCCCCGCCTCTGCCGTGTTGAACGCTGCAAACATCTGCACGGTGAGCAATACGCCCACGAGTGCCGCAGCTAGTAAAAAAATGGAACGTTTAAATCTCATCTGTTTTTTCTCCTGTGATAGTGGTGCGATGAACGAAAGGTGAAACGGGTTGCGTGGAACGTGTGGCATGTTGCGCGATCGAAACTTGAAACGCAACACGCCACACGTTCCACGTTCTATTCAAACCGCAGTTTGTCCAGCACAAGGGTGCCGGTACTCTCTGCGGGGAGGTGTAGTTGCATGCCCCAGACTTCGGTCAGGCCCAGACCGTCTTCGGGCGCGCCGTCGGGTTGCAGGGTGCTGCGGGTGAAGTCGGCAAAGGGCAGGCTGATCTGCTGCCAGCCGCTGAAGTCGTCGGTGAAGGTGGCCTCGAAGCGCTCGGAGGCATTTTCCGCACCGTAGACTCGCACGTAGTCCACCAGCATGGTCTGGGGGAAGGTGGTGGATTCGTCCGGGTTGCCGGGCCAGTTGCCGCCCACGGCCACATTCAGGATCACGAAGAAGGGATGGTTATAGACCCACTCTGTGCCGCCGGGGATGCTCTCCGCTGTGGCGGTGAAGAAGTTGGTGTCATCCACAAACCAGCGGATCTGGTCCTGCGTCCACTCGATGGCGTAGGTGTGGAAGTCATCCGAGACCGGTGCGCCCATCTCATAGTCCGCGCCCATGCCCTGGCCGCCGGAATAGCCGGGGCCGTGGATGGTGCCGTGGGTGGTCTCCGGCTCGCGGCCGATATTTTCCATGATGTCGATCTCGCCGGACTGGGGCCAGCCCACCGAGTCTAGGTCCGTGCCCAGCATCCAAAAGGCGGGCCACAGCCCTTGACCGGCGGGCAGCTTGAGCCGGGCTTCCACCCGACCGAACTCGAACTCGGCCCGGTGCCAGGTGATCAGCCGGGCGGAAGTGTATTCGCACGGGCCGTACCAGCAGGCCAGGACCGTTCCCTCGTCCACGGGCTTGGCGGTGATGACCAGGTTGCCCTCGCCGTCGGTAGCCGCGTTCTCGGCGCTATCCGTGTACCATTCCAACTCGCTGTTGCCCCAGCCGGGGTTGCCATTCAGGGTACCGTCGCCGATCTCCGGCTGCCAGATGGCCCGGTTGGGGACCGTGCCTGCCGGGGTATCAAACTCATCACTCCAGGCCAGGGTCCAGTCCGCCGGGGTGACTTCCCCGGTGGTGGCCCCTGGGGCCTGGTTGTCCAACAGTTCCACGGTATAGGTTTGGCCGCTGTTTTGGCCGTAAACCCACACACTGATCCCCGTGCTGTCGCTATAATCCGTCGGCTCGGCCAGGGTTTGGCCAAAGCTTCCGCCCTGCGCGCCCGTGGTGAAATCCACGGCCAGGGCGTTGACCGGGAATTCCTGTTCCGGTTGAACCAAGTCAGATCCCGGCTCGATGGCTTGAATGGTCAACGTCACGCCCTCCGAGGCCAGGAAGGGGGGCATGGCGTCAAAGTCGTCGATGATTTGGGCGTCGGCAGGGGTGCGGTCCACGATGGTGAAGAGGACCCGGCTTTGGAAGCCCAGGATGGCGTTGGTCGGGTCCACCAGGACGAGCATGGCGGACTCTTTGCCCTCCACCAGCCCGTCGGCCAGGACGGGCAGCTTGAAGCTGGCGTTGAGGCTGCCCGGCGGGAAGATGGCCGTGCCCCGTTCCATCTCAAAGTCCAGGCCGGCCGTGGCATAGCCGCCGCTGGCGACGTAGTCCACGGTCACGGTCATGGCCGAGGCTTTGTTCAGTTTCAGGTAGAGTGTGGCCCTGCCGCCTTCCCGGCCCGATGCCTGGGCGTCTCGGAAGCTGACTTCCAAGGGGCGCTCTGGGGCCTGGCCGTAGAGGGTGATGTTGTCCACGTAGTTGGTCTGCGCCCCCATGTCCGTGGAGCCGTAGACGCCCACGGCGTAGCCATGAACCTGCTCCAAAGCGAAGCCGTCATTGGGCGCGCCGTTGCCGATCTCCTTGCGGTGGAAGTTCTCGAAGGGCAGTTCCACATATTGCCAGCCCTCGAAATCGTCGATGATGTCCATGCTCCAACGCTCGGCGTCGTCCGCAACGGAGTCCGGGGCGCGGTTTTCTTGAATATCCACAAAAAGAGAGCCGCCCGTGGCGTTGCCATACAGCCACAGACCCAGGCCCAAATAGCTGCTCCAATCCTGGCTGACCCACTCGTCTCCGGCTTCGTTCATGAAGGCGTGGGTGAAGCCCGCCCAACTGCCGTTGCCGATGGTGGTGTCCAGCTTAATGGCGTGGGTGTCGCCGCTTTGGTCCGGCTGGGCCAGGGCATCCCCGGCGGGAATGGTGACATTTTCGATGGCGATCGGGCTGCCGTCGCTCCAGGTGACGAAGCCCACGTCCACCGACTCGGCCTTGCCCGTGGGCAGATCGCCGCTCTCGAAGTCGTCCACTACGTCTGTGCGGCTGCGGGCTTCTTCGGCCACGGCCGCGGCTTCCACGGCCGCGGCGGCTTCACCGCAGTCCAGGGCTTGGAAGGGGTCGGTCTCAGCCCCGGTCAGGCCGTAGGCGTAGGGGAAGAGGGGGGCATCACAGCCGCCGGCCTCAACCTGGGCGGGCAGGGCGGCGAAGTCGAAGGGCAGTTGATCCATGTTGCGGGGCCAGGTGAAGGGCAGTTTGCCCGTGAAGGGGGTGAGGCCGAAGAGGCCATCCACCACGCCCTGGCCCTCCGTGCCGGGCAGCCAGGCGGCCACCCAGGCGTCGGCGTCGCCCACCACATCGCTGATGATCATGGGCCGCCCGGAGAGGATGACGACGACCACCTTGTCCGCCTGCTCGGCGGTGCGCTGGATGGCTTGCTTGTCCGCATCGGTCAGGGCCAGATCGTTGCTGTCCCCCCGGCCCTCGGCATAGGGGCGTTCGCCCACGACCACGATGCCCACATCCGCCCGCAGGAGGTTGCCGGCGTCGTCGGTGATCTTGTCGAAGCGACCAAAACGGTTGAACTGCACCTTGGTTTCCGGGGAAACCGTGGCCTTGATGCCATCCAGAATGGTGGTGCCGGGGGTGATGTTGCCCGTGCGCCCCTGCCAGTCCATAGTCCAGCCACCGGATTGCAGGCCGATGTCGTCGGCGGCGACCCCGGCCACGAAGATCACCGGGGCGGCGGGGTCAATCGGCAAGGCTTGGTTGTCATTTTTGAGCAGAACCAAACTCTTGGCCACCGCCTCCTGGGCCAAGGCCCGATGCTCGGCGGAGCCAACCACGGCGGTCTGCTCGACGCTGCCATAGGCTTGATCAAACAGCCCCAACTCGGCCTTGACCGTGAGGATACGGGTCACGGCGTCGTCGATGCGGGCTTGGGAGACATCCCCGGCCTCGACGGCCTTGGTCAGGGTGGAAATGAACTTTTTGTAGTCATAGGGGACCATGATCATGTCCAGCCCGGCGTTGATGCTGGCGACCACGTCGGAGTAGTAGTCGCCGGGGATCTGGTCGATGGCCTCCCAATCGGAGACGATGAAACCGCTAAAGCCCAATTCGCCTTTTAGCACATCGTTGATCAGATAGCTCTGGGCGTGCATCTTCTCGCCGTTCCAACTGCTGTAGGAGATCATGACGCTCTGGGCACCGGCCTCAATGGCGGCGACGTAGGGGGGCAGGAAGAGGCGACGCAGGGTTTCCTCGTCCATGACCGTGTCGCCCTGGTCCATGGGATAGGTTTCCGAACTGCCCCAAACCGTGCCGCCGTCGCCGATGTAGTGCTTGGCCGTGGCCAGGATGGTACCGGGCGCGCTCAGGTCATCCCCTTGCAACCCCTGTTGATAGGCCACGCCCAGGGCGGTGACCAGCTCCGTGTTCTCGCCAAAGGCCTCATAGGTGCGGCCCCAGCGGATGTCTTGAACCACGGCCAGCACGGGCGCAAAGTCCCACTGTATGCCCGTGGCGGCCACTTCCGCGGCCGTGGCCGCGCCGATGCGCTGCATCAATTCCGGGTCATTGGCCGCGCCCAGACCGATGTTGTGGGGGAAAATGGTGGCCCCCATCACGTTGTTGTGGCCGTGGACCGCGTCCACGCCATAAATCAAAGGAATGCCCAAGCGGGTGCCCGTGGAGGCGGTCTGGAATTCCTGCACCATTTCCAACCACGCCTCGGCGCTGTTGACCTGGGGCGATCCGCCGCCGCCGCTGAGGATGGAGCCGATGAAATAAGCGGTCACATCCGCCGGGGTGATGCTGCCCTTTTCCACCTGGGTCATCTGGCCGATCTTTTCGGCCAGGGTCATCTGGGCCAGGGTCTCGCCCACCCGGGGATCTGCGGTCGTGGCCGGGCTGGTGGCGGACGTGTCGGCCACAGGAGCGGGTTCCGCCGTGGGTGCCGCTGTGGGTTCGGCAGTTGGCTCAACTGTAGGGGCCTCGGCAACCGCCGGGGCCGCAGCCTCCACAAAGGGGGTGCTGGTGGGCAGCACCGGGATGGCCGTGGGGTTGAGGACGGGTGTCGGCTCCTCTGCGTTGCCGCAGCCGGCCAGGATCAGCGACATGACCAAAAGCAGGGTCATGGCCGCCAGAAATCCGCGGGAAGAGGTCGGGGTGAAACGTCGTTGATTCATGGGTATGGCTCCTTGGGTTTGCTGTGGGCCTTGCCTGGGTGGAAAGTCGTGAAAGGCGGCGTGGATGCCGAACACGAATGGCGCATGACCCAAGTTCAATCTGGGTTCAGCGCCCTATCGTCGATCACAAACAGGCAAATTATCAACAAACGGTCAAAAACTCAGATAATCGAAACAGACTGGGATCGAGTGAAGCGGTCAGAACACTTTTCTCCCCTTGCGTGTGAGAGGAACCGCGCTGAATCATCACGGTTCCCCCCACATGCCCCAAGGAGAAAGACACCTGCATGTCGTACTGCCGCCGAAGCGACAAGGATGTGGTCGAATCGAGCGAATGGCGAATGGCGAATGGCGTATTGTCCCTCGCCATTTGCCATTCGCCATTTGCCCTACTTATCCACGCCAGTGAAGACGATCCCCTGCATAAAGACCTTTTGGGCCATGAAGAAGATGATCACCGGCAGGGCCAGGGTGATGAGGGCGCCGGCCTGGATCAGATTAGGCTGGCGGCCATAGAGGGCGTTGAACTTCTGCAATGCCACGGACAGGGGCCACAGATCCGGCTTGGAGACCAAGTAGATCAGGGGCGTGAAGAAGTCGTTCCAGGCAAAGAAGAAGTGGAAAAGCGAGACGGCTGTCAAGGCCGGGATGGCATTGGGCAGCAGAATCGACATCAGGATACGGAACGGGCCAGCCCCATCGATCGACGCCGCTTCATCCAGATCCCGGGGGATCTGCAAGAAGTATTGGCGTAGCAAAAAGACATTGTACGCGTTGGCGAAGAAGTGGGGCACGATTAAGGGCAGGAACGTATTGGTCCACCCGATCTTGGAGAAGAGAATGAAGGTCGGGATCAAGGTCGCCTGCACCGGGAGGATGATGGTGGCGATCAGGATCATGAACATCAGGTTCTTGCCCTTGAAGTTGAAGCGAGCAAAGCCATAGGCGACGAAGAGGGAGGATCCCACCGAGCCCAAGGTGCCAAAGACGGAGATGATCAGGGTGTTGGTGAAGACCCGCAGAAACTTCAGATCATCCCACGCCTTGCCAAAGTTCTGCCATTGGGCGTCCGGCGCATAGACCGGATCCAGCACACGCCAGTTGCCCGTCCACACGATCTCGGCATTGGTCTCCGGATCGATGAAGGTCGATTCCTGGCGGCCCTTGGTCAGGACGGCCAGGTTACGTACTTCACCATTTTCCAGGGGAACCTGAAGAATATCCAGATCCTTGCCGTCATAGCTGAAGGTTTCCTTGGAGTTGGGCCACAGGATCGGGGCCTGGGGATCGCTCATCTGGGCGTCGCTCTTGATGGCCGTGGTGAACATATAGCCAAGAGGAGCCAGGAAGAGCATGACCAAGAAGAGGGCGATGGCCGTCACCAGGACCTTGGATAGAAGCGCCTGTTGAGAGACAGAAAAAGCGCCAGACTTGGGGCTAGTTGCAGATACACTCATGGTGGCTATCTCCCTTCACCGGCGTAGTAGACCCAGCGGTTGGCCGACCAGAAGAGGATCACGGTCAGCACCAGCACGATCAGGAACAACACCCAGGCCAAGGCAGAGCCATAGCCCATCAGGTTGTACTCAAAGGAATTCTTGTAGAAATTCAGAGCGTAGAAGAGGGTGGCGTCCTGGGGAGAGCCGTCACCGTTCTTCAACACATAGGCCAGATCGAAGTACTTGAAAGCCCCGATCAACATCAGGGTCAGGTTATAGAAGATCACCGGGGTGATCATGGGCATGGTGATGCTAAAGAACTTACGCACGGAGCCAGCCCCATCCAGGGTGGCCGCTTCGTAAAGTTCGCTGGGCACCCCCTGCATACCGGCCAACAGGGTCAACATCAAGTTCCCCACGCCCCACAGACCGATCAGCACCAGAAGGGGATAGATCCAGACCACGGAGTTCAGCCAGTCCGGCCCATTGATCCCAATGGCCCCAAGACCTTGGTTCAGCCAGCCGGTTTGGGTATTGGCCACACCGGCCCAAATCACACCAGCCGCCACCACAGGGATCATGGAGGTGCTGTAGAAGAGGGTGCGGAAGATGCCCTTGGCCCCCAGGGATTCCGCGTTGACCAGGGAAGCCAACCCCAGGCCAAAGATGAAGCTGACCGGGATAGCCAGGGCCGCATATTTCAAAGTCACCATCAACGAGACGCCAACCTTGGCATCTTTGAGCATGTTGGTCCAGTTCTGAAGACCAATATAGCGCACATTTTCCGGCTGCACCGGATTGTAGTTCGTAAAGGCCAGGACCAGCGTGGCCAGCACGGGGACAAGGGTGAAGATCAATATCCCAAGGAGCCAGGGCGAGATAAAGATCCAACCCCACTTATTTTGATCCGCATCCAGATTCAACGTTTTCTGCTTCGGTTTTGCCAGGGTTCCAGCTTGAGTCACAGCCATCGGACGCTCCTTTGTCGAAAAACCCTTGAGAGAAAGTGTTACATCAGTCGGACAAAGTACGGGTGGGGGACCGCCACCCTGCTTGGCGACAAACCCCCACCCGGTCCATCACTACTTCACTTCGTCAAAGACGGTCTGCAACTCGACCTGCAAGGCATCCAACTCGGCGTCGATGTCCAGGCCGGGGGTACTCAGGTACATGGCTCCAAAGGTGCCATAGGTGTCGCTAGACTTCAGGAAGTTGGGCATACCGGACTCGTGGTTCGGGTTGTCCGGGTAGTTCAGGGCATCCACAAAGACCTGGATGTCGGCATTGGGGAAGGATGCCTGCATCGTGGCGATGGCCGAGGTCTGGGCGCTGATCTTGGCCGGGAAGGCGCCGTAGATCTGGGTCAGTTCTTCGGCGAACTCCGTGGTCATCAGGGTGTAGACGGCGAAGGCGGCGTCCACATTCTTGGTGGCCTTGAGGATGGCGAAGGTGTCGGCATGCAGCTTGGCCGTGTGGTTGCCCTCATAGCTGGGGATGGCCGCCACGTCCCAATTGGTGCCCTCGGTGCAGCAGGTGTACCAGGTGTGGTTGGGGTTCATGGCCACGTTGCCGGAGCCGAAGGTGTTGCCCTGGGCCAGCAGGTCGCTGGTCACATAGTTGGAGTTAGGAATGAAATGCTTGTTCCAGATGGCATCGTAGTACCACTTGGCAGCCGTGCGCCACACATCGGGAATCTGGGCATTGCCATCGGCATCGGCGAAGCTGCCGGCCCCGAAGAAGGTCCAGGCACCCCGGATGTCGGTCCACATGGGATCGTAGCCGAACTGCACGATGTTCTCCGGGTCAAAGCCGTCCATGGTGGCGTCGTTGCCGTTGGCGTCAACGGTCAGGAACTCGGCCAGGCTGGCCATCTTGTCAAAGTCCCAGGTGTCGCCGTCCGCATAGGGGGCGTTCCAGTCGTGGGGAGGATAGTCCAGACCGGCCTCGTCGAACAGGTCAACGTTGTACCACAGGGCGGAGGGGAAGACGGCAAAGGGGATGCCGACCTGGCCCTGGCCCTCGAACTTGTAGAAGTCCAACAGAGCCGGGTTGAAGTCGCTCAGGTCCACATTGTTGGCCTCGATCAGGGGAGCCAGATCCAGCCAGGCGCCCTCAAAGCTGGCCATACCCCGCACGCCTACCGGGCCCACAATGGCGGGCACATCGCCGGAGGCGATCTGGGTCTTCAACACGTCGTACGCCGTGGCATTCTGAACGATGTCCAGGACCAGTTTGTACTGATCGCCGTACATGGCGTTGAACTTCTCGGCAAACGCCTCTTCCTTGGCGATCTCCTCGGGGTTGCCGCCGGCACCCAGGCCGATGTACCAGCGAACTTCCACGGCATCACCAGTGGCCGGGGCTTCGGCTACGGGGGCTTCCACGGCCGCCGGGGCTTCAGCCGCAGGGGCCTCAGCCGCCGGGGCTTCCACTGCGGCGGGTGCTTCCACGGCTGCCGGGGCTTCTGCCGCCGGGGCCGGGTCGTCACCACCGCAGGCTGCCAGCAACAGGCTGACAACCATGAACAGTGTGAACAAAACAGCTAACTTGGACTTCTGCATTGCTTATTCCTCCTGGAATAGGTTTTTGAGAGCACTCCCAACGAGCGCTCAAAAAAAGGGAACTACGGTTTATTCACAGCCTGGCGATTGACGTCCCCCCACTGGTCTTGGCACCCCATGCCTTCCCTTGGGCAAAAGGACGAGATGCGGATAACCAGGTCGGGGCTTCGTCTTCGGCCATTGGCTAGAATACGAATAAATAGGTTTTTGAGAGCGCTCCCAATTGGTGTTAAAAAAAAGGGAAACGCCACAAACTTCAGCGAAAATCGGTCATTGATCCCGGCAGCCCTACGCTCCGCAGGATTTGCGCACTATCAACTCCGTGGGCAACATCAAATAGTGTGGCTCTTCTCCCTCTGGATTTTGAATCAGATCCAGCAACATGGTGGCGGCGGCGGCCCCGGCTCGGCGTTTAGGCTGGCGCACGGTGGTGAGGGCGGGCTGCAACTGGGTGGCCACGGGCATATCATCAAAGCCCACCAGAGCCACATCTTGGGGAACGCTCAACCCGGCCTGGGTGATGGCCCGCATGGCCCCCACGGCCATGTTGTCGTTGGCCACAAAGACGGCGTCGGGCTTTTGGGGCAACAGCTTCTGCATGGCCACAAAGCCTCCCAGTTCGGAAAAATCCCCCTCCACAATCAGCGCTGGGTTCACGGGGATGTCACGGCTGGTCAAGGCCTTGCGATAGCCGGTCAATCGATCCGCACCAGCCACCATGCTTTCTGGCCCGGCGATGGTGGCGATGCGGCGGCGTCCCAGCCCCATCAGGTGATAGATGGCCTCTTGGGTGCCCTTCACATTCTCCACATCCACAAAGTTGAGCCGATCCAGCCCCGGATGACCACCAATGGTGACAAAGGGCATTTTGCTCTGCGCCAGCGCCTGAAGGATCGGCTCATTCACCAAGCCAGCGGCCAAAACCACCCCGCCAATCAAGCCACTGTGCAGAATCTGATCCGCCATCTGTCGCTCATATTCAGGTTCGCCCAGCCAGAGCATCAGCAAGTAGTCCCGAGCGTTGCACACGGTGCTTACGCCTTGAATCAACAGGGGAAAGTAGGGGTCAGAAAAGAGGGTAGAGACTTCAACTGGAATCACCAACCCAATCACCCGGGCGTGGCCAGCGGCCAATCCCCGGGCGGCGATGTTGGGCCGATAGTTCTCTTGGCGAATCACATCCAACACCCGCTCCCGTGTCGAGTCCTTGACATTGAGGTCGTCATTGACGACTCGGGATACGGTGGAACGAGAGACGCCACTGAGACGGGCGAT
This sequence comes from Caldilineaceae bacterium, assembly GCA_018003515.1. Classification (GTDB taxonomy): domain Bacteria; phylum Chloroflexota; class Anaerolineae; order Caldilineales; family Caldilineaceae; genus JAGNDO01. The sequence goes on from JAGNDO010000045.1 coordinate 9,933, forward strand.
GTCTTCCAGGTTCACGGCAATTCACCTTGAGTGGGTGGAGAGAGAAACAGACTTGTTCGAGATCGGTTAGGGCAAAAGGTTTGGAAATTAATTGGGAGTTAAGAAGTTATTTTGCATTTTGGGAGCGCTCCCAAAACCAGTATATAACGATTTTTTATGGTTGTCAAGAGGCAAATTTGACGAGTTTTTCGATCCCACCCATGCCCAAGGAACTGATATTTTTCCAGAGCTGGGGACAAATGATAGAATAGAAGGCTAAACCGGATTAGAAGCCGATCCCACCCGCGACTGTGCAAGGAGTTATTATGGACCAAACCAACATCCCCATCCCCCGCCGCTTCAACGTTTATGCACGGCTGGCGGGCTATCTGCGCCCCTATCCGTTCCAGGTGGGGGTGGCCTATACGGGCATGGTCTTTGCCGCCCTGCTCAACCTATTTGTGCCCCAGATCATCAAGAATGCCATTGACAACGGGCTGGCCGCGGGGCAAGCCAGGGCGCTCTTTGTGGCCGGCGGGCTGATCCTGGTCATCGCCGTGGTGCGGGGGGTGGCGGCCTTTGCCCAGCGCTATTATGGCGAGTGGCTGACCAACCGGGTTTCGTATGACCTGCGCAATCATTTTTACGAGAGTGTGCAGAGCCTCTCCTTCGCCTTCCACGACAAGGCGCAAACGGGGGATCTGATGAGTCGGGCCACCAGTGACATTGGCGAGGCCGAACGCTTTGTCGGCATCGGGCTGATGGACCTACTGGCCTCCATCCTTCTCCTGATCGGGGTGATTGTGGCTATGCTGCTCGAAGATCGCTCCCTGGCTTTGTTGGCCCTGATTCCAATTCCCGTGCTGGTCGCTGCCACCTTGCGCTTTGGCAACGTAGTGCGGCCCATGTTCAAGGCCATCCAAGAGCAGATGGGCCAGCTTTCGTCCACCATGCAGGAGAGTTTGACCGGGATTCGGGTGGTGAAGGCCTTTGCACGAGAACCCCACGAGCTGAACAAGTTCGACACAGACAACGACGAATGGTTTGACCGCCGCTACACGGTGATCCGGGTGTGGGCCAACAATTGGCCTTTCTTCACCTTCACGTTGGCTGTGGCGATTTTCCTGCTGCTCTGGTACGGCGGTCCCCAGGCCTTGAGCGGCCAGGTGACCGTGGGCACGCTTTTCGCGTTGATCTCCTATGTGCTCATGCTCAACGGGCCGGTGCAGCGGTTGGGTTTTTTGGTCAACCTGGCGGCCACGGCCAGCGCCAGCGCCACCCGGGTCTTCGAGATTGTGGACACCCATCGAGACGTGGCCGACGCCCCCAACGCCCAGGAATTGGATCGGGCCACCGTGCGGGGCGAAGTCATCTTTGAAGAGGTCAGCTTCGCCTATCGGGAAAACGGGCGCTCCATCCTGGAAGGGGTCAACTTCCGGGCCGAGCCGGGGCAGACCGTGGCGCTGATCGGCCCCACCGGGTCGGGCAAGTCCACGGTGACCAGTTTGATACCCCGCTTCTACGATCCGTCCGCCGGGCGGGTGCTGTTGGATGGGGTGGACATTCGGGATGTGACGGTGAAGAGTCTGCGCCATCAGGTGGGCATTGTCATGCAGGAGCCGTTTCTGTTCAGCATGACGATTGGGGAAAATATCGCCTATGGGCGGGTGGGAGCAACCCAAAGCGAGATCGAGGCAGCGGCCACGGCGGCCAGAGCGCATGAGTTCATCCTTTCGTTCCCGGATGGGTATGGCACCCGGGTGGGCGAGCGGGGCGTCACTTTGAGCGGCGGCCAGAAGCAACGCATCGCCATCGCCCGGGCCTTGCTCTACAATCCCCGCATCCTGATTTTGGACGACTCCACCAGCAGCGTGGACACGGAGACCGAGCACCTGATCCAGCAAGCCCTGGAGGTGCTCATGAAGGGGCGCACCACCTTTGTGATCGCCCAACGGCTGCTCACATTGAAGAGCGCTGACCAGATTTTGGTCCTCGACAACGGCCAGATTGCCCAACGGGGCACACATGCCGAGTTAGTCGCCGTGCCGGGGCTGTACAAGACGATCTACGACCTGCAATTGAAGGACCAGGAAGATGTGGCGATGAAGGGCGGGAAATCATGAGCAAAGAGACGCAAGAGGCAACACCCACCACCCAAATTGGCCCTCGCTGGTCCGATCCGACCGAGCAGAGTGCGGCGGAGTTAGCCCGCATGCGCCGGGAGCGCAAAATTCAGGATCTGTTGGGGGACGACGACGAGGACGATCTGCTGGGCAAGGCCTACGACGGGCGGCTGTTGCGTCGGTTGCTGACCTATGCGGCCCCCTATCGTTCCCAGATGATCATGGCGGTGGCCTTCATGATCATCACCTCGTTGCTCAGTGTGGCCGGGCCGTGGATCATTGGCCGGGCCATCGACAGCGGCATTCAGGGGGGCAAGCTGGAAACCCTGCGCCTATGGACCCTGATCTTCGCCGGCGCGGCCCTGATCGAGTGGATCACCAACCGCACCCGCATCGCCATCATGGCCTATGTGGGCACCAAGATCGTGGCGGATATGCGTAGCGTGCTCTTCCGCCATCTGCACCGGCTATCGCTTAACTTTTACAACAACTACAGCGTGGGCCGGTTGATGAGCCGCCTGATCAGCGACGTGGGTGTGTTGCAGGATTTTGTGACCTGGTCCATCACCGGGCTGTTTCGGGCCGTCTTTTTGCTGATCGGGATTGTGGCCGCCATGTTGGTGCTCAACTGGCAGTTGGCTTTGGTCACTTTTGCCGTCCTGCCCCTGATGGTTTTGCTCACCAACTATTGGCGACACCGGGTGCGGGCGGCCTATCGGGCCACCCGGCAACGGCTGTCGCTGATCAATGGCTATCTCAACGAGTCCATCTCCGGGATTCGGGTCACCAAAAGTTTTACGCGGGAGCCGGACAACTTCCGCCACTTTGACGACCTGAACGCCTCCTACTTTGACGCCAACGTGAACGCGGCCTGGCTTTCGGCCATCTTCTTCCCCGGCGTGGACTTCATGGGATCCCTGGCCACGGCCCTGGTGATCGGCGTGGGCGGCTGGCTGGTGATCGGCGACGCCCTGAGCGCGGGCACATTGGTAGCCTTTGTGCTCTATGTGGACCGCTTCTTCGAGCCGATTCGGGAGTTGGCCCAGCGTTACAACACCTTCCAGGCCACCATGGCGGCCAGCGAGCGCATCTTCCATCTGCTGGACACGGAGCCGGATCTGCTGGACGCGGTGGACGCCCAGGATCTGCCCGACATCGACGGCCATGTGCATTTTAATGATGTGGTCTTCGCCTACAAAGAGGATGAGCCGGTGTTGCGGGGTGTCAGTTTGCGAGCCACGCCGGGGCAACGCATCGCCCTGGTCGGGGAAACGGGGGCGGGCAAGTCCACCATCATCCGGCTGTTGGCCCGCTTTTTCGATGTGACCGGGGGTGCGGTCACCATCGACGGCTACGATCTGCGTCAGGTCACCCAGGCCAGCCTGCGCCGCCAGTTGGGCATCGTGTTGCAAGACACCTTCCTCTTTGGCGGCACCATCCGGGAGAACATCCGCTATGGCCGGTTGGACGCCACGGACGCCCAGATCGAAGAGGCGGCCCAGGATGTGGGCGCGCATGAGTTCATCCTCAAGGCGCCGGAGGGCTACGAAACCCAGGTGGGCGAGAACGGGGTCAACCTGAGCGTGGGCCAACGCCAATTGATCTCCTTTGCCCGTGCCCTCCTGGCGGACCCCCACATCCTGATCCTGGACGAGGCCACCAGCAGCGTGGACACCACCACGGAAAAGGTGATCCAGGCCGCCCTGGACCGGCTGATGGAGGGGCGCACCAGCTTTGTGATCGCCCACCGGCTCAACACCATCGTCAACAGCGACCAGATCGTGGTCCTGGACCAGGGCGAGATCGTGGAAATGGGTACCCACGCCGAACTGCTGGCCAAGCAGGGGCGGTATTATAATTTGTACACGTTGCAATGGGCGGCGGAGAAATAGGCAACGGATCAGCCTGCACCTTGATGGTAAACAAAGCCCCCGCCCAAGGTATTGGGCGGGGGCTTGTTTATGGGGTCCATGGGTCTGGCGTCAGATTACCTGTTCCAAACGGTGATTCCGGCCTGGGACTAGCCTTCGCAACTATTCTTGGCCATCGGAATGCCGTCAATGAAGATCTCCACATCGTCAAAGTAGATGTTGGAGTTTGCGCTAGAAGGACTCTGGCCCTGGAGCATGATCTGGAGTTGGCCGCTGGCCCCGGCGGTGACGGTGTTTTCCATGACCGCCCACTGGCCGCGGGTAAAGCCGCCGACATACTGCCCTCCCTCTTGCAGGATGTCTGGAATCACAGCAAGCGAGGCATAGTCATAAAAGTCGACGCCGTGGTTGTAGATCAGATAGCGAACTACAACCTTGACCTGAGCGCCAGGCGCAGCGTGGATGACCGGGCCGGCAAAACCAGCGATGTAAGGCTGGTTGCTGGCGACCTTGGCCGCGTGGCTACCTGAAGTATTGCTGCCATCAGCAGCGGTCATCGAGGTGGGCCCCCAATCGCTGTAGTTGGCACCAGGGCCGATCACATTCTCGTGGCTGAAGGTGACGTTTTTGGCCTGATAGAAGCCATCATCCACGGCAAAGGGCCCCCAGCCGGCGAAGGCATCGGTCCACACATCACCCTGCCATTTGCCCAAGGCCCACAACCGGCTGGACCATTTGCCATTCTCGTTGAAATCCGCGCAGGTGGAGGGAGCGACGGCGTTGGGGTAGCCGAGGGTGATGCCGACGGCGATGTTCGAGACGGTCTTCAGCACGCCGGGGTCGCTGCTGTCAACGCCATCACGTTTGGCAACCGCTGCCGCTTGGGACGATTGGGCCGGGAGATTCGGCACAATAATGTTGTTGTAGATCCAGACAGGTCCGATCACGCTGGTATGGGGAATCGGTCGCGGATCAACCCGCGGCCCCAAAATCGGTTTAAGCGTTGGACTCGATCCGGCGACGTTGGCTGACACCAGGGATGTGGACATCAGCAACGTGATCACCAGGATCACTGTGGACAAGACGTTTCGACGAACAAGTTTGCCTTTCATAGTCCTAATCCTCCTTGTAGGATGGGGGTAAAATAGGGGTTTTCCAAGAAACTTCAGTGAAACCAACCATGCTCCCGATGATAGCCAGCAATTGAACTACCATCACGAACACCGAACTACTGAGTCACACGGAGACTCAGCCCAGCAAAATTCGTCGTGTCAAGGGTTATGTCATACGATTCAGAGTCGCCCCAAAAGGCTCGTTCGTAGGTTTGACCTTCAAAAGTCCCACTAAAGAGCCAGCGCTTGGTGTATGACATATTGAGCAAGATACCGCTGTTTAGATCATAACAGGTGCTGCCATCATAGATTGTCGTCCAACCACCTCCTTCATCCACTTCTGCCTGCAACGAATCCTGACACCAAGCGTTGACCTGTCGCCCGTCACTGAGTGTGAATACGGTATTGGCCGGTCCAGGCCGATCTCCCGCCCAAAATCGATAGATAAACGCCTCCCCATCAACTGCATACCGTTCCTGACCCGTGTATCGATCAATCTGACCCAGGACTGAGGAGTCCTTTGCGCATCCTGACTGCCATTTTAATACACGGTCGATCTCCAGCCAGCGGCCGCGAAGCGTACTGCGCACTTTGGCACTCATTTGTGCGGTACATGTGTTCACCTGGCAGCGTTCCGAATCACATTGATAGTCCACCAGCCACTCTACGCTCAGATCTGGCGGGAAAAGCGGCCCGATCACCCTCACCTGATCCGGATCGCCTTCCACCTGTACCACCGAAGTCGCCACCCACGCTTGTTGCGTGGCAGATCCTTCGTCACCAGGCTTGGCCACACAGCAAATATTCCACCAAGCCCCGTCTTCGCTCTTGCCTACAACATCAAATTTGTCACCGCCCGCGGCAACCGTAACCACAGGATAATCCATCCCTGGTCCCGACCGAATATTCACATTTGTGTTGCGGATCGTGGCGGTCGTAGTCGGAGCGGTACTTACCAACTCTGGCAGCACTGGCTCCGTCAACAGCTCTGTGGTCGTGATTTCAACGGGTGGTGGGGTTTGGGCAATCGGTGTGCCGGAGACAATGGCAGTCACCGATATGGCGGTCCCGGCGGTCGCCATGTCAGTACCGACAATTGTCTCTACGCCTGTGATGATTTCCGATTCAGAAATCGTCGCCATGGGGGTGGCCGTCGGCATGGGGGTGGCCGTCGGCATGGGGGTGGCCGTCGGCATGGGGGTGGCCGTCGGCATG
>JAGNDO010000045.1:16332-19648 GCA_018003515.1 Caldilineaceae bacterium
CATGGGGGTGGCCGTCGGCATGGGGGTGGCCGTCGGCATGGGGGTGGCCGTCGGCATGGGGGTGGCCGTCGGCATGACTGTCTGCGAAACCACTTCCGCCGTGATGATACCCGTCGTGATGACTTGCGTGGCACTGATTTCGACGGTGGCTGCCGGTTGCGCACTGGCAACCATCGCCTCGCTGGGCATGGGTACATCAACGGATGCCTCCCTCGGTGGTTCGGGCGTAACCAGAACAAATAAGGGAGGAAGTTGCGCTATCTGTGTGGCGACGGACTCTGGCTGAAAGGAGTACGCGGTGAGTTGCCCCGTGCCCGGATCAACAACACAACCGGTCAACACAAACGACGTCAACAAAACAAGAGATAACAAAAAGACCCGGAGGGGTTGCACAGCCACATAATTTTGCCGGCTATGAAAACCACAATCAGCATCTGCGCGCAATCGCAACCAGTCCATATCGATTCCCGACTTGTGGTATTGTGAAAGTGATGAATGAAGAATTGGCCAAAGAGGAGAACGGTGCTAACAGCTATGTAAAACCAAGAAACAGGTCAAGCGAAGATGGTAATTTCTGGAAAATCAGAACAAAAACTACAGATATTCAGAGGTATTCAGATCAGAAGAGGCTAAAAAGCGTTTTTCAGGAAGGCGCATACGAACAAAAACCCAATAACAAATCCACTCAATAAACATATACCACGACTACGGGAAAAAAGCAACTCTGAATTTTTCTCTATCCTTTGCGGCAGCCAGGAGTACGAATGCTTCCCGTTGCCCACCTCCACAAATCAACGATTTCCCACTCCTGTGCTATATTTTCTCTATGATCTCTGATGTGTCCCACCCCCACGAACCGAAGACATTTTCGGGTCAAAGCGACCGGTTGCTGCTCTTGTTTGGGCTGCTGCTTGGTTTCGCCTTGCGTCTGGTACGCCTGGGGAGCGAATCCCTCTGGTACGACGAGACGGTGAGCGTGGTGTTGGCCCGCAAGACCCTCCCGGACCTGATCGCCCACACGGCAGGGGACATCCATCCGCCGGGCTATTATTTGCTGCTTCATGCTTGGCAGGCCATCACCCACCCCACGTTGGCCCACGGGCTGGAATTTCTTTTTGCGTGGCCGAGTTTGTGGTTTGGGCTGTTGATCTTGCCACTAATCTATGCCTTGGGCCGCCGCTTTTTTGACCAGCGGGTGGCCTTGATTGCGGTGTGGCTGGGGGCGGTGCATCCTTTTCATGTGTGGTATAGCCAGGAAGTACGCATGTATACCCTGGGCGCGGTGCTGGGGTTGCTGGCGCTGTGGTGCATGATCAAAGCGTGGGATCGGGCGAAGGCGGGCAAATCGGCGTGGCCGTGGCTGCTTGGCTATGCGATATGGGCGGCGTTGGGGATGTATGTGCTCTATTATTTCCTCTTTTTGCTGATTACGCTGAATGTGATGGCAATCCCACTTGCGCTAGCCGGGTCACGGACCCGGCTAGCGCAAGTCAAAGCAACGGGTGCCGTGTTATGGCCGTGGCTGGCCGCGCAAGGGATCGCCCTGCTGTTGTGGCTGCCCTGGCTGCCCACCTTTTTGCACCAGTCGTTTGATCCGCCGGTACCCCCGTGGCGAGTGCCGTGGCAAAATGGCGCGGAGTTTGCGCAAACGGTGGTCGAAGTCTTGGCCGCCCAGATCATCGGCCAGACGCCGCCGGGATCGATTCTGTGGCCCTACGCCCTGGTGACGATAGGTTTACTTTTAGCCTGTTTGGGCTATGCGAAGAGACAGGGTAAACTAAACCACGCTTACTTAATTACTCTTTACGCCCTCCTCCCCCTCGCCCTGATCTTTGCCCTCACCCTTCTGGCCACGCCGCTCTATCATGTACGCTATGCGTTCACGTATGCGCCGCCCCTGCTGTTGATCTTGGCGGCGGGGGTTGCGTGGTTGATGGATCGGCGGGTCTGGCTGGGCTGGGTGGGGATGGTCGTTTTGCTGACGGTGAGCGGCTGGGGGCTGGCTGAATTTTGGACAAATCCGCTCTACCGGGCGGACGATCACCGGGGGACGGTGGCGGAATTGGCGGCTCAATGGCGGCCTGGGGATCTGATCTTGGTCAACGCGGGATGGGCGTATACGGTGCTGGAGATCTATTGGCCCACAGAGTTGACCGGGCCGGACGCGGCCCTGCCCCCGCTTTTGGGGACCATGACCCGGCTGGGTCAACCCGGCGGGGAGGGCGTGGCCGTGGTGCAGAGCGGCAGCGTGGACGGCGGACCGTCCCTGGGGTGGGGATCTTCGGATAGTGATTTCTTCCCCATCAGCCAGGCAGAGACGGAAAGATCCCTGGCCGGGTTGGCCGAAGAGTATCAGCGCATCTGGCATTATCGGCTATACGATACGGTGAGCGATCCGACCGGGGTGGTGCGCGGATGGTTGGCGGTGAATGGGAAAATGGTGCTGGATCAGCCGGTGCCGGGGCGAGATTTTGCGCGGTTGCAGCTTTTTGATGTGGGGGGTGCGGCTCAAAGGTATCGTGAGACCTTCCCGGATGACCCGGAAAGTCCGCAACGGGTGCAGGCTGGCGAAGCATTGCTGCTTTTGGGCGTGGATTTGCCCGCCCAGGTCGGTGCCGGAGAGACGTTGTATATCCCCACGCTGTGGCGCGCCTTGGCAGGGTTGGCCCAACAGCCAGGGGATCTGAGCGCAAGTCTGCGTCTTTACGATACAGCCGGTCATCTTCTGGCCCAACAGGATAGGGGATTCCTGCCGGCGACCGGGACGTGGGAAGCCGCAAGCCATCAAACAGAGGGGTTGTCTTTGCCCATCCCGGCCGCCCTGCCCCCTGGTGACTACACGATCAGCCTGCTGATTTATCCCCAAGCTGACGGCCAAGCCCTCAATTTTACCGACGAACGGGCAAGGGATGCCGAATTAAGGTTGGGCGAGGTCACGGTGGGGGTGCCGACGCGTCCCGTGGAGCAGGGGGCGGTCTTGGCCCGCTTTGATTACATCGATCTGGTTTCGGTCCAGCTTGCCGGGACCGAGCTGGGGGCGGTGGATGTGGGGTTGGTCTGGCAGCCGGGGCCAAGCGACTATCGGGACACGTATGTGGTGACCTTGGGGTTGGTGGATGCGGCAGGAAAGACGACCGCCCAGTGGACCGATGCCCTGGGCGGTTGGGGCTATCCCAGCGGCGGATGGCCTGCCGGGGTGCCGGTATTGGATTGGAAGCGCTTTGTGCCAGAGCCGCGGCCAGGGCCGGGGGTCTACACCCTGACCTTGGGCGTGGAGCGGGCGGCGGATGGTCAACCTATGGCGGCTCGCACGGGG
>JAGNDO010000045.1:19748-41865 GCA_018003515.1 Caldilineaceae bacterium
CGGCTCGCACGGGGGGGTGGCCGTGGGCGGGCAGAGAGACGATCGACTTGGGTCGCATCAACCTGCCATAAGCGGCCCGGCCCAACTCCCCAACCTGGCCTAGCCAGAGGCAAAAAGATTTACCACAAAGATTTACCACAAAGGACACAGAGAACACAAAGATTTCAAAGAATAGATCCCTCTTTGTTTTCTTTGTTTTCTTTGTGTCCTTTGTGTTCTCTGTGGTAAAAATTCTTGTTCAAAAAAAATAAGGATTTCGTCGGTTGGGTACTAAGCGACGGTGGGCAAGGTCAACTCCACCTCTACCCCGGTCCGATCCGCACGGTTGCCCAGGCGGCAACTGCCCCCCACCCCCCAAACCAGGGAAGCCACGGTGGAGAGCCCCAATCCCCAGCCATCCATTTGACCAGAGAAGCCCTTCTCGCCCTGAAAATAGGGACGCCAGGCCTGGCCAAGCTGGTCAGGGTCCAGGTGAACGCCGTCATCCCGCACAAAGAGGTGGACGAGTCCATCGCTGTCCAGGGTGGCGGTTACTTGCACAAGGGGAACCCGTCTGGGGTGGAATTTGCGGGCATTTTGCAATAGCTCCAGCAGGATCAGTTCGACAAAGCGGGGGGCCATCACGATCCGAATGGCTGTCGGCTCAGTGCCGTCCAAGGTGGGCAGGTGGGTGATGATGGGATACAGCCCCAGCCGCTTGGCGCAGCTATCCACCAGGGTGGGCAGATTGGACAGCGGCATGCCCATCTCTGCCATCTGGACGCTGGATGCCTTCAGATAGGCCAGGATCTCCTCGATATCCCCGTGTATTCGTTCTGCCCCTCGCTGGGCAATTTGCACCAGTTCAAATAGATCGGGGTCGGCCGCCACTTGGTGACTCACGATGTCCAGGCTGCCCAGCATCAGGGTGATGGGCGTACGCAGTCGGTGTTGGATCAGGGCATGAAAGGTACGCTGCTCCCGCACCATCCCCACTTGGGCGGAAACATTGCGCAGACGCACCAGAATACCAGCATCGGCCCCTTGGGGCAGGGAGATGACATCCACCGACAGCCAGAAGGACAAGGCCGTGGCGGTCTCCGGGCGCACCAGATAGCGTTCGGTTGGGGTGGATGCAGTGGAATCTATGCGGGGCCAGTTTTCCCAGGCCGTGGCAGGTTCACGCAAATATTGGCGTTGCACCAGTTTTGTAAAGACGGGCAGATCTTCCGGCTGGCCCTGGAAGTCTCCCCCCAGCAGAAGTCGGGCCTGGGTATTCATGTACTGGATGTGGTCGGTCTCGTCCAGGATCAGATAGCCCTGGTCGGCTTGCTCGACCACCCACTCGAATTTTGTGCGCTCGGTGCGGATACGGCGATAGCGGTTGAGACGCAAGATGGTTTTGACCCTGGCCCGTAGCTCCACCCGATCAAAGGGCTTGGAGATGAAGTCATCCGCCCCGGCCTCAATGCCCCGCAGGCGCGAGGCCCGATCATCCAAAGCCGTGACCATGACGATGGGGATCTCCGCCAGCTTGGGATCAAGCCGAATCTTTTCGCACACCTCGAAGCCATCCATGCCAGCCATCATCACATCCAGCAGGAGCAGATCCGGGGCGTGGCGCGCAACCATTGCCAGGGCCTCGTGACCATTGTTGGTGGTGTGGATGGTGTAGCCAAAGCCGCCCAGCAGGGCTTTCAAGGTCTCTCTGCCAAAGGGTTCATCGTCAACAATCAAGATCGTGCCGTGGTTTTGGATCATGGTTTTCTTTTTAAGGATGCATTCGTGGATGATAGGGTGCGTCCGGCCAACAGACGGTGGATGGCCGTGACGAGTGAGTTGAGACCTACGGGTTTGCTGAGGTAATCATTGGCTCCAGCCTGGAGACAGCGTTCCCGATCTCCGGCCATGGCCAGGGCTGTGATGGCAATGATGGGGGTGTGCGCAGTGGCCGGGGAGGTGCGCAATACCCGAATGGCCTCCAGCCCGTCCACAACCGGCATTTGCACATCCATCAAAATCAGCTCTGGGGCATGGGTGCGGGCCATCTCGATAGCTTGTTGACCATCCCGAGCGATGACCAGATTGAAACCATGGGCGCACAAATAGCCCGAAAAGGTACTCACATTGAACTCGTTGTCCTCAGCCAGCAAGAGGGTGATTCCGTTCCCCGAGACAGACGATTGCAAATAGGCTTTTTTCTGGTGGGTATCCACCGCATCCAAGGGTTTCTGACCGGATGCGTGCAGCGCTTCTTGATGCCAGGGCAGGGTAAAACTAAACTCGCTGCCTTGGTTGACCACGCTTTTTAGCCCCACGCTGCCCCCGTGCATCTCCGCCATGCGATAGACCAGGACCAGCCCCAACCCCGTGCCCGTGTAGCGCCGGGTCAAGCTGCTGTCCAACTGCACAAAGGGCCGGAAAAGTCGGTTCATGTCCTGTTCGGCGATGCCTATGCCCGTGTCCCACACGGTGAAGGTGACACTGTCTTCCTGCGGATTGCCAGTCACCCGCAGACCGACTTTGCCCCCTTCCGGGGTGAATTTTACCGCATTACTGAGTAAATTGACCAACATCTGCTTTAGCCGCCGCTCGTCGGCCATGAGCAGGGTCACATTCTTGGCAATGTCCAAGCTGGTGGACACCTGCTGCTTGATGGCCGCCTGGCGCACAAATTGCATACTGGCCTGAACCACAGCCGTCACCGAGACGGGGCCAATGGATAGATCCATCTTCCCGGCCTCGATTTTGGACAGATCCAATATTTCGTTGATCAGATCCAAAAGATGGCGACCGCTATCCACGATGGCCTTGAGGGGCTTGTCCTGATCCGGGTCTACGTCGCCATAAATCCCCTCTTGGATGGCCTCGGACATACCCAAAATGGCGTTGAGGGGGGTACGCAGTTCGTGGCTCATGCTGGCCAGGAACTCGTCTTTTAGCCGGGAGGAGCGGGCAAGTTCCGCATTGGCCAGGCTCAACTCCCGGGTACGCTCCTCCACCCGCTGGGCCAGGGAGGCCCGTTCCGCCTGCAACGCAGCTTCGGCCAGCTTGCGGTCCGCAATCTCCTGTTGCGACTGGGCGTAAAGTCTGGCGTTGAGGATGGCGATGGCGGCCTGCTGCGCAATGCCTTGGGCCAGGCCAATCTCATCGTCACCAAACTCCCGGTGCTGGACCGTATCCCACAGTTCAGCGTAGGCGTTTGTCTGCCCCCCCACCCGCAGGGGCACAATCAACATGGTCTTGACGCCAAACTTCTCCATGTATTCGGATTCGGAGAGGCTGAGATTGGGATCCTCCGCATAAAAGACCCCGGCTCGGCCCGATTCCAACATCTGGGCAATCCGCACCAGGTCTTTGGTCATGTCATGGGCCTGGCCCAATTGCAGGGGTTTCGGGGGCTTGGCGAGCTGCGCCCCGTCCTTGTTTTTGGACGAAGCGGGGGGGGGCGACGAGGCTATGGATTCGGCCAGAAGGGCGGGGTCTTCGAAGCGGGCCACCAGTTGGGCGCGCTTGGTGGCGGCGGTAAAGCTGTAGAGATTGATGCTGCTGGTGTTCAACGCCCCCTGCATGCGGTCCGCAATGTGATGCAACACCGATTCCAGATCCAGGGAAGAGGAGATGACCGCGCCGGCCTCGCGCAGGGCGGTTTGTTGATACAACTGACGCTGGGCCTCGGCATAGAGCCGGGCGTTTTCGATGGCGATGGTGGCCTGGGCGGCAAAGGCGGAGACCAGGTCCGTGTCCCGATCCGTGTAAAAGGCCCGGGTCGTTTTGCTCAAATTGAGCAGACCGATTACCCGATCCTCGACCATCAGGGGGACGCCCAGCCAGCAGCGGATCTGCTGGGTGCTGGGCAGATCCAGCCAGCGGGGATCGCTGGTGGTGTCGGTGATGATCACCGGGCGTTTGCCCACAATCACATCCTGCACATGGGGGAACTGGCCCACAGGGATGGCCAAAAAGGGGCCCCGGGTGGTGTGGGTGGAACGACGCACGGCGGAACGCAGGAGCGCACCCTCCAGCAACATGATCGAGGCGCTGTCATAGCTGACCACCTTGGCCAACTGCTCCAAAATCAGAGGCAGCACCCGATCCAGGCTGAGGTCGGTATTTAGCTCTCCGGCTACTTCCAACAGGGTTTCGGCGATCTCCCGCTGAGTGCGCTCGTTCTTCTCCGACTGCATACGTTCCGAAATGTTGTGAAGCACAAGCACCCGGCTGACGATATGGCCCTGGGGGTCGGTCAAGGGCGACATGCGCACATTGTAAAAGTGGAGGTCTTGTTCCGTCCCCTCGCCGCCCAAAGAGAGATCCGCGCTCATCTGCTCGGCCAATGGGGTATTCAGAAACGCTTGGGGAAAATCCGGCCAGACCGCGGTCAAGGTCTGGCCCAACACGGCTGCCTTGGCTCGGCCCAAAAACTCACCGGCCGCGCTGTTGAGATCGATGATGCGGTCCCGATCATTCAGCACCAACACCCCATCGATCATACTATCCAAGATCACGCCCCGAGAAACGGAAAGAATGTCGCCCCGGTTGCGATGCAAAAGGTTCCAGAAAACGATCAAACCGACGATACAAAAGGCCAACGGGGTGGGCTGAAAAAAAGTGTGGGTGTCAAGGGTCACGATTTCCAAAAAGTGAGCCAGCCAGGGGATAAACGCGGCCACCAGCAAGGAAACGATCTGGGCGCGGATAACATCTCTGCTATTGAGCGCCGTGTGTATCAAAAACCAGGAAGCCATGCCGAACAGCCCATAGGCATAGAGAGCGAAGAGCCAAATGCCCGGTCCATAGCGGATGGCCAGGACGGTGTAGCCGTCCATTTGCACCATGTATCGGGAGGTCCAGATCAAGCTATGCAGTGGGTTGGTTATGATGAGGAGGAGAAAGAGCAGGGGGACAAGACCGAGTACCAAGAGGTTGCTTCGTCTTGCCCAACCCTCCCGGCCAGAGTAGAGGGTCACATAGGCGAACCAGGCCAGGGGCACGAAGGCGGCACCAAACCACTGGGCTGCGTCCCAAAAAAGCTTGGGATCCAGGCCACCAGCCAGCAATTCAAAGCCATACCCCAAGGTCCAAAGCGCCGCGCCGCCCAACAAAACGCTGCCCGCAACCTCAATCGGCGCGGGCCGATGTCGATATAGCTGCACGACCAAAGCTGCGCAGAGCAGCGACAGCCCAATTAAAAAATAAGCAAAGATGGAAATCGACCAGGCCATTGGCTTGCTGCCTTCATCTCACCGTAACTCTCAAGCGCGGTCCCAGACCTAGGCAGAAATCAAGGCAGAGAGCTTGGTCTCCACCTTGGCCGCCGTACCGAGAGTCGAGCAGTTCAAATGTTGACGTTCTTTTCTACAGGGGAAGAAGGGCATTGGCACCTACATGCTATGACGCAGGGTTGAAGCAGAAGTTACTGACGGGGCCACGGGGATTCCTTTGCTGACCCATCCATCCGTCCCGGCCAGAGAGTGGGCCATAGAGTGGGCCAGAGAGTGGGCCAGAGAGTGGGGCAGTTCAGTGCCGGCCAGGCGGGGCGGGCAGCAAGGCAACAGGATGGTAAACCGGCTGCCGACACCCAACTGGCTCTCGACTTTCACGCTGCCACCGTGCATGTGGGTCATGCGGTGGACAAGGGCCAGTCCCAAGCCAGTTCCATTGTAGTGGCGGTTCAGGCTGCTGTCCAACTGGGCGAAAGGTTGAAAGAGGCGGGGCAAGTTCTCTTGGGCGATGCCGATGCCCGTATCCCACACGTCAAAGCGCACCCCAGTGCCAGCGACGTCGTAGACCACATCCAGCCCAATTTCTCCCCCTTCCGGGGTGAACTTTACTGCGTTGCACAGCAGGTTGACCAGAATCTGCTTGAGCCGGCGCTCGTCCGCCCACATGGGCTTGGCGATCTGCTGCACATCTTGCGCGATGGCCACGTTGATCTTGATCCGTCGCTTTTGCGCGGCCTCGTGTACAAGTTGCAGACTATCCTGACAAACCGAGGGGAGATGCACCTGCTCAAAATAGATTTCCGCCTGCCCCGCCTCGATCCGGGAAAAATCCAGGATATCGTTGATCAAGGCCAGGAGATGGTGGCCGCTTTCTTGCACGGCCTGAACGGGATAGTGCTGCTCTTCGGAAATAGAGCCGTATATGCCTTCCAAAAGCGCTTCGGACATGCCCAGGATGGCATTGAGAGGGGTGCGCAGTTCATGGCTCATGCTGGCCAGAAAATCGTCCTTGAGCCGAGCGGCCCGGGCCAACTCCTGGTTGGCCTGTTGCAGCGTCTCGTACAACTGCACATTGGAGATCGCCAATGCCCCCCGCCGGGCCAGAGCGGACAAAAAGTCGATTTCGACCGGAGAGAAGTGGTGGGCCTCTTTGTGCAGGACGTAGAGTACACCCACCACTTCATCCTGGGCCAACAGCGGCACCCCGGCCAAGGCGCGTAGCCCGGCCTTGGCCATCAGGGGGCTGACGGAGATGGGCATGGCAGAGACAGCGGCCAGATCCTCCCGATCCCTCAGCATCAAGGGCTGGCCATGGGTGACAATCCAGCGGGTGAAACCGGTGTCGTGGCGCACACCCAGGGTGACATTCTGGATAGGGTGCAGGCTGGCGGTTGCGGCTATGGGGGTGAAGCGGTCGGTTTCCTTGTCTCGCAGGAGGATGACGGCCCCGGTGGTATGCAGAGCCTGGGCTGCCAGATCCACGATGCGCGCAAGCAGATCGGCCAAGTCATCCGGCTGCCCAATATGGGGTTCAATGCTGGACAGCGCCGCCTCGCGAGCAACCTGCATCGCCAGTTCGCCCGTGCGTTCCTCCACCCGGTGGGCCAGGGTCGCCCGCTCCTCGGCCAGCCGGGTCAGGAGCAGGGAAACAAAGGTCAACGCCAAGCAGATCACACCGCCCTGGATGGCCACGATCATACGAGATTGGGGAGGAAATTGGGGAAGGGCCAGGAGCAAAACGGCCAACACGGTCAGCGGCACAAGCGCCGGGGTCAGTCTAAAAAAGACCCCACGTGGCAACCAGGAACCTGGAGAGCAGACGGACACCCGAGGTGCAGTGAAATGCGTCATGAGAGAATCTTTCATACTTCTAGGTAGCCACAAGGCTTTGAGGCCATTGGACCAGAGCCCAAAAACAGCCAGCCCCAACCCTGCGGGATCGTCTACGATGTCATTTGCACGGCCATCATACTCCCTTTATCCCAACCTGTCCCCCAATTGTTGACCGATCAAACACCTATCCGATTGTCCAGGTTTTTACCTCTCCTCCCTTAGCCCGACCTCTGGGTCAACCCGCCCCAGGTATGGGGAGTTGAGTGGTATACATGTCAGGATCCGGACGGCAAGAAGCCCGGCTTTTGAAATAGCCGGGCTTCCACGGGTGCCACGTTCAATCAAGCGGGGGAACTGGCTGCCCCGATCAGGCCTTGCCCAAGACCGCGGCCAGCAGGGCCATACGGATATACATGCCGTTGCGCATCTGGCGGAAATAGGCCGCCCGGGGATCGTTGTCCACCGTGTAGGCGATTTCGCCCACACGGGGCAGGGGATGCATGACGATCATCTGGGGCTTGGCTCGGGCCATCAGGGCCTCGTCCACCACATAGAAATCTTTGACCCGCTCATACTCCTCCAGATCCCCAAAGCGCTCTTTCTGCACACGGGTCACATAGAGGACATCCGCACCCGCCACCACGGGATGCACATCCTCAATCTCTGTAAAGGTGCGGCCCGATGCGGCCACCACATCGATCACATCCTTGGGCATGCGCAGGTTTTCGGGGCTGACAAAGCTAAACTCCACATCATAGTTGACCAGGAGCCGGGTCAGGCTATGCACCGTGCGCCCATATTTCAGATCCCCGACCATGACCACCTTCAGCCCGTTGACCCGGTCCAGCTCTTCGCTGATGGTGAAGAAGTCCAGCAAGGCCTGGGTGGGATGCTCGCCCACGCCATCGCCGGCGTTGATCACGGGGATCTCCGTGTAGCGGGCGGCGGTGGCGGCGGCCCCCATCTCCGGGTGGCGCAGGACGATGATGTCGCTGTAACATTCCAGGGTGCGCACAGTGTCGGGCAGGCTCTCGCCCTTGCTGACCGAGCTGTATTGGACATTGTTGATGGGGATCACCTGGCCGCCCAAACGCAGCATGGCCGCCATAAAGCTGGAACTGGTGCGGGTGCTGGGTTCATAGAAGAGATTGGAGAGGATCTTGCCACTGAGCAGATCCGCGCTGCCAAAGCGCTCCACCAAAGTGCGCATCTCGTGGGCCACCTCCACGATATATTCCAGCTTGGGCTGATCAAACTGGCTGACGCTGAGGATGTCCTGGCCATAAAAGCCGTTGTCGTGGTGATCCGAAGGCAAGACGGTGGATCGTTTTTGTTTTACCATGATTTTGTCTCCATTTGATTGTCTAAGTACACAAAAAACCGACGAGAAGTCCTTCCTCGTCGGTCAAAACAACAGATCAATTTGGGGCAAATAACACTTTGCCCGATCCCGGCTGGGCCAGGATCACACCGTCTTCGTAAACCATCTCTCCTCGCAAGAAGACCCGCTGCACCCGGCCAAAAAGCCGCATCCCAGCGAAGGGGGTCCATCCCACACGGGTCAACATGGCTTCGTTGGTGACGATGAACTCAGCATCCACCTCTACCTCCACCCGGGTGTCGGGCTGGGCTGGCAGGCCATAGATGCGCCGAGGGTTGTCCACGCAGCGGGCCACCACATCCGCCACCGTCAGCCGCCCGTGGTGGACGGCGGTGAGCAAGAGGGGGAGCAGGGTCTGCACGCCGGGGACGCCGGGGGGCGGGGTCTCCAGGGTCTTTTCGGCCAGGGTGTGGGGGGCATGGTCCGTGGCGAAGATGTCCACCACGGCCAGGTTTTCCCACAGGGCGGCCACATCATCCGGGCTGGCCAAGCGGGGACGCATGTCGCCCAGGGCACCCAGACGGGGCAGATCCTGGGTGCTGAGAAAGAGGTGATGGGGCGTCACCTCCGCGGTGACGGCGTGCCCGCGCTCCTTGGCCCGGCGGATCAGTTCGATCTCGCTGCGCCGGCTGACATGCACAATGTGCAGGGGGACGCCGTACAGGTTGGCCAAATTGAGGCAGACGGGCAACATCAGCTCTTCGGCATGGACGGCCACCGGGCCGATGCCCGTGGGGTTGGCCTGGCTGCGATAGCCCACCTCGTCCGCCTTTTCGGCCCAGGTGCGGAAGAGGCGATGCAGCAGGCTCAGTTCGTCAATGCGCAGGCTGCCGAAGGTGTCGCTGACATAGATTTTGAGACCGCAAGCCTGTTGGGCCGCAGGCAGATAGGCGTCCACATGGGTGTGGGTGGCCCCCACAAAGATGCCCACATCGCACAGAGACTTGGCCGCGGCCAGGGCAGCTTTTTCAGCCAGGAGGGCTGGCGTGGCCGTGGGCGGCAGGGTATTGGGCATATCCAACAGGGTGGTGACTCCCCCGGCCAAGGCGGCTGCCGTCCCGCTGGTGAAGTCTTCCTTCTGGGGATACCCCGGTTCCCGCAGATGCACATGGGCATCCACCAGGCCGGGCAGGGTGATCAGGGTCATGCTCGTCTGCCTTCCGATTTGCCAGTTTTGGGCCAAAGATAGCGGAAATTTTGAACGCGGCTCAAACTTTCCTAATTTTAGTGACTTCTTGCGGAAAGGCAAATCCTGATACCCCAGAAATTCGCTGCGAATATGGAAAAGCAGGCAGAAAAAGAGGGGACCGCAGAAACACGACCATGCGTGCCCCGACGATCCCCCTTTTTTTTACACCCAGCTTTTATGCCCGTTCCAAGTTGTTACCGCTGCAACTGGGGAACGAAGACATTCAGTGGATCGATAGTCACCTCAACGGGGACCACGATCTCGTCCACCAGATCCGGGCTGGTGATGGTCACCGTGCCCAGCAGTTCGCCGGAGGGCGGTCCGCCCGTCCAGTTGACCGAGGTCCAGTTGACGGAGGTCCAATTGACTGAGGTCCAGTTCACCGAGGTCCAGTTGACCGAAGTCCAGTTCACCGAAGTCCAGTTGACCGAAAGCTGAATGCTGTCCGGCGTGCTGCCGCTTGTCTTCTCCAGCACCAGCCAATCCTGATCCGACACCGCGGTCCAGTTGACCGAGCGAGTGCTATTTTTGTTGGTGACATAGATGCGCTGGGGCGTGGTGCTGTCCCGAATGCTGGGGGCGAGGAAGGCGGGGCCAACCACCAGGCCATCCGGGGAAGACCCCGCGGGTAGATTGGCCACGTCCGCCACCACCGTCACCTGTACCGTGGAAACGCCCGATGCACCAGACCCATCCGTGGCCCGCAGGGTGATGGTGTGGGTACCCACACTCAGGTTAACCCGACGCAGAAGACGCCCTGTGCCCAGCTCACCGTCCAGATTCGATCTCCAGAAGAGCTCGGTGCCGGGCAGGGGGCCGGTATCCACATCATACCCTGCGCCAATCAACGTGATCGTCTGGCTGACTGCCACCGTGGGGGCGGCGTTGTCCGTGCGAATCTGCACGATGGGCGTGCGGTTGGGGATGATAAAGGCAGCCGATTCTTGGAAGGTGGTGTGGATGCCATCCGTAGCCCAAACCCGCATGCGCCCGGTCTGTGTGGCGGCCAGATCGGTCAGATCGATCCCAACATCCGTCCCGCTGAGACCTTGGGCCACCATCTCCCAACTCTGACCATTGTCCGAAGAGTATTGGACATTGTAGAAAAGCTGATCCCCGTCAGCATCCCCGCCGGTCCAGTTGACCGAGAGCGTGCGGCCGGTGAAGGTTTCGCCGCCCACAGGATGGGTAATCGTGACCTGGGGCAGACCAGGGTTGGCCGTCACACCGGTGATGGATGCACTGTCCGGCGACAGGATTTCCACCTTTGTCGTCCCCACCACATAGGGCACCAACTCGGTGATGACCAACAGGGTCTCGCTGCGATCGATGGGGTCGTCCGCCCCGTCTTCAACCAGTCGGGCCGCCCCCCCCACAGAAAGCCGAGGGGTAAAGGGATAGTGGGCCAGGGTTTGGCCTTGGCTATCCTTCAGCACAATGGTATAGGGGCCGGGCAGACCAGGAGCCAAATCCCCGACGTTGGGTATCACAAAAAACGGTTCCAAGTTAATGGTTTTTGTTTGCGGATTGATCGATCCGGTCACCAACAGTCGATCCATAGGGGCGTCGGCGCGTCGAGCCACCAGTTCCTGGGCCACGGACGTCACGGATCCCGATTGGAAAGTATCCATCAACCCTTCGTATGTAAAATCACTGATCCACTGGAAGCCACAGTGGGTCATCAGATCCTTGTAGGCCGGGCTATAGAGGGTCTTGTTGCCGATATCAAAGCCATAGATGGCATCCGCCCCGATGAGGGTGGGGCTGATACGGCCCTTGGCATAGGGGTAGGCCGTGGTATCGGCGGCCCCACAGAATCCCGCATGATCACGCCCAAAGGTGTGGGCCAACTCATGGGCCCCATACCAATCCCCATAGCTGCCATCGTTGTCCCAGCCCCAGGTCATCACCCCGGTGGGGCCGGAGCCGACATTGAAGGGCGCACCCAAGGAGCAGCCGCGCATAAAGCCGCCACCGTCATCCATCAGCCCGTAATAGTGGGCATCCACCGGCACACCCGTGGCCCCGTAATTCGTGTCCCACAGCTTTTTGGAGACCAGGGTGGCATTGACCGAGGCGCAGGTGGGGTTGGTCAACTCCCCTTTTTGGTTGACCGCGGCATCGCCCAGCCAAAGGGTGCGATCCCAGACCCGCAAGTCGCTGACGGGGTATGCCCGGCGCAGCCAGTCGGCCAATTGATTGCGGTTGGCCACGGATGCCCAATATTCGACCCCATCCAATTGATAGCCCAGGCGGTAGAGAACCAGATTGATCGTCGGCACAGCTTCAAAGACAACCGTGGTGCTGACCTCGTTGTTGGTGTAATCGCTTTCCCGGGCTGTCATGTCCCCAGGATTGACATAGCCGGTCAGGTTCACCGTGCCCGTGGTGAAGCCGCTGGGCAATTCAAAGAGGAAGGCGTGATCCAAAACGCCCCGATCCGGGTTCTTCTGCAAGATCGGCCGACCCGAATTAAGGGGCAGCAGCAGGGTCACGGTGATCCCCTGTTCAACCTTGAGTACTGCACCCACGGCATCGGCGGACAGATCCGAGCTGACGTGGAAGCGCACAAAGGTACGCTTGTCCTGGACCAGTCGCACGGAGTTGTTCAGATCCTGGATGGCCTGGGTGATCTCCAGGCTTTCGGCGACGAAGTCGGGTTTGGCGGCACCCTCCACGCCTGCGTCTTGCGCCCACACCACGGACGTCGAAAAGAATGGGGTGATCCCATGCAGCCAAAGCAGGCTAAGGATCATCAGCACGGCTATCCGTGCGCCACGAGCGGTGACCCAAGCCGACAAGAGAGAGCGGTCTTGTCCTGTATGCTCGGTCCGGAAAACAGATTGTTGTTGACTACGGGGAAAGGGTGACATAGATAGCTCCTTATGCAAAAGCTGATTTTACAGGGCAAAGACGCCAAAAACCGATGATCGGTGCCGATCATCGTTGACTCTGCCGTAAACAGTAAAATTTCACCGCAGAGACGCCAAGAAAAAGGATCGTCTGCACACCCTCTGCGTTCTCTGCGGGTAAATGGTTTTTTGCAGCAGAGTCATTGTGCCAATTTTATACGATAATTCAAGCAGGAAACCTCAGAGTTTCCACGTAATAATCTGTGCAGGATTACGTAATCTTTGAGATTTTTGGTAGTCGTTCACTCCCCCGCCCCCCTAGCCCCCAACTTTGGGGGAACTGTCCACGACCTCCCCCAGAATTGGGGGCCGGGCTTCGACGTGAGCTCAGCCGAACGGGGCAGAGGGGGATGAACGATCACCTATAATTATGGCACAAAAGTGCGTGATCTCCACATATATGGCGGGGAAGCAAGAAGGCCGATCTGTAAACAGATCGGCCTTCTTGTTGACATCAACCAGACCGTCGGGGATCAAGGGGTGATCCGGTCACAGGACGCCTCACCGCAGCACGAAGGGCAGGTAGATGCGCACCGGGCTAACCGTCACCTCCACGGGGATCACGGTCGTCGAGGGCGGATTGGTGCTGGTGACCGTGACCGTAGCCGAGTAGACCCCATCGGCCAGACCGGTGCGGTTCACCGAGACCCCAATCGTGTCCGGGGTGCCGCCACTGCTCTTGCTCAGGATCAGCCAGGGTTGATTGGCCTGGGCCGTCCAGTTGATCGAGGTGGCCGTGTTGGGGTTGGACAGATAGATTTGTGCCGTGTTGATGGTCGCCCCCGTCTCGATGACCAGAGACGATGGCCCGGCGTCCAGGGCATCCGTCGGGGCGGGCAGATCCTGCACATCGGCCACCACGGTCACCTTGACCGTGTCTGTGCCCGGCGCGCCGGCCCCGTCCACCGCCCGCAGTTGGATGGTATGCACCCCCACGCTCAGATCGGCCAGGCTCAGACTCTCACCCGTGCCAATCGGCCCATCCAGGTCAGAAGTCCAGACCAGTTGCCCTTCCGAGAGGGGGCCGCTGTCCAGATCATAGCCCGTGCCTTCCAGGGTGACGGTCTGGCTGAAGGCCACGGTGACATCCGTGGCCGGGTTGGTGATCTCCACCGTGGGTACCCGATTGGGCACGGTGACCGGGGCGGACTCGGCAAAGCTCGTGTTCAGACCATCCGTGGCCCACACCCGGAAGCGGGCCGAATTGCCCGCCATCAGGTTGGATGTATCGACCACGGTACTCATTTCAGAAATGTTCTGGGCCACCATTTCCCAGGTCGTCCCGTTATCCGGAGAGTATTGGACATTGAAGAAGAGGGTGTCCCCATCTTGATCTGCGGCTGTCCACGCCACGGTGGTCGTGGGGCCGCTCAAGGTTTCGCCGCCGGCCGGGGAGGTGATGGTGACCGTGGGCGCGTTGGGGTTGCTGGTCACGCCGCCGATGCGCCCACCATCCGGCCCCAGAATATCTACCGAGGCCGTGCCGGCCACATAGGGAACCAGTTCGGTGATGAGCAGAAGCTCCTGTGCCCGCTCTTCACCGGTCTCAGCCGCTATCAAGGGCTGTCCGCTATCCGCCTTGTCGGGGGTGAAGGGATAGCGGGCCAATTCCTGGGCCTGGGCATTCTTCAACACGATGGTGTAGAGTCCTTGCTCGTCCCGCACTTCCAGATCCCCCGCATTGGGGATCACGAAGAAGGGTTCCAGGGTCACTTGGTTGGTGGCCGGATCGATCACGCCGGCGATCATCAGGCGGTCGGTCTGATTCAGGGTGCGGCGGGCCTCCATGTCCGTGCCGGCTGCGGCCACGGGGTTGGCCTTGAAGTAGCTCATCAACCCTTCATAGGTAAAGTCGCTTATCCACTGGTTGCTACAGTAGGTCATCACATCTTTCCACGCTGGACCGTAGATGGCCCGGTTGCCGATGTCGAAACCATAGATGGCCGTGTTGCCCGTGGTGCTGGGGCTGATGCGCCCGGTGGCGTAGGGATAGGCTGCCCCGCCGGTGGCCCCGCAATACATGGCGTGGGCACGGCCATAGGTATGGGCCAGCTCGTGCCCCCCATACCAGTCGCCATAACTGCCGTCCGTGTCCCATCCCCACGTGCCCGTGCCCGTGGGACCGGAGGAGATG
The DNA here is from genome assembly GCA_018003515.1 of Caldilineaceae bacterium. GTDB lineage: Bacteria > Chloroflexota > Anaerolineae > Caldilineales > Caldilineaceae > JAGNDO01. The sequence continues at coordinate 34,402 of JAGNDO010000045.1, forward strand.
TAGTGGGGAATATCCACGGCGCAACCGCGCATGAAGTCGCCCCGATCATCCACCATGCCGTAGTAATGGGCGGCAAAAGGCACCCCATTCCAGAAGTAGACAATGTCCCAAATCTTCTTGGACCACAGCAGTGAATTGACCGAGCCACAGTTTGGGTTGGTCATATCCCCGGCACCATTGGTGCTGGCATTGCCAAACCAGACCGTACGGTTCCAGACCTGTAGATTGCTGAGGGGATAAGCCCGGCGCACCCAGTCCGCCATCTGGGTGGCGTGGCTGGATGGCGGCCAATAATCTGTCCCACCCAAGCGATAGCCAACCCGGTAAAGTACCAGATTGACCGTGGGCACGGTCTCAAAGGTCACCGTGGCCGTGGCCGTATTGTTGCCATAGTTGTTCTCCTGACCGGCAAAATCCAGGGGGTTGACGACGGCTTCCAACTGCACGGTTCCTTCCTTGTATCCGTTGGGCAACTCAAAGAGGAAGGCATGGTTGAGTACACCCCGGTCCGGCGCAGGGCGCAGGGTGACCGGCGAGTTGAGGGGCAGCAGATAGGTGGTGTTGCCCCCCCGGCGCGCAATCAAAATGGCCTGCTCCGGCCAGGTACCCGTGTTGGAGCGCACATGGAAGCGCACATAGGTGCGTTTGTTTTTCACCAAGCGCACAGAATTGTTCAGATCCTGAATGGCCTGGGTCACCTCCAGCCGATTGGCGATGAAGTCCGGTTTGGGTGTGGCCGTGGGCGTACGGGTGGGGGTCTTGGTAGGGGTGTTAGTAGGTGTGTTGGTGGGGGTGTTGGTGGGTGTTTTAGTGGGCGTCGGGGTATTGGTAGCTGTGCTGGTGGGCGTACTGGTGGCAGGGGACGGATAGGCTGCCGGCCCGGCCTGATAGCTGATCAATTGGGCCTTCTCCCGGCTGGCTGCGGTCTCTTGGCCGCTGCGTTGGCTCTGTTGACGGCTGGCCATCCCCAACAGGCCGGCGGTCAACAGGCTGAGGACTAAAACAATGACCAAGCCGATGCCGGATCGGCCGGCGCTGCCCTTCTTCCGCAACTCACTCTCTTGTCTGGCTTCGCTATTCTGGTGCTGTTTCATCTCTGCCTCCCATGTTTTGGCTAAACTGGATCTGTTGCGACGGATCTGGTATTCTCCATTTTCACTTTCTCGCCACCGGCTTTTCCTGCAACTGCTCCCTGGATCTGCCATTATAAGTAAACCAAGCGTAATTGTCCATCACGAAAAATTGACCCTGTTCCGGTAGAATTTTCGCCTCGCCGTCAAGCCACCCAACCACTCAACGGCGAAAAGTTTGTCATGCCGACACAACCACCCCCCTGGCCCCGATCCCCACTCCGTGATTTCTCGCCCAGAACCGAGTACGAAACCGGACGGGAACCTGGAGAAGGCACACTGGTTGAGATCATCTTTTTGCCGCACAGACCCTGACCACCAGCTATCCCGATCCTGAGGAGCGCACCATGTCTTTCCCAACCGCCCCACCCGTTCTTGACTCAGCCCCAGCCAACCGCCAAACCAGTCCGCTGGCCGGGCTGTACGTCGTGATCACCCAGACCGAACAGCACGCCGCCCACCTGGCCCACCTTCTGCGTGACCGGGGTGCCACCCCCATTTTCTATCCGTGTATTGACTTTGTGCCGCCCCAGGATATAGATGCCCTGGACGCCGCGCTTCAGCACGCGGTCGCCGACAAGTTTGACTGGCTGATCATCCCCAGCACGCCCAGTGTGGACAGCCTGGCCCAGCGCATGGCCCTGGCCGGGCTGACTGGGTCGGATCTGGCCGGTCTGCGGGTGGCCGCGGTCGGCCCGATGGTCGCCCAGGCCGCCAGCGAGCGGCTGGGGCTGATTGTGAAGACCCTGCCGGCAGATATGGACGGCCCGGCCCTGACCGAAGTCTTGGCCATCCGACCGGGACAGCGCGTCCTCCTGCCCCAATCCGCCCGGGCCAAGCCGGACTTGGCGAATGCACTGATGACCGCCGGGGCCGAGGTCACCGGGGTCGCTGCCTATCGCCCGGTCTTGGCCGAAGGGGGCGACGATGTGCCCACCCATCTCTGGCGGGGCAAGATCGACGCCATCACCTTCACCGACCCGGCGACCGTCCGCTACTTCCGCAAGCGGTTGGACATCATGGGCGGCAATTTGGGCATGTTGCAAGACGTAGTCGTGGCCTGCGTGGATGCCGCCAGCGCAGAGGCGGCGCGCCAATATGGGTTGCGGGTGCTGGTTTTGCCGGCGGAACATACGATGGAGGGGTTGGTGGAGGCGTTGGCGGGGTATTTTGGGGCAGAATGAACTCTTATGTTCGGCGCGGGGCTGGCTCGCCAAAAAGAAAGCCCCGCACACTCAGGTGTTCGTCAACTTCAGGCCAATAGACCGTGTGGGCAGCACCCAAGAAGCGATAGTCATTGCGCTGGGTCGGAGAGGCCTGTTCCAAGCGCCAAGACCAAGCCAAAGGAACGCTCACAAGCCGACCGTCGGACAATTCCGCTGTAATATACTCGTCGGACACTGCAATAGTAACGAAGCGAGGTTCGTCTTGTTCCGATGCTTTCTGCGGGTTAGGTCGGATTGCAATGGTCATGCCAGCCCTTTCGGATGCGTGGAAGATGTACGCTGATCAAAGTAATAATTCGCCGCAACTCACGAGGGCTGAAACCATAATTGTAGGCCACGGAAAGCGAATCCAGCCAGATTTTCGCCTCACTGTCCTCACGGGCCACATGAACATGAGGCGGTTCGGCACAGTCAAAACTGACAAAGAAGATATGATACGGACCTGGAATTCCTGTTATTCGTGGCATTGGGGTTCGCCTCGCGTGTGGAAGATCATGCACATTATAACTTGACTGACACCCAACGTCAACGACCAAAACAGCCATTTCGGCCCCGCGGCCAACCGTTCCAATCTATTCCACTTTACACATCCGCTCCGAAGAAGACATCAAATTGATGTCTTTGATCCACCCGAAAATTTGCCCCAAACGGTCAAAACCGCTATACTCATGGGACGGCCTGGAGAGGTCGCATAGTCTGGCCGAGTGCGCGGGCCTGGAAAGCTCGTAGGGTGCAAGCCCTCGAGGGTTCAAATCCCTCCCTCTCCGCCATTAACAAAAGAGATCGTGTGTCCACACCGCTCCGTCAGGGGCTGGGTCCTGTGCGGCAGAACATCGTGAACCCCGTCAGGGCCGGAAGGCAGCAGCGGTAAGCGAATCGTTCTGGGTGCCACGGGTACGCCTGGCATCCTGGCGGCGCGGTGTGGGCACACGATCTCTTTTTTATCCAAAAGGGAAATGTTATGTCAAATAAAATCATCTATCTTGCCCGCCACGCCACCCCGGACTGGTCCCGCACGGACATCCCCTACGACATCCCGCCCGGTCCGCCCCTCACCGCCCAAGGAGAGGCCGAGGCAGAGAAGTTGGGTCTCTTTCTGGCCGCCGCCGGGGTGACCCAGCTCTTCGCCAGCCCCTTGGAGCGCACCCAACGCACCGCGGCCCTGGCCGCCCAGCCAGCCGGCGCCTCCATCCAGACCGTGGACGCCATCGCCGAGTGGCGGCACGGAGAGAACGAGGAGCAGGTGTTGGATCGCATCCTCTCTTTTTGGGAAGAATTGGTTGTAGCCAGTGTGGTCAACAGCCCGGTGGCCCTTGTCTCTCACGGTGGCCCCATCCGCCTGTTGTTAGAGACGGTTTCCGGCGACCCAGCCCGGATCAACGAATATCGTGCCCGTTTTGACAGCAACAACCCCCTCCCCCCCGCCGGTGCCTGGCGCTCCCAACGCCAAGACGATGGATCCTGGCAAGTCGATCTCGTTTTCACTCCTTAACGAAAAATTTTCCACAAAGAACACAAAGAACACAAAGAACACAAAGAACACAAAGAACACAAAGAACACAAAGAACACAAAAAAATAAAAAATCTTTGTGTTCTTTGTGCTCTTTGTGGAAAATCCTTGTGGAAATCCCTTTGCCAATTGTCACTCACACACCAACTTAGCCTTTGGGCGGGCTTGGTGTATACTTTATCCTTGGAACCAGTTGATGTTGTTTGTACCGGGCACAAAGATGTCCCCGGGCTGGCCAAGGAAGCCCTCCGCACAACTTCGCACGCTGATTCCGGATGACAAGATGCCCTATTTGGCGTCTCGATCAGCCGTTTTCAACCCATCAAATCCCAATTCAAGCGAATAGATCAAAAAAGGAGTGTTTCACCATGACCAAAACCCTTGGCCTGCTCACCGGCGGCGGTGATGTCCCCGGTTTGAACCCCTGCATGAAACAAGTTGTGACCCGCGCCATTGACCAAGGCTTCCGCGTCTTGGGCATCCGTCGGGGTTGGGGCGGCCTGCTCAATTACAACCTGGATGAGCCCTCCACCCACGAATATTATGTATCCGAATTGACCAAAAACGACGTGCGCAAGATCGACCGCACGGGCGGCACCTTTCTGCACACCTCTCGCACCAACCCCCAAAAGGTGAAGGCCGACGATGCGCCCGCCTTTCTCAAAAACTCCACATGGGGCAAGGTGGTGAACCCTGAGAAGCAGATCGTAGACTACACCGCCTACGTCCTCCAGGTGCTGACCCATCTGGGCATCGACACCCTTGTCACCATCGGCGGCGACGACACCCTGAGCTATACCGCCCGCATCGACAAGGAAGGCTTCCCCGCCGTGGCCATCCCCAAGACAATGGACAACGACGTCTTTGGCACGGATTACTGCATCGGCTTCTCCACCGCCGTCACCCGCAGCGTGGAGATGATCACCAACATGCGCACCTCCGTGGGCTCCCACGAGCGCATCGGCGTCGTCGAATTGTTTGGCCGCAACTCAGGCGAAACTAGCCTGATCAGCGCCTATCTGGCCGGCGTGGACCGGGCCATCATCTCCGAGGTGCCCTTCAGCGAAGAGAAGTTGTGCCATCTGCTGCTGGAAGACAAGCGCAACAACCCCTCCAACTACGCCATCATGACCATCTCCGAAGGGGCCAAGATGCTTGAGGGCGAGATCATGCAGAGGGGCGAGGCGGACGCTTACGGCCATCAGAAACTGGGCGGTATCGGCCAGTTCACTGCCGAAGAGATCAAGCGCATCACCGGGCAGAACACCATGTACCAACAGTTGGGCTATCTCATGCGTTCCGGCGCGCCGGATTCCCTGGACCGCATGGTGGCCATGTCCTATGGCAACCTGGCCATGCAGTTGGTGGAGAGCGGCGAGACCGGCAACATGGTGGGGCTGCAAAAGGGCCAATACACCTACGTGCCCATCGAATACACCATGACCGGCAAGAAGATCGTGGATATCGAGCATCTCTACGACTCGGAGAACTACCGGCCCAAGATCAAGGACTTCAAAAACATGCCCATGTTCCTCTACTAGAGGGGCGAGGGAGGAGGGGCGAATTGCCAGGGAGTTTCCTGGCGATTCGCCCCTTTTTTGTGCCAGGGATTGAATCTCTCGTTCTTGAATCTCGTTCCAACGCTCCGCGTTGGAACCTCTACAGGCGCTCTGCGCCCCTCACATAAAAGGAAACCCAACATGAACTTTTTCGACAAACTGACCGCCGCCGTTGCGCGCAACCACAGCCTGCTGTGCGTGGGGCTGGACCCAGACCCGGCCAAAATCCCCGCCGCCTATCTAGGGGATGACGGAGAGATCGCCGCCATCCTGCGCTGGAACCAAGCAGTGATCGCCCAAACCGCGGATCTGGTCTGTGCCTTCAAACCCAACATCGCCTTTTATGAAGCCCTAGGCCTACTTGGTCTGCAACTGCTCCACGACACCCTGGCCGCCATTCCAGATGACATTCCCGTGATCCTGGACTGTAAGCGGGGGGACATCGGCAGCACGGCCGCGGCCTACGCCAAGGCCGCCTTCGAACAGTGGGGCGTGGACGCCGTCACCCTCAGCCCCTACCTGGGCCGGGACAGCATCGACCCCTTCGCCGCCTACGCGGACAAGGGTCTCTTCGTCCTCTGCCACACCTCAAACCCCAGCGCGGGGGAGTTTCAGGGGTTGGGGGTTGGGGATTGGGGATTAGGGATTGGGGATTGGGGATTAGGGATTGGGGATTGGGGATTGGGGATTGGGGATTGGGGATTGGGGATTGGGAATCCCTCCGATCCCAACCCCCAATCCCCAATCCCCAATCCCCTTTACATCCGCGTCGCCGAGACCGCCACCTCCTGGTCCCCCAATGTGGGGCTGGTGGTGGGGGCGACCTATCCCCAGGCTTTGGCGGATGTGCGGGCCGTGGCCCCGGACGCTTGGTTCCTGGTCCCCGGCATCGGTGCCCAGGGGGGAGATCTGGAAGCATCCCTGCAAGCCGGGTTGCGGGCCGATGGGCTGGGGCTGATCATCAGCAGCAGCCGGGGCATCTGCGCCGCGGCGGATCACCGGGCCGCGGCGGAGGAAACAAGAGCAAAGATTGAAGATTCAAGATTGAAGATTGGGGCCACACCCAATTCCCACCCCCCAGTCCCCAATCCCCAATCCCCCGATCTTCAATCTTTAATCTTCAATCTTCAATCCCTCGAAGCCATCAAGTTTGGCACCTTCACCCTGGCGTCGGGCATCCAGTCGCCCATCTATGTTGACCTGCGCCTGTTGGTGAGCCGTCCCCGGCTGTTGGCCCAGGCCGCCCAGGAATACGCCCGGCTGCTGGCGGATCTGCCCTGTGACCGCATCGCCGGTGTGCCCTACGCCGCCCTGCCCATCGGCACCGCCGTGGCCCTGGCCGCGGATGTGCCCCTGATCTATCCCCGCAAGGAGGTCAAGGCCTATGGCTTGGGCAAGGATATTGAGGGCGCATGGCAGCCGGGTGATCGCATCGTGATCATCGAGGACCTAATCACCTCCGGCGGCAGCACGGTCAAGACCGCCCAGCGGCTGCGGGAAGCCGGGTTGATCGTGGAACACGCCATCGTCCTCATTGACCGGGAGCAGGGAGGCGTGGCGAATCTGGCCGCCGCCGGCATCACCGCCCACGCCGTCTTCACCCTGACCGAGATCTTGGAAGCGCTCACCGCCGCCGGACGCCTCAGCGCGGAAAAGCGGGCGGAGGTGTTGGCCTTTATCGCCAAAAGCTAGCGCAGGTTGAGTAGCCGCCGCCGAAATCTCCGCTGACCATTCAGATACACGGCGGCGTATCGAAACCGAAGCGGGTCGACCCACTTCGGTTTCGATACGCCCTTCTTCCTGGGGTCTTGTAAGTAGTTTGGTCAAGCCGGGCTACTCAACCTGCGTTGGCTGCCCCAGGGACTAGCGCAGGTTGAGTAGCCGCCGCCGAAATCTCCGCTGACCATTCAGGTACACGGCGGCGTATCGAAACCGAAGCGGGTCGACCCACTTCGGTTTCGATACGCCCTTCTTCCTGGGGTCTTGTAAGTAGTTTGGTCAAGCCGGGCTACTCAACCTGCGTTGGCTGCCCCAGGGAC
>JAGNDO010000124.1:0-7124 GCA_018003515.1 Caldilineaceae bacterium
GATTGGGGAGGGAACAGTTCTTGGCGCATGAACCAGCCTGTATACGGCGATCCGGCTCCTCCCCCAATCTGGGGGAGGCTGGGAGGGGGTGGCTTTGCGATGAAAATTTTTCCTCACCCGCCTCGCCACACCACCCAATGGCAGGGCCACGATCCGTCGCCTTGCAGATGGTCGATCACCACGGGCGGGCTGATGGGGTTGCCGCCGCCGTCCAGGACGCGCACGGTGTAGCGAAGGCTCTGGCCCAAGATGGGGAAGTCGTACAAACCATAGTCCGTAGCCCCGGATTTGCTGACCGCCGTGGCCCGGTTGCCCCACTGGTCCACGGCCTCAAGCTGGATACCGGCGATCGGCCCGCCTTCCCAGTTTAGCACCTGGCCCATGATGTAGTTGCCGGGGCAGTTGTCGGTATTCCCCACGGGCTGGGCCAGGATGAAGCGGAACTGGCCGGGGTCGATGGGCTGGCCGGCCTCGTCTTCCACGGGGATGGCGCTTTCGCCACTGGTTTCGTCGGCGGGGCTGTCGGCGGTCCCGTCGGGATTGGACGCTGTGGCAAAGTCAACCAGCACGGTCAAGTCCCCATCACCGGCTTGGGGAGAGAGGGCCAGGGCGGATCGCGCCCGGCCAGCCAACCCTTCGCACGGCCCCAGGTTGACGGCGTAGTTGCCGTTGCGCAGGCTGAAGCCGATCACCTGCCCCTGCTCCGTGCGGAAATTGGGGGCCAATTCCGGCGGGGCCGCGCCTTCCGGGGTGGGTTGGGGCAGGCCCATGCCCGCGGGCAGACGCAAGAGGGATCGGGTTGCGCCCGTGGCGACGGTGCAGTAGCCCCGGCGCACATTGCCATCCGCCGTGGGCACGAAGACCCCGGCGGACGCTACCTTCTCCACGCTGTCGGCCAGGGGACCGGCGGCCCCGGTCGCGTCCAGCCAGGCCTTGCTGAAGTATTCGCCCTCGGCGGGACAGGCCAACCCCGGCGGGCATTCCTTGCGCCGCTCCACCTCGGCCGGCGGCTCAAAGGCCCAGCCTTCCGGGCCGGAGGGGGCGTCGATCACGGCCATAAGATCCGGGTTCGCCAGGACGGTCTCCATGAAGTCTTGCCAGATGGGGGCGGCCCCGGTCAATCCGCTGGTGTTGCGCATGGGGTGGCCGTCACTGTTGCCCGCCCAGACGCCCACCACCAAATAGCGATTATAGCCCACGGTCCAATTGTCCCGGAAATCGCTGGTCGTCCCGGTCTTTGCCGCGGCCGGCCGACTGCTGACCAAATTGCTGTTGGCCCCGAAAGCCGGGGTGCGGGCCACGTTGTCACTGAGCATGTCGGTGATCTGGAAGGCGGCGGCGGGGGAGATCACCTGGGTCGGCGCGGCTTCCAAGGGGTCGCTCATGGGCAAGCCCTGGCTGTCGCTGATGGTGAGGATAAAGCGGGGGCCGGTATGCTGGCCGCCGTTGGCCAGGGTCTGGAAGGCCGTGGTCAGATCCAGCGCGGTCACTTCGCCGCCGCCCAGGGTGAGGCTGAGGCCGTACCAGTTGCTCTCCCGGTTGAGGCTGGTGAGGCCCATGTTGCGAGCGCTCTCCAACATGCGGGGGACGGTCACCCCGTCCAGCAACTTGACCGCGGGGATGTTGTAGCTGTTGGCCAGGGCCGTGCGCACTGTGACCGGGCCGTGGAAGCGGTTGTCATAGTTGCGGGGCCGGTATTCCGGCTGGCCGATGCCCACGGTGTAGGTGACGGGCACATCCCACAGCACCGTGGCCGGGCTGATCAGGTTGTCGTTGAGGGCCGTGGCATAGAGGATGGGCTTGATGGCGCTGCCCGGCTGACGCAGGCTGACCGCCACGTTGACCTGGCCGTCGATGGCGGCGTCGTTGAAGTCCGCGCTGCCCACCATAGCCAGGATCTCCCCGCTGCCGGGGCGCATGGCCACCAGGGCGGCGTTGTTGAGGTCGTACGGCTCTCGCAGGGTCGCCACCCGCTCGGCCACCACGGCTTGGGCGGCATCTTGCAGGGAAAGATCCAGGGTGGTGTAGATGTTCAGCCCGGCCCGCTCCAAATAGAGTGGACCCAACTTGGCGTTGAGGGTATCCCGCACATATTGCACAAAATGGGGGGCCAAGACCGTGCGCCGGTCCGGGTCCGGGTTGAGGACAATTTCTTGATCAAAGGTGGTATAGGCGTCGGCCTCGGCCAGCAAGCCGTGGCGCACCATGAGGGAGAGGACAATCCACTGGCGGTCACGGGCATCGTCAAAGTTCTCGAACAGGTCCAGGTTGGCGGGCTGTTGGGGAATCCCGGCCAACAGAGATGCTTCGGCCAGGGTCAGGTCCGCGGCGGATTTGCCAAAGTAGGTCTGGGCGGCGGCTTCGGGTCCATAGGTCAGGTGGCCGTAGTTGAGCAGATTGAGGTACATCTCCAGGATCTCGTCCTTGGTGTAGAGGGTGGTGAGATCCGCGGCCAGTCCGGCTTCCAGCACCTTGCGGTCCATGTTTTGGTCATAGCGCTGGTCATAGCCCAAGAAGAGGTTGCGGGCCAACTGCATGGTGATGGTGCTGGCCCCGGAGACCACGCCGCCCTCCTGGGCGTTTTGCAGGGCCGCCCCGGCAATGCGGAAGGGGTCCACGCCGGTGTTGCTGTAAAAGGTGGCGTCCTCCGTGGCGATGGTGGCCTGGATCAGGAAGGGGGAGATGCGATCCAGGCTGACCCATGTGCGCCGCCCCTCGTCGGAGAGCTCGGCCAACAGCACCCCGTTACGGTCATAGATGCGGGAGGTCTGGAAGAGGCGGGGGGTCACGCCCGGCTGGAATTCCTGCAAATAACCCTCCACCGCCACCGCCGGGTTGTCCGCGGCCCGGGGACCAATGGAACCGGTGGGCGCGCAGCCCGCCACCAGAAAAATGGCGGTCAGACTCAACAAAAAAAACAACCGCAGAGGACGCCGAGGGGACGCCGAGAGAAAAACTGCTTTTCTCTGCGCATTCTCGGCGCGCTCTGCGCCCTCTACGGTTGAATTCGTTCTTTGCAACAGGCGGTTCATGGAAAACTCCAGGGTGGGACGGGATAAAGTCGGTTCATGGGGGGACACCATAGTAGACTCACTACGGGTTCACTTAGATACGCCTGGCACTCAGTTCAAGCCGTACGACCGGAAACTGTCCCGGTCTGCTCAACCTGCGCTGGCCCGCGGACCACGTAGATTCCCAATAAACCATAAAGATGGTGACAACACTATCCCTATTAACGCCTCCATCCCCCGCTTTGTTTCATCATAACCAGCCAGATCGCCCATCCCGTAATTACTCCATCTTCACCGGAATCACCAACTCGTCACCCGGGCGCAGGATGGAGAAGGCCCGGACGAGTTGGGGATTGGCTTGTTGCAAAACCTGGATCGGTAGATTAAATTCGTTGGCGATGGCGTTCCACGAATCGCCCTCCACCACCACATAGCGTTGCCCCATGTCCCGATATTCCAACACCGTACGGGTGGGGACCAACAGCCGATCCCCGATGCGCAGGACACCATTTGCGCGCATGGCCTGGGGGTTGATGGCCTGCAAGGTGGGATAGGAGAGGTTCACCCGCCGCCCGATCACGGACCAACTGTCCCCAGCGACCACGGTATAGACGCTGAGGTTGGCGCAATAGCCCAGGCTGACCGGCACGCTGTAACGGATGGCCCAATCCAGGGTGCGGAAACGCTCCATCTCATCGTCGCTAAAGAGGGTCAGGGCATAGTCCGCAGAAGCGGGCTGTGCCTCCGCGCTCGCTCCTTCCGGCACAGGCGGGATGAAGACCAGCCGGCCATCATTTTCCGAGGCGGGCGGCGGCGGGGGAGCCGGGGGCGTGGTGCTGTCCGCCAGCCCCAATTGGCCGGAAAGCCGCAATACTTCCCGCATCTGCCCCTGATCCGAATAGGGATCTTCGCAATAGACCGGCACCCAACTGTAGCCGCCCAACAAGGAATAGAGGGGGATGGTCTCGACTTTGGCGACCGAGTCGGCCAAGGGGCCAAGATCCCCGGCCGCGTCCAGCCAGGCCTGGGAGAAGAGTTCGCCGCCGGTGCGGCAGGTCATCTTGGGGGGACAGAGATCCATTTGGACTATGCCGTCGGGTACAATAAAGGCCCAGGGGTCGGGGGTGGGGGTGGACACTGTGGACGTTGTGGACGCGGTCGACGCGGTGATTGTCTCGGTTGCATCGATGGCGGCCTCTGGTTCAATGGGTGCGCCAAGGCGTTCTAGCATGGTGTTGTCGGCCAGCACGGCCTCCATGAAGGCTTTCCAGATGGGGGCGGCCCCGGTGACGCCGCTGCTGTTGCGCAAGACTTGCCCTCGATTGTTGCCGCCCCACACTCCGGCCACCAGATAGCGGGTATAGCCCACGGTCCAGTTGTCCCGATAGTCTGTGGTGGTGCCGGTCTTGGCCGCGGCGGGACGGCTTAGTTGCAGGGGATTGTTGGCCCCAAAGGCGGGCATGCGGGCCGTGTTGTCGCTGAGGATGTCCGTGATCAGAAAGGCGGTCTGTTCGGAGATCACCTGCTTGGCCGGGGCCGGGGAGGGCAGGACCGAATCTCCCGTATAGTCCAAGGCGACCAGCACGGCTTGGGGAGCCACATAGCGCCCCTGGTTGTCAAAGATGTGAAAGGCCGAGGCCAGCTCCAACAGGGTGATTTCACCGCCGCCCAGGGTCAGGCTGAGACCATAGTAGACGCCGCTGCGGTTCAGGCTTTCCAGCCCCATCTCCTGGCCCCGTTCCACCATGCGGTCCACGGTGACGCCGTCCAACAGCTTGACCGCGGGCACATTGTAGCTGTTGGCCAGGGCATAGCGGGCCGTGACCGGGCCATGATATTTGCCGTCGTAGTTACGGGGCGAATAGCCCACCCCCGGCGAGGTCTCGTAGGTGATGGGCGTGTCCCAGATCACCGTGGCCGGGCTGATCAGGTTGTCGTCCAGGGCGATGGCGTAGAGGATGGGCTTGATGGCGCTGCCCGGCTGCCGACGCCGGTTGGTGACATTGACCTGGCCGTCGATGCTGGCATCGTCAAAATCCGCGCTGCCCACCATGACCAAAATTTCGTTGCCGCCGGGTTTCAGCGCCACCAAGGCAGCGTTGCCCATGTTAAACTGCTCTCGGGCCACGGCCACCTTTTGGGCCACAATTTCCTGGCCCAAATTCTGCATGGCCAGATCCAGGGTGGTGGTGAGGGTCAACCCAGCCCCGCGCATGGTGTCAATGTCCAGTTGGGCGGAGAGGGTTTCGTCCACATATTGCACAAAATGAGGAGCCAGAACTGGTGTGGTCTGGTCCGGGTTTGGGTTCAAGACAAGGGGCTGGGCAAAGGTGGCGTCGGCCTCAGGCTGGGCCAGGTAGCCATGACGCACCATCAGGTCCAGCACAATGCGCTGACGCCCCCTGGCCGCTTCAAAATCGACCAGGGGATCTAAGCCGGCTGGCTGTTGAGGAATCCCGGAGAGCAACGTGGCCTCGGCCAGGGTCAGATCAGCCGCAGCTTTGGCAAAATAAGTCTGGGCCGCCGCCTCCACCCCATAAGATCGATGGCCATAGTTGATCAGGTTGAGGTAGATTTCCAGCAGTTCGTCTTTGCCAAAGAGCAGGGTCAGATCCTGGGCCAGTTGAATCTCCACCAGTTTGCGGTCCATGGATTGCTCAAAGCGCTTGTCCGGCAGCATGAAAAGGTTGCGGGCCAACTGCATGGTGATGGTGCTGGCCCCGGAGACCACTTCGCCCTCCCGGTTGTTTTGCAGGGCCGCCCCGGCCAGACGCATGGCATCCACGCCAAAGTTGCTGTAAAAGGTGGAATCTTCTGTGGCGACGGTGGCGTCGATTAAGAAGGGGGAGATGCGGTCAATCGACACCCAGGTGCGCTTGCCCTCTTGGCCGTCAAGCTGGGCCAACAGCACCCCGTTGCGATCCATCACCGTGGTGGTCTGGAAAAGGCGGGGAGTGGGGCCGGGCTGAAACTCGCGCAGATAATACTCCACCACTGCGGCCAAATTCCCCGGCGGGCGCTCGGTCATGATGCGCTCTTGGGCGTCATAGCGCGCCATATATTGGGCGGGCAAGGGCGGCACGGGGGACGCCTCCTCAGTCTGCGGGCCGCCCAGGTTCAGGTCCAGCACAGGCAGGGCCGTATCTCCGCAACCGGAGAGCAGGAGAGCCGTGAGCAGGACAACCGTCAACAACAACCATTGGTGACGGTGAGGCAAGCTGAACCGAGAGAGATGGCCAGAGCGGTGGGAGGATAGACGAGTATTTTTTTTAATCATATTCGGTTTCGGCACAGAACGACTCACAAGCGGCGCGAGGAGAAAATGGCAGAAATGTAGAGCATCAAAGAGGTGCAAGCCAAAAAGGAGATGCTTATGATTGTAGCGCATTTTGCCCAATCCCAAAAGCAACGCACCCTTGCCAAAAACAAACGGGCCGATCTCAATGAGATCGGCCCGTTGACATTGGAGGCGACGGCCGGATTTGAACCGGCGATGGGGGTTTTGCAGACCCCTGCCTTACCGCTTGGCTACGTCGCCATACCAGGATAGAATGACAGTCGAATCTTAGCAGGGGGAGGGATGGATGTCAAATCCAGCCCCCTGGACCAGCGATCCATTCCCGGTTCGTCGTGAGCGATTTAGCGCCAACGGGTACACGACCCACAAGGCGCAAAATCGCTCACGACGAACCGGAAGCACGGGAGCCACCCCATGAGCCACACCAAAACCCAAGACATCATCCTCTATTGCGCCAACTGCGGCATCTCCTTTTTGTGGTCGTCGGAAGAGCAACGCCAGGCCCACGCCGCCGCGCCCACCTCCGCCCCCACTCCCACTCCCACCCGCTGCCCCGGTTGCCGCGCCCTGCTGCCACCCCCCGGCCGCGAGCGGGGACTGGTCAAATGGTACAACCAGCGCAAACGCTTTGGCTTCATCGCCCGCCGCAACCAGCCGGATCTCTTCGTCCACGGCTCCCAACTCGACGGCCCCGCCTTCCTTTCGCCGGACGAGCTGGTCGAGTTCAGCGTGATCGAGACGGACAAGGGGCTGGCCGCGGCGGGGGTGACTTTGAAGGGGTGAGCGGGTGAAGGGGTGAGCGGGTGAAGGGGTGA
>JAGNDO010000124.1:7224-10905 GCA_018003515.1 Caldilineaceae bacterium
ATCACCGCGTCCAACGCCGCGGCCACGACGGGCCAGTCGAAATGGGTGGCGATGTGGGCTTGCAGGGATGGCGGGGCGGGGCGGGGTTGGGTGAGGCGGGTGAGGGCCAGATCGAAAAGGTCGTCTTCGTTCTCGTAGAGGCAGGCCGGGTGGAGGGCGGCGGGGACCAGTTCCGGGTAGCTGAGGCGGGCGGGGAGGAGGGGGAAGGCCCCGGCACAGATGGCTTCCAGGATGCTGATGCCGAAGAATTCGTGGTCCGCGGTGCTGATGACCAGGTCGGCCTGTTGCACCAGGTGGATGTAGGCGGCCCGGTTGGGCAGATAGCCCCAATGCACGATGTGATCCGCCAAACGCTGGCGGGCGGCCTCGAATTCCACGGGCTGGTTGCGAAAGCTCTCCCCGGCCACGGCCAGGCGGAAGGGGACGCCGGCCGCGGTCAGCCGGTCCATCAGGTGGAAGAAGCGGTCCGGGCGTTTGTCATATTCCCAACGCTGGTTCCACAGGATCAGGGGCGGCGTGCCCGGTTGTTCGGTGCCGGGATTGAATTGTGCGCACTCGATCCCCACGGGCAACACCTGGCTGCGGGCCGCCACCTGCTTGACCAAGGAGAGATGGTTGTAATCGGGAAAGTGTTTGAGCAGCCGGGGCACTGCGTCAAACCAATCGTCCAGATGATAGCGGCTGTTGAAGATCACCCCATCCGCGGCCACCTGGCTCAACCAGTTGATCAGGGCATAGGTCAAATCCGGCTGTTCGCCGGGGCGGGGCGGATAGGTGAGCTGGTTTTCGTGCATATAGAGAAAGACCGGGGTGCGAGCCAGGGGCATGTCCCGCACAAGGCCCAAAAAGGCGGGCAGGTTGACCATATCCGTGGACAAGATGGCGTCCGGCGGGCCGCTTTTTTGAAGTTGCCGCCGGGCCTGGGCGGCCAGTTCCAGGGCACCGCCCTGCATCCGCCACTTCCAAAAGCGCCCGGCCATGCTCAAGATCTGCACCTGATGACGGCTGCGCCGAGCAACCCCCTCGGCCCAAGCCCGATGGCTGCCCGAATGATAGGCCGAGAGCAGCCAGATCTGTTTGGGTCGGTCGTCGGTTGGGGGGATGGATTGGGTGGGCATCGGGTTGATCATGACATTTCCGTATCGGGGCGGTGAACGGTTACAAGCAATGGTGCTGGGTGTGGCCGTTCGCACCAGGGGGTGCGAACTCCACGCTACGAATTTGATTGTATCCAAGCGGAGTTCGCACCCCCTGGTGCGAACGGGTCAACAAGACTTCGACGTGAGTTCAGCGGTTCGGCCAAACCCACCAAGGTCCAAATAGGAAAAGTATACCACCGTCCACCCATTACCCATTACTCATCACACCTTCCCCACCCATGCCCGGCAGGATGGCAACATGATCTTGTCGTGCTGGGCACGGGAGGCGGCGGATGGCAGATGTGCCGTCTCAAGCTCATGTTTGCCGCCGCCACCCGTGCCCCTACGCGATGACCCGACAACTTTTGAAAAGCCCTGCCCCATCCCGAAAGTGACTTTGCGCTCGATCACAACTATGCTATAATCCATCCCGCGGTGACGGTGACACCCTGACCTCTCTTCATCCTCAATCCACATGACACCCGGTCATTTTGTCTCTGCGTTGTCAGGTCGCCTCGGCAGCAGTCAGCAGCCATATTTGGAGATCCGTATGATTGAAGTCTCTATCAACAGCGTCCGTGTCAGTTTGATGTCCCAGCACCGGATTGTGGTGCTGCAAGAACAGGGCAGCGAACGCTATCTGCCCATCTGGATCGGCCCGTTTGAGGCCGACGCCATCACCATCCAGTTGCAGGGGATTGAAGTCACCCGACCCATGACCCACGATCTGCTGAGTCGGGTGATCGTCTCCTTGGGGGGCGAAGTGTTGCGGGTGGTGATCAACGATCTGGAAAACGACACCTTCTTCGCCAAGATCATCCTGGATGTGGATGGCGAACTGATTGAGGTGGACTGCCGCCCCAGCGACGCCATCGCCCTCTCTGTGCGGGCCGAAGCGCCCATCTATGTGGAAGATCGGGTGATGGATCAGGCGGGCATGATGCCCGAGGAAGAGGTGGGGGTGACGGAGACGGCCTCTGTGCGGGGCGAAAACGACGCCCCCGGCGGAGACGAGGATCTGGAGGCCTTCCGAGATTTTGTGGATGGGCTGGATCTGGACAGCCTGTTGGGGGACTAACCGCCCTCACCCGTGCAGGCGACCAGCCTACATTTGCGTAATTTAGCGGCGAGCCCTTTCAAGCGGGCTCGCCGTTTTTGCGCCCACGGCTCTATCCCCAGGCCATCCCCAGCCTTTGCCCGGAGTTGTTCGGGGGGGATTGGGGAATAGGGATTGGGGAATAGGGATTGGGAGATTGGGAGATTTAGAGATTGGGCGTTTGACACGACACAATCGCCCAATCTCTAAATCTCTAAATCTCTCAATCCCCAATCCCAACTCAACAAAGCAGGAGACAAGAACCGCAGTGGACAATTACATGATGGACAATGGCCTGGATACGGGCTTTGATAGTGGCGGCGGGGGATCGTCCATAAACGAGGCTCCGCTGAAGGCGACCCCGGCCAACATGGAGGCGGAGAAGGCGGTGCTGGGGTCTCTGCTCATCGACCCGGACGCCATCATCAAGATCGCCAATTTTCTGCGCGCCGAGGACTTCTTCCGGGAGCGCCACACCTGGATCTACGAAGCCGTGCTGTTGCTCCACGAACGGCGAGAACCGGCGGATTTTGTCACCCTGGTGGATGAGTTGGAGCGCAGCGGGCGGCTGGAGGAGATCGGCGGCCCGGCCTATGTCACCGAACTGATCAACAGCACCCCCACGGCTATTTATGTCGATTTCTACGCACGTATCGTCGAACGCACGGCCATCCTGCGCCGCCTGATCAACGCCGCCGGTCGCATCGCCGAGCTGGCCTACGACGAAAGCAAGGATGTCAACGAAGTCGTGGATCGGGCCGAGCAACTGATCTTCGGCGTCAGCGAAAGCCGCATCCACCGAGAACTGGTGCCCATCCGCTCGGTCATGGGGAATGTGGTGGACCGCATCGATTTTCTCTCCCGCAACCAGGGCAACTTGATGGGGGTGCCCACGGGCTTCACCCTGCTGGACAAGACCTTGGGCGGGCTGCAAAAGAGCGACCTGATCATCCTGGCCGGGCGGCCGGGCATGGGCAAATCCAGCCTGGCCCTCAGCCTGGCCCAAAATGCCGCCCAACGCTACGCGGCCCGGGTGGCCATCTTCAGCTTGGAGATGAGCAGCGAGCAGATGGTGCAGCGGCTGCTCTCCATGGAGGCGGGCATCGACAGCCACCGTCTGCGCATGGGCGAAGTCTACGAAGAGGAGTGGCCCATCCTGATGGAGGCGGCCAACAAACTGGCCACCACCAACATCTTTATCGATGACACCCCTGGGGCCACGGTCATGGACATCCGCACCAAAGCCCGGCGGCTCTACGCCGAACATGGTCTGGACATGATCATGATCGACTATATGCAATTGATGTCCGGCTCGGCTGGCGGCGGGCGCAACGAAAACCGCCAGCAGGAGATCAGCTACATCAGCCGCTCGCTGAAGGGGCTGGCCCGGGAGCTTTCGGTCCCCGTCGTCGCCCTCAGCCAGCTCTCCCGTGCCGTGGAAAGCCG
>JAGNDO010000168.1 GCA_018003515.1 Caldilineaceae bacterium
ATTTGCCCTGCGGCGGGCAAGCGCAGGACAGGAAAGCCCCTGGTCATCCCCGACCCCCTTGCTGCATGGCTGATTCAGCGCGCCTGCCTCCCCCAGGCGCTCGTTTTTGGCAAACTCAATCCAAGCCCGGCTCAGTCCGGGGCGGGTTGGAGCCGGTCGGTCGCAGTCGGACGATGGCGCTGGGCCTTCTCCCGTTCCAGGGTCAGCCGTCGCCAGCGTTTGAGGTTGAAGGCCACGGCTGCCATGCGTTCCTGAAAATCGGCCTTGGCCAGACCGATGCTGTGGGCCTGGCGGGCGTCGTTGTAGCGCACCAGGATGGCAATCGTGCCTTCGATGCCCGGTCGCAGCTTCATGTCGGCCTGGAACTCAGGGGTCTGGGTGTAGAGATTTGAAATCTTTGTGTTCTCTGTGATCTTTGTGGTAAATCTTTTTGGTTCTGGCTAGGCCAGGTTGGGGGGTCAAGCCACGTCCCTGGCACTCGCCACCAGAAGTCTCGAACATCAAACCCGTTTTGGCGAGTGCCGGGGATCTTCACCCCATGAAGGCCGATTGAGTCCTTTTTCTTCGGAGGGAATGCACAATGACTCAGCATCAAATTGACAGCGATCCAGCCAACGCAGGTGAACGCCCCTTGGCGCTCCGGGCGGAACGTACGGATGGGCGGCTACAGATCTTCCGCCCAGGGATGGATCTGCCCCTGCTGATCCAGCACGCCGGGCCGGACTGGCGACCCTACATCCACCCGATCTTAGCGCCGGATGGTGTGGGGGCGCTGACGGAGGATGGGGCGGGGATGCACCATCCCTGGCAGCACGGTCTTTTCATCGGGTTGAATGATGTAAATGGCGTGGGGTTCTGGACTGAGGAGGCGGGCGTCGATGGCACATTCCATCCCCAGCCCCTGGCCCAGCCAAAGCTTGATGGACAGTCCGTGCAGTGGCTTGTGGGCAGCGAGTGGCGCTCTCCCGGCGGCATCCCCCTGGTGGAGGAGACCCAGGCTTGGCGTTTCCACGATCAAGGGGCGGAGTTTGTGCTTGATCTTGACTGGACCCTGAGGGGGTTGGTCGATCTGGTGTTTGGCCAATATGCCTATGGCGGATTGTATTTGCGCTCGTCCTATCGCCCGAACACCGGTGCCCGAGTGTTGAACAGCGAAGGCCAGGTCAATCTGGATGTGGATGGGCAACGCGCTCGGTGGGCGGCGGTTGAACTGCCCATCGTTGGCCGGGAGACATGCCAAGAGACAGTTTGCTCCATAGCCATCTTGGATCACCCCACAAATCCCGAACATCCGGTCCCGTGGCGCACGGATCGGCATGTGGGATTGGCCCCCAGCCGCTGCATCGCCGGCGCGTGGACCCTGGCACGGGGTGAATCGACTCGCTCCCGCTACCGTCTGTTGATTCGCTGCGGACCGGCGGATCGATCCCGCATTGACGCCGCGTGGGGTATCTTTGCCGGGGAATAAAAAGGCAGGGGTTCAAAACAAATTGGCTTGCGGAGCCTGCACCCCCTGGCGCAGACCCGTTCGCACCAGGGGGTGCGAACTCCGCTAATTCATTTTGAACGGATTCAAAAAAGGGCGGGATCAGCAACACGTCGTGTTGCTGATCCCGCCCTTTTTTAATCGAGTAGGCAGAATGTGGGGCGTGAATAGGCTACCCAATCACAAGCACGCCCTTCTGCACCTGGGCCGGGTTCTTGGCCAGATCGGCGAAGACTTGGGGGGCGTCCCACATGCTGAACTCGGTGGCGACTTTGGGATAGGTGATGGCCCCGCTCGCCATCAGGTCCAACGCTTCGGGGAAGCAATTGACCGAGGCCCGAGAGCCGACAAGGGTCATCTCCTTGCGGGTAAAATCGAGACCGGGGAAGGAGAGCCGAACCCCCTGCTTCAACAAGCCCAGAATGACGATACGCCCGCCCGCCGCCACCAGATCCACAGTGGATTCCATGGCCTGCGTGTTGCCCGTCGCCTCGATCACCGCCGGGAAGCCTTCGCCGCGGGTGATCTCCAGCACCTGTGCCAGCAGATGCGCATCCGCTGGCAGGGTCTCAGCGCCAAAAGATCGGGCCGAGGCCAAGCGGTCGGGATCAATATCCGTGGCGGTGACACGCGCGCCCCTGGCCTTGGCCACCTCGATGCAGGCCAATCCAATGGGTCCGCAGCCCAGGACAAGTACATCCTCCGCCCCCACCTCCCCCCGTCGACAAGCCTGCACACCGATCGCCACCGGCTCGGCAAAAGCGGCCCAGGTGAAATTCAGACCCTCCGGCACTTTGTGGATCAGGTTCGCCGGAGCCTTGACATAATCAGCGTAACCGCCGGGGATATGTGCGCCGATGATGCGCAAATTGGCGCAGCAGTTGGATTTGCCCACCCGGCAGGGATAGCAATGCCCGCAACCGATAAACGGCTCCACCACCACGGCCGTGCCCACTTCCCACCCGCTGACCTGCTCCCCAACTTCGGTGATCACCCCGGCGATCTCGTGGCCGCAGATGGCCGGATAGACCGCATACGGGTTCTTGCCCGTGTAGGCGTACATATCCCCAGCGCAGATGCCAGCGGCCCGCACCTGGACCAAAACCTCATCCGGCCCCGGCACAGGTTTCTCCCATTCGCCAATCACCGAGCTGTAGGGTTTGTTGATGATAAAGGCGCGCATGTTGTTTCTCCTTTTAAAAATTTGATCCGCGTCAATCCACGTCCAGATGGATTACTTGATTTTGGTCCGCAGACTCATAGGCGGCGTAGACAAGCTGCATGGTTTTCAGGTTATCGGTTCCGGTATTCTCTGGGGGCGCTCCGCCGCGCAAGGCTCGTAAGAAATCCTGATGCAGGGGGACCATGCTGGCATGGTTGACGTCATAGTCGGGATTGGCCCACTCGTAGCGGGGCGGCTTGCTCTGCCACA
>JAGNDO010000169.1 GCA_018003515.1 Caldilineaceae bacterium
CACCTGACGGACGATCAGCGCAACGATCTCTCCGCCACCTTCCAGTCCGCCACCCGCCACCTGCTCCGCTCTGCCGCCATCCTCTCGGATGTGGCCGAGTTTGCCGCCACGGTCAAGCCCTACACGGGCAAGAAACTCTGCCAGTGTGGAATCCCCGCCGAATGGGAGAAGTCCATCCTGATCGCCACAGGGCCGCGCCGGGATGTGCTGCTGCTCTGCACCCAACATCTACTCGAAAGCGACTGACCCCCAGACGCGACGAGACGCCGGGCCTGCTACCCAGCGTCTCGCCCAATCATCGTCACCCCACCAAAGGAGAAGAACACATGTCAGAGTATCACAATCCGCCCGCCCCGTCTACCCCCCCCCACCCCTTTTTTTTCGTCAGCCAGTGGGTGCCCCAGCCCCTGCCCGGTACGGATCTGTGGATGTTGTACCGGGTGGAGAAGCGCTACGACAGCGAAGACCGCTGCGTCTCTACCCGCCGCATCACCCTGTCCCGCTTTTTGTCCAAACAAGGCGCTATCCGCCTGGCCGAAATCTTCGCCGCCGCCGGCGCGCCGGTCCGATCCCTGCTACCCACCATCACACCACCCAAGGAGCCTAACCATGAACAACACCCAACCCGTTAGCCGTGTCGTCCTCATCGTCGGCAGTGACATGACCTCCGGTATCGTCGCCGCCAAAGCCCGCACCCTAGCCAACACCCTGGCCGGAGAGCCTGTTGGCCTCGACCTGCGCGCCCTGGCCATCGCTGGCCTGGCTGGCCTGATCGTCTGCCCAGAGACCGGCCGGATCTTGGGCGTTGGCGAGGAATGGACCAAGCATCTCTCACCCATCCCCCGCTAGGAAATGAAATGTCCAACCTGAGAGAATACGCCACCCAAGTTGAGGAAGTCATTGCCGGAATCATAACCGGCGAGGGTCTCAGCGCGGGCCTGCTTGCCATGAAGCAAGGCCCGCTCACCCTCACCTACAAAATCCGCATCTACCCAGGCACAAACGACCCCACCACCAAGACCAAGCCCATCACCTTGGCCGCTGCCCTGCGCAAGGCCCTCACCCTGGGGCCAGCCCTCTCCCAGGCCCTGGGTGTGGAAAGCGTCCGGGTCACGGAGGGGACGGGGGCCCTGCTGATCGAGGTCCCCTCTCCGATCAAACGCACCCCCAGCGCCGCAACCCTGGCCGAACACACCCAAGGGCTGCGGGTCTGTGTCGGACTCGACCAGTACCGCAACCCCGTGCGGGTCAACCTGGAAAGCCACGGGGCCATCTACTGGATTGGGCCGTCACGCCGTGGAAAGACCAGCAGCCTGAAATCCAGCCTGTACGCCTTGGCCAAGGGCAATGGGGCCAGATCCCTGCGCTACGTGATCCTCAGTCGCAAGCGGGGAGACTGGGCCGCCTTCGAGGGCAGTCAGGGCTGCATGGGCGTGGTCTCGGATCCTGGCGAGGCCATGCAGGTACTGGAATGGGCCGCCCGTGACTTGCTGCAACTGCGCGGCGAGACAGGCGCCAAGACCCCGGCGGTGATCATCGTAGCGGATGACCTGCTCAACCTGCTGGGGGCAGCCGAGGCAGGCATGGCGGACAGCCTGGCAGAGATTGCCAGCCAGGGGGCCGGGCTGGGTGTGCATCTGTTGGCGGGCACCCAGGACGCCGGGAGCAAGGCCAGCAGTGGCGGGCAGGCGGTGGAAGCCAACGTCACGTGCCGCATCATCTATCGGGCGGCCACGGCAACCGGGGCCGCCCGGGCCGCGGGGCAGGGCAACACGGGGCTGGAGGATCTAAGCAGCGCCAAGGGGGACGCCTTGCTCTTCGCCGACGGGCAAAGCGTGCGGATTGCCACGGGGCTGCCCGACGACAAAGCCATCGCCGCCTTGCCCAAAGCCTTGGGCCTGATGGCCCCGTGGAAATTGGCCGACCTGCCCGAAGCAGGGGGGGCAACCGGCGCAACCAGTCGCAACCGGGCGCAACCAGCCACAACCGGGCGCAACCAGCCACAACCGGCCACAACCACCCACAACCGACTGACCGCCCCCCCCTTCGATTTTGTAAAAACCCTCTGCGTTGACATCGACGGGGAGGGGGAGGCCGGGGCGGTTGCAGGTGGTTGTGAGGCCGAGGGGGTGGTTGTGCCGGTTGTGGACGATCCGGTGGCGGTTGCGCTGGATCAGGAAGCGGCCAGCCTTTTCCCCGTGGAGCGGCGACCCCTGGACCAAGCCGAGGTTGCGGTTGTGGTTGCGCTAAATGCCGGAGGCATGAGCAAGAATAAGATCATCGAGACGGTGTACGGCCACAAGGATGGGAAGACAAATGCCTGGATCAACCAAGCCCTCTTGGGCGAGTGGGTTGAGAAGAAGTCGGACATCTTCGCCAATTACCCCGAAGAAGAACAAGTGGTGCTAGATATGTCATCCCCCGATGGGGTGGCGTTTTGGAATGAATTGATCGACAAGAACCTGGTCAAGGTGCCAAAACTTGATCCCAAGGATTTCTACACACAGGAGGCACGATGAAGAAGATCGCTTTGTTATTGTTGGTTGCGTTTGTGGCGGCTGCCGGGTGGAGCATTGGCAGCCAGTTGAGTTCGGATGCCCTGGGTATGAGCGTGGGCATTCTGTTGGGGGTGCTGGCCGGGCTGCCCGTGGCCTTGCTGGTGATCGCTGCCGGTCGGCGAGGCGGGCGGGATGAGTACGATGAGCCACGGTATTACGAGCAGCCCCAGGCCCCAGCCCCCATGATCATGCTGCTGGGCGGAGGACAGCCCCAGCAATGGCAGGGCGGGCAGATGCCAGGACAGCAGCCCCAGCAACAATACTTGGCCGCTCCCCAATGGCACAAAGGCAACGCCAACGCCTATGACCTCTGGGAAGAGGGCGGGGGCGCATCGGATTACTAACAAAAAGAG
>JAGNDO010000125.1 GCA_018003515.1 Caldilineaceae bacterium
TATTCTCTCTTTTCATCTGGAGGCCGCCACATAAGTCCATTGTCTTGATTTCCCTTTGACCACCGGCACAAACCCCCTCCTTTCGTGCCTTCTTCTGTTGCCTCTGCCCCATATTGAGAATTGCTGGGGCCAGGAGGGGGGCGTCGTAGTTGACTCGCCAGCCGGCGTAGTCTCGCCAGGCCGGTTCTCGGTCCGCCACCACGGGCACGCCGGCATCCGCCAACTGGGCGTAGACCCCGTCAAACTCCTCCTTGGTGATGCTGATGGGATCCGTGGCCTGGGGATCGACGTTGTACTCGACATTGAAGAAGTCGGCGATGCGGCGCAGGGCCACATAGCCCCTCGCCCCACAACCAAAAACGGGGTGCGCATGGTCTCAATCTCATGCGCACCCCGTTTTTTAGTTTTGTGCAAAGTGTTCGTGCAAAACCCTACAAATCAGACCGTGACCGGCGGCTGGGCCAGACGATTGTCAATCGACTCGGCTACAGCCACATCCATGCGCTGTTGGGCCTCCACCACATCACAACCCAGGGTCAGAGCGATCTCTGTGGACAGCAGTTCTCGCCCCTGGGACAACATTTCCGTATCGGCCTTGGTCAGATGAGCATCCTTGCGCCGCCAGGACAACTCCCGCACGGCCTCGGCAATCTTGGTGGGATAGCCGGAGCGGATCAGGTTTTCCACATGCTGCCGCCGCTGCTTAAAGTTGGAGGGCAACTCCGTGGGCAGCTTGCGCAGGGTCTTGAAGACCTGCTCCAGCCGCGCCCCGGACATCACGGCCCGGATGCCCAGGTCATCGGTCTTGCGGATGGGCACCCGCATGGTCAGCCGCTTGGCCAGAAACTCGATCACATAATAGCGCTTGAAGCCGGAGACCAATTCTTGCTCCTCCACGTTCACAATTTCACCGGCACCGTGGGCTGGGTGGACAACATTTTCACCAACTGAATATTGCAATTTGTCTTCTCCCTTTGCTAGAAATCGTCTTCGCCGCGTGGTTCTCCCTTGAATCACTCGGTATAATTATAGCACAGAAGATCGATTATGTGAAATTACCCCAAAATCAGCCCCGGATGATCTCCAAAATCTGCTCCACGGGCAGGGCTTCCACTTTGGTCCCGCCCGCCCCGGTTGTGGTTTTGGCTGAAAAGAGGGAATTGTAAATGGCTTCCTCGGTCGCTTCGATCACAGCCTGGAATAAAGGCGAGGTGAGGCTGTTGGGCAAGTCCATGATCGAGGACAGGGCTTCCCGCCGGGCCAGGGTGCGGCGCACATCCAAGGCCGTGGAAAAGGCCAGCACATAGTCCCCGCTGCCGTTGCTCATGGCTGACCCCGTGCGGGCCAGCCCGGTCAACCCCCGCCGGGCCAGCCGGGTCAAATTGCGGTCGGAAAGCGGCGCGTCCGTGGCCACGATGATCATGATAGAGCCGTCCGCGTCTTCCGCGTCCAATTCGGCCCGCAGATAATGCTGTCCCAAAATCTGGCCCACGGGTGTGCCCAAAATCTGCAACACCCCGCCATAATTGGACTGCACCAGCACCCCCACGGTCCACCCGCCCAAACCATCCGGCAGCCGCCGGGAGGACGTCCCGATGCCCCCCTTCCACCCAAAGCAGACCGTTCCCGTCCCCGCGCCCACGCCGCCCTCGGCCACCGGGCCGGGCTTGGCCCCGGCCAGGGCATCCAACACATGCTGGGCCGTCACCGCCCGGGTGCGGATGGCGTTGAGCTGCCCATCGTTCGTCTCCCCCACCACCGGGTTGACCGAGCGCACGTCCTCGTTGCCCGGCTGGGCCAGGGTCCACGTGATCAGCGCATCCGCGGCCTGGGGCACGGACAGGGTATTGGTCAGCACAATGGGCGTCTCGATCTCGCCCAATTCCTGGATCTGGGTCGCCCCCATCATCTTGCCAAAGCCGTTGCCCACGGCCAACCCCGCTGGCACCTTCTCCTGGAGCAGATTGCCCCCGTGGGGCAGAATCGCCGTCACCCCCGTGCGAATGTCGTCGCCAAGGATCAACGTAATCTGCCCCACCCGCACCCCGTCCACATCCGTGATGGCGTTGAGCGGACCGGGGGAAAGGATGCCGGGAGCGATGCCCAATTCACGGGCGCGGAGTGTGTTTTTCATGGGTTGATCCTGGGTTTTGAATGAGTAAAAAGGAATGAGTAAGAGCGTGGCAGGGGAGAGGAATGAGTAAAAAGTGCTGAGTAAAAACGTAGTGGGGGAAGGATCGACCCAAAAACGCCGATCCTCCCCCCACCACGCTCACTCATTACTCATTACTCGTTGCTATTTCCCCATATCCATGGTCGGCATCCCCGCCATGTCCACCACGGGCACGGTGATGATCATTTCGCCGGCCTGTTCGAAGGTGAGGGTGAGCTCGATCTCTTGGCCGATCTCCAGGGGGGCGACCAGATCGATGAGCATAAGATGCTTGCCGCCGGGCTTCAGCTCCAGCACGCTCTTGGCCGGGATCTCAAAGCCATCGGGTTGGGGGATCATGCGCATGACCCCGCCATCGTTCACGGTCTCGTGGATCTCTCCCACCTTGGCCGCCGGGCTAGAGACGGCCACCAGCCGGTCCGCCATCTCTGTGGGGTTGACGATCATCATATAGGCCGCGCCGGTCCCCGCCACCAGGGGCGAGGGGCGGGACATGGGATTTTCCACCCGCAATGCGTCGCCGGTGAGCATGGCACTCATGTCGGCACCCATGCCATCGTTCATGGCGCCGTTCATGGCCGGGGTGGCGGTGGGGGTGAGGTTGCAGGCGGTCAGCGCCAGGCTGACGAGGATCAAGAGGGTCAGGATTTTGGTGATTCGAGAACGGTTCATAGGTCTATGTTCCTTGTGGTTGTGATAGATAGTAGATGTCTCGTTCCCACGCTCCGCGTGGGAACGGTTGTCGGCGCTCTGCGCCGTGGGACGCCGGAGCGTCCAGTTTCGTTCCCACGCGGAGCGTGGGAACGAGCAGGGGGTTAGCCCAGTACGCTGCCCCGCATTTCCATGGGTAGGCTGAAGATGCCCAGGCTGATGGCCCCCATGATCAGGATGATCACCAGCCAGGGCAGGGCCTCGGCCAGGGCGGATCGGGTGTCCGTCCGCCGAGCTTTGGCCCCGGTCCACGCCACGGCCAGGGACCAGGCCATGCCCCCCAGCATGACCACGGCTTGGATGATCTGGGCCGTGGCGACGCTGGGGATCAGCTCTGTGGCCAGTTGCCAGTTGGGTTGGCCCAGCAGGGCCAGCCCAATGGTGCGGGCGAAGAACTGTTGCAGGGCGGGTACGATGGTGAAGGCCCCGATCAAGAAGTGGAAGAGATAGTGGGCGGTCCACACGGCCAAACCCAGAGGCACGAAGGCATAGGCATAGGCCATGATGGTCCGGTTGAGTCGGCTTTCCCCGCCGGGGGCCAGGAGACGTCCCAGCCCCGCCGCGGCGTAGGCCAGCCCCAGGGGAAGTAGAATCACCCCGACGCCGAAGACCAGCCCCAGGACCAGCGCCTCGCTTTTTGTGTTGAGCGCATCGGCCAGCCACACTTCCAGGCTATAGACCGGGGGCGTCATGGCGAAGGCGTTGACCATGCCCGCCGCGGCGGCGAAGATGGCCAGCAGGGCCAGATCCATCCGCTTGGGCCAGGTCTGGCGGAAAAGCTCGTCTCCGGGCCGCCGGGGGATCAAGGCCACGTTGTCGTGAGGGCAAGCTTTGGCGCAGTCCAGGCAGAGGGTGCAGTTCATGTTGCTTTGGAGGGTGGGGACGAAGAGGTCCAGTTGGCAACCTTGCTGAAGCAGGATCTCGTTCTCGTCCACGAACCCATAGCGGCCATTGATGCAGTCCTTGCCCACGCAGGATCGGCACACGTCCAGGCTGCGGTTGGTGATCTGCAACGGGCTGGCCGTGCTGTAGAGAAAGTTGAAGGTGCCCAAGGGACAGACATACAGACAGAAGCTATCCCGGCTGAAGAGAGCCTCGATGACAAAGGCGGCGGCGAAGTAGGCGATGGCCACCCATGCCGTCAACCAGGGACTGGCCCAAAGGTTCCAAACCTCATAGACCCACAAAATGGAGACCAGGCCCGCGATGGCCACCCATTTGTTGCGTAAAACTTGGGGCCAGCGCAGGGAAGGACGACCCAGCCAACGAGCGATCTTGCGGGGTAAAAGGAAAGGGCACCCGGCACAGAAGAGGTTCCCGGCCAGGAGCAGGGCCACCACCACCAGCCCCCGATAGTGGACCCATGCGCCCACGGTGGCCATGTTCTTGGCCGCCAACCGGCTGCCCACCAGGCCATCCACGATCATGATCATGGCCAGGAGGAAGAGGGGGATCTGCATGGCCGTGCGGCTGTGCTTCCACAGCAGGAAGCGGCCCAGCACCGGCGTGCGCAGGAGGTCGAATCGGGGCCGGTAGCGGCTCAGTCCGTCGATCATTTGACGTCAACCTTGTCCGCGGTGACGGTCAGGTCGAAGTCCTGGCTGAAGGTCGTGCCGTCGGCCAAGTTGACCGAGACGGTGACGATCCAGTCCCCGTGCATGGTGAAGGCGAAGGGGATCTGGTAGAGGCCATCCACGTTGCCGTCGGCGTCGTCCGCCACCGGCGCGGCCAGGACCGGGGTCATGCCGGCGTGGTTCATGTTGCCCTCCAGCCCAACCTTGGCGTCGATGATGGCCGCGCCATCCTTGTCGGTCAGGGTGACCAGGAGGGTTTGGCCGGCCGGACCATCCGGGGCGGCCAGGGCGACGACCAAGTTGGGGCGTCCGTCAGTGGGCTCGGCGGGATCGTCCGCACCACAGGCAACCAGGGCCAGGGCCAAGATGAGAAGCAGAAACAGACCGGTCAGAAGCCGACCGGGAAAGACGAATTTTCGCATAGGTGTCCTTTCGGGCGAGATGCGTGTTGCGTATTACGTGATGGGGGCGGCGAACAAGGCTTGCCATTCGCCATTTGCCATTCGCCCTCTGCGCGGCGGCGGCGTGGGGATGGGGAGGACGATCGAGCGCCATTTGGGGGCAGACCCCAGGCGGGAGAAGCGGTGGGGATGATGGCCGAAGAGCAGGGAGACGCCCACGAAGACCAGCAACAGCAGGCTGATCAGGGTGGTATCGGGCCGGGATTGGCCCACGGGGGCCGAGTCGGTCTCGGCTTGGCTTGGGAGCGGGATTGTCATTTGATGCGGGGAAGAATGGGCGATGGTCGGCGCGGCGAAGACAAAGTGGGCCACGGGGTGGGGATGACCCGGTTGGCCCATGGCGCCCCAACAGACAAAAGGCAGAATTAGGCCGAGGTAGATGACATAAAAAACCAGCACCCAGGCAGTCCACTTGGCTGCGGGCCGAGGGCCAAGGCGCAGGGAGGCTGATCTAGGGGATTGGGGCAGAATCAAGTCCATCATGTGGTATAGTTTACCACGCGGGCGGGGGGAGTCAACTCTTTTGCCTTTTGGCTGTTTCCCACTATAATTTGACCATGAACCGCAAGCCCTTTTCAGCCCGGCAATTCGCCCGCAGTACGGAGGTACGCCTCTTTTCTTGTCCCGCGGAGAGCGAAAGATGAAGATTAAAGAGCTTTTGGCCCGACCCGAGGGCAAAACCCTTGAGTTCAAACAGAATCTGTCCGGGACGAAAAATATCCTAAAGACGCTGACGGCGTTTGCCAACACGGCGGGCGGGGTGTTGTTGATCGGGATAGAAGACGAAAGTAGGGCAGTGTTGGGGGTTGAAAATCCACTGGACGAGGAGGAGCGGCTGTGCAATCTGATTAGCGATTCCATCGAACCGCGTCTGGTACCGAACGTGGAGATGCTCAATTGGGACGGGCGCACCCTGCTCGTCGTGGAGGTCTATCCAAGTCCGATGCGCCCTCACTGGTTGAAGTCCGAGGGCATGGAAAATGGTGTGTTGGTCCGCGTTGGATCGACTAATCGGCAGGCGGACGGACCGTTGATAGCGGAAATGCGCCGTTCAGCCCTAAACCTGTCTTACGATGAAGAACCGATGCCGGCACTCAACCCGGAAGTGCTGGACTTCCGGGTTGCTTCCGGGTTGTTTGCCGGGTTGCGGGAGTGGAATGAGCATACGCCAGATACCTTGCGGCTAATAACCCAATATCAAGGGCGGTTGGTGCCGACAATCGGAGGTATGCTACTCTTTGGTTCCGTACGGGATCGCTATTTTCCTGATGCCTGGGTACAGTGCGGACGGTTTGCAGGGACCGATAAGGCTCGCATCTTGGATCAGCAGGACATCCGGGAACATCTTCCTATCGCCCTGAACGAAGCTTTCGACTTTGTGAGGAAGCATGGGGTGCGTTCGGCAGAATTTGAAGAATTGCGCAGACGCGATGTCTGGAATGTGCCGTTGGATGCAATACGAGAAGCGCTGATCAACGCCATTGTCCACGCAGACTATGCTCAAACCGGCGCGCCGATCCGGGTTGCCATCTTCGATGACCGGATCGAAATTGAAAATCCTGGATTGTTGACAGGTGGGCTGACTATTGGTGATGTCCGGGCCGGCGTATCTAAGCTACGAAATCGGGTAATTGGCCGTGTGTTCAAGGAGCTGAACCTGATCGAGCAGTGGGGGAGTGGTTTTCAGCGCATGGCCGCCTCCTGTCTCGAAATGGGTCTACCGGAACCGGTGATGGAAGAGATTACCTTCCGCTTTCGTGTCACCTTTAGCCTAAATCGAGTATCGGATCGACCCCAGTCGGATGACACGGAACGCCGTATACTGGATTTGATTCGTGCCAGCGTGGCAGACGGTGGCGCATCTCCTCGCTACTTGAGCCAGACCGTGGGAATCAGTTCCCGGGCCATGCGTAGGCGTTTGGCAGGTCTGGTCAAAGCCGGGCAAATCTTCCCAGTGGGGAAGAGTGCCTATGATCCCGACAAGCGCTATCTACCGGTCAACAAGTGACCATGAACCGCAAGCCCTTCTCGCCCCGGCGATATGCCCGCAACCTGGATCTGCGCCTGTTTTTGGGTTTTGCCCTCCTGCTTTACACCGTGGGCGGCGGTTTGATCTGGCTCTTTTACGGTCTGCCCGCCATGCTGCTGGGCGCAGTCTGCATCACCGGCGGGCTGGGGATGATCGGGTTGCTGTATGGGCTGGTCAGCTTGGTGGGGCGGTGGGCGGGAGAATGAACATATCGAGTACCGTGTATCGAGTATTTCGTGGTTGAGGCCGGGATTGCTCTGTACACAATGCTCGATGCATGACACGAAATACTCGATACACGATACTCGATAACACGGAAAGCACACACTATGAACAAAAAAATCCTGGTCGGGGTTGCCTGGCCGTATGTGAATGGGGAGAAGCATGTGGGGCAGATCGCCGGGGCCTATTTGCCCCCGGACATTTTTGCCCGCTATCAGCGGCTGATCGGCAACGATGTGTTGATGGTTAGCGGGTCGGACACCCACGGCACGCCCATCACCCTGCAAGCCGAGAAGGAGGGGGTGACCCCGGAGGTGGTGATCGAGAAGTATCACAATCTCTTCGTCCAGGGCTGCGTGGACATGGGACTGACCTTCGATCTCTACTCCCACACGGACACGGCCAACCATTGGGCGGTGACGCAAAAGCTCTTCCTGCGCCATCTGGAGAACGGCTATATTTACAAAGACAGCCAGAAGCAGTGGTTTGATCCCTTGGCCCAGCGTTTTTTGGCCGACCGCTATGTGGAGGGCATCTGCCCCTTCTGCGGTTTTGACGGTGCCCGGGGCGACCAGTGCGACAACTGCGGACGGCTCTACGACGCCTTGGAGCTGAAGAATCCCCGCTCCAAGATCACAACCAGCACGGAACTGGAAGTGCGGGATACCGAGCACTTCTTTTTGGCCTTGGGCAAACTCAACCAGCCTTTGTTGGCCTGGGTGTCCGAGGGCAAGGAGCATTGGCGGCCCAACGTGATCAACTTCACCAAGGCCCAGCTTGCCCTGCATGAGCTGCGGGGCCGGGCCATCACTCGGGACATCGACTGGGGCATCCCCATCCCCCTGGACGGCTACGACAGCAAGCGCATCTATGTTTGGTATGATGCGGTCATCGGCTATCTGAGCGCGGCGGTGGAGTGGGGGTTGTTGACCGGGGCAGAGGGCAACAACCCGGAGGCGTGGCGGCAGTGGTGGGATGCCACGGTCAACCCGGAGGCGGTGATCTACAACTTCATTGGCAAGGACAACATCCCCTTTCACACGGTGATCTGGCCGGGGATGCTCATGGCCTACAACAACGGCACGGACATCGGCGAGCGCTGGAATCTGCCCTATGATGTGCCCAGCAACGAATACCTCAACTTCCGGGGTGCCCAGTTCAGCACCAGCCGGGGCAACGTGATCGGCTTCAACACGGTCCTGGGCAAGTTCCAGCCTGACGCCTGGCGCTACGTCCTCACCGCCCTGGCCCCGGAGGCCTCGGACAGCGAGTTCACCTGGCGGGAGTTTGTGGACCGCATCAACAACGAACTGCTGGCCAACTGGGGCAACCTGGTCAACCGGATGATGGGCTTTGCGTACAAACGCTACGATGGGGTCATTCCCACACCCGGTCTGTTGGACGAGGTGGACCAGACCCTTTTGGACGATGTGCGGGCGGGCTTTGACACGGTTGGGAGCCTCTACGCCCAGGTCAAGCTGAAGGCGGCGCTGACCGAGGTGCGCAGTTTGAGCCAGCGGGTCAACCAATATCTCAACGAAAAAGAGCCGTGGAAGACCATCAAGGTGGACCCGGCCGCCGCGGCCACGTCGGTCTATGTGGCCCTGCAAGCCATCGACTGGCTGAAGATCCTGTGGGGACCGATTCTGCCCGCCACCAGCGAGCAGATCCACGGCTTCCTGGGCTATGACGGCCAGATCTTTGGCAACCAGTACACCCAGCAGGTCGAGGACGAGCGGGGCCATCATCTGGTCCTACGCTACGACCACAGCCCGGCCCAGGGCAAATGGGAAGCCACCACCCTGCCCGCAGGTCAGGCCCTGCGCCAGCCCAGCGCCCTCTTCATCAAGCTGGACGAGGATGT
Source organism: Caldilineaceae bacterium (assembly GCA_018003515.1). Classification (GTDB taxonomy): domain Bacteria; phylum Chloroflexota; class Anaerolineae; order Caldilineales; family Caldilineaceae; genus JAGNDO01. The sequence goes on from JAGNDO010000125.1 coordinate 9,035, forward strand.
GGCGGAGACCGGGTTGGACAGCGAGACGGTGACAAAGTGAGAACGGGTGAGCGGGTGAAGGGGTGAAAGGGTGAGCGGGTGAATGGTCAATAACAATGAAGGTCAGTCTGGGGCGCGGGGAACCGGGTCCCAGACCTTTTTTGAGCATAAGGTGTGGTCCCCTGGGTGGTTGTGGGCGGCGGTGGGGTTGATCCTGGCCGGGTATCTCTCCGCGGCCTTGCTCTTTGCCCTCAACACCCCGGCGTGGCAGGCCCCGGACGAACCGGCCCACTATAACTATGTGGCCCATATTGCGTCCGGTCAGGGTTTGCCGATCTTGGATGTGGGCGACTACGATCAGGCCTATCTGCGGGCGCTGGTCGAAAACCGCTTCCCCCCAAGCCACCCCATCGAGCCGATCCAATACGAGTCCCATCAGCCGCCCCTCTATTATATCAGCGCGGCACCGGTCTATTGGCTGGCGGACGGACGGCTGATCTTTCTGCGTCTCTACAACGTGTTGCTGGGGGCCGGGGTGCTGCTGCTGATCTTCCTGATCGTCCACACCATCTTTCCGGATCGCCCCACCATCAGCCTGGGCAGCATGGCCTTGGCCGCCTTTTTGCCCATGCACGTGGCCATGATGGCCGCGGTCAACAACGACGCCCTGGCCGAACTGCTGATCGCCGCCACGGTCCTGGCCCTGGTGCGCTGGATGCGCGCCCAGGATCGGGGCCAAGCCCATCCCCGGCATCTGCTGATCGTGGGCGGGCTGATGGGCCTGGCCCTGGTCACCAAATCCACCACCTATATTCTTCTGCCCCTGGTTCTGTTGACCATTCTCGGCGTTTGCCGCAAGCGCCTTAATGCCCAGGATGCCCAAGCGCTTGCCACGAACCTGCTGTTGGCCCTCTTGCCTGCCCTGGTGATCGCCGCGCCCCTCTGGCTGCGCAACATGACCCTCTATGGCGGGCTTGACTTCCTGGGGTTGAAATGGCATGACGCCGTGGTGCTGGGCCAGCCCCGCACCGCAGAATGGATCGCCCTCAACGGCTTGGGGGCCTATTGGGATCGGGCCGTGGACTTCACTTTTAAGAGCTTTTGGGGCGTCTTTGGCTGGATGGGCATTTTCATGGATGGCCGGGTCTATCTGGCCTTGACGATCTTCACCGGCGTGCTCTTTTTGGGCGGGCTGTGGGCCGCCATCCGCATGGTGTTGGGTTGGCCCGATTCGGAGTTGGATCGTTTTCAGCTTCAAAGTGTGGCTGTCTTGGCCTTGCTCTTCTTGGGTGCCTTGGCCGGGTATGTTTGGTATAATTTGGGCTTTGTGCAACATCAGGGTCGCTACCTCTTCCCCGGTCTGTCGGGGATTGCCTTCTTCATGGCCCTGGCTTGGCGAGAGGTCCTGCGTCCGGCCCAGGGTGCGGTGACCGGGCTGCTGGTCGGCGTGCTGACCCTGGCCGTGGGGGCCGTGGGCTGGCTCACGGGCAACCTGGACAAGTGGCTGCTTCTCTTCACCGGGCTGACCGGTGTGCTGCTCTTGGTCCAATCCGCAGCCGGTACCCTGGTCCA
>JAGNDO010000170.1 GCA_018003515.1 Caldilineaceae bacterium
TGCCCACGTCCGTGGTGGCCCCCATGAGTTCCACCAGCCAGGCCTGAAAGTCCGGCTGGGTGATGTCGGCCACGGAGATGTCCGTGCGCCCGTAAAATTCGCCGGCCGCCGCGATCATGGCCGCCAAGCCGCCCACATTTTTGGACGGATTGGGCACCACCAGCTTGAAGAAGCCCCAACTGGCATCCCCGCCCAGTTCGGGCCAGCCGCCCTTGGCAATGGCCGCGGCGTGGATGGATTCCCACGAAACGTCGCCAAACTGCTGCTCCAAGACCGTGGCCCGGCTGTCATAGATACCCCAGGTGAAGAGGCTGACCGCAATGGGCCGCGCCCGATATTCACCGTCGGTCAAGAAGACATCCCGGCCCAGGCGCTCTTTGTACGAGGCGTTGGCCAACTCGACCAGATAGCGGCTGTCGGGGATCCAGACCGTGGGGAAGTTGGACAAGGTGGTGCGCTGGGCCTCGGCCACCTGCTCCGGGGTCAAGCCATCGGCCAGGGAGCCGTATTCGTTGCGGTCCCATTTGCCCAGGGCGGTCAGGCCGTCCATGCCCACGATCTCTACTTGGATGGGCACGCCGTCGATGGTGGGGCTGCCGCTGTTGTAGCTGGCCGCGGCCTTGCTCACCCACTCCTCCACAGGCAGGGCGGTGATCACCCGCACGGTGACGGTATCCGGTTTTTCCACGGTCAACGCTGCGCCGGTCCCGCTTCCGCTGGCGCGCAGGGCCAAAGAGACCCCCACCACAACCAGGGCCAGGACGATAATGCTGATGAAGATAAGACGAGTGCGGTTCATTTTTGTCTCACTCAGTCTACTGTGTGAATAGACAGATGTTGTTTTTGCTGTTGTCATTGGCTTCTCCTTCTGTATCGGGAAGCACAATGTGTCGTTGTGTCTAGTCGCCTAATTCCTGTGGATCGATTCCCGCCTGTCGCAGAATCGCTCGCAGAGTCCCACGGGGGAGATCACGCTTGTGAAAGGGCACGACCACGCGTTGTCCGCTTTCCGAATGGTAGTAGATGTGATGGCTGCCTTTGACGCGGTCCAATTCGAAGCCGCGCAGTTCCAGGATTCGTCCCAGTTCCTGCGGCGTGAACGATGGTAGCCTAGGCATATGCGTTCACTGTCAGCGTATATTCGAGGGTATCTGATTCATCTGGTATCAGTTCGCCGTGGGCCGCCAGACTTTCCAAATAGACTTCAATGGCTTCCTTTGCCATGACGATGGCCTGATCGATGTCATCGCCATAGGTGATACATCCTGGCAATGAGGGCACGGTGACTGTATAGCCATTGTCTGGTTCGGGTTCTCGCTTAAGCAGAATGCGATAGTTCAATACTTGCATTTGACACTCCCGGTGACCTCGATCTGAATTTCTACAGCCTACGAAGGTTCTTTTCAATAAATAGGGGCTGAAATCTCCCAATCTCCCAATCTCCCGTACTGCGATTGGGAGATTGGGAGATTGGGAGATTGTCTGGCCAAAACTACCCGTTCAAGCCCATCTTCTTCTTGCGCTCGGCAAGCTGGGCGTCGATGGCGCTGCGGTCCAGGACCTTGTCCATCTGCTCGTCCAGGCTGGCGGCCCGGATCTCGCTGGCCGTGCTGGCCTTGTCCAGGCGGGCGTGGATGCTTTCGGCAATGCGGCTGATGTCGCTGTCGCCGTCGCCCATCAGGTCGTCCAGGCTCTTCATGGCCTTGACCGTGGTCTCCTTGCTCTTGGCCAGTTCCAGCAGGGCCTGAAGCTCTTCCCGCTCCTGCTTCATGGTGGCCAGGCGGGCGTCCAGCTTGACCTTGGCGTTGAGCAGGGCCTGGTATTCGGTGTCCTGGCGCTCCGCCTGGGCTCGATAGGTCTCCACCAAGCGCAAGGTGCTGTTGAGTTTGCTCTGAGCGGCCGCGGCCAGGGTATCGTTGCCCTCGTTGAGGAAGGCGTCGATGGCCCGATCCTGTTCGTTCGCCTTGTGTTCGTAGTCGGCCAGCTTGCGCTTGATAGATTTGACCTCGGCACCCACCGTAGCGGCGGCGTCTACTAGATCTTCCAGGTTGTCCTCCACCTGGCGGATGTACTGGTCGATCACGGCCACGCTGTTGGTTTTGAGGGCTTGGTCCACCATGTAGTGCAGGTTTGCGGAAATCAGGGTTGAGACTTTCTCAAGAAGTGTTGCCATTTTGGTCTTTCCTCCGGTTGAATGGTTGAACAAAAAATAGTTGACTGGTTGATTTGTTGATTGGCGAAGGCCCGTGGGCTATACGATGATGGGGGCGGAAAGGTTTCGCCATTCGTTGGGGCGAAGAAGTTCGACTTTTGAAACAAGTTGACCTTCTGGATCGACCACAACGCCCTCATTATACCCCAAGTCCGTTGGACTGGATGACCCGAAGCCGACAGCCGGGCGGTCAACAAGCTGACGGGGGTGTTCTCGTTCCCACGCTCCGCGTGGGAACGAGCGTGTCCCTATTCTTTGCTCCGTATCTCCGCCACCATCTCCAAAATCTGCTCCGTGTAGTCCAACAGGCCGCTGCTGCGGAAGCCGAGGAGGGATTCCAATGCCTGGGCGCTGCCTGGTCCGGCGGCGGCGATGGCTTTGAGCAGGCCGTTGTTGGCGATCAGATAGGGCTTGGAGCGGTCGGTCACGGCGATCTTTTGGCGCAGCTCTTGCAGTTTGAGGAAGATGCGCTTCTCGGTGACCGGGGACATGGCCGGGGTCGTCGGGGTCGTCGCCTGGGCGGACTGGCGGGGCCCCGCGGCGTGTTGCGCCTCGAACAACGCCTCGTCCCCTTCTTGGGCCGGGTTGAGCTGGATCAGGTCCAGGATGATGCCGCCGTAGTATTCGATGCGGTTTTCGCCCATGCCGGGGATGTCGCCCAGGGCTTCCA
>JAGNDO010000126.1 GCA_018003515.1 Caldilineaceae bacterium
GGCCAGCAGCGTCCCGCCCCGGCGCAGTTCGATGGTCTGGGTTCCGCTCGCCGCGGGGATGACCAGATTGACGAAGCCGATGCCGTCGCTGGCCGTGTCTTCCTCGGCGTAGAGCGTGGGGGTGAAGGAGTGGGAGGCCAGAAGCGTGCCGCCGCTGCCCCGCAGTTCCAAGCTATACGCGCCGGGTTCGGGCAGGGGCTGGCTGGCCGCCGGCAGGGTGAGGATTTCGCCCAGGGTGGCCGAGTTGCCGTCGGGCGCAATCTGGCCCTGGATCAGCAGGAAGTCACCGGCAGGGGCCATCACCTGGGCTGCTGTCATAAAGCCTTCGGCCTGCATCTGGGCGCGGATGCCGTTGTAGGTGTAGTCAGAGAGCCACTGGTTGTCGCAGTAGGACATGACATCTGTCCAATCCGGCCCGCGCACCACCGGTCGGCGCAGGGCTACGTCAAAGCCGTAGTAGCGGTCAGGCGGGAAGGTGAGCCAGAAATTGCCGCCCAACCATACAATCTGGTTGGTGCCGCCGATGACCGCGTTGGGGTAGGGATAGTTGGGATCGCTGCGGGAGTGCTTACAGCCTTTGTTTGTCTCGCTCACATAGCCAGCCGGGACCGGATGGCCCCGTCCCCAGGTGTGGCCGATCTCGTGACCGGCGTACCAGTCGCCGTAATTGGCGCTGTCCTGTTCCCAGCGCGCACCGGGCCCCGTAGGGCCGGAGGAGATGTAGCCGCCGCCCAGCCCGCGCATAAAGTCGCCGGATGCGTCGGTGGCCACGCCGTAATAGCGGTCCTGTTGCCGAAAGTTGATGTTGTAGGTTTTGTCGATATTACGGATCAGGTCGAGCCGCTGGTTGACTTTGCTGGCGTCCAGAAGATAGGTGGGTTTGCCCTTGTCGTCCATGCCAGAGGTATAGATGCTGGATTCGGGCATTGTCGTTTCGTAGCGATAGACGATCAGGTTGGAGATGGGATAGGCCCGGCGCAGCCAGCTTTCGATCTCATCTATCTGGGTGGCGGTGGCCTTGTACCAGGTGTTGCCCCGGCTGTAGACCACATTGTAGAGCTTCAGCCGCATGGTGGGCACGACTTGCAGATTGAGCAGCGGCGACCGCACGGCATTGTCCGTATAGGAAGTCTCGTCTGCATCCCGCCACCAGACGGCAATGCACCAGATGCCGCACCCCCCGCTGTACTTGCTGGGGTTGACCTCCACCTCCACTTGCAGGGTCGAGCCGTTCAGCCAGTCTGACGGCACGGGGAAGTAGAAGGCGTCGTTGAGTTGCCCCCGGTTGGGGCTGGTGGGCGGGGCCAATTTACCACCGGGGTTGGCCGGATAGACATAGGAGCCGGTGCCCGCACCGTTGACGATCCGGCGCATCCGCGCGCTGACGGGTGGGCTGCTCGCACCGCTGGCCCGACGCACATAGGCCCGCACCCAGGCCGTTTTGCCCCGAATCAGGGGCACGGTGTTGTTCAGATCTTGAATGCCCTGGGTGATCTCGATGGCATAGGCCGTATAGTTGAGGGTGTTGGGCGTAGGAACAGCGGTCGATGTGGGGGTCGGCACAGTCGGCGTTGGCGTGGGGGTTGGCACGGTTGGCGTCGCTGTAGGAGTTGGCACAGTGGGTGTCGATGTGGGAGTTGGCACGGTCGGCGTCGGTGTGGCCGTGGCCGGGGTTGCTGCGCCGTCCGTATCCACCGAGCCGATGTCGCAGAGGTTTTCCGCCGGGCGGCTGAAGCCCCGCTGATCCGTGGCCGGGCAGGAGCCGTTGTCCCCGGCGTTGATGGCCGGGCTGCCCTGGGTGGGCAGATGGGTGAGGGTGGGGCCGCCGTTGTCACCCAAGGGGGCGAGCAGGGGGTCCGTCGCCTGTTGATCCCCCGCTGCTGTGAAGTTGCACGTTTCGTCGTCGGAGAGATTGTTGCCCAGGGAGGCGTCGGCGCGCAGGAAGACACAGTTCACCCCATCGCCCAAGGGGCTGGCGATGATGACGTTGCGCAAGGAGGGGGAAAGAATATGTTCGCCCTCGTCCTGATAGAAGTTTGCGCCCAGGGATGCACTGTTGCCGAAAATCGTGACGTTTTGGAAAGTTTGCGACCCGTTGACCAAGCCGACCTCTACCCCACCGGCAAACCAACCGGCACTGTTGCCGCTGATTGTGCTGTTGACAATCGTCGTCGTGCCATCGCCCAGTTGCAGCCCACCGCCGCCGCCTGTCACATTGTTCCCGCTGACGGTGGAATCCTCCACCCACAGGCTGCTGTCCGCGCCTTGGCTGTAGATGCCGCCGCCGTCGGTGGATGAGTTATAGTCGATGGTGCTGCGGCGCACAATCATCCGCCCCACATTGGAAAGAGCGCCGCCAAAGTTGCCCTGGCCGTCGCTTTGGGTGCTGTTTTCGGTGATGTGGCTGTCTTCGATGGTGACTGCTGCGTTGCTGTTCCACAGTCCGCCGCCACCGTTCGGCGCGGAGTTTTCCTGGAGGGTGCTGTTGAAGATGTCCACCGTGCCGCCGCTGCTGGCGATGCCGCCGCCAAATTGACCCGCCCGGTTGCTGGTCAGGCTGCTGTTGCGCAGGGTGACAGTGCCGCCTTGGTTGTAGATGGCCCCACCCACGCTGGCCTCGCCCGCGGCCACGCTGTTGTAGATAGCACTATTCTGCACGATCAGATTGCCATAGTTGGCGATGGCCCCGCCGTTGCCATCCCAATAGCCGTCGGTGAGGGTGATATTCTTCAGAAAGAGGCTTGCGCCCTGGTTGACGATGAAAATTTGGCGCAGCCCTTCGCCCCACAGAACGACCAGATTGCCGCCGTCCACACGCACGCTGGTGTCGATCACCATTGTGTTGACGGCAATCGTCAACGGGGTGGGGCCACAGTTAAAGGTGACATCGCCTCCTCCGGCAAGGGCCGCTTCCAGGGCGTTGGCGTCGCAACTGGCAGGCGTACCGTCGCCCACCACAGCATCCGCGGGCGCGGCCTGCAACAGACCGATGGAAAGCACAAAAATCGCAAGCAGAGCCACAACCACTTGCCACTTACGGAAATGACGCAGCATGGAACTTGTCCTTTCGATAGAGAGCAATCACGAACTACCGGCCAAACAAAACAATCACTTACTGTCCAGATTCCACCCGCCACCCCGACCCATCCGCATTGCGACACAGCACAACCGTCTCCGGTGCGGCTTCGCCCTCATCCCATTGGATGACATTGCTGCCCGGCTCCGGTACCGGGGAGGGCGCGGCTTCATCGTCCCAAATAATCGTCCAGGATTCGGTGATAAGAATAGAGAGAAAACGGCGGATTTTGTGGCGCATACAAAAGACTTTCTTAGTTTCCTGTCCCCCGACAGGTCCATTGCATGGCAAAATCCAGCCGGGCGTTGGGATCAGGGGTGGCCCCCTGGCCTGCGGAGATTTCCACCAGCCCCGTGGCTGTGATCGTGCCGGAGCCGTCTTCGGCCACGGTCACCACTGCCGCGGATGCCTCGCCGTTGCTAAACGTTCGCCCGCCGCCCACATCCAGCGCGGGGAAGGCATCCGGGTTGCCCGAAGTCGTGGTCGCGGCCATTTCGTATTCACCGGCTCCCGTGTAGCTGCCCAGCCGGGTGAGGGCCACTGTAATGGGTGGATCACCCGCGGCCAGCACAAAGGGTAACTCCAAAATGCGTTCAGCGCCGCCAGCCGCCCACTCCTCACAAGTGCCGAAATTCCCACCCGCGCCAGCGCTGGTCTCTGCCGTCACCGCGCCGCTTATCTGCACGGCTGTACAAAAACGGAAATAGTCCGGGCAAGCATCCGACGCGGCCTCTGTCTCTGTTTCTACTTCTGCCGCCACCTCTGCTGCTGCGGATGTCGGCACAACCGCGGGTGGGTCGGCGGGCGCATCTGCCTCGCCGCCACAGGCCGCTGCCCACAAAGCCGCCGTCAGAATGATTGCTAGCAATACCAATTTGTGTTTCATACGATTAGCGATCCTTTCTGGTAATAAACAGTTGACGATCTCTCGGTTAGCGCATGGCAATGGGCAAATAGGTCAGATCCACGGCAATCGGCTCATCCCCGATCTGCAACACGCCGCCGCTGTCGGTCATCTGCTCGCCACCGGGCTGCACGGTGACGCGGAGACCACCGGAGACGGGCTCAATCTGCACGGAATAGGCGCTGTCGGGTGTCAATCCGGTAATGAAGTGGTGGGTGATGCCGGTAGGGGCCACATAGGTAAGCTGCGTCGGGACAGGGCTGACATTGACCGGGAAAAGCACCACGATCCCACGGACGACCACACCCTCGAACAGCTCGTCCGCGCTCTTGATAACCGTCGCAGGCCCCCTGCCCACGCCGGCATCCGCGCCCTGAAGTACATGCAGGAAGCGCACGACCTGCGGATTCCCCATCGCTTCCACTTTCAGCCGCACCTGCATGGGATCATTGCCGGCCGCCGTGTTCTCGATATGCTCTTCGTTGTTGTTCACAGCGGTCAGGGTAACGTTTTCCGGCAACAGCGTCGTCACAAACAACTGTTGACCGGTTGCGGTGCGCATGGTGGCCTGCTTGCCGCTGATGGTGGCCGGCTGGGGCAGTTGCAGCCACCAGCGCTTGAAGCGCTCCGCCGTCATGGTTTCGGCGCGATCATAGACGATGATGTGATCCGGTTTGAGCCAAAGGATGGAGCGGCTGGCATGGGCGATGTCGGTGACGTTCTCGTTGGTCGAGTTGTAGAGGTTGGTGGCGTCGCCCAGGGCATAGGCGTAGGCGGCTGATGTGCTGTGAGCCAGCAGGGTGGGATCCCCGGCCGCCACCAGGTTCCACTGAGAGCCGCGCTGCCAGAGATCGGTCCGCCAATCGCTGTCATCACGTTCGGCGGGGCGATCGTTCTGAATGGCGACCGTGTTATAAAACTCAGAGCTGGCGATGCCCTCGGCGATGTCCGCATAGCCGACCCGCCCCTTGGTAAGCCATTCACCCTTGCGATAGAAGGCAAAGCTGTTGCCATCGGCCATCTGGTGGTCAATTGAGTTCCAGCTAAGACCGTACGTGTACCAATTGGCGTCCGTGCCCCAACCGGTGCGGCTGAAAAGGCGGTTCAACCCCGGAGCCAAAAAGTCGGGGGAGAGGGCCGGTCGCGGGTCGGTCGCCATCGGGGCCGCGGGATCGAAGAGCATGAAATAGAGGATCGCTTCGCGGAAATCGTCGGGATTGCGCACCCGCTCCACCAGTTGTTCCCGGCCGCCCGGCGCTGTATAGGTTTGCAGCCAGCGCACGCTGTTCAGCCGGGCGGGGTTGTTTGTCACGATGTCGTAGAGGCCGATGGGCGCAAAGGCGCTGACAAAATCGGGCAGACGATAGCTCTGTCCATCGCCATAGAAAGCCGGTTGATAAGCGGTGCCCCCTTCCTCCCGCTCCACCGTGGCTGGACTAAGCGAATGGATATAGGCAGTGAGGCTCTCGCTCCAAAATGGATTGTTGGTCAATGTGGCGGTCTGCGGATAGCTGACACCGGAGGTGTGCAAGGCCAGCAAAAACTGGGTCACGTAGCCGATGGTCTGGGGGCTGTACTCCAACCCTTCGGGCAGTAACCCGCCGCGGCTATCGCCACGGATGAGCTGCTCGATGATGTAGAGATAGGCCCCTGTGGCGTTATCGAGGTAGGAGCGCAATACGCCGTCGGCATCATCTGCCGGGTCAAGGGAGAGCGCCATCAGCCCCAGGTTGCGCATGTGAGCCGCATAATAGTTGTTGCCGCTGAAGCGCACCTGTTGCGGATCGGCCAAGAGGGCCGGATCGTTGAGCAGTCCCACCGGCTCTGGGTGATGATAGCCCCGGGTGATCACTTCCTGCGACCAGCGTAAGAATACCTTGCGGATGGTGGCTTTGTCCTCGGCGCTAAACGAGGGATAGATCCAATCCACCACCAGGGGAAACGCTTCACCATGATAGCGGATGCGGTCGCGGTCCTCGGTGGCGAAGTCGGGGTGGCGGAACGGCGGGTACTGTCGTGATCCGCCGCAATTGTAGTTCTCAGCTGTTGCCGGTCCCTTGGCGGCCTCATTCATGATATACATGATCAGCGTATGCGCCCGGTCAGCATAGTCGTTCCGGGCGGCCTCGTCATTTTCGATCAGAGAAAGAAAGGCAAAAAGCTCCGCATACGACTCCGTGGGATACTCCTCATAGCCCACATTGCCGCAATCCTCATCTGGCACGCGCTTCTCATCCATTTCCTGCTTGGCACGCTCGGCCAACAGTGCCAGGCCATCCCGATAGAGCGGATTACTGGCATTCGCCCAGGCGCGCAACCGGGGTAGATCGGCAGTGGTGATCCACAGCCGCGGGTGTTCCCCCGCAGCTTGCTTCCCCGTTGGCGGCCCGGCGCGGTGTTGGGCCACAGCCAATGTGGATGCGGTCTCCCCTTCCGACGGATCTGCGTCCGCCAGGGTGGACTGACCCCGGGAGCAGGCGGTCAGGGTGATCGCTATGATGAGAAAGACGGCAAGTATGCGGGACATGGGTAACTCCTTTTTGGGGTATCTGATCCTTGGGCCAGAATTTAGCGCTTGACAAGACCCTAGAGCGGAGGCTCAATGGTGATGGTCGGATCGTATTCGATTGTCTGGACCGTGGTGGATTTGACGCCTCCGGCTTCCCCCGCGATTTCCTGCTTCACGGGCAGCCCGCTTTTGGCACTTGTCCACAGCTTGACCGCGCTGGTGACCGTGCCGGACTCGCCCAGATCCGTGGTCGAGGTGAACGAATAGACAAATGTTTGCTCCCCATTCACCGTCTCAGTGCCCAGGGCCTGGGCATCGCTGATCGTCTTGTCGAGTTCTTCGACTGTCTGTGCAGCGAAGGCTGACTGCAAAAATACCTGACCCGACACCGGCGACAGCGCCCAGACGCCGTCCTGCTTGGTCCATGCCTGGTCACCGATGACGATGGTCTCCATGGCAAAGTCGGTGGCCTGCATGGTCGTGTGGAGCTTGTCCGGCGGGATCAGTTCACCCGTCATGTTGATCGGGCCGCTATCCGAGACGATGGTACTCTGGGTGCGAAAGGGACCAGCCGTCAGCGAAGCCCGCATGGCTGCGATAATGGCCTCCTTGGCACTGCCAGAGGCTGCCGGCACCGGCGCAGGAACAGCAGCAGTGGGCACAGGGAGCGCAGTGGGCGCAACGGTGGGCGCGGTCGATGGAGGTGGAGCGACTGGCGCAACGGTTGGGGGATCCGGCGGCGTCGGAGTGGACGCTGCCGGACTGCCACCGCACGCAACCAAGAGCATGGTCACGATGAAAAGAGAGACGAGAAGTCGGTTCATTGAATGGATCTCCGCTGTGTGGACCTGGGATGGACTAGAGCATCTGCTGTGGAGGTGGATCTGGCACGAGGTGGCCGCAGAAGTGTAGAATAATTCTTTCCAGAATCGACCTGTTTTTTACACAGAAATTCGACAGATTGTAGAGTTTTACAGCGTTCAACTTTTCTGCCCCTTCTGATATAATAGCCCCATGACATCTTCCACCTCTTTCGGCATTGTGCTACGCCAGATGCGCAAGCGAGCCTGTATGACTCAGGGTGATCTGGCCGCGGCCGTGGGCTACAGCCCCTCGTTCATCTCCAGCCTGGAAAAGGAGATCCGCCAGCCGGATGTGGCAACCATCGCCCAATATTTTGTCCCCGCCTTGGGCTTGCAGGACGAACCCCATCTGGCCGCCCGGCTGGTGGAACTGGCCGCGGCGGCCCGGGGCGAAAGCCCACCCGTTGCCACAACTTCCGCCCGGCGCAGCCATATCACCCAAAACGATGCCGAGCAATCCTCCTTGCCCACCCCCCCCACCCCGCTGCTGGGCCGGGAGGACGAGGTGCGCACCCTGAGCAACCGTCTTCTCGGTCACAGCGGACGACTGATGACCCTGCTCGGTCCGCCAGGGATCGGCAAGAGCCGCCTAGCCCTGGAGATCGCCACTCGTTTGCACAGCGCTTATCGCAATGGTGCCCTCTTTGTGCCCCTGGCTCCCCTGGACGATCCGAGCCTCTTCCCCACCACCCTGGCCCGTGCCCTGCATCTGAGCCTTGAGACCACCCAACCGGCCATCCCCCGACTTATCGGCCATCTGCGGCGCAAAGAGATGCTCCTGGTGTTGGACAATTTTGAACAGATCATCCTGGCTGGGGCGGTTGTGGCTGACCTGCTGGCTGAATGTCCTGGGCTGCGGGTGTTGGTGACCAGCCAGGAGCGGCTCCATTTGCGAGGGGAACAACAGGTGCGGGTCGCGCCCCTGGGGGCAGAGGCGGCGTCCGCCCTCTTTGTCCAGTGCGCCCAGGCCGCGGATGAGGGGTTTGCGCTCACGGATCACAACCGCCCGACGATCGCCGCCATCTGCGGGCGGCTGGACTGTCTGCCTTTGGCCATCGAACTGAGCGCCTCGCGCATGGACCAGCTTTCGCCCCAACAGCTTCTGGCCCGGCTCACCGAGAAGCATTTGGACCTGGGCAACCCTGGCCCCCAGGATCTGCCCCCCCACCAACGCACCCTGGCCGCGGCCATTCAACGCAGCTATCGTCTGCTTTCTGCCCAGGAGCAAAGACTTTTTCGAGGGCTGGCCGTTTTTGTGGGGGACTTTGACGCCGTAACCGTGACCGAACTGGGGCTTGACCCGATCTGGCTGGAATCCCTGGCCACCCGCAGCTTGATCCAACTGGAGCGGCGCGGGGATGCCCGGTGCTATCGACTGCTGGAAACGTTGCGCACCTTTGCCAGTGACCAGCTGATCCTCACTGGGGAGAATGGGCGCCTGCGCCATGATCACGCGGCCTGGATGCTGCGGCTGGCCCGGCAGGCCGACAAGGCCATGCGCAGCGCCGAGCGCCCTAATTGGCTGGCTCGGTTGGACAACGGGATCGACAATCTGCGCGCCGCCCTTGGCTGGGCGGTGCAGTTCGAGCCGGAAACCGCCCTGGCCCTGGCTGGCGTCTTGCAGGAGTTTTGGTATAGTCGAGGATATAATGACGAGGGACGAGAGTGGCTGCGTCGATCGCTGGCCGCCGCGCCGGGGGCGACCGCAGATCGGGTGCGGGCGCTCAATGCCTTGGGCCAACTCTTGGGACAGCAGAGCGACTATGCCGAGGCCCAACGTCAACTGGATCAGGCAGAAACCCTGGCCCGTTCCCTCAACGACCCGGCCGGACTGGCCGAAACCCTGCGTCTGGCCGCCTGGGCCGCCAACGACCGCCATGATCAGGCCAAAGCCATTGCCCTCTTCCACGAGGCGCTCCCCCTCTTCCGCTCCCTGGGTGACCGCGTGCATACCGCGGATACCCTGACCTCGCTGGCCCACTTTGGCATGATGACCCCGGAAACCGACAGAGGCCAGATTCAGCAGTGGCTGCAAGAGAGCCTGGTCGCCTTCCGAGAAGTCGGTGATCTGCCCGGCCCCATCTTTGCCCTGCATCAAAAAGGGTTGCTGGCCGTGGCCGACGGGGCCTATGATGCCGCCGCCCGTCATTACGACGAGGCCCTCACCTTGGCTCGCGCCCTGGGCCAGAAGCCGGAGATCGCCTGGGGATTGGGGTTGCTTGGGGAGGCCTATTGGTTGCGGGGGGATCTGGAGAGCGCGCTGGCCTGCTGGCAAGAAGCGCATCACCATTTTCTCGCCTTGGGCAGCCGGGAGGCAGTCGCCATCACCCAGCACCATTTGGGGCAAGTGGCCCGTCGCCAGGGCAACCTGGATCAAGCCACTGCCCTTTACACCGAAAGTTTAGCCGCCCATCAAGCAGCGGGCGATCAGGATATGATCGCCCGCTGCTTGGCTGGCTTGGGTGCCGTGGCCCTGGCGCGGGGTGACAAAACCGAGGCCGCACACCTTCTGGGCGCGGCCAAAATCCTCTTCGACCGCCTCCCGCCTTTCCTCTCCCCGGCAGACGCAGCAGAGTTCCGCCAACTGTTGGCTGCCTTGTGCTGACGCAAACGTCCCAAGAAGTTGTCGTACCCCCCTGCGCATGGATCGGCGAATCGCAACCTAAGCGGCCGGCTACTCGCTGGCGTCCACCGCCAATTCCCCCAGCACAGCCTTGGCCGCCAGCAGATCCGGCGTGCCAAACCCCTCGCTGAAGCCGTCATAGACCGCCCGCAACGTTTCTACCCCTGCTTCTGGCCGCCCCTGGCGTTGATAGAGCCGGGCCAGTTGCGTCGCCGCCCGCAACTCGGAAACCTTCGCCCCCAATCTCTGGGCCAACGCCAGCGCGGATGTATAGCTCTCCGCAACGTCGCCATCATCCCGCCCCAGAGCAGTCAGCGCATCCCCCTTCAACGTCCACAGATCCGGCGCGTAGAAGAGATCCCCGGTGCGGGTGAAGGCGTCCATGCCCCGCTCCACCGCGGTGATGGCATCGTGGGGGCGTCCGGCGGCCAGGAAGGCTTCGGCCAACATGCCGAAATGCCAGCATTGGTGGAGCCGTCCCCCTTGGGCCTGGTCGTCGTCGATGGCCTGCTCGATCAGGGCCAACCCCACCCCTGGCTTGCCCAACAGGGTCAGACTCCAGCCCAGGGG
>JAGNDO010000046.1:0-37561 GCA_018003515.1 Caldilineaceae bacterium
CTGCGCAAGGTGCATCCCTGCGGCGGCTATGAGTGGGAGGTGGTGCGGGTGGGCGCGGACATCGGCATGGTCTGCCTGACCTGCAAACGCCGAGTCCTGCAACCCCGGCGCAAATTCGCCCGGGGCGTCAAAAGCTTCCTGCGCCGGGGCAACACCCCGGCTGGTGCCCTGCCCCAGCCCGATCAGCCGGAATCCGATGGCTGACTGGTTCACTTCGCCAGCCCCCGCGGAGGTTCGACTTTTGAAAAAAGCCCCGACCTCTTGGCCGGATTGGCAGGTGCGCATCATACAAGAAAAGAGGCGGGACGACCTACTGGTCGTCCCGCCTCTTTTCTATTCTCTGCGCCCTCTGGGGTGAAAAACCTTAGTTCTTCCGCTCTCGCAGGGCAGCCTGGGCAGCGGCCAAGCGGGCGATGGGTACCCGGAAGGGGCTGCAACTGACATAGTTCAGGTTCAGCTCGTGGCAGATGGTGATGGACTTGGGATCGCCGCCGTGCTCGCCGCAGATACCCACTTCCAGGCCGGGCCGGGTCTGACGACCCAGTTCGACGCCAATGCCCATGAGCTTGGCCAGACCCTTCTTGTCGATGCTCTCGAAGGGGTTCTCCGGCAGGATGCCCTGCTGGATGTAGTCGATCAGGAAGCCCTTCTCGGCGTCGTCACGGCTGATGCCAAAGGTGGTCTGGGTCAGGTCGTTGGTGCCAAAGCTGAAGAACTGGGCGTATTCGGCGATCTCGTCTGCGGTGAGGGCGGCCCGGGGAATCTCGATCATGGTGCCGAACTTGTAGTCGATCTCCATGCCCTGCTCCTCCATGACCTCCTTGGCCACGGCTTCCAGGGCGGTTCGCTGCACCTTCAGCTCGTTGACATGGCTGGTCAGGGGAATCATCACCTCAGGATGGACGTCGACGCCCTCCTTGGTGCATTCACAGGCCGCCTCGAAGATGGCCCGCACCTGCATTTGGGTCAGTTCCGGCATCATGATGCCCAGGCGCACGCCACGGGTGCCCAACATGGGGTTGGACTCGTGGATGGCTTCCACCCGGCTCAGGATGTGTTCTTCTTCTTCGATCTGGTGCAGCAGGCTGTTCAATTCCTTCAGGTCGGCGGCTCGCAACAGTTTGATCTTGTGATCCGCCAGGGCGTTCATCAGATCCTGCTGGCTGGGCAGGAACTCGTGCAGGGGCGGGTCGATCAGGCGGATGATCACGGGCAGACCGTCCATGGCCCGGAAGAGGCCGGCGAAGTCTTCGCGCTGGAAGGGCAACAGGGCGTCCAGGGCCTCACGGCGCTCGGTGACGTTGTTGGTCATGATCATCTTCTGCACAAAGGGCAGCCGTTCTTGCTGGAAGAACATGTGCTCCGTGCGGCAAAGGCCAATGCCCTCGGCCCCATACTCTCGGGCGCGCTTGGCATCTTCGGGATAGTCGGCGTTGGCCCACACACCCAGACGGCGGAACTCGTCGGCCCAACTCAGCAGCTTCATCAGCCACGGGTCGGAGATGTCCGGGACCATTGTCTCCAATTGGCCCAGGTAGACATCGCCCGTGGTGCCGTCGATGGAGATCCAATCGCCTTCCTCGATCTCCAACTCGCCCACGGTCATCACCCGCTTGCCCATGTCGATCTCCAGGGCGGAGACGCCGACCACGGCCGGTTTGCCAAACTGGCGGGCGACCAGGGCGGCGTGGCTGGTACGGCCACCCCGGCTGGTGAGAATGCCCTCGGCGGCCAACATGCCATGCACGTCGTCCGGCTTGGTCTCTGGGCGCACCATGATCACCTTTTTGCCGTCGTTCTTGGCCCAAGATTCGGCCAGGTCGGCGTCAAAGGCCACCACACCCACGGCCGCGCCGGGGGAGACGTTCAGGCCAGTGGCCAGGAAGCGACCGCTCTCCTTGGCCGCCTTCTTGGCCATGGGGTTGAACTGGGGGTGCAAGAAGAAGTCAACCTGCTCCGGGGTCACCCGCAGCACGGCCTCGTCTTTGCTGAGTACGCCCTCTTCCACCATCTCCACGGCGATGCGGACGGCGGCTTGGGCCGTGCGCTTGCCATCTCGGGTCTGGAGCATCCACAGCTTGTTCTGCTCGACGGTGAACTCCACATCCTGCATTTCCCGATAGTGGGTTTCCAGGATCTTGGTGATCTCCACAAACTGGTCCCAAGCCACGGGCATGTCGGATTGCAGCTTTTCCACCCGGTCGGTGACACGAATGCCGGCCACCACATCTTCGCCCTGGGCGTTGAGCAGGTAGTCGCCTTCGATCTTGCGTTCGCCCGTGGTGGCGTTGCGGGTCATGGCCACGCCCGTGGCGCTGCTGTCACCCATGTTGCCAAAGACCATGGTCTGAATGTTGACCGCGGTGCCCAGGTCGTGGGGGATCTTGGCGGCGTTGCGATAGTCGATGGCCCGCTTGCCGTTCCAGGATTTGAAGACGGCTTCCGTGGCCAAGCGCAGTTGGTCCAGGGGATTTTCGGGGAAGTCGATGCGGTTGAAGCGCTTGAAGATGGTCTTGAACTCGCTGCCGATGGCCTTCCAGTCATCCGCGTTCATGTCCGCATCGGACTCCACGCCCCGCAGCTTGCGGTACTTGGTGATGACCTCTTCGAAGGGTTCGTCCGGCACGCCCATGACCACGGACCCGAACATCTGGATCAGGCG
This sequence comes from Caldilineaceae bacterium, assembly GCA_018003515.1. GTDB lineage: Bacteria > Chloroflexota > Anaerolineae > Caldilineales > Caldilineaceae > JAGNDO01. The sequence continues at coordinate 2,663 of JAGNDO010000046.1, forward strand.
GCGGTAGGAGTCGTAGACGAAGCGGGGATCACCGGTCAACTTGATCATGCTTTGGACGGTTTCATCGTTGAGACCGATATTGAGGACCGTGTCCATCATGCCGGGCATGGAGAACTTGGCTCCGGAGCGGCAGGAGACCAGCAGGGGGTTGTTGGGGTCGCCAAACTTCTTGCCGGTCTGGGCTTCCACGCCGGCCAGGGCTTCCAATTCCTGCTCCCACAAGCCTTCGGGGAACTTCAACCCGGCGGCCAGATAGGCGTTGCAGGCTTCCGTGGTCACGGTGAAACCGGGGGGCACGGGCAGTTTAATCCGGGTCATTTCGGCCAGGTTGGCACCCTTGCCACCCAGCAATGCTTTCATGTCATCCCAGCTCTTGGGCTTGACATAGGCTTCCGCCGCGTCCAGATCCGAGAAGAGGTAGACCCACCTCTTGGCTCCGTTCTTCGCCGCGGTTTGGGGTTTTTCAGCTACCGTTGTTGCCATGATTTTAGTTGCTCCTTGAATAACGTGTATTGAGTATCGTGTATCGAGTATTGTGTATCGAGTATTGTGTATCGAGTATTGTGTGTCGAGCAAAAATACTCGATACACAATACTCGATACCTGTTTATCTGCGTAGAACGCCCGTCGGATCCTGTTGCCAGGATTGCAAAACCTTCATATAGTTGGCTCGCTCGAAAGCGGCCGGCTCGGCCACGTGGAGCTGGCTCATGCTGCCCTGCATCTGCTTGATGGATTCGTACTCATGCTCCTCCATCCACTGCACCAGATCGGCCTCGATTTCGCCGATGCGCTTAGGACCGTTGCGCAGGAGTTCGGAGGCCATCATGGTCACCTTGGCCCCGGCCATCATGCCCTTGAGCACATCTTCGTGGTTGTGGACGCCGCTGGTGATGGCAAAGTCCGTCTTCACCCGCCCCCAGAGCATGGCCACCCAACGCAGGGGCAGACGCATCTCATAGGAGTTGCTCAGGATCAGGTGGGGCACCACTTCCAGGTTTTCCAGATCAAAGTCCGGCTGGTAGAAGCGGTTGAACATGACCAGGGCGTCGGCCCCAGCCTCGGCCAGCCGTTTGGCCGTGTTGGCCATAGAGCCAAAGTAGGGGCTGAGCTTGACCGCCACGGGGATGGTCACCACCTGCTTGACCGCCTTGACGATGTCCAGATACATCTCTACCACTTCGGCCCCGGTCACGTCTACATCCGCGGCCACGTAGTAGATGTTCAGTTCCAGGGCGTTGGCCCCGGCCTCTTCGATCTTCTTGGCGTGCTTGATCCAGCCGCCGTGGGAGACCCCGTTCAGGCTGCCGATGATCGGCACATCAATGGATTGCTTGGCCTTGTAGATCAGGTTCATGTAGGCATCGGAGCCCACGTTGTACCGATCCAGATCCGGGAAGTAGTCCAGGGCCTCGGCAAAGCTGTTGACGCCATAGCTCAGGTAATGGTCCAATTGGTGGCTCTCCTGATGGATCTGCTCTTCAAAGAGCGAATGCATCACGATGGCCGCGGCACCGGCATCTTCCAGGCTGCGCAGGCTGCTCAGGGTCATGGAGAGGGGCGAAGCGGACGCCATCAACGGACTCTTCAAATTCATGCCCATATAGGTCGTGGTCAGGTTCATGGTCTTATTCACCTTTCTTGGCCAGTTGTTCGTACTTGGCCCAGCGATCGTTCACGACCTTTTGGGCGTGGACAAGCAGCTCGGCGGCGGCTTCGGGATTGCTCTGCACCAACATGCGATAGCGGGTTTCGTTGTAAATATAGTCCTTGAGGGCGATCTTGGGTGCCTTGGAATCCAATTGGAAGGGGTTCTGGCCCGCATCCTTCAATCGAGGATCAAAGCGGTAGAGGGGCCAGTGGCCCGAATCCACGGCCAGTTTCTGCTGGGTCATGCCCTTGGCCATGTTGATGCCGTGGGCGATGCAGTGGCTGTAGGCGATGATCAGGGACGGTCCGTCATAAGACTCGGCCTCCTGGATGGCCTTGAGGGTCTGGGCGTCGCTGGCCCCCATGGCGATCTGGGCCACATAGACATAGCCATAGTTAGTGGCCATCAGCCCCAGATCCTTCTTGGCCAGGGGCTTGCCGCCAAAGGCGAACTTGGCCACGGCCCCGGTGGGTGTGGCCTTGGAGGCCTGCCCGCCCGTGTTGGAATAGACTTCCGTGTCCATAACCAGGACATTGACATTGCGCCCGCTGGCCAGGACATGGTCCAAGCCACCGTAGCCGATGTCATAGGCCCAGCCGTCGCCGCCGATGATCCAGACGCTCTTCTTGGTCAGCACATCGGCCAGGCTGTACAGATCCCGCATAGCCGGGTCTGGGTTGCCCGCCAACTTCTCCTTCATCGCAGCGACCCGGCGGCGTTGGGCGTCGATCCCGGCGTCGTTGGATTGATCCGCGTTGAGCAGGCCCGCGGCCAACTCTTCGCCGATCAGACCAACGAAGCGCTTGACCAGCTCCTTGGCATATTCGATCTGCTTGTCCAGGGTCAGGCGCATGCCCAGGCCGAACTCGGCGTTGTCCTCGAAGAGGCTATTGCTCCACGCCGGACCCCGCCCGTCCTTGTTTTGGGACCAAGGGGTGGTGGGCAAGTTGCCGCCATAGATGCTGGAACAGCCCGTGGCGTTGGCGATAATCATGTGGTCGCCATAAAGCTGGCTGACCAACTTGAGATAGGGGGTTTCGCCACAACCGGCGCAGGCCCCGGAGAACTCGAAGAGAGGCTCCAGAAGCTGCACATTCTTGACATTGGTGAACTTGAGGTCGATGATCGGGTCAACCGTGACCGAATCTCCGTTGGTGCCGTTGCTGGCCGCAAAGCGGGGCAGTTCGGGGATGTTCAGGAAGAACTCCCAGTTGGCCCGTTCCGCATCCCGCAGGGGCAGTTGGTTTTCCATGTTGATGGCCTTGCGACCGACCTGGCTCTTGTTCTTGGCCGGGCAGACCTCCACACACAGCTCGCAGCCCGTGCAATCTTCCACGGCCACCTGCAAGGTGTACTTCATCTCCGACAGCTCTTTCCAGCGGGCATTCGTGCTCTTGAAGCTCTCCGGCGCACCGGCCAGAGCGCCCTCATCGTATGCCTTGGAGCGGATCACCGCATGGGGGCAGACCATGACACATTTGCCGCATTGGATACACACATCCTGATCCCAGACCGGCACGACCAGGGAGACGTTGCGCTTCTCCCACTGGGTGGTGCCTGTGGGATAGGTGCCGTCGATGGGCATGGCGCTGACGGGCAGTTCGTCGCCCCGCCCGGCGATCATCATGGCCGTGACATTCTGCACAAAGTCCGGGGCGGCGGTGGGGACGGTCAGGGGCATTTCCAGGCTGCTGGAGATGGCCGCTGGCACCGTGATCTCGAAAAGGTTGGCCAGGGAGGCATCCACGGCGTCGTAGTTCTTCTGCACCACGGCCTCGCCCCGCTTGCCATAGGTCTTCTCGATGGCCTTCTTGATCTGATAGATGGCCTCATCCTTGGGCAGCACACCGCTGATGGCAAAGAAACAGGTCTGCATGATGGTGTTGATCCGTCCACCCATGCCGGTTTCCTGGGCCACGCTGTCGCCGTCAATCACATAGAGCTTGAGATTCTTGGAGATGATCTTGCCCTGGACCAGCCGGGGCAGTTGGTCCCACACCTCGTCCACGCTGTAGGGGCTGTTGAGGAGCAGGATGGATCCGTCCTGGGCGTTGGCCAGCACATCGTACCGTTCCAGGAAACCAAACTGGTGTACGGCCACAAAGTTGGCCTTTTCGATCAGATAGGTGCTGCGGATGGGCTTGGGGCCAAAGCGCAGGTGAGAGACCGTGCGGGCACCCGATTTCTTGGAGTCGTAGACAAAGTAGCCCTGAGCATAGTTGTCGGTCTCTTCGCCGATGATCTTGATGCTGTTCTTGTTGGCGCCCACGGTTCCGTCGGACCCCAGACCCCAGAACATGGCCCGCACCACCTTGGCCGGCTCGATGTTGAAGGCCGAGTCGTAGCTGAGGCTGGTGTGGCCGACGTCGTCGTTGATGCCCACGGTGAAGTGATTCTTGGGCTTGGCCTTGCCCATCTCGTCGTAGATGCCCTTGACCATGGCCGGGGTGAATTCCTTGGACGAAAGACCATATCGCCCGCCGATCACCTTGGGCATGGGGCCTTCCCAACTCTCCATCATGGCCGTGACCACATCTTGATAGAGGGGCTCGCCCGAAGCGCCGGGTTCCTTGGTGCGGTCGAGGACGGCGATCACCTTGGTGCTGCTGGGGAAGGCGGCCAGGAAATGTTCCACGGAGAAAGGTCGATAGAGGCGCACCTTGATGGCCCCCACCTTTTCCCCCTGCTCAACCAGGTAATCCACGGTCTCCTCCACAGCCTCGGCCCCGGACCCCATCAGGATCAGGACTTTTTCCGCATCCGGCGCACCGATGTAGTCAAAGAGGTGATATTGGCGGCCCACCTGGGCGGCGAACTGGTCCATGATCTCCTGGACAATGCCGGGTGTGGCGGTGTAGAAGGGGTTGACCGTCTCCCGCGCCTGGAAATAGACATCCGGGTTCTGGGCTGTGCCCCGCATGACCGGGCGATCCGGGGTCAACCCCCGTGCCCGATGCTGGCGGACCAGGTCATCGTCCATCAGGGCGCGGATGTCTTCGTCGGCCAACTGTTCGATTTTCATCACTTCGTGGGAGGTGCGGAAGCCGTCGAAGATGTGCAGGAAGGGGATACGGGACTTGAGGGTGCTGGCCTGGGAGATCAGGGCGAAGTCCATGACCTCTTGCACCGAGTTGGCGAAGAGCATGGCCCAGCCAGCGGAACGGGCCGCCATCACGTCGCTGTGGTCGCCAAAGATGGACAAGCCTTGGGCGGCCAACGAACGGGCGGCGATGTGGAAGACCGTGCTGGTCAATTCCCCGGCGATCTTGTACATGTTGGGGATCATGAGCAGCAGACCCTGGCTGGCCGTGAAGGTGGTGGTCAGGGAGCCGGTTTGCAGGGCGCCATGCACCGCCCCGGCCGCGCCGCCCTCCGCCTGCATCTCCTGGACCAGGGGCACGGTGCCCCAGATGTTTGGCTCAGTTGATGCACTCCATTGATCCGCCCATTCGCCCATGGGCGAAGAGGGGGTAATGGGGTAGATCGCAACAACCTCATTGGTTTTGTAGGCAACATAGGCTGCTGCCTCGTTGCCGTCAATCGTAATCATGGGTCGATTCATCGTTGTTTTCTCCTACCGAATGGTGTTTAGGTGTCCTGCCCGGTCGTTTGGGCCTCCGGAAGCAAGGCGATTTGACAGGTTATTCCTTTTCAACAAGCGCAATCACAAGTGCAATCAGAACTGCTGTGGATGGGGTAAGCTGACATAAGTACGCGCCCACGAATCTGCTGCTGATTGGGTCAGCAGAAGGGGCAGAAGAAGGGGCGCGTGGTATATGTATGTCCCCATAAGTATGCGACCAATGGCCCGTTTTTTCACGGGGCAGGTGTCCCTTTTATCTGGGGACACCTGTCATCCTTTTACCGGGACGAGTTTTACGGTCTTGCGGAGCAGACGTCATGGATGATGTTCTGCACTCCCTCGCCCATGACGCCTGTACCCCGGTGCTGATGACAAATGCCCCTTGCCCACCGAGACCGAAACTGAGTACACTGTAGGCTAAGTTGTCTTCTGCGCACACACCCTGCCCCCCCCTAGCCCCCCAACCTTGGGGGGAACTGTCCACGACCTCCCCCAGAATTGGGGGCCGGGGGGCGGAGGGGGTGAACGCTTACATTGTCTTCTGTGTACACACGATTAACTTCCCCACAGGCGATCTGAACGCTTCCCCAGGTGGTGTCAATGGTCAAGTCCAAAACGGCAGGTAAGTTAGCCCCAACCAGGGTCGCCGCGCCTATACACCGGGACGATGACGGCAGATCCCAGCGTTTGGCCGCCATCTTCCGCCTGCAACCGGCGATGATGCCGGATCCCCTGGCGGCCTTGTTGGATGGCAGCGCGCCCCCCGTGGAGACCGGGAGCGATGCCGGGTTGTTGGATGGCCACGGCAACCCCTTTGTGGATGTGCGCCATCTGGTGGACCCGGACATTGCCATCTGTCCCCACTGTGTCGGGGATCTTTTTGATACGCAAAATCGGCGCTATGGCTATCCCTTTACCAACTGTCGCCAGTGCGGTCCCCGCTTTTCCATCATCGACCATCAGCCCTACGACCGCATTCACACCAGCATGGGGGCGTTCCCCATGTGCGTGGAGTGTGCGAGTGAGTATTTGGACCTGTCCAGCCGCTGGTATCATGCCCAGCCCCAGGCTTGCCCCGAGTGTGGTCCCAGGGTTTGGTATGTGGACAACGCCGCCCTGACCGAGGGGGGCACTGACTCGGACTTGGACGACCCGCCCCCGGTCATCCACCGCCACCTGCCCGTGGATGTCAACCCGGACATCGCCGCCGCCGTAGAGACCTTGCTGCGGGGCGGGATCGTGGCGGTCAAAGGCATGGGCGGCTTTCACCTCGTCTGTTTGGCCACGGACAGCCAGGCGGTCAGCCGGCTGCGGGCCAACAAGGGCCAGTCCCATCGCCCCCTGGCGCTCATGGTGCGCAACAGTGCCGAGGCCGCCCACTATTGCCACCTCTCCCCGGCGGAACAGAGCCTGCTCACCTCGCCGGCCGCGCCCATTGTGCTTTTGCGCAAACGGGCATCCGCCAGCATCCCGGCCGCCGCGCCCCCTCTCGTCAACGAGATCGCGCCCGGTTGCATCGAACTGGGCATGATTCTACCCAGCACCGCCCTTTACCATATTTTGATCCAAGCCGTGGCCGCCCCCCTGGTCATCACCAGCGGCAACCGGCCCGGCGAACCCATCTGCACCCACAACGGCCAGGCCTGGCAAAATCTGCGTCAGATGTGCGATGGGTTTCTCTTCCACAGCCTTGGCATCGTCCATCCGTGTGAGGAGAGCGTGGTTTTTGTTTACAATCAAGACAACCAGGCCGCGGTCCGAACCCGGGGGCGCGGCGACCGGGTTGGGCACAAAGGGACGGGCTGGGGAGCGGGGGTGCAGATCGTGCGCCGCAGCCGGGGATTGGTTCCCCGCCCCGTGAGCCTGCCCGATGGGTTGAGCCTGGGTTTGGGTTCAGAGCGCTCCATCCTGGCCGTGGGCGCGGATCGGCGCAACGTGGCCGCCCTGGCCGTGGATGATCAGGTCTTCCTCACCCAGCACCTGGGCGAGCTGACCAACCCCGACACCCGCCATCTGCACCGGCGCACCATTTTAGATTTCGAGTGGATCTTTCAGATCCGGCCCCAGGTGGCGGTCTGCGATTTGCACCCCCAGGCCATCAGCAGCATGTTGGCCAAGGATTGGGCCGAGATCAAGGGCCAATCGGTCATGCATGTGCAACATCACCATGCCCACATTGCCGCCTGTCTGGCCGACAACAACCGCACCCACCCGGCCATCGGTCTCTGTTTTGACGACCTGGGCTACGGTCCCGACGGCTCTTTTTGGGGCGGCGAGGTGTTGTGGGGGGATCTGGTCAGCTTTGAGCGCCGCTATCATTTGCAGCCGGTGCATCTGCCCGGCGGCGAATATACGGATGCGCCCCCCTGCCAGGTGGCCGTGGCCTATTTGCGAGCCTTGGCACCCGCTCTATCCACGGCCCAAATTTTAACCTTGCTGCCCAATGTCAGCGCGGACGAGGTGGAGGCGGTGGATCTCATGCGTCTGAGCGGGCAGAATGTGGCCCGCACCAGCAGCATGGCCCGCCTCTTCCATGCCGTGGGAGCCATCCTGGGGCTGTGTCGAGATTTGGACAGCAGCCGGGTGATCCAGGCCATGCGCACCCTGGAAGGTCAGGCCACAGGGGTGCAAGAGCGCAACGGACGGGGGCATACCTATCCCTTTGACCTGGTCAACGGCCAGATCCGCCTGGCCGCCATGCTCTCGTCCTTGGTGGTGGACCGGCTGGAGGGGGTGCCTGTCCCCGAAATCGCCCATGCCTTCTTCCGCACCCTCTCCGTCATGGCCGTGTCCGCCGCCGCAGAGGTGCGGGACGAACTCAGCCATGAACTGGGGGCCACAGCCCAGGGCATCTCCACCGTGGCCCTGGCCGGCGAGGTCTGGCAGAGCCGCCTGCTTTTGGAGTTGACCGTCCCCCCCCTGCAAGCCGCCTGCTTCGAAGTCCTCCTCCCCCGCTCCGTCCCCGGCACAGATGCCGGCATCGCCTACGGTCAAGCCGTCGTCGCCGCCGCCCGCCTCGCTCGCGAAAGGGTGAGGGGGTGAGGGGGTGAGGGGGTGAAGGGGTGAGGGGGTGAGGGGGTGAGGGGGTGATTAGCCATCCATTTTCAATTTTCAATTTTCAATTTTCAATTCTTAATTTTCAATTTTCAATTTCCTCGAGGTCCGTTGTGCAACGAGAACCATCCCGTATCGCCATTCATGCTCAAAACCTGACTCGAAATTTTGGTGAAATTCGGGCTGTGGCGGACTTGTGCTTGGAGACCGAGCGGGGCAAGGTCTTTGGCTTCCTCGGCCCCAACGGCGCGGGGAAGACCACCACCATCCGCCTGCTTTTGGGCTTGCTGGCCCCCAGCAGCGGGTCGGCCCAGGTCTTGGGCTATGATCTGGCCACCCAGGCGGACGAGATCCGCCGCCGCACCGGGGTATTATTGGAACACACGGGTCTCTACGAGCGTCTCAGCGCCCAGGACAACCTGGACCTGTACGCGCGCATCTGGCATCTGCCCGCCCCAGAGCGCACCGCCCGCATCCGGGATCTGCTCACCCACCTGGACCTGTGGGATCGTCGCCAGGAACAGGTGGGCAAATGGAGCCGGGGCATGAAGCAGAAGTTGGCCGTGGCCCGCACCCTGCTCCATCATCCCGCCCTGATCTTCCTGGACGAACCCACCGCCGGGCTGGACCCGGTGGCCGCCGCCGCCTTGCGCAAAGATCTGGCCGGGCTGGCCCGTCAAGAAGGGGTGGCCATCTTCCTCACCACCCACAACCTGGCCGAGGCCGAGGAACTATGCCATCAGGTCGGTGTGATCAACCAGGGACGATTGCTGGCCCTGGGCACCCCGGCCCAACTCCAGGCCCAGCGGGATCAACCCCGGCTCACCGTGATCGGGCGCGGCTTCACCCCCGCCGTGGTCGATCTCCTGTGCGAACGGGCCGAGGTCGCCGCCGCCCACCTGCTCCCATCCTCCGATCTGCCCCTCGGCCCGACCCAATCCTTGATGGTCGAGTTGGCCGGCAAAGTAGACACCGCCCCCATCGTCAGCCTCCTGGTGGAATCCGGCGTAGAGATCGAAGAGATCCGCAAAGACCGGGCCAGCCTCTCAGATGTCTTCATGGACCTGGTCGCCGACACCCATTAAAAATTCTCAATTCTCAATTCTCAAATCTCAATTTCCCATCCCTATGCCCACAACCTTGCAAGACCTCAGCACCATCATCTGGAAAGAGTGGAAAGAACTCCTCAGCCTGCGGGGCAGTACCCGCAGCGGCATCATGGGGCTGGTGTTGAGCGTGGGGATTTTTGGCATCCTGCTGCCCGTGCAGCTGGGGGCGGAGTTGGTGCGTTCGCCCAATTTGTTGCTCTTTTGGGCCTGGGTTCCCCTCTTCCTGGTCATCACCGTGATCGCCGACGCCTTCGCCGGGGAGCGGGAACGCCACACCCTGGAAACCCTGCTGGCCACCCGGCTCTCGGATCAGGCTATTTTGTTGGGCAAAATCGGGGCCGCGGTGCTGTATGGCTGGGGATTGACCCTGGTCAGTTTGGTGTTGGGGCTGATCACGGTTAACATCATGAATAGTATTCAGGGCTGGACCGACGGCCTGATCCTCTTCCCGGCCATCACCTTTTTGGGGGTGATCGGGGCCAGCTTCCTGGCTTCGTGGATGGCTGCGGGGGCCGGGGTGCTGGTTTCCCTGCGGGCGGCCACCGTGCGCCAGGCCCAACAAAGCCTGAGCATCGGGATCATGGTCCTGTTTTTTGGCTCTATTTATGGGGTGCGGGCGCTACCCCACTCTGTGCAACTGCGCCTGCTCACCTTTGTCGCCGACCTTGGCACCCCCGGCCTCTTCTTCCTGGCCGGCCTGATCCTGCTCACCATCGACCTGATCCTGCTCTTCGCCGCCCTCGCCCGCTTCCGCCGAAACAGGCTGGTTGACGGCTGAGAACGGGTGAAGAAGCGATTGGGCGATTGAGAGATTGGGAGATTGTCACGATCCAATCTCCTAATCTCTCAATCGCCCAATCGCAAAATCCCTGCCCATCCCACCCCAAAGGACCCACCCATGACCACCCGTTGGACCGACCGCTACGCCCAGCGCACCCAAACCATGACCAGTTCGGCCATCCGCGAGATCCTGAAGATCACCCAGTTGCCCGATGTGATCTCCTTTGCCGGGGGCATGCCCGCGCCCGAACTCTTCCCCGTGGCCGAGATCGAAGCCGCCGCCCACAAGGTGTTGGCCGAACAGGGACCGGCTTCCCTGCAATACAGCACAACGGAGGGCTACGCGCCCCTGCGCCAGTTTTTGGTGGACCAGATGGCCCGTTATGGCATCGTCACCGGCGTGGACAATGTGTTGATCACCAACGGCTCCCAGCAAGGGCTGGACCTGATCGGCAAGATTTTTATCGACGAGGGGGATGTGGTGCTGGTGGAAGATCCCAGCTATTTGGGGGCCATCCAGGCCTGGACGCCCTATGGGGCCACCTACGCCACCCTCCCCATGGACGATCAGGGCATGCGCATGGATGTGCTGGAAACCATGCTGCGAGAGAAGCGGCCCAAATTTATCTATGCCCTGCCCAACTTCCAGAATCCCACGGGGGTGAGCATGTCCCTGGCCCGCCGTCAGCGTCTGGTGGAGCTGGCCAGCCACTACGCCGTCCCCATCGTGGAGGATGACCCCTACGGTGCCCTGCGCTACACCGGCGACCATGTCGCCCCCCTCCTGGCCCTGGACACCCAGGGGGACACCCTTTATCTGGGCACCTTCTCCAAAACTTTGGCCCCCGGCTTCCGCCTGGGCTGGGTGGTGGCCCCGGACGCTGTGCTGCGGCGGCTGGTCCAGGCCAAGCAGGGCTGCGATCTGCACACGGCCACCTTCAGCCAGATGGTGGTCCACGAGGCCATCCGGGACGGCTTCCTGAACAGCCACCTGCGCACCCTGCGCCGGGTCTACCACCAGCGCCGGGATGTCATGCTGGCTGCCCTGGCCCAACACTTCCCGCCCGGCATCACCTGGACCACACCGGAGGGCGGCCTCTTCCTGTGGATCACCCTGCCCGTGGGCATGGACAGCCAGGCATTGCTGGCGAAGGCCGTGGCCGAAAAGGTGGCCTACGTGCCCGGTTCCCCCTTCTTCGCCAAAGGTGGCGGCCAGAACACCCTGCGCCTCAATTTCTCCAACGCCCAACCGGATCAGATCCGGGAAGGCATCGCCCGTCTGGGTCGGGTCTTCGCCCAGGCGATGGAACGGTGAACACCATGCAAAAATTGACGCCTGAAATAGAACAACAGTTGCGTAGCGGCTTCAAATATCTCAACAAATTCATGCTGTTGATGTGGCGGCTGGGCCTGGGCTGGATGCTGAACATCTGGCCCGCAGGCTTTGGCCGCATCATGGTGATCACCCACACCGGGCGTAAGTCGGGGCTGCGGCGGCGCACCCCGCTCAACTACGCCCAAGTGGATGGGGAGATCTACTGCACCGCCGGCTTCGGCCACATCTCCGACTGGTATCGCAACATCATGGCCGACCCATCGGTGGAGGTGTGGCTGCCCGGCCGCCCAGACAGGTGGTGGGCCGGCGTGGCCGAGGATGTCAGCGATTCGCCCCAGCGCATGGCCCTGCTGCGGGAAGTGCTGATCGCCAGCGGGTTCGCCGCCCGCGCCGTGGGCATTGACCCGGTGAAGAACTCCGACGAAGAACTCGCCCAGGTCAGCGCCGACTACCGGCTGCTCCACATCCGCCGGGGGGAGGCTCGCACAGGCCCCGGCGGGCCCGGGGATCTGGCGTGGATTTGGCCGACCCTGGTCATGGCATGGCTGGTGCGGCCTCGGCGGCGCAAGGCGTAAATTCAAGCAGGTTAATAACGCGCAAACCGGGGGATCGATGGGTATCGATCCCCCGGTCTGCGCGTTCTGGGGTGGTATTATGCCGGACGGCTGGTCGGGGATCTCCCCGACCGGGCTGACCGATCTGCTTGACTGTGCAGAGGGTCTAGCTGCGCATAGGAATCATGGCAGGCTCGACGCTGTCGCCCATGATCTCTTCCATGGCCATCACATGGGCGCAGATAGCCCGCAAGGCGAACTCTTCGCAGTCGCAGGTCCACGAACTACGGTTATACCCCACAATATGTTCGGCGTTTTCGCCGTGAATCTCTACTTCGAAACTATGGACCTTGATACGCTGATTCTTCTCGGCTGCGTATTGGCGTGCCTTGATGATCCTGCTTGCGACTGAATCCATTCCAGGTTCCTTTCTGAAGATAGTGAGCCAACTGCTCTTGGATAGAATAGATAGTAAAGGGTTGTTCAGGATAAAACGAAAACACCTGGGCAGCGCAAGGGCACCCAGGTGTTTATTCAAACCATATGAGTCCGGCCATCTGCCGAATTGCTTTGATTGGATGTCCCTTCATCGGTCCGATCCTTTGCTACGCTTGTCTAAAATCACCGTGGCGGATTTGAGGATTGTCTTGGCGATTGTCTTGGCAATTATCTTGGCCTGATGACCAGCGGTTTGGCGGGATATGGGCAGTATACTCCTATCCTGAGTCCCTGTCAAACACGTTTCCAGACCTCTTGGCCCATGAATTTCCCACGCAATCCCTACGCTGATCCAAGGAAGGCAAAAGGCAAAAGGCAAAGTGCAAAAGGCAAAAGGGGTCGGCGTGAGCGCTTAGTCGAACGGCAAGAGAGGTTGGAAAACCGAAGATTTCCTTACCCCACACATTTTTGCCTTTTGCCTTTTGCCTTTTGCCTTGGTCAAAATTCGGCGTCAACGACTGGTGGTAAAGGAATAGGCCGATCCCTCGTCGCTGGGCGCGTAGGCCAGGGGCAGGGAAAGGGGATAGCCCATTTGGGCTAATTGCGCCTGGGCCGCCAAGATATTGGCAGCGATCTCTCCGTCCAGCCCGCTGGTCTGGCTGCCGGGATAGAGACCGGACTCAACCTGCAACGCCAACCAGGCCAGGGTCTGGTGGCGCAGAACCGCCGCCCCCAGGGGGTCGGTCTGGGCGTTGACCTGGGCGGCCAGGATGGCTTGCAGATCCGCCGTGCTGTTGCCCAAATCTTGCAGGAGAACCGTAGGGTTGTCGCTCCATTCTGGGGCCAAACGCAGACCATAGCCACCCAGGGCCATACGCACCTTTTGGGCCTGCCAGCGCCGCCGCTCTTGGATCAGCCAATGCTGTTCGGCCAGAGAAGGGCCGGCGGCCCGGCCCAGCCGGAAGATCTCCGCCCGCACCCGGTCCTCGTTAAAGAGGGCGCGGATCAGGGCTTCCCGCTCCGGCTCAATGTCCAGGCCCTCGGTGAGGCGGATGCGCTCCACCAGGATCTGGGCCGCATTGCGCCGCTCCGTCTCCACCTGGGCCAGCAGGACCAAGTTTTGCTGCTCGGTCTCCGCTGTGATGCTGGCGGGCATATAGGGTTGTGAAAGGCTCGCCCACAGGCCGGGCAGGACCACACCGGGGTCGGTCGGCCCGGCGGAGCGTTGCAGTTCGCCCATTTCTTGCACCCGGTCGGTTGCGCCGGCACTTTCGTAGAGGGGGGTGAGGCTGCGGAAGATCTGGTTGCGCTGTACGGGCAACAGATCTGCGGTCTGGGCGGCCACCAGGCGGGCTTGGTCGGCGGCATCCAGCGCGGCCGCGGTCTTGCCCACGGTCAGCAGCCCGTCGGCGCTCTCAATCAGGGCCTGGCTGCGTTCCAAGGGCGAAAGGAGCGGGGAGAGTACCGCGGTGGTGCGGGCCAGGCCATAGACTTGGGCGGCCCGTTCGGGCAGATTGTTCTCTCGCATACGCCGGGCCAGGATCAGCAACAAGCCCGTGCGTTGCGAGTCGGTCAGGTCCGTGGCAAAGACGATCTGGGCGTAGGCGGTCTCCACCTGGCCGGCGTCCATGGCCTGGCGGGCCAGGGCCGCGGTGGGATCTCCGGCCAACTCCAGCAAGGCATATTGGGGCGGAATCTGGTCCGCCTGCAACCCGGCCAGGGCATCCGTGGCCGGGAGAGGGGCCGCCACATCGCCCAGGACAAAGATCACCGCCAGCGCGCCCACCCCCAGCACCAGGCTGAGTAGAAAGCCGATCAACAAAGTCAGTTCCAGCCAGCGGCGGCGCACAGAGCGGCCCTGGCGATCAAGGTTTAGTGTCATGGGGGAAGTATACAATGGGCGGGGGCGAGGGGCGAATTGTGAAGGTGGGCGGGTGAGGGGGTGAAGGGGTGAAGGGGTGAAGGGGTGATGAACGTGGTTCAGATCTTCTCACCCGCTCACCCCCTCACCCGCTCACCCCCTCACCCCCTCACCCCTTCATTTTCGCCAATCGTCCCGGTTTTGTGCTATCATGCTTGGCTGTGTGTCCGGTTGGGGCACACGGATGTCCACGGGCGGTGCAGGGTTGAACAGCTTTCCCGATTCCCATCAGACGACTCTGGGGCATTTTTGATCGTAGGTTGATTGTGGGGAACCTCGGCCCGGTGAAGATCGTTGACAGAGGTCAGCGTTGCTGTAAAGGCGGCTTTTTGCCTTTGGGCGGGGGAGGCGGACCAAAAGGGCGACCTTTGAAAAAGTCGACCTTCTTCGCCCCACATCCCGTTTTGCTTTTTATGAAGGAGTACAAGATCCATGCAGAGTTCGAGAACTGGTTCATCCAGCCGCCCGATGCCTCGGGCCACCCGGATGGTAGAAGGCCCCCTGGCGCGCATCTTTAGTTTTGTGGTGATCCCCTTGCTGGTGATCGCCGTCTTGCTCTTGCCGCCCATCAACTTGTGGCAGACCTTGCGCAGCTATAGCTACACCGGCATCGACGCCCGGGGTGGCACGGTGCAGGATCCGGATGGGGCCGCTGTCACCTTCCCCGACGAGGCCGTGGAATCGAGCTTCCGGGTGCAGCTTGCCAGCATTCCGCGCTTGGATTTTGTGGCCGCCAAGGAGGGCAGCGATGCCTTTGAAGCCAGCCAGGGTTTGTCGGCCAACAGCCTCAAGCCCCTCAGCCCCTTCTATCAATTGGATCTAAAGGGCAAGACGCCCGACGGTGCCATCCTCACCATCCCCATCCCCAACGACAGCCAGCCCTACGAACGGTTGGCTCTCTATACGTGGACCGGGGAAGGATGGGACTATCTGCCCAGCTATGTGTTGACCGTGGACGACCGGGTGGAGGCCAAACTGGGCTTTGTGCCGGGCAACTTCATGATCATGCAATCCCTGCCCCAGAACCCCCTGGCTTCGGTCACGGCCAGTCTGCAAGGCCAGATCGCCCCGGAAGCCTCTGGCGCAGCGGCCACGGTGACAGTGCCCGGTCTCTATCTGCGGGGCGACGGCGCGTTCGATGACGAGGTGCAGTCCATCCCCGTGGGCAATTTTGGCATCAACCCCATCCTGCGCAACTGGCGGGGCGAAACCGTGCGCACGGATCTGCTCAACAACATGCTGCTGGACCCGGCCCAACAGGACAATCAATACAACGCCATCGTCAACTATTTGGTCGGCAACTCCTATGGCGGCGTGGTCATCGACTATCGGGGCGTGGACGCCATCCCCAGCGCCCGCATGGACTTTGTCAACTTTATCACAACCCTGGGCGAGCGACTGCACGCCCCGGATGTGAACAAAACCCTGGCCGTGCGCGTGGAGGCCCCCTCCCAACTCTCCGCCGAAAGCTGGAGTACGGGCGGCTATGACTGGCGCGCTTTGGGCCAGATTGTGGACACCTTGGTCATCCCCGCGCCGGTGGACCCCCGGGCCTATCAGCCCGACGGCGAGATGGCGGCGCTGATGGATTTTGCCGTCGGCGAAGTGACGCGGGAGAAGATCCTGATGGAGCTGCCCGGCCAATCCGTGGAGCATATCGGCCAATATCTGCTGGTCAAGGGCTATCAGGATTCTTTGCAACCCTTGCTGACCGACCTGAAAGCAACCGGCGGCGTGGCCCCCGGCGAGCAGGTGGATCTGACCGTGGACAATCCCCGCCTCCTCAGCCGTCTGACCTACGACGAGACTTTGGGTGCTTATTATTATAGCTATCTGGACGACCAAGGTTTTGAGCGCACGGTCTATATCGAGAGCGCGGCCAGCATTGCCCACAAGCTGAAAATCTTGGAGTTGTACAATGTGGCCGGTGTGGACATTGCCGGCACCCAGAACGGCGACGTGGACGCTGGCATCTGGGAAGTTCTGCGCCAATATCAGGCTGGCGGACTGACCCTCAGCGCGGCACCCGGTCTGGCTGTGGCCTATACGGTCACCGGGCCGGATGGCCAGATGGTGGCCCAGGACACCCGCCCCCTGGACAATCCCAGCTTTGCCTTCATGGCCCCCTCGGGTGAGGGCAATTTGATGGTGGAAGCCAAGATCGTGGAAGGCAATCGGGCGGTCGGTACCCCTAAGACCATTTCTCTGGCCTTGGCCCCCTCTGCCCCCGCCCCCGCCGCTGCCGAGGCCGCGCCCGTCCAGGATTTCGCCCTCCTGACCAGCGGCCAGACGGTCAATGTGCGGGAAGGACCAAGCACGGCCTACCCCGTGATCGGCCAGGTACAGCCCGGCGGCAGTTATCGCATCTTGGGCAAGAACGCAGCCGGGGATTGGTGGCAGATCGATCTGGACGGCACCCCTGGCTGGACCATCGATAGCTTGACCAGCACCAGCGGCAATCTGGGCGGGGTGGCTGTGATCACGGACATCCCCGAAGCGCCGCAACAGGTGGCTGCGGCAGCGGCCCCGGCGGCTACCACCTCGGCCCCCGCGGTGGCGGTCAGCGCCCCCCGGCCCACTGGCGGCATCCCCTTTGGCTACGGCGTCCAGGCCCACATGGTCCACAACGACCAGGCCGGTCTGGTCATGCAAAAGACCGCGGCTATGGGCTTCAACTGGGTCAAGCAGCAGGTGGAGTGGAAGGTCTTCGAGTCCAGCCAGGGCAACCCGGACTTTAATTCCCTGGAAGGCATTGTGGGGGCCGCCAACGGTGCGGGGATCAACCTGCTCTTCAGCGTGGTCAATGCGCCGGACTGGGCCCGGGAATCTGGCTTTGACAAGAGCGTTGGCGGCCCGCCCCGGGATCCCCAATTCTTTGCCAACTTCTTGGGGGCCTTGGCGGGCAAGTATTGTGGCTCGTCGGTGAAGGCGATTGAGGTGTGGAACGAGCAGAATTTGCATTACGAATGGGGTAACATGGCCCTTGACCCTGCTGCGTATGTGAATCTGTTACGCCCGTCCTATGCAGCCATCAAGGCAGCTTGCCCGTCCATGTGGGTGGTCAGCGGTGCGTTGACCCCGGCCGGCAACAACGGCAGCTTTGCCATCGACGACTTCACCTATCTGGAGGGCATGTTCCAGAATGGGGTGGCCAACTATGCCGACGCTATCGGAGCCCACCCCAGCGGCTACAACGTGCCGGCCAGTTCCACCTGGCAGGACGCCTGTGGGGTGATCCAAAAGACCGGCAACAGCTTCAACGGCGCCTGCGACTCGCCCCACCACTCGTGGAGCTTCCGCAGCACCATGGAAGGCTACCGCAACATTGCCAATGTCTATGGGGCAAGCAACAAGCAGATCTGGCCCACGGAGTTTGGCTGGGCGGCCGGCGGGGCCTTTGATCCGCGCTATGCCTATGCCAACGACAACTCCTATGAAGAACAGGCGGCCTGGACCGTAGAAGCCTATCAAATGATGCGCAACTGGGGCTGGGTGGCCCCGCCCATCCTCTGGAACCTCAACTTCCGGGTGGTGGCCAACGGCACCGAGAAGGCCCAATGGGGCATCGTCGACGCCGGTTGGGGCGCACTCCCGGCCTACAGTGCCCTGGCCAATATGCCCAAGTAGGGGATTGGGGATTGGGGAGTGGGGATTAGGGATTTGGGGGTCATGGCTCCCAATCCCAAATCCCCAATCCCAAATCCCCAATCCCTAATCCCCCAGTTACACCTGCCACCCCCATCTGTGATACAATTTCTCCGTTCTTAACCGGTGTCGCTTTCTCAGCGCCATGACCGGTATTGATCTATCCACCACGCCCAACGCCCCAGGTGAAATACCCATGATGAATCGATCTGCCCGACGCGCTCGTTTACTGCGTGTTTTTGCCATCAGCGCTGTGTTGACTTTGACCATTGGCCTGGCGGTGAGCTGCGCCTTTGTCGCCCCGGAAGATATTCCTGCCTTGACGTCCGATGCCGCCCCCTTGGTGGCCGCTGCCGAGGACTCCGCTCCGATCGCAGAATCCGCCGTCCCGGTTGAGCCTACGGTTGCGCCCACCGCCGAACCCACCGCTGAACCCACCGCCGAACCGACCCTGACCCCGACCCTTGCCCCCACGCCCACCCTTGAGCCGACCCCGGAACCCACCCCGGAACCCACCGTCGAACCGACTGCCGTGGCCGTGGCCCTGGTTCAGCCCTCGGTGATGAATGCACGCCAGGGACCGGGAACCGACTTCCCCGTGGTGGACAAGGTGGCGGGCGGCAGCCAAGGCACTGTCCTGGCCAGTGGAGAAAACGACTGGTATTGGGTTCAATTTGAGACCATCGCCGAGCCGGTGTGGGTCTCTGGCACTTTTGTTGAATTGACAGGCAACACGGCCGGCATTCTGCCTTTGGGCCAGACAGACCTGGTCACCTTGTCGGTTACGACCACCCAGCCGGTGACGGCTACCCTGGCCCTGGCACTCCCCACCCCCACCGTCACCCCCGCTGCTACCCCCGCCGCCACCCCCTCAGTCCCCGTGGCCGTAATCTCCGCCCGGGTGATGAACGTGCGCAGCGGTCCCAGCACGGCCTATGCCATTGTGACCACGGCCAAGGCGGGCGATGTGGCCGAAATCCTGGGCAGTAGCCCGGACGGCCAGTGGTATCAGGTCAAGCTGGACGGCCAGGATGAACCGGTCTGGCTCTCCGCCGGGCTGACCACCCCCGCCGGCCCCCTGGACCAGATCGCCCAGATCCCGCAAGATCAACTGCCGCCGCTCCCCACCCCGGCCCCGGCTCCCGTCGTCTCGGCCCCGGCGGTGTCGGCCTCAAGCTCTTCCTTGGTTTCTGCCCCGGCCCCCACGGGCGGCGGCAGCTTTGGCTATGGACTTCAAGCCCACATGATCCACACGGGCCAGGAAGGGCTGGCTATGGACAAGACCAAAGAGATCGGCTTTACCTGGATGAAGCAGCAGATCGAATGGCGCATCTTCGAGTCCAGCCCCGGTCAATATGGCTTTGGCGACATCGGCCCCATTGTCGGCGCGGCCAATCTGCGGGGCATCAACCTGCTTTTCAGCGTGGTCAACGCCCCTGGTTGGGCGCGGGAACCGGGTTTTGACGCCAATGTGGGCGGCCCGCCCCAGGATCCCCAAACCTATGCCAACTTTGTGGGGCGCTTGGCCGGGGAGTATTGTGGCTCCTCCCTCAAGGCCATCGAGGTGTGGAACGAGCAGAATCTGCACTATGAATGGGGCAACAAGGCCCTCAGCCCGGCGGATTATATGAATCTGCTGCGCCCGGCCTACGCCGCCATCAAGAACGCCTGCCCCTCCATGCTGGTGATCAGCGGCGCGCTGACCCCAGCCGGCAGCAACGGCAACCTGGCTATGGACGACATGCAATACTTGGAAGGCATGTTCCAAAATGGCGTGGCCAACTATGCCGACGGCATCGGCGCCCACCCCAGCGGCTACAATGTCCCCGCCAGCGTGGGTTGGCAAGACGCCTGTGGGGTGATCCAGCGGACCGGCAACAGCTTCAACGGGGCCTGCGATTCGCCCCATCACTCCTGGAGCTTCCGCAGCACCTTGGAGGGCTACCGCAACATCGCCGTCAAATATGGGGCGGCCAACAAACGCATCTGGCCCACGGAATTTGGCTGGGCGGCCGGCGGTGCCTTCCACCCGGCCTATGCCTATGCCAATGACAATTCCTTCGAAGAGCAGGCCGCCTGGACCGTGGAAGCGTATCAGATGATGCGCAACTGGGGCTGGGTGGGACCGGCCTTTTTGTGGAATCTCAACTTCCGCGTGGTGGCCGACGGCACAGAAAAGGCCCAATGGGGCATCGTGCGGAACGATTGGGGACCGCTGCCCGTTTATGAGGCGTTGCGGGGGATGGGGAAGTAGGAGATTGTAGATTTTAGATTGACTGAGCGAGAGAGTGGGCGATTGGGGAGATGGATCGTCTTTTTTAGAAATTGAGAAGGGGAGCGGTTTATGGGAATGCAGACGAAAAACGCAGGGATCGGGACGGGGAAGATGGGGCGCGGACGAGTCCAAACCTGGGGCATCATAGCCTTGTTGACCCTGGCGCTGGTCCTCAGCGGCTGCGGGGGCAGCGAAGCCGAGCCGACACCCACACCGACCAAGACACCGGTCACGGCTGCGGCAGAGGCTGCCACCCCCGTGCCGCCTACCGCCGCCCCGGTGGAGGCCGCCCCGGTCGCCCCCGCCGAGGCTGTTGCCCCGGCCGCAGCGGCCCCCGTATCAATCCGGGCCACGGTCAACGCGGATCAACTCAACGTGCGCAGCGGTCCTGGTGGCAGCTTTGAGGTGGTGCGTTCGGTCACCCTGGGCCAGCAATTTGACGTCACGGGCAAGTCCGCCGACGGCCAATGGTTGGAACTGGCCGAAAACGGCACCGTGGTCGGCTTCAGCGCCGCCCAATACTTTGACCTGGACGGGGATCTGGCCAGCATCCCCGTGGCCGGCAGCGGCACAGCCCAATCAACCAATCAACAAACCACCCAATCAACCAGCTCGCAAGCCCCCCAAACCGGCTCTGGCACCTATCTGCCCGCCACCATGTCCAGCCCGGACTTTGGTGCCCAGGCCTTCCTCTGGTGGCGGGCCGAATTGGCGGACCGGGATCTCAAGCTCATGAACGAGGCCGGTTTCAACTGGGTCAAGCAAGCCCTGGCCTGGGAGACCATCGAAGGCGGCGGCAAGGGGCAGTTTGACTGGACCATCGCCGACCGCATGGTGCGTCAGGTCAACACCGACGGGCTGAAACTCCTGGCCCGGGTGAGCAGTGACCCGGATCTGGGCAACTTCTGGGCCGGTCATCCGCCCCAGAACGGCGACAACTACGCCGATTTTGTCTTCGCCCTGGCCAGCCGCTACAACTGTTCAGCCACGGCTGTGGGCTGTATCCAAGCCTATCAGATCTGGAACGAGCCGAACCTGGCTCGAGAGTGGGGCAACAACCGGCCCAACCCGGCCCAATATGCCGAGTTCTTGGGCAAAGCCTACCGGGCCATCAAGCGGGCCAACCCCAACGCCATCGTCATCAGCGCCGGCATGGCCCCCACGGGGGATGACAGCAACATCGCCATGCCCGACGACAAATTCTATGACCAGATGTATCAGGCCATGGGCGGCAACAGCAACGGCTACTTCGACATGCTGGGTGTCCACGGTGCAGGCTTCGCCGCCCCGCCGGAACTGGATCCCGCCGAGGCCGCGGCCAATCCCAAATATGGCGGCTATCGCTTCTTCGCCTTCCGGCATATCGAGGACATTCGGGCTATTATGGTGAAGTACGGAGACAGTGCCAAGAAGGTGGTGGTGCTGGAGTTCGGCTGGACCTATGACTCGGTCAACCCGGCCTATGCCTGGCACGGGGCCGGGGCGGGGATCGACGAGTTCACCCAGTCCGAGTATTTGAAGCGGGCCTACGAATACGCCGCAGCCAACTGGCGGCCCTGGATCGGCCTCATGAGCCTGCTCACCATGCCCAACGTGGACTGGCTCAACGACGGCAATCCCCAGGACGAAGAGCAATACTGGTGGGCCATCATGGAGCCCAGCCAGATCAACGAACTCAAATTCCGCCGAGCCTTCGTACTCCTGTGCATCTACTTCAACGGCACGGAAGGCCAGCGCTGCGTCTACGATCCGAACTGATAGAAGGCAAAAGGCAAAAGGCAAAAGGCAAAAGTGAGCGTGGTTGACGAGATTTGTGGACTTCGTGGGCGATACTGCCCACCCACAACGCCAAAACGATCTCAACCACGTTCAACTTTTGCCTTTTGCCTTTTGCCTTTTGCCTTTATCTTGTCCCAGTCATGCCCTGGAAGATCTGGATCGCCCCCTCGGCCACGGTGGAGGCCAGATCGACCCAGTCTCCCTCGGCCACGGAGAAGCTGATTTGGTCCAAACTGGCGGCATCCAGAGACCAGTTGGCCCGGCCATAAACCGCCCCCACCAGCCCGGCCAGGATCACCAGGATGAAGAAAATTCGGATCAGATAACGTTGGTACTGTTGCAGATTGATGACCATGAATCACGAGTCCATTGACTTTGCGGCGCACAATTGGCCACATCTAAAATCGGCGAAACTTGACCTGACAGAAGGATATGATATACTTCCTTCTGTCGAACACAAAATCCAGGGTGAGTAGCTCAGCTGGTTAGAGCGCACGGTTCACATCCGTGAGGTCGGGGGTTCAAGTCCCTCCTCGCCCACCTGAATAGAGAAGACAGAGACGGCGCATCCATTGGATGCGCCGTTTTTGTTGTGGTTGGGGACTGTGGTGAGTCTCCGTACGGGCTTTCTGAGTGCCTACGCAGAATCGGAGACCTCACGGATGTGAACAGAATGGTGTATTGTCAATTGTGCATTGTCAATTGTGCATTGTTAACTAAGCGGAATCGGGCTTAACGTGGCCTGTTCCGGGGCGTTGGCGCTGATGCGCAGGGCGCTTTCCACGGCCAGATCCTGGTAGCCCCGGGCCACGATGATCAGGCTGTAGGCCTGGCCCTTGGGCAACTGCTTGGGGAAGGTGAAACTGCCGTGAGCGTCGGAGCGGGCGTAGGTGTAGGCCATGCTCTGGTCCTGCTTGCGCACAAAGTCCTGGGCCTTCACCCCTGGCTTGAGGGCGATGATCAGGGCGTCGCCGATGCCCCGGCCTGATTTCTGATCCACCACGGAGCCACTGATCTCCGTGTCCGAGTCGTCCACCCGGCGACCGACCACCACTTCGCCCTCGGCCACCACCTGGTTGCGCACGGAGAGTATCACCCGATAGGTGGCGTCCGGCACCCCGGCGTTGTTGCTGATGAAGATCACCTTGCGCCCCCGGGGACCGTCGCTCCACTTCTCTTCTTTCGAGACGATGATCTGGCCATTGGCCGCCCACACCTGGCTCCACGCCGTGCCGTTGCGCATGCCCTCGTAGTCAAAGCTGGCGAAGATCTGCTTGCCGCCGCTGGGCAGGATGGCCGCGGGGGCAATGGGTCGCCCATCCTTGGTCACCTGGCCGCTGAAGGTGAAGTTTTTGAAAATAACAGCGTTGCTGGCCGCGGGCTTGACCGGGGTCACAGGGGCCGGGGCCGGGGCTGGGGCAGAGGCCGGTGCTGTGCGGCTGCTTGAAGATTGACTGCTGGATGATCGGCTGCTGGCAGTGGGGGCGCTCATCCCAGCCTTGGTCAACAGGGGTTTGGCCAGGTTGACCGGGCGCAGCCCGTTGATAAAGCCGCCGATGGCCATAGGCGTGTCCCGCTCGTCGATGCGGCCATCCCGGTTGGTGTCCACCACGGGGCGGGCATCCACGGGCGTCACCCCGGCCCCGGCCGCGGCTTGGGTGGGGATGCCCATGAGCTTGCCCTCCCGGTTGACCGCGGTGCCGCCGCTGTTGCCTCCGGCGATGGTGGCGTCGGTCTTGATCCAGGCCCGGCGATCCGAAATGCCCTTTTCGTGGCTGAAGCCGGAGACGCTGCCGCTGGTAAAGGTGACGGTCTCGCCGCCGATGCCCGGATAGCCAAAGATCGAAATCGTGTCCCCCAACTCCAGATCGTCCGAGTCACCGATGGGGACAAAGGGCAATTTCAGGCTTTTGGCGGCCCGCCCGTTCAACTCCGTGGTGATGCGCAGGACGGCAATATCCAACTCCGGCACCTGTACCAAAATTTCGGCAAAATAGGTGATGGCCGGGGGTTCGTCGCTGCTCTGGGTGATGGCGATAGCCAACCCATCGGCATCGGGGGAGGACATGCCCATGGCCCGGGGGTTGGCCACGTGGCAATTGGTCAAAATAATCCCGCTAGGATGCACGATGGTGCCGGACCCGGTCCACAGAGAGGACATATTGCCCAAGAGTCCCTTCTTCAGGGCCACAATTTGGACCACAGATTGCATGACATTGGCGATCACATCCCGTTCGGGCAGTTCGCGTCCTTGGCTGGCCATAGATTTATCTCCGTTTTCTGGACGTTCGGTGAAATTGGACAGTAAAGCAAGATGAAGGTAAGCGTTCCCCCCCTCGGCCCCCAATCCTGGGGGAGGTGGTGGACAGTTCCCCCAAAGTTGGGGGGTCAGGGGGGCGGGGGTGAACGCTTACGATTGAAGACACTTGTCTGTTGTGGAGGACATGCTGAGTTAACCCCGGATTGTTTTGCTAAAGTCAGGCGTCGTCCTCGTTACCGGCC
The DNA here is from genome assembly GCA_018003515.1 of Caldilineaceae bacterium. Lineage (GTDB taxonomy): Bacteria > Chloroflexota > Anaerolineae > Caldilineales > Caldilineaceae > JAGNDO01. The sequence continues at coordinate 27,290 of JAGNDO010000046.1, forward strand.
AAGAGCGCGTTGACCTGTTCAACCGTCCCCTGCTCAAAGCCCTCGCGGCGGAATGCCTCGCGTTCTTTTTCCAATGCAGTGAGTAACATTTCCCTTGCCTCCTCGTCTGCATACTCTTTTGGGGCCATCCGGTCCTGTTCCCGCAACTGGCGGAACCAGTTCACGAACAGGGAATGCGTTCAACTCTCACTCAAACAGCTTGAAGAACCGATCCTGGTCCACGGAGGGCAGGTTGACCAGAGCCAGGTTTTCGGCTACGTGGGTTGGGGTACTCATGCTCACCAGGGCGGTGGTGAGGCCGGGTGTGCTGCGGGCAAAGTGGAGCGCGGCCTGGGCCGGTGTGGCCCGTGTCCCCATCAGCCGGGTCACTTGGGCCGCCCAACGCCGCCCATTCCCCTCGGGGATCTCTTCGCCCAGCAGCCCTTGGGCCAACCCGCCGCAGGTGATGGAGACCATCCCCAACTGGACCGCGGCGGCCAACAGGGACATGCGTATGCGGTCCACCTGTTTGTTGCCCTGACGTTTGACCAGTTGATTGGCCTGCACAAACGCCCCGGCCATGCCCAAATGATAGGGAAATTGTAGAAAGCGGAAGTGATGGTTGGCCCCGGCCACGGCTTCGGCCACTTGGACCATTTTGTACAGGGGGAGATGCGCAGGATCTCCTGTGTCGGTGAGCAGACCGTGGCTACATGCTGCGCCATAAAAGCGGATGCGCCCGGCCCTCACTTCTTCCTCCAGCGTCTCGAAGACGCTCCGCAGACGTTGCATAAACTCGCCAGGGGTGAGGGTGTATAGTTGGATCTCTGGCTCTTGCACAAAATAAATATCGATGCAGTCCAGCCCCATCCTGTGCAGACTGGCCCGGATCTGCCCGGTGAGAAAGGCGGCATCCAAGGAATGGGTACCGTTCACGGCATCCGGCGGACGGCTTTCCGTGGGCCACTCATAGGGCACATATCCACCCTTGGTGCAGACGATCACCTCGTCCCGCTGGATGATGCCCTGCTCAATGGCCTGGACCAAGGCGTCACCCACATCCTGCTCCGAACGCAGATGGCGATAGTTGGGGGCCGTGTCGATGACGTTGCACCCGGCCCCCAGAGCAGCGACCATGCTGGTCACATAGCCCTGGCTGACCGACTCTGTGGGGGCACCCAAATAACCGCCCAAGCCAAGACTGCTCATCCACAGACCGTAGCGCTGGCGGAAATGGTCCGATGCGGCGTGGGGGAAGCGTTGGGCGTAGCGTCGGGTGCCGTCAGCGGTGGCAAAGCCGGAGATTCTGGGCATGTTTCCCCTATCCATTGTCATCCGCTGCCTTGTCTACCTGTTCCTGGGTCAACTTGCGCAACAGGGGGGAGAGCCAATCTGTGCCCCGGATCATCTGCTCGCCCAGTTTATAGATCCCCCTGGGATTGTAGATCAGCGGTTTGGGATTGCGGCCCAGATCCACCAACTGTTCGTCCACATGCACGGCCAGGATCTCGCCCACCAACAGACTGGTCATGTCAAACTGCAATTCCTCTACCAAACGGCACTCAGCGGCCACATAGCAGTTGCTCACCAGGGGGGCCTTCACCTGGGTGGCCGGTTCGGTCTCCAGCCGGGTGAGGTCGAACTTGTCCATGCTGCTGCCGGAGATGGTGCCGCACTGCACCAAGACCCGCTGCATCCCCTCCCCTGCGCTATGCACCACAAATTCTCCGCTGGCCTTGATCAGTTCATAGGTGAAGTTTTCCCGCAACATACCCACGGCAATGCGGAAGGGATAGGTGGGCAGCAGCATCACCGATGTGTTGGTGGAGACCGTGCGCCGCTCTTCGTGGGCCGCGGTGATCAGGGTGGCCGTGGTGCTGAACTGCATCAATTTGACGATCTGGGTGTTGTCGGTCAGTGTGCGGAAGGGCATAGGATTCTCTCCAAAGTGGCAAATAACCGGTAATCATTACCGGTTAACGGCGTTTTGTGGATGGTTGTTTGCTATCAACTACGGGTGGCAATGGGGCCATGCCCATCTCTTGCAGGAGATAGGCCATGCCAAAGTTGCCGATCAGGGCGATCATGGCTGGGGTGGTCAACACCAGGAAGATGGGAATAACGACGCTGATGGTGAGCAAGATCAGCTGCAACAGCAGCAAGAGCAGGCTGAAAAGTGGGCGGCGAAAGGAGAGGATCAGGGCATTGCGCACCACCAACAGGGGCTGTCGATCATCTTGCTGCCAGAAGAGGGGAAAAAGAAATTGCCCCATAAAGAGCAGGATCAGCAGCACCCACGCCCAAACCACCGCGGCGACCAGTGACCAGCCGGGCCGGTTCAAATAGAAGAAAATGTTGACCACCACCCCGATCAACGCCAACAGGTTGCCGCCAAAGAGCAGCCACCCCGGCCAAATATGCTGGCGCATGGTCTTGAAAAAATCGCTGGTATCGACCCGTTTATAGTTGGCGGATCGATTGGCCACCCGTTGCAGGGCCAAGGTAGCCGGACCCGCCGGCAAGACCAAAACCAGACTCAGCCACCACAGCAGACTCAACCACACATAGGCGAACAGATCATCATAGAGCGCCCGCAAAGCCCGCCCCACGGCTACAAATGCATTCATCCAGGTACCTGCTCTCTTTTTGCGAACTGTGCCTGCCCCCCGGCCCCCAATGCTGGGGGAGGCAGATATAGCTCCCCCAGCATTGGGGGCCGGGGGGCCAACACAATCATTCTGTTTTTGCCAGCCCCAACCGCACAAAAAGGGCCGGAATCCACCAGGTCAAGGTCAGCCCCACCACTCCATAGCGCACAAAGCGCAGGGTACGCTCGACCCATACAATCGTCTCATAGTCCGGCAGCACCACCCCAAAGACCAGGGCCAGACCCTCCCGCACCACCATCAGAACCACAAAGCCCAAGACCAACCGGCCCGCCAACTGCATCCAGCTTCCGGCGGTGGCAAAGCGCACCCGATGGGCCTCCATGTGAAAGCCCACGTTGGCCCCCAACACCAGCCCACCCAAGGTGGCCGCATCCTGCACCGGATAGCTGCCATCCCCAGGGACGAGAAACAGCACGGCCAGGGCCAGCAGAGCCGATCCGCCCACCACCTGCCCCAGGCTGAGGCGGCCAGCCCACTGGGCCAGGCGACCTTCCCAGCGGGTCCACAGAAACAAGATCAGTCCACCCAGGATCAGCCCGCCCACGCTGTCCAGGGGATAGTGGACGCCCAGATAGAGGCGGCTGAAGGCTTCCGCCCCCATCACAACCAGCACAAGGGGCCACACCCAACGGCCCAGGCCATGCCAGATCACGCCCATATATCCCCACAGGCTGACCGCGTTCACGGCGTGGCCGCTGGGGAAGCCGTAGCCGGCCTGCTCGATCAAGTGCAAAGCGACCGGCGGGCGGGGCATCTTGAGGATGTTTTTGATCCCAGTAAAGAGCACGGACGAAAGGACCAGCAAATAGGCCAGATTGCGCCCAAACCGCTTGTTGATCAGCCAAAAGAAGATCGGCACCAACAGCAGAAAGAAATCCGCCTCGCCCAGAAAGGTGGCGGCCTTGAAAAAGCCATCCAAAAATGGGGTGCGGAAGCCCTGGATCTGCTCGATCAGGGGCAACCCACCGCTGATCAGGTCGTACAACCAACCATTCATGCACCCTCCTGTGCCGTTTCACCTGCCCAAAATGGGCCGATCATGGGGCAACGCTGGCTATTATACCACCCTTGCACAGTCCATTCCAGCGCGCGCCCCAAAGCGTTGCGGTGTGGAGTCAAAATAGGCCACGGATGACACGGATTTGGTGGCCTATTTTGAAATCTCCCGATCCAGCCAGATATTGTGCAAGCCATCCACCTGGGCCGACCAGCCCGGCGGCACGACCGTGGTGGTGTCGAATTGGAAGATCATGGCTGGCCCGACAAAGTGGTGGCCGGGGCGCAAGGCGGATCGATCATAGCAAGCCGTGGGCGTGGGGGCGTGGGCATCAAACCAGACCGGCTTGTCGGCCAGCCGGGCCGCCGCCGCATCGGGATCGCCCAAGGCCTCACGGCCAAAGACGGGCCGGGCACCGGGTCCGCTGCCCCGCACCCGCAAGGTCACCACCTCCACGGGCTGGTCGGGCATGGCATAGCCATAGCGCTGGGCATGGGCGGCGTGGAAGCCCTCCACCGCCCCGGCCACACTTTGCGGGGTGATGGGCAAGGCCAGGGGCGCGGCCAACTCGTAGCTCTGGCCCCCATAGCGCATGTCCAAAGATGCCGCCAACACCGGCTCCCCCACTCCCTCCCCGGCCAAAATTGCCGCCACCTGGTCGGCTTGGGCGCTGTATAAGGTTTGAAGGTGTGCCGGGGATGCAGCCAAGTCACGGGCTTGGCGCAGCACGGCATGGGCATTGTCATGCACCACATCGGCCAGCAACAACCCCAAGGCGCTGAGAACACCGGGGCTGGGGGGCAAAAAGATGCGCCGAATGCCCAAAGCCTCGGCCAGATCACAGGCGTGGAGCGGCCCCGCCCCGCCAAAGGGAACCAGGGCAAAATCCCGGGGGTCATAGCCCCGCTCCACGGAAACCTGACGCAAGGCCCGCTCCATCACCGCGTTGGCCACCCGGATGATCCCCAAAGCGGCTTCCTGGGCCGACCTGCCGCCTAACGCCTGCCCCAACTGGGTCAAGGCGATCAGGGCAGCCGATTCATCCAACCCAACCGCCCCCTCCCCACCCAAGAATTGGGCCGCATCCAACCGCCCCAAAACCAGATTGGCGTCTGTGACCGTGGCCTGCACCCCGCCCCGGCCATAGCAGACCGGGCCGGGCACGGCTCCCGCGCTCTGAGGGCCGACGCGCAAGGCCCCGCCGGGGTCCACCTGGGCCAAGCTGCCGCCCCCCGCGCCCACGGTGTGGATGTCGATGATGGGCAAACGCAGGGGCAGCCCGGCGATCTCGCTCTCCGCGCTGTGGGGGATGTGGCCGGGGCAGAGGGCCACATCCGTGCTGGTGCCGCCCATGTCAAAGGTGATGATCTGGACCGGCGTGCCGGGATCCTGGGCCTGGCGGGCCAACTCAAAGGCCCCCACCACGCCCCCTGCCGGACCGCTGAGTACCAAGCGGGCGGGCTGATCCGCGGCCTGGGCCAACCCAATCGCCCCGCCGTTGGACTGCATGATGCGGATGGGCGTCCCCGGCAGGCGGGCGGCCAGCCGGGCCAGATAGCGGCCCACCAAAGGCTGCACATAGGCGTTGACCACCGTGGTGGCCGTGCGCTCATATTCCCGATACTCGGGCAGAATTTCGCTGCTCAGGGAGATGGGCAGGTCGGGCAACCTCTCGGCCAGCACTTGGGCAACCCGGCGCTCGTGGGCCGGGTTTTGGAAGGAATAGAGCAGGACCACGGCCACGCTCTCCGGCTGAAGATCGGCCAATTGCTCGATCACGCGGGCCAGGTCAACTTCGTCCAACGGGGTCAGCACCGACCCGTCCGGGGCCAGCCGCTCGACCACCTCCAGGCGCAGATCATCGGGGACCAGCATGGCCGGGCGCTCTTGGAAGAGGCGGTAAATGTGGGGCCGGTTCTGGCGTCCGATCAGCAGCACATCCTTGAACCCGGCGGTGGTGATCAGGGCCATGCAGGCCCCCCGCCGTTCCAGCAAGGCGTTGGTGGCGACGGTCGTGCCGTGGACGACTTCGAAATTGGGGATTGGGGATTTGGGATTTGGGGTTGGGGGGAAGCCGAGATCGGCGAGACCGGTGGCGATGGCGGCGCTTTGGTCGTGGGGGGTGGTGGGGGCTTTGAAGACGCGCAGGGTGTCGCCGGTGAGGACGACGAAGTCGGTGAAGGTGCCGCCGACGTCGATGCCAACTAAAATTTCGGTTTGGTGCATGAGTTGACTTTCGTGGTTGACAAATGGATCATGCCGCCGTATGATACACGTGTTGTACACGTGTACTCAAAGATGCGAACTGGAGGAAAAGTCATGCAAAAAAAACTTACCATCACCATCGATGAACAGGTCTATAAAGGCCTCTATCAAATCGTGGGGTCCGGCAAGATTAGCCGCTTCATCGAAAACCTTGTCCGGCCCCACGTCCTCTTTCCAGATATAGAAGCAGGATACGCTGCCATGGCCCAGGACGAAGAACAGGAGCGGGAGGCTTTAGAATGGGCCGAGGCAACCATAGGCGATGCGATGGGGGGTACTGAAGATGTTGCGTGGTGAAGTCTGGTGGGTTAACTTTGAGCCATCTGTAGGCGGCGAGATCCGCAAACAACGCCCAGCCGTGATCATCAGCAACGATACATCCAATCGCTACTTAAATCGCGTACAGGTCATCCCCCTCACGTCCCGCACAGATCGGGTCTATCCAAGCGAGATCCTGGTCACCCTCAATGGTCGGCAAAGCAAAGCCCTGGCGGATCAATTGGCCACGGTCAGCAAACGGCGACTCTCGAACCAGGCCGGCAGCCTCAGCGCCGCAGACATGGGCAAGGTCGAGCGCATCATCAAACTCCAGCTTGGATTGAGCTAAAGCCAACGCTGCTTGCTTGGGAAAAAGTGGTTGACTGGGGAGAGAGAAGCATTGTATCATACGAACATTTCACATACAATGCCTGTTTTGCGGTAAAAACTTCTCAAGGATCTGCCGTCCGAAAGGTGTAAACGATGAACACTTCGCTTCTGCTCCTCCTGATGATGGCAAGTTGGTTTTTGCCCGCCCCACGGATTCCCCAGCCACAGCAGCCACAAAATGTTGGTATCACATCGGTTGGGCAGATGGGCGGCTCCAGTTATGCCATTGCCCTGAATGGCAATCGGGCCTATTTCGATCTGGGTACGCGCCTGCTCATCGCCGATATTGGGGTTCCATCCACGCCGACCATTCTTGGGCAGTCTGAACCGCTCAACGCCCGCATCAGCGATATCGCTGTTTTGGGCGATTTTGTCTATTTGGCCACCGGCACGCATCTCCATGTTTTTGATGTCAGTGATCCGGCCCTTCCCGCCCCAATCGCTCTGGTGGATGCCCGGGGCGACGCGCTTTTTGTCACCATTGCCGATGGCTATGCCTATGTGAGTGGTGGACAGCAGGTTCAAGTCTTTCGTTTGGATAATCCCGCTCTGCCGGTCTGGGTTGCTGCCTATGTCAGTGATGGGCTACTGTTGAGCGCTGGCAAAGTTACGGTTAACGGCACGTTGGCCTATGTGCCGGGTGGTTTTAATCGAGGGCTGGTCACACTGGACATTAGCGACCCGACCCATCCGACAGCCGTGGGGGGATACCCGGCGACGCTACACTATTCGACGAATCGCGTCCAGATCTCCGGCAACTATGCTTATATTGTCGGCAGCTTTAACTTGCAGGTTGCGCAGTTGACCGATCCAAAGAACCCACAGAAGATCGCCGATTTCAGGATCGACAGTACCGGCATCGCGCTGGATGTGCTGATTGATGGCCACACCCTCTATCTGCCCCTTGACACCACAGGCGTACGCATTCTCGATATCAGCAACCCGGCCAGTCCGCAGCCGCTTGGGCTTCTGGCCCGCGGTCTTAGCCCGCCTCACACCCTGGCGCTTGCGGGAAGCCATCTACTAGTCGCCAGCATCATGGGCGGGGTTCGCATTGCCGACGTGAGTCTCCCCGGATCCCCGGTCTATACAAGCGCGTTTCGATCCATTGGATGGGCGCGCAATCTGGCTATTGTGGATGACTTCATTTATATGGCGGAAGGAGGACGGGGGCTGTGGATACTGGAGAGCGCCAAGATCAACGAAGGGCTTGGGGCGGCCCACTTTATAGATCTGGAGAACGCGGCCTTGGACATCACCGTATCCGGGCATCACGTTTTTATAGCCGGGGGAAAGGCTGGTATCAAAATTCTGGACGCAACAGATCCGGCCAACCCAACCTTGGTCGCCACCCACGACACGCCCGGTTCGGCTTGGCAAATAGCCATTGTGGGGAGCAATGCCTATATCGCCGACTACGACGGTGGCCTGCGTATTCTGGACATCTCAGACATCGCCAGGCCGGTAGAGGTCGGTTCAATCCCGCCGCCGTCTGCCTCTGTCGAAGTAACGGCCGTATCCGCTTCTGCTAATTTTGTTTTTATGTACGCGGGGACAGAATTGCACATTTTGTCGATTGCAGACAATCCGACTGCGCCCACCCAGGCAGGAATCTATGCCTCTGGCCTGCATCTGAGCAATGTAATCGCCGAGGGAACCACACTCTATTTGAGCGAAGGGTTCGACACCTATCGGCTGCTTGTACTCGACATCAGCAACCCCGCCAAACCGGTGGAAATCGGTTCGCACCCGCTGACGAGCAGTCTCTTCGGTCCCAGTGTATGGGAAGTGGCGAAGGAAGGGGACCGGGTGGCTGTGGCCTTTGGGTACGACGGCCTCGTGGTGTTTGACGTCAGCGCACCGGCCACGCCCAAACAGATCGGACGCTATTCGACTGCCTGGGAAGCGGCAGGGGTGGTCATGAGCGGTGATACTGTTGCCATAGGCAATGGGGATGGGGGGCTACTCCTGCTCCGCCTCGCCGATCTCATTGACCTCTTTCTGCCCAATTTGCAAAGATGATCCTTTTGCCCGCTCACCCTCTCACATTCACCCGCCCCACCCACTTCACCTGGCGCAGGGCGTCGTCCGTCTCGCTGGGGACGATGAGGCGGACCAGGCCTTGGGCGCGGGTGAGAGGCGCGCCGTCCATGGCCGTGGCCAGGATGATGGGCCGAGTCTCCCCCGGATCGATCAGTTCTGTCCAGCGCACCCGGGTGCCGAAGCCATCCCCGCTGATTACCTCAACTTGCACCCATTCGTTTTGCCAAAAGTGCGCCACAAAATCGACCAGCCTCGGCCCGGTGAAGGCAAAGGGGCCGGAGGTGCCGTGGCCGGTGCTGACCACAAAACAGTCCGCCACGGTGACAGCGGGCAGGTCGGCCAGGTCCGCCGGGGTGAGGGCATGGCGGCTGCCATCGGGCAAAAGTAGCACAAAATCGGCGGTGGCAGATGGCGGCGCGGGGTTGGGATCGTGGGCATGGGGATGCAGCGGATCATGGATGAGGTGCATGTTACTCCGTTTCGACGGTGAGGGGGAGGCCGGCCTTGCGGGCGATGGCGTGGGCCTTGGGCCGGGCCAGGGTGACCACCAGAGCCTGGCCCTTGGTGTGGGCCTCCCACATGATATGCTCGGCCAACTCTTCGGAGAGATTGAAGAGGGTGAAGAGGATCATCATCACGAAGTTCATGGGGGTGACGTCGTCGTTGTGGATGATCACCTTGGCCGGGCGCTCTGCTTCGATTGCCTGATCCACGGTGGGGCGGGTAGTGGTGCGGGTAGTCGGATTGGGTTCGGGATAGGTGGTGGGCATTATCGGCCTTTGAAGTTGGGGCTGCGCTTTTCCAAAAAGGCCCGCACGCCCTCGGCGTAGTCGTCGGTGTTGAAGATCTCGTCGGGCAGCATGGCTTCGTCCGGGGTGAGGTCCAGGAGATCGGGTTTGTGGACAATGGTTTGGAGCATCTGCTTGTGCCAGCGTTGGGCCAGGGGAGCCAGTTCGGCCATCTGGGATGTCAGCTCGTCCAGCGCGGTATCCAGCGCGGCCAGGGGGTGGATTTGGCTGCACAGGCCCATGCGTTGAGCCTCTTGGGCACCGATCAACCGGGCGGTGAGCAGTAGATCCGATGTGTGGCCCACGCCAATGATCTCCACGAAACGCTGCATTTCGCTGTAGCCGATCAGGGTGTTGAGCTTGGCCACGGGCATGCCAAAGATGGCGTTGTCGGCAGCGATGCGCAGGTCGCAGTGGACGGCCAACTCGCAGCCTCCGCCCACGCAATAGCCTTTAATCACGGCGATGGTGGGTTTGGTCAGGCGCAGGATGTTGGCCAGGGCCATCTCCACCTTGCCGTTGTAGATCTTGGCCTGCCAGGGATCGCTGCGGCGGGCCACAAATTCCCGAATGTCACCGCCGGCACTGAAGGCCTCTTCGCCGGTCCCCCGGAAGACGATCACCCGCACCTGGGGATCGTTTTCCAGCCGCAGGCACAGTTCAGTCAACTGGCACCACATCTCGTAGTTGATGGCGTTGCGCTGGGTCGGTCGGTTCAAGGTGACGGTGGCGATTTGGTGGTCGATGGAGAGCAAGAGATCGGCCATAGGGTCTCCTGGGTGGGGGGGCAGAGATAGAGATAGAGATAGAGATGGGTCAAGGATACCAGTTGGGCCGAAGGCCCGTCAAGCTGGTTGGGGGTGGGATTAATTTCAATGTAGAG
>JAGNDO010000046.1:37661-40654 GCA_018003515.1 Caldilineaceae bacterium
TAACCAATCTTCGTTGCCTGCGAACTATCTTCCCCCAACGCATTTCTGTCGCGCCCCGGCGCACCTGAACCCGAACTTATGCAGGGAGAAATGGAGGTAGCCAGCCAAACCACGGTGTAAATTTCAAAGATAGTTCGTTTTTTGTTGTGCAAGCAAGATGTTTTTCAACCAACTTTTGAGGTCCACCAGCTAGACGGTTTAGGTGTATGCCCGCCGGGCTGAACAGGAGATCTGCTCGCCTCAGTCCCGGTGACCGAAAAGTTCTGCTAGGTGTTGGACACTTACTCACTCCAAAGGAGCTTTTTTCATGGCAAGTGTAACCTACGAACATGTATACAAACGTTGGGGCGATGTGACCGCCGTCAATGACCTGAGTTTTGTCGCTGAAGACAAGGAATTCCTGGTTTTCGTCGGGCCTTCGGGCTGTGGCAAGACCACCAGCCTGCGCCTTCTGGCCGGTCTGGAAGAGATCAGCGAGGGTGTGGTCAAGATCGGTGACCGTGTGGTCAACGACGTGCCGCCCAAGGACCGGGACATCGCGATGGTGTTCCAGAGCTACGCCCTGTATCCTCACATGAGCGTCTATGACAACATGGCCTTTGGCCTCAAGTTGCGCAAGACCCCCAAGGCCGAGATCGAGCAGCGGGTCAACGAGGCTGCCGACCAGTTGGGCATCCGCCAACTGCTGGACCGCAAGCCCAAGCAGCTCTCCGGTGGACAGCGCCAGCGTGTGGCCGTAGGTCGAGCCATCGTGCGTGATCCCGCCGTCTTCCTCTTTGACGAGCCCCTGTCCAACCTGGATGCCAAGCTGCGGGTGGAAACCCGGGCCAACATCTCCAAGCTGCACCAGCGTCTGGCCACGACTTTCATCTATGTGACCCATGACCAGGTGGAAGCCATGACTATGGCCTCCCGCATCTGCGTGCTGAAGGACGGTCTGCTCATGCAGATCGACAGCCCCCAGCACCTGTACGACCACCCGACCAACGTCTTCGTGGGTGGCTTCATCGGCAGCCCCAGCATGAACTTCTTCGACGCCACCCTGGTGGAGAGCGATGGCAAGCTGGAGATCAATGCCGGTGGTTTCCGCCTGGAAGTGCCGGAACCCAAGGCCAGCGAATGGCGTCCGTTCAAGGGCCGTGAGATCGTCTTCGGCATCCGCCCAGAGGACATTCACTCCCGGGAGTTCACGCCTCCTGGCATCATCGAGGCCAACCTGACCGCCAAGGTTGACGTGACCGAGTTGATGGGTAATGAGATCTTCCTCTACCTGATGACCAAGGACGAGAAGCAGTTTATCGCCCGTGTTGATCCCCGTGTGCGGGTTCACAACGGTGACGATGTGCTGCTGGCCGCCAACATGGCCAACGCCCACATCTTCGACGCCAAGACTGAGGTCAGTCTGGCCGGGTAAGTGGTTAGGTTTTACCCTGTTTGACCCAAACAGCCGGACTGCGTAGCGCGGTCCGGCTGTTTTTTTGCGCCCGGTGGTGGTAGAATATCGAGTATTGCGTATCGTGTATCGAGTATGGCACGATACCCAATACTCGAACCACGATACTCGACAATAAAAGGAATCTCGATCCATGACCATCTTTACCGAATTCGACCTGATGAAAGATCTCAACCAGCCCGGCGGCAAAATTGTGCTGCTGGTGATGGACGGCTTGGGCGGTCTGCCCATGACCCTGGACGGCAAGACCGAGCTGGAGACCGCCGTCACCCCCAACCTGGACCGCATGGCCGCCGAAGGCACCACGGGGCTGAGTGTGCCCATCCGCCCAGGGGTGGAGCCGGGCAGCGGCCCCGCCCACCTCAGCCTCTTTAGCTATGACCCGGTGAAATATCCCATTGGCCGGGGTGTGTTGGAGGCATTGGGCATCAACTTCCCCCTGGGACCGAAGGATCTGGCCGCTCGGGGCAACTTCGCCACCGCGGACGCCGACGGCATCATCACCGACCGCCGGGCCGGACGCATCAGCTCGGAAGAGTGCGAGCGGCTGGCGGCCAAGTTGCAGGCGGCCACAGGGGATCTGCTGCCCGGCTACGAGGTCTTCGTCAAGCCGGTCAAGGAGCATCGCTTCGTCCTGGTGATCCGGGGCGACGGCCTGGGCGGCCATCTGACCGAGACCGACCCCCTTGTCACCGGCAAGAAGCCCCTGCCGGTTCTGGACGAGAGCGGCACAGAAGCCGGGGCGCATTCCGCGGCCCTGTGCAACAAGTGGGTGGAAGCCGCCCGCACCGCCATCGCCGACGAACCCAAGGCCAACAGCCTCAATCTGCGCGGCCTAGCCCTTGACCCCGGTCTGCCCCGCTTCGGCGAGATCTACGGCATGCGGGCGGCGGCCATCGCCGTCTATCCCATGTACAAGGGTGTGGCCCGGCTGGTGGGCATGGAGATCGTGGACTTTGAGGGCGACCGACCCAACCACCAGATCGACACGTTGGAAAAGGTGTGGGATGACTTCGACTTCTTCTTCATCCACATCAAAAAGACCGACAGCTACGGCGAAGACGGCAACTTTGACGCCAAGGTCCACGAGATCGAAGTGGTGGACGCGTTGATGCCCCGCATCCTGGCCCTCAACCCCGGCGCGGTCCTGGTCACCGGCGACCACAGCACCCCGGCCAAGCTGCGCAGCCACAGTTGGCACCCGGTCCCCACCCTGTTGTGGAGCCCCAAGGCCATTCCCGACGCCGCCCAGAGCTTTGGCGAACGGGCCTGCGCCGGCGGCCACTTCGGCACCTTCCACGCCACCAACATGATCCCCCAGGCCATGGGCCATGCGGGGCGGTTGAAACGGTTTGGCGCTTAAAATCAAAGAATGGAAGATTGAAGATTAGAAGATTGGTGCAGTGACCCACGCGGTAGGACTGCACGATAGCGTGATGTCATGGACACCACTTTTCGATGAGTTTCAGAGTCTCTTTTGAGTGTCGTCCGCGGCGCTTGGGCGGCGTCCACCGAGGTGGAGGAACCCGGTAGGACCAGA
>JAGNDO010000005.1 GCA_018003515.1 Caldilineaceae bacterium
AACCATGACCCAAACCGTCTTCGACCGCAACCCAACCCTAGCCAAACCCACGGGCCGCACCGCCTGGGCGGAGAGCTTCGAGCCAAAACTCGAAGAGCTACGGGACAGCCTGCGCACTCGGCGGCCTGAGCGAGTGGCGGAACTGGCCGGGATCAACTGGCAGCCGGAGAGCCGGACGCTGGTCCTGCGCCATCTGGATCGGGGCTATCGGCTGGGGTGGCCGGAGTTGGTGGCCCATGACGTGGAGACGGGTCAGCCGTGCGGCGCGGAGTTGCAGGGTCTTTTCCTTTATTATTTGGAGCGGGCCGAGGGCACCCCGCCCACGGGCAACTTCGTGGCCTTCCGAGAACTGCCCGACGGCGGCTTTTACCATTCGGCCTTTCAGGGCTACACCGGGGCATTGTTGGAACAGCGAGTGGGCAACGATATTGACCGTCTGCGCCGGGCCGTCCTGGCCGCCGGGGGACACCCCACGGCGGTGAGCGACGGCGGCTTCACCTTCAACGGCCTGCCCCGCATCCCCCTGGCCCTGGTCTACTGGCTGGGGGACGACGAATTCCCGCCCCAGGCCCAGGTTCTCTTCGACGCCGTGGCCGGCCACTATCTCCCCATCGACGGCAGCGCGGCGTTGGGGAGGCGGTTGGTGACGAGGATACTGAAAAGACTAGAAGACTGAAGATTTAAGATTGGTCGTTGTCAACCACGCTAATCTTAAATCTTCAATCTTTCACAATCTTCAATCTATTGAACAAAGGAGCACACCCATGACCACCACCATCGCCCTGGCGGGCAAGGGCGGAACGGGCAAGACAACGTTTGCCGCCATGTTGATCAAGCACCTGGTGGAGACCAACGCCGGGACCGTCCTGGCCATTGACGCCGACCCCAGCGCCAACCTCAACCTGGCCCTGGGCATGAAGCTGGACCAGACTATCGGCGACATCCGGGAGGGGATGTTGGCGGATGTCAACAAGGTGGATGGCAGCCTCAACGGCCGGCCCGGCATGAGCAAGCACGACTATTTGGACATGGAGATCGAGTATGCCCTGGTGGAAGGCGACCGGGTGGATCTGCTGGCCATGGGCCGCCCAGAGGGGCCGGGCTGCTACTGTGCGGTCAACCACATCTTGCGGGACATCATCGACCGCCTGGGTGCGGCGTATGACTATGTGGTCATCGACAATGAGGCCGGGCTGGAACACCTGAGCCGCCGCACGACGCGGGATGTGGACGTGCTGTACGTGGTTACGGATCCCACGGTGCGGGGGACGATTGCTGCCGGCCGGGTGGCAGATCTGCGGGAAGAATTGGATGTGAACATCAAAAATGCCTATTTGGTGGTCAACCGGCTGGTGGGCGAACTTTCCCCCACCTTGGTCGAAACCATCGCCGGGCTGGGCATCCCCCTGGCTGGCACCATCCCCGCTGACCCGCAGGTGAGCCGGGCAGATGCCGATGGCCGCCCCCTTGTCGAACTTGGCCCCGACTCCGCCATTTATGGGGCGGTGCAGAGGATTGTGGAGAAGACGTTGTTGGAAAAGATGTTGATTGGTTGATTGACAAGAGATTGGGAGATTGAGAGATCGGGAGATTCTTCGGCGCCAAACGAATCTCTTAATCTCCCAGTCGCCTAATCTCCCAATCTCACCCCAAAGGAGAGTGCGCATGTACATCATTGGTGAAAACATTCACATTATTTCGCCCAAGGTGAAGGAAGCTCTGTTGGCACGGGACGGGGCCTTTTTCACGGAGTCGGCCCGGCGGCAGGTGGCGGCGGGGGCTGATGCGTTGGACCTGAACGTGGGGCCGCGCAAGAAGGATGGCACGGAGGTGATGCCGTGGCTGGTGGATCAGGTGTGCGCCGGCGCGCCCAATGCGGTCTATTCTCTGGACACCACCAATCTGGCCGCCATTGAGGCCGGATTACAGAAGATCCCCCGGGGCCGGGCCATCATCAACTCCACCTCGGCGGAGGCGGAGCGGCTGGAGAAGGTGCCCCTGGTGGCGGCCAAATATGGGGCCAAACTGGTGGCTTTGACGATGGGCAGCGGCATGATCCCGGTCAAGGCCGACGAACGGGTGGGCATCGCCTTGGAGCAGCTCATCCCCCGCATCCTGGAGGTGGGCATGCCCATCACCGACCTGATCATCGACCCCCTGGTCCTCACGGTCTCCGGCTGCCAGGAGTATTGCCCGGAGTGTATCGAGGCCGTGCGCACCCTCAAGTTTGCCTGGGATCCGCCGCCCCTGGTCAGCGTGGGGCTGTCCAATGTCTCCAACGCCGTGCCCGCGGCCATGCGCCCCCTGATCAACCGGGTCTACATGGTCATGCTCATGGCCGCCGGGCTGGACATGGTGATCGCCGACCCCTTTGACAAGGATCTGATGGAGACCATCCGCATGGTGGAAGAGCGGGATGCCTCCACCGCCGTGGGCCGCCTCTATCTCACCCTCTTTGACCGGGTGGCGGAGATGGGCGAGTTGGAGCAAGAGGACGTGGACATGGCCGATCCCGAACAGGTGGAGATCTTCAAGACCGTGCAG
Organism: Caldilineaceae bacterium; assembly: GCA_018003515.1. GTDB lineage: Bacteria > Chloroflexota > Anaerolineae > Caldilineales > Caldilineaceae > JAGNDO01. The sequence goes on from JAGNDO010000005.1 coordinate 2,545, forward strand.
GTGTTGTTGAACAAGGTGATCTATACGGATTCGTATTTGCGGCTGTAGTTATATCGGGTATCGTGTATCGAGTATTTCTATGTCACACAACAGTCGATACACGATGCTCGATACCCAAAAAGGAGACTGATCTCATGCCCATCTTTTCGCCTCGCCGGTATCAAGCCCCTTTTTATCCTGTGTGCCGGGATGCGGCCCCCATGCGCGCCTTCACGGCCTTTGAGCGGTCGGTGAAGGGTGCGCTCTTTGGCTGTCGTATGTGCGGCAACTGCATTTTGCAGGAGACCGCCTTTGTCTGTCCCATGACCTGCGCCATGGGGTTGCGCAACGGGCTGTGCGGCGGAGCCTCCCCAGACCACTGCTGTGTGGATGAGACCAAGCCTTGCACCTGGTTCATGATCTATGAGCGCGCCGAGCGTCTGGACCGAACCGACAAGTTGTTGGAGATCAACGCCCCCCTTGACGGCAATCAGGTCGGCCATGAAACTTGGATCGATATGCTCCAAAAATGGCGAGAATGGGACAACGGCCCCCGGCCCATAGAACTATTCACGGATCGGGAAAAATTCAACACCGATTGGAGCAACTTCTTCTATCACCTGCGCCAGCCGGATTGGTGGCAAGGGGACGCGGACTACCACCCGCCGGCCTACACCGACCCCATCTCCAACTTGGAAGCCGCCCTGCGCACGGGCGAATTCACCGTCACCGGGGAGATCGCGCCGCCTTTGGGGGCATCCACCAAGATTTTGGACAAGAAGGTGGCCTGTCTCAAGGGCTACGTGGCTGCGGCCAACTTCACGGACAACGCCTCGGCCTCGCCCCGCATGAACAGCATGGCTTCCAGCAAGGTCTGTTTGGACTTAGGGCTGGAACCGGTCATGCAGCTTCAGGGCCGGGACCGCAGCCGGGTGGCCATCGAGGCCGACGCCATGGGCGCGGCCGGTCTGGGCATCCGCAACATCCTCTGCCTGAGCGGGGACCACCACCGCTTTGGCCCCTCCCCCATGACCAAACCGGACCAGTCGGACCTGGACGCGGTGCAGATCCTGTGGATGTTGCGGCGCATGCGGGACGAGGGGCGCTATTTGGATGGGCGGGAGATCAAGCAGCGGCCCGAGTGGTTCCTGGGTGCGGCGGCCTCGCCCTTTGGCGCACCGCCCAAATACGAGGCCATCCGGGCCGAGAAGAAGGTCAACGCCGGGGCCCAGTTTATCCAAACCCAGCCCATCTTCGACTATGATCGCTTCACCGAGTGGCTGGAGGCCTTGGACAAGCGCAACCTGCTGGGCAAGGTCTATGTCCTGCCCGGCATCATCCCGCTGAAGAGCGCCAAGGCCGCCCACTTCATGGCCGATGACGTGCCCGGTGTGATTCTGCCCCCCGCCATCATCGCCCGCATGGACGCGGCTGGGGACGATCCCAAGACCCAACAAGAGACCGGCGTGGCCATCGCCCTGGAGATGATCGAGCGCTTCAAGACCACCAAGGGCATCGCCGGCATACACGTCATGGCCGTGCATTGGGAAGAGATCGTGCCCCGGCTGATGGAAGAGGCGGGGTTGATGAATGGCAAATTGCGAATGGCGAAAGAGCAATTGGTCACCGCCTGATCCTTCCAACGCACAACTCACCATTCGCCATTCGCCATTCGCCATTGGAGAAAACCATGCCAAAAATCGCAATCACCGGCAAAGGAGGCGTGGGGAAGACCACCCTGGCCGCCCTGCTTGCCCATGTCTACGCCCAGGATGGCCGCACGGTCCTGGCCATTGACGCCGACCCGGCGGCCAGTTTGGCCTATGCCCTGGGCTTTCCGCCCGAACTGACCGCCCAGATCGTGCCCATCGCCCAGATGGAAGATCTGATCCTGGAGCGCACCGGGGCCAAGCCGGGCACGGTGGGGGCCTATTTCCGCCTCAATCCCAAGGTGGACGACATCCCGGACCGTCTCAGCGCCGAGTATCGGGGCATCAAACTGCTGCAACTGGGGACCATCAAAATGGGGGGCAGCGGCTGCATCTGCCCAGAGAGCGCACTGCTGCGCAATCTTGTTACCCATCTGCTGGTGGCCCGGGACGAAGTGGTGATCATGGACATGGAGGCGGGGATCGAACACCTGGGCCGGGGTACGGCCGGGTCCGTGGATGCCTTCCTGATCGTGGTGGAGCCAAACCGCCGCAGCATGAACACGGCCCTCAACATCCACAAACTGGCCTTGGACATCGGCGTGCCCCGTTATTACATGGTGGGCAACAAGATCCAAAGCGAGACCGACCTGGCCTTTATCCAAGAGAGCGCACCCCAAATCCCCCTGATCGGCTACCTGCCCGTGGACGACCGGGTCACCATCGCCGATCGGGACGGCGTCCCGGTCTACGACGCCGCGCCGGAGTTGGTGGCGCGGGTGCGGGAGATTTCGAAAGCGATCGGGAGCGAATAACGTGTATCGAGTGTCGTGTATCGAGTATTGCGTGGTTAAGTACTATCAAACGTTTGAAAGCACTTAACCACGCAATACTCGATACACGACACTCGATATTTTCTGTTTCCCCTCTTGACAACACCTGCTATAATGGAGGCAACCCCATGCGCATCCTCACCGTGGTCCAAGGCGAATATGGCAACCGCATCACCCTGAATATCCGCCGCCGCGCCCCGGCGGACTGGACGGTGGAAAGTTGGGTCGCCCCCAAGGTGTTGCCGCCGGTGATCGACTATCCGGAGGAATTCTTGCCCATCACCCTGCCTAAGTCGGATCTGATTCTTTCGTTGGGTGAACATGCGGGGGTGGCCGAATTTCTGCCCGATATTGTGCAGATGACCGGGGCCAAGGCGGTCCTGGCCCCGATTGACAATGTGCAATACCTGCCGCCGGGGTTGCAGCGCCAGTTGGCTGGTTGGCTGGCCGAGTTGGGGGTGCCCCTGGTCTGCCCCAAGCCCTTCTGTACCCTGACCGAGAACACGATCAACGCCCACCGCCGTCTGGTGGAATACGATGTGCCCCTGGTCGCCCAATTTGCCCGCTACTTCGGCAAGCCTGTGTTGGATGTGATCGTGGACGAGGAATCCAAGTGTGTGGCCGGGGTGAACGTGGTGCGGGATGCGGCCTGCGGCTGTGGACACCATGTGGCCACCGGGCTGATGGGCATCTCGGCGGAAGAGGCGGAGTACGCAGCGGGGATGTTGCACCACCATTATCCCTGTTTGGCCTCTATGGCCATCGACCCGGATTACAACGATACTCTGTTGCATGTTTCTGGCAATGTGTTGAAGGATGAAGTCGCCTGGCAGGTGAAGCCCTACAAGGATCCCGTTCGCTATCTACGCCCCAGTGGGAAGGTGGATGATACGTGATTTCGGGATGGGAAAAGTGAGACATGGACGAGAATGCGCTGTTGCATGATCTGTTAGATCGAACCGCAGATGGGGCCTATGTGGTGGACGAACAGCAGCGCATTGTGGCGTGGAACCACGCCGCCGAAGACCTTTTGGGCTTTACGGCCAAAGAGGTGATGGGCCAGCCCTGTCACCAAATCATCGGCGGGCGGGCGGATGGGGGCTGTGTGATCTGCCGCCGGGGCTGCCAGCCCTTTGTGGCCAGCAACCGGGGCGAACTGGTGCCCAGCTTTGACGTGCAGGTGCGTACGGCCCACGGACGTTCCCGGTGGGTCAATGCCGGCGTGATCGCTGTCACCTTAAAGGATGCCGACGGCGTGCCCAGCCCCGCGGTCATCCATCTGCTGCGGGATGTGGAAGCCAAAAAACAGGCCGAAACCTTCGCCACCGAGGTGGCCGCCCTGACCCGGCAGATCAACCTGAAACCGACCAGTTCGACTCCCCAATATGATCTAGATCTGCCCATCCCCGCCCTCACCCCACGAGAAACAGATGTGCTGGTCCTCATGGCCGAAGGTGCGGACACCGCCGCCATCGCCTCCCAACTCCTCATCGGCAACTCCACCGTGCGCAACCACATCCAACGCATCCTGCACAAATTGGGCGTCCACAGCCGCCTGGAAGCCGTCGCCTGCGCCAGGGAACATGGACTCTTGGAATAGCGGGTGGATCTGTTACAATCATCCCCATGACTTCTGGCACCCAACCCACTGTTTATCAATTGAAGCAGGGCGAACACTGGCAGACCGTGGCCGCGCACGTGATCGAGGAGGCGACGGTCTGTTTGCATGTCAACGGCCAGGAATTGGCCGCGTTTATGTGTACGCCCCTGAATCTGGAGGCCCTGGCCCTGGGCTTTTTGCGCGCCGAAAGCATCATCGCCGGGCTGGAAGAGGTGGCCTTGGTGGATCTGATCCACGGCGGCACCTGCATCGACGTGTGGCTGACCCACGAAGTGACCCTGCCCGACCGGGCCATCCGCACTTCCGGGTGCAGCGGCGGTGTCACCTTTGACGACCTGACCGCCCAGCGTGCGCCCCTGCCCCCCGGCCCAACTGTCAGCGCCCAACAGATCATTGACCGCTATGCGGATCTGCGGGCTGCGGAGGTGCTCTATCCCATCAGCCGGGGGGTCCATTCATCCGCGCTCTGTACGCCGGACACGCTCTTGCTGACCGCCGAGGACGTGGGCCGCCACAACACCCTGGACAAACTATGGGGCATGGCCATGCAGCAAGGCATCGACCCGTCCGGCTGCCTGATCCTCACCACGGGCCGTATCAGCGCCGAGATGTTGGGCAAGGCGGCCAAGATGGGCGTCCCCGTGATCGCCTCCCGCACCTCCCCCACCAGCCGCTCCCTGGCTCTGGCCGAAGCGTGGAATATTACCATCATCGGCTACATCCGCCGGGACAGCTTGCGCCTCTACACCGGGGCGGAGAGAGTAGAGAAAAAATAGACCACGGATCAAATCCGCGGCCTATTTTTGATTGTTCCATCCTCTTGCCAACACTTCCCCGATCTGCTACCCTTCGCTTATGACCAACGACACCGCCTCTTCTCAATCCACGCCCCCCCGCGCCCCGGATCTTCTGCGCGGCGTGGTGGAGCGCATCACCTATCACAACGAGGAGAACGGCTACACCGTGGCCAAGCTCCTGCCCGAACGCCGCCCTCACTTCCTCAACGCCTGGGAGCAGGAGGTGGCCATCGTGGGCAACATGGTGGGCATCAATGTGGGCGAGAGCGTGGAGCTGACCGGGCGCTGGGTGATCCACGGCGAGTATGGCAAACAGTTCGCCGTGGACCGCATGCGCACGGTCCTGCCCGCCACCGCTGCCGGCATCGAGAAATATCTGGGCAGCGGGCTGATCAAGGGTGTGGGACCAGTCACCGCCAAGCGCATTGTCAAGCACTTCGCCGAAGAGACCCTCACGGTCATCGACGAGGAGGTGGGGCGGCTGATGGAGGTGTCCGGCGTGGGGCGCAAACGGGTGGCCCTGATCCGCACGGCCTGGGCCGAACAGCGGGCCATCAAAGAGGTCATGCTCTTTCTGCAAAGCCACGGGGTCACCACGGGCCTGGCCACCAAAATCTACAAACATTACGGCGACGACGCCATCGCCACGGTCCAGCGCAACCCCTATCAACTGGCCCAGGACATCTACGGCATCGGCTTCCTCACCGCGGACAAGATCGCCCAAGCCCTGGGCATGGCCACGGACGCCCCCCAGCGCGTCGCCGCCGGCGCGGCCTACGTCCTCGGCCAGGCCACGGACAACGGCCACGTCTTCTTGCCCAGCCCCGAACTGATCCGCGAGGCCGCGGAACTTTTGGATGTCTCCCCCATGCAGGTGGCCGACGGGCTTTTGCGTTTGGAAGCCGAGGATCAGGTTAAAATCCCGCCCAGTGCTGGGGGGGAGGCCCCTGCCGCGGCCTGGGGCATTTCGGGTGTTGACCGGGGCGGCGTCGAGGAACGGGATGATTTTCTAACCCCCCGGCTTGTGGCCGAGCCAGGGGTCGCCTACGTCACCATCACCGCCGCCCAAGTCCAACAGATCCTGCGGGAACCCAAGCCGGTCTATCTTACCCCCATGTATTTTAGCGAAGTGGGGGTAGCCAACCGGGTGCGCCGCCTGGTCTCCACCGGGATCAGCGCCATGCCCCGCTTTGCCCATGCCCCGGACATGCTCCCCCTTTTTCAGGCGGCCCAGATCAGCACGGGCATCGTCCTCGCCCCCCATCAGCAAGACGCGGTCACCGCCGCCCTCACCCACCGGCTCACCGTCCTCACCGGCGGGCCGGGCACGGGCAAGACGACGACTGTACGCACAGTCCTCGACCTGTGCCAACGGGCGGGCTACACGGTCCTCCTGGCCGCACCCACGGGCCGGGCAGCCAAGCGTCTGGCCGAGACCACAGGCCAGGAGGCCAAGACCCTGCACCGGCTCCTGGAGTTCAAGCCCACCGAGGGCATGGCCTTCAAGCGCAACGAAGAAAACCCGTTGGAGGGCCATCTGCTCATCGTGGACGAAGCCTCCATGTTGGATCTGATCCTGACCAACCACCTCCTCAAAGCCATCGCCCCAGGGATGCACCTGCTCTTGGTCGGCGACGTGGACCAGCTCCCCAGCGTGGGCGCGGGGAATGTGTTGCAGGATGTGATTGAGGCGATTGAGGGAGCAGGGGAGACAGGGAGGCAGGGAGACAAGGAGGCGGGGCGACCGTTGGCGAATGCGAAGGTGGTGCGGTTGAAGACGATTTTTCGCCAGGAGGCGGGCAGTTATATTATTACCAATGCCCACCGCATCAACCAGGGGCTGATGCCCATTTTGGAGAACGATAGCGCCACGGATTTCTTCGTCTTCCGCACGGAGGAGCCGGAGCGGGCGGCCCAGCTTTGCGTGGAGCTGGTGCAGAGCCGCATCCCCAAGCGCTTCGCCATCCCGTCGGCGGATATTCAACTGCTCAGTCCTATGCACCGGGGCGTGGTGGGGGTGGGCGCGCTCAACGAAGCCCTGCAAAACGCCCTCAACCCGGCCAACGAGCGCAAGGGGGAGAAGCGCATGGGCAGCCGTCTCTACCGGGCCGGGGATCGGGTGATGCAGATCCGCAACAATTATGACAAAGAGGTGTACAATGGGGACATGGGCACCATCCTGGCCGTGGACACGGTCATGCAGACCGTCACCGTCAGCTTTGACGGCCTGCCCATCGTCTACGATTTCCTGGAATTGGACGAACTGACCCACGCCTACGCGGTCAGCGTCCACAAAAGCCAGGGCAGCGAATACCCGGCAGTGGTGATCCCCGTCCTCACCACTCACTACATGATGCTGCAACGCAATTTACTTTACACAGCGGTGACCCGTGCCCGGCGGCTGGTCGTCCTGGTCGGCCAGCCCAAAGCCATCGCCATGGCCGTGCGCAACAACAAAATTTCGGCCCGGCATTCCGGGCTGACCGAGCGGATTACAAACCGTATCGAGTAATACGTATCGAGTATTTTGTGGTCAAGAACTGTCAAACGTTGGAAAGCACTTGACCACGAAAAAATACTCGATACATGATACTCGATTCTCGAACACCTTTCACAGAAACGAGACCACCATGCCAACCCTACCCATTTCCGTACAACTTTATTCTTTGCGCCGCATGGCCGGCGGGCTGGACGCCGTCCTAGCCGCCGTGGCCGCCGCTGGTTACACTGCGGTCGAGACGGTCAACGATCACGGCATCGACGTCGGCGAGATGCAGGATCTGTTGGAGAAGTACAACCTGACCGTTTCGTCCTCCCATGTGGGCATCCAAGTGCTCCAAGAGAAATTGGCCCATGTGATCAACTTCAACAAGTTCTTGGGCAACCCTGTGATCGCCGTCCCCGCCCCCTATGCGCCCATGTGGGCCAGCAGCACCGCGGAAGATTGGCGCAGCCTGGGCCGGGATCTGGACGCCATCGGGGCCAAGCTGCGGGCGGCGGGCATGCGTTTGCTCTATCACAACCACGGCATCGAAATGCAGATGATCGACGGCAAGCGGGCCCTCGACTGGCTCTTCGGTGCCGCGGACCCGGCCCACTTGGGCTACGAGCCGGACCTGGCCTGGATCGCCCACGGCGGCGCGGACCCCGTGGAAATCTTAGGCCAATACGCGGGCCGCTGTCCCCGTGTCCACGTCAAAGACCTGGCCGCCCCCGGCACCAACGAGGCCGAAAAGGGCCTGGCCGACGTGGGCTACGGCATCCTGGACTGGTCCACCCTCCTGCCCGCGGCCAAAGCCGCCGGGGCCGAATGGTACATCGTCGAACACGACGAACCCACCGACCCCGCCGCCAGCGTGAAACGAAGTCTGGACTATCTGCGTAGTGTGGGGGAATTGCTGTAAAAATATATCGAGTAATGCGTATCGAGTATTTCGTGGTTGAGAGCTGTCAAATGCTTGAAAGCACTTGACCACGAAATACTCGATACGCATTACTCGATAATTTCGCTTAACTCGAAAGGAGTACACGCTCATGGCCAACGCCGCCATGTTTGAAGGATTGATTGTGGATGATCGAGGCCGCCCGGTGGAGGTGGCCTATGTGGGCGCGGATGCCTGCTATGTGGTGGATGACGACGACTTCCGCCGCCACATCGACGCCGCCAAAGTGGATGGTCAGGTCATGGCCTTCATGAAGGGCCAAATGGACGCCCACCGAGACATCGCCGTGCCGGGCATTTTGGAGATGATGGGCCAGGATGACATCTTCACCAAGGCCGCGGTGGAGTCATCCCTGGACAAAATGGAAGAGGCCGTGGGTACCCCCCTGCCCGACGAGGCCAAGGGGATGCTAGGCATGTTGGGCTTCCAGATCGTGGTCGATTTTCACGGGGAAGTTGTGGAGATCAAAATGCCGGAGCAGGGCATGGGGGATGGGGACTATTAACCTATCTTCCCCGCCGCCCACTCTTTCCGCAAGGCCCTTGCCCGCAAAATGATCTCCGGCATGGACCACGGCTGAGGAAAAAGCGCCCCGGCCACGCCCACCGCGGCGGCCCCAGCCTGGGCGAAAGCGGCGATGTTGTCCACATCCACGCCGCCCGTTGGGACAAAGTCCACATCGTCCAAGGGCGCACGCAGGGCGCGCAGATAAGCAGGCCCCAAAACATTGGGGAATAGCTTAACCATGCGACACCCGGCGTTGACCGCCACCTGCACCTCTGTGGGGGTGAAGACGCCGGGGATGTAGAGGATGTCCGCCTCTTTGGCCAACATGGCCACCCCCATGTCAAAGTTAGGGGCCACCAGAAATTGCGCCCCGGCATCCAGCGCCGGGCGCACCTGGGCCGGGGTGCGCACCGTGCCCGCCCCCATGAGCATGTGGGGACCGTAACGCGCCCGCAGGGCGGTGATGACTTCCAGCGCCGCCGGTGTGTTCAGGGGCACTTCGGCCACGGTGATCGGGGAGGCCATCAGCGCATCCCCCATCTCGATGATCTCCTGCACGGGCAGGTCCACCCGCAGGATGGCGATGATGCCCGATTCGGCAATGCGCCGGGCGGTCTCGGCACGAATCGAGGCGGTCACGGCGTCACCCCGGCCTCAATTTCTTCAAGCTTGACCAAGGCCAGCCCGACATTGCCCACCCAGGGCAACGCTTTGAATTCACCCCCCAGCAGAGCCGCCCGCACCTCGGCCCGACTCAACAGCACAACCTCTTGCTCTTCCAAATCATCGGCGTCGATCTCGGCCACTTTGCGGCCCCCTGTGGCCAGGAAGAGATGCGCCGTCCCCGCGCCCCGGTTACCGTCCACGGCGAAGTGGCCCAGGCTGTGCCAGGCGGACGCGGCGTAGCCCGTCTCCTCCAACACCTCCCGCTGGGCCGCGGCCAGGGCATCTTCCCCCGGCTCCAAATAGCCGCCCACCACGGCCAGGGAAGTCCCCGGCACCGCGTACTTGGTCTGGCGGAAGCAGACAAAGGCCCCGTCCGCGTCCACCAGCACCACGTTGACAAAATCCGGCGTGACCACCCAGGACCAGTCGTGGATCAACTGGCCGTCGGGCAGTTCCACCGTGTGGGCCTCCACCCGCAAAAACTTGTCATGATCCAAGATCGTGCGCCGATCCACGGTCTTCCAAGCGCGCATACTTTTGCCTTTTGCACTTTGCCTTTTGCCTTACTTTTATCCCGCCATCAATCGCAGCCACAACGCCACACTTTGCCGAATCCCCACGCCTGCATCCCCCACCCCTTCAAATTCAATCGTGGTGGCCCCGGCGTATTCTGCGTCGGCCAGGATGCGGAAGAGCAGGTCGTAGGGGATGGCGCTTTCGTCGCCATTCGGTGTGAAGGCGTGGGTTTTGAGGTGGAAATGGACCGACTGCCAGGCCAAGTGGGGCCAGGCCTCGGCCCGATCCGCCGGGGGGACATTGCCGGGATCAAAGCAGACGCCCAACTGGGGTCGATACACCTTGGGGAGGGTGGTATTGGCCCGGTCCAGAATGGCCAGCAGCCGTCGATAGTCCGTGGTGATGCCCCAATGGTTCTCCACGGCCAGGGTGAGGTCGGGACAGAGCCGTCGGCTCTCCATCACCAGCTTGCCCAGGCGGTTTGCCGCCCGCCCATCGGCCAGGAGATCCTGGGCCGGGTCGCCGCCCAAGGTCAGGCGCAGGACCGGTGCGCCCAGCAATCGGGCCACATCCATCGCCCGATGTAGATAGCGCTCCTGGCTGGGCCAATAGCGGCCCGGCACGGTCAGATCGCTGTCCACGGTCCAGGCCAGGCAGCCCACGCTCGTGCGCGCCAGTTCGGCCTTGAGTTGATGCAGGGTGGTGTCGGCATAGCGCCAGGCGTGGGCAGGACCGGCGGGGCGGGTCATAAAAAAGCGTCGCACCCGACCAAGGCGGGGCGACGGCAGCATGAAATCGTTGAGTTCCACCTGATCCAGCCCCAGGGATGCCGCGGCCCCAGGCACGTCGAGCAAGGTTAGCCGCCCGGCGTAGAAATCCTCATGCCAACTCCACGAACTGACGGCCAAAGGCACCATTGGGCTACACCACTTCGACCGCACGCATGTCGGGTTGGCCCTCGATCACTTCGCCGATTTCCCAATAGGGCTGGCCCTGTGCGGCGCAGGCGGCGGTGAAGGTGGCGACATTCTCTGCGGCCACGGCCACCAGCAGCCCGCCACTGGTCTCAGATTCCCAAAGCAGGGTGCGCTGTTGCGGTGTGACCGTGGGGGCCATGCGTACGTGATCGCCGTAATGTTCCGGGTTGCGCACCCGGCCCCGGGTCAAGTAGCCTGCGTTGAGATAGGTGTGGGTGCCGGGCAGGGTGGGCACATCCCCGGCGCGGATGCGGAAGACCGCGCCACACACCTCGCGGCTGGGGCGGGCCATCTCCACCATGTGGCCCAAAAGCCCAAAACCGGTGATGTCCGTGGCGGCTTTGACCTGGGCCAATTGGGCCGCCTGGGCCGCCGCCCGGTTGAGGCGCAGCATGGAGAGGAGCGCGGCATCCAGGTGGTTGGGGTCCAGATCCGGCTTGCCCTGGAGACGGCGCAGGGTGCGGGCCGCCGCGTTTTCCCCCGGCCCGGTCAACTTGGCCGCGGTGGTGACGATGCCCGTGCCCAGGGGCTTGGTCAAAAAGAGCCGGTCCCCAGGCCGGGCACCGCCTTTGCGCATGATGCGATCCGGGTGGACGATGCCGGTGACGCTGAGACCGTAGAAGGGCTCCGGGGTGGTGATGGTGTGGCCCCCGGCGATGGCCGCCCCGGCCTCCTTCACCTTGACCGCGCCCCCGGCGAAGATCTGGGCGATGGCCTCCCCGCCCATCTCTTCGGGGAAGCCGGCAATGTTGAGGCAGAAAAGCACCTCGCCGCCCATAGCATAGACATCGCTCATGGCGTTGGCCGCGGCGATGGCCCCGAAGGTCCACGGGTCATCCACCACGGGGGTGAAGAAATCCGTGGTCTTGATCAGGGACTTTTCGGCGTCCAAGCGGAAAACAGCCGCGTCATCCGGTTGACCCAGCCCCACCAAGACATCTGGATATTCGCTTACCGGGAAGAACCCGGCCAGTTGTCGCACGACCTGCGACAGTGTCCCCGGCGGGAGCTTAGACGCTCACCCCGCGCAGGCCACCATCGCGGTCAACGGTTGTTGTGTTTGATCCATAGAGGCCATTCTCGCAGGTTTGCGGCGGCTTGGCAAACCTGCCCTGGGGAGAGGTTTGGTTGGAGAAAAAAACAGGCACCGGCGCAATGGCCGATGCCTGAGAAGCTCTTTGACTGAACCGCTCCGCAACGGATCACTCGGTGTTGTCGACTGTTTGGCCCTGTTGGGGCAGACAATAGCCCTGGCCGCGCACGGTGACCACATAGCGATTTGACTCTGTATCCGGTTCAATTTTGCTGCGCAGGCGACGCATGTGTACCCACAAGGATTCTACCGTGCCGGCCTTGGTGGGATCCCAGGCTTTGGCCAACAGAAAACTGGGTGAAAGTACCCGCCCCCGGTTGCTGAAGAGGATATGAAACAGGCGATTTTCCGTGGGGGTCAGGGTGATCTGCTCTCCATCCAAAACCGCATATTGTTGGGCGAAGTTGATCTTGAGCCGGTTGTCAATGGACTGTTCCGGGTCCGCCTTTTTGGCTCCGGCCACCCGCAGCAAGACGCGACGTACCCGGGCCGCGAGTTCGGGGAAGACAAAGGGTTTGGTGATATAATCTTCCGCATAGCGCAACAGCCCATCCACCTTGGTTTCGGTGTCGGAGAGGGCGGTGAGGAAGATGATGGGAATGTCCCCCATGCGCCGCAGTTCATTGGCCACGGCAAAGCCATCCATCCCCGGCATCATAATATCCAGCAAGACCAAATTGGGCAGGCCGGTTGATTGGACCAAAGCCAGGGCCTCTGAGCCATTGCTGGCGGTCAGCACTTGATACCCTTCCCGTTGAAGACGCAAATTGAGCAAGAGGCGAGTATCGGCGGCATCCTCCACAATTAGAATGCGTTGACTCTCTGTTTCAAAGCGATGGTCGGTCATGGGTAGCCCTTTCGCAAATGTAATTGCTGCGTGGATCGATGGCACACCGCTCGGACACCGCTGCTGTATGGGCCGGCAGTGAGGGTGATGTGACTAGCTTTTGGTCTTGGCGAAGACGACCTCTGCATAAATACGCCGTGACTTATTGAGGGGACACGAAGCGTATGGTTAGAAACCGCACCTGCGTTTTATCGTCATACTGAATGATTGTAATCGTTCACCCCCGCCCCCTGACCCCTCAACTTTGGGGGGAACTGTCCACAACCTCCCCCAGAATTGGGGACCGGGGGGCGGAGGAGGTGGACCATTACGAATTATTTTAGACGATATGCGGTCAACCTTAACTTTCAATTGCCTGACACCTTACGGAAAACCCGAATCACCGAATGGATGCTGCCCGACTTGACGTGGGCCGCCCGACCATGTACTCTTGCCATACTTCCTGCGCCGCTGACTTCCCTTTTTTAATTTGACGAGGCAACCCATCTCTATGCGTATTCACCGTACACATTCCACCATCCCGCCCATAATTCAACCCAACAAGCCCCGACGTCTTGCACCCTTGGCCAATCTGGTTTTGATCGTGAGTTTGGTTGTAGGTTCCTTTTTGATTGGCGCTGTGGTTCAGGTTGGCGAGGGCTCGGTTTTGGCCCAGGATGACAGGCCAAGTCAGTTTGTGGTTTTTTGGGAAGCCTGGGACTATGTGCAAGAGTATTTTGTGGATCGAGACAAAATTGATCCCACCCAGATGACCTATGGGGCCATCCAGGGCATGCTCAACACCCTTGGGGATCAGGGCCACACCACCTTTATGACCGCCGAGGAGGTGCTACGCCACGATGAAGATCTGGAGAGTTCTTTCGAGGGGATTGGGGCCTACGTCACCTTCGAGGAGAACGAAATCCGCATCATTTCGCCCATTCACAACTCCCCGGCGGAGGCGGCGGGCATCTTGGCTGGGGATGTGGTGCTGGCCGTGGATGGGGAAGATATTTACGGCCAGACGCTCAATGAGGTGATCGGCAAGATCCGGGGGCCGGCCAACAGCACTGTTATCTTGACGGTGTTGCACCCGGGCAGCGAAGATCCGGTGGATATCAGCATTGTGCGGGCCCAGATTCAACAGGAGAGTGTCACCTGGACCCTGGCTCCGGACACCCTGATCGCTTATGTCTCGATCTCCCAATTTGCTGACCGCACGGGCCGCGAACTGGCCACAGCTTTGTGGGATGTGCGCCGCACCCGGGTCAAGGGCCAGCCGGTGGAGGGCATTATCCTGGACTTGCGCAACAACCCCGGTGGCTATCTGCGTGAGGCCATCCAGGTGGTGAGCCAATTTGTGCCCGAAGGCGCGGTGGTTCTGCAAGAAGAGGACGCCGAGGGGCGGCGCATCGTTCACGAAACGCGGGGCCGGGGCTGGGGTCGGGATCTGCCCATTGTGGTGCTGATCAATCCTGGTTCGGCCAGCGCGGCGGAGATCACGGCGGGGGCGTTGCAAGAGAATGATCGGGCCATTTTGCTGGGCGAGACGACTTTTGGCACGGGGACGGTGTTGAACCAGTTCTCCCTCAGCGACGGGTCGGCCCTGCTTTTGGGCGTGGCCAATTGGCTCACCCCAGATGGGCGGTTGATCAAGGGCCAGGGCATCCAGCCGGACGTGGAGGTGATCCAGCCTTCCAGCGTGCGTATGGTGGATAGCTATGCCCTGGAAGAGATGACCGGGCCGGAGATGTTGGCCAGCGAGGATGCCCAATTCCTGGCCGGGCTGGCCTATATGCAAGAGATGCTGCTTTCCGGGGACTCGGCCAGCCGGCCCGTCGCACCGGACGGGGCCACGGATCAAGCCGCCCCCACCACCCGTCCCCGGTCGGACGAGTTCGACACCGAGCCGACCAAGAGCCAGGGCGTTTTTCTCTTTGGCAAAGGGTGAGAGGTTGGGCGATTGGGAGAGTGGGAGATTGGGAGATTGGGAGATTGGGAGAGTGTGTCGTGGCAATCGCCCAATCTCTAATCTCCCACTCTCCCACTCTCTAATCCCGAAAAAAAAAGAGGACCCCAGCCTGGGGGCCTCTTTTTTGTGTGTTGTCTATCGCCAATACAGGCTATGTTTGCGTATGTAGTCCTCGACCGAGCGGGGGACGAGGAAGCGGATGGGTTGGCCCGTGCGCACACGCTGTTGGATGGCATTGCTGGAGATTTCCAGCTCAGGCATGTCCAGAATGACGACCCGATCTTGGATGCCGGGCAGGGCGTTGGTGAGATAATTCCAGTCCAGGGTGACGTCATGCCGATCCAGGGCCACCAGGCGGCAGTTTTCCACCAGCCAGGGGGCCTCGCTCCAGTTGGGCAGATCTCGCAGGCTGTCCATGCCCATGAGGAAGTACATCTCCACGTTGGGGTCCAGCCGCCGCCGGATCAGGCGCACCATCTCGGCGGTGAAGTGGGGGCCGGGCCGGTCGGCGTCGATGCGGCTGACCCGCACATAGTCCACATCCGCGGTGGCAAGTTGGGCCATGTGGATGCGATCCTCCACGGAGATCAGCCGCCGATCTTGTTTGTGGGGAGGATCCGCGGCGGGTACAAGATAGACCCGGTCCAGTTTTAGCTGAAACCAGGCTTCTTGGGCCAGGATCAGGTGGCCGATGTGGATGGGATCAAAGGTGCCGCCAAAGACGCCGATGCGCCGATAGGCCGAGCGCCGGGCCACCACGGCCGGGTTGTCCTCCACCCATTCGTCCGAGAGGGGGCTGACCTCCCCCGGCGCGGATGCCACGAACATGGCTTGATCCATGCGCCGATCGATGGCGTGTTCGTCGTGGGCCGCATGGCTTGTTTCTTCCAATTTGCTATTCCCCGAATGCGTTTTCAAATCCCCATACCAATTCTTTTTCGCCAATCACCACGGAATGGCCTTCGCGAACGCCCGCATCGCGCAGGCTTTCGGTGATGCCCATAGCGTTCAAAATGCGTTGGAAGCGCATGGCGGCCTCATAATAATCCCAATTGGTCATCTGGGCGGCTCGCTCGATGGCCACGCCTTTGACCTGCCAAACACCCGGCTCCAGTTCATGGATCTGGAAGGTGCGTTCGTCCTCTTCCGGGGTAAACTCGACCATCTCCTCGTCCATGTCCGTTTTGAGATCGGCCAATATCTCCGCCCGGCTGGGCAGGGCGTCCAGCATCTCTTGGACCTGGTAGAGCATTTGGGGCACATTTTCCTTGGTGACAGCGCTGATGGCCAGCACGGGCATCCCGGCGGTCTGGATGGCGGCCATGACAGCGGGCCATTTGGCCTGGGCATCGGGCAGATCCATCTTGTTAAAGACCACGAGTTGGGGCCGCTCGGCCAGGATGGGGTTGAAGAGGATCATCTCCTGGTTGATGGCTTCGTAGTCTCCCAGGGGGTCCGGGCTGTCGCCGTTGAGAAGATGGATCAGCAGCCGGGTGCGCTCCACATGGCGCAAGAAGGTGTGGCCCAGGCCTGTGCCTTCGTGGGCCCCTTCCAGCAGGCCGGGGATGTCCACCACCACGATCTGTTTGTGCGCCACTTCAGCCACACCCAGGTTTGGGGTAATGGTGGTGAAGGGATAGTCGGCAATCTTGGGCTTGGCCGCGCTGATCACACTGAGCAGGGTGGACTTGCCGGCGTTGGGCACGCCCACAATTCCCACATCCGCCACCAGTTTTAGCTCCATTTCCAGCCAAAGCTCCACGCCCGCTTCGCCCTTCTCGGCGATGCGGGGGGCGTTGTTGCGGGCCGATTTGAAGGCAGTATTGCCCCGCCCCCCCCGCCCGCCCTGGGCAATGATCATCTCTTGGCCCTCTTGGGTCAGGTCGGCCAGGATTTCGCCGGTCTCGGCATCGCGCACCAGGGTGCCCGGCGGCACGGCCAAATGGAGATCCTCGCCGTGGGCACCGGTCTTGTTGGCCCCGCCGCCGTGGGATCCTCGGTCCGCCCGATAGTGGACCTGATTGCGAAAGCTGAAGAGGGTGTTGAGGTCGGGATCTACCACCAAATAGATGTTCCCGCCTCGGCCCCCATTACCGCCAAAGGGACCGCCTCTGGGCACATATTTCTCGCGCCGAAAGGCCACAATGCCATTACCGCCATCACCTGCTTTAACAAAAATCTTTGCTTGATCGTAAAACATAACACAACCTTCTTTGACTTCTCAGCCTGAAATTGGCCGCAAACGGGCCGCAATCTTCGGCCATCCTGCACACACGCTGCCTCATGACAACAATACATTGTAGCGGAATTAGGGTCAAAACGACAAAAAGCCATGCGCAAACTATTGACAGAAGCGCGTGTCCGGCTATAATGACCTGCCGTGGTTTGGACCAGAAGGCTTTCAAACCCCAGAGAACGCAGGGGATTCGCAGCGATTTGCAGAGAAAAGATCTTGTTTTTCTTTGCGATAAAACCGAATTTTTTCAGCAGATCCATTCTTGAATTGGCTATTATGACCATTCCACCACCCCAATCCGATCCACGGGTCCGCCCGCCCGAGGCGCGACGACAGCTTTTGATCCGGTTGGCTTTTTTGGCCGGGCTGGTCGTGGTGGGGGGCATCCTGGCCTGGCGCTATGGTCTGCAAATGGTGGCCCTGGCCCGAGATGAAGTGGCTTTGGAGGCTTTTGTGGCTGGGCTGGGCTGGTGGGGACCGCTCTTTTTGGTCACGCTCAACGCCATCCAGATCGTGGTGGCCCCGATTCCGGGCTATGCGGCCCAGTTGGCGGCAGGCTTCCTCTTTGGTCCGCTGTGGGGGGGGATTTGGGGCAGTGTGGGGCTGTTGGCCGGCTCCATGTTGGCCATGTTGCTGACCCGCATCTTTGGCCGTCCCTTGGCAGAGTTCATGGTGGGCGGCGACCGTCTGGCCCGTTGGGAGCAGACCACCCACAGCGACAATCCCTTTGTGTGGGCCATTGTGCTTTTCGCCCCCACGGGAGATTTGCCCTTTTTCATGGCCGGGCTGGCCAAGGTGAGCTTTCTCAAGATCGCCCTGCTCACGGTGATCACCCGGGTGCCCACCACCTTTTTGGTGGCCGCCATGGGGGCCGGGGTGACGGTGATCTCGTGGTGGCAATTTGCGGTGCTTTTTGTGCTGTTTATGGCCGTGCTGCTACTTTTTCATCGCTATCAAGATCCGCTTCAAGCCTGGTTTGATCGCCAGACTCAGCGTTTTGTGTAGTATAATGGTTGCCGATCGAGGACGAGATTATGAGAATTTGAGATTGGGAGATTAAGGGATCGTATCGTGGCAACCTCCCAATCTCCCAGCCCATTCTACGCAGCGCAGCGAAAGTACCTAAACGAGGCAAATCCAATGACTGAAACGACTTTGACCCAACGGATTGACGATGATTTGAAACAGGCCATGCGGGCCAAGGATGATGTGGCCAAGCTGACCTTGCGCTCTGTGAAGACGGCTCTGACCGAAGCCAGTAAATCAGGCAACGAAAGCCATCCCATGGGCGACGATGATGTGTTGGCTGTGGTGATGAAAGAGGCCAAACGGCGTCGAGACGCCATGACCGAGTATGAAAAGGCCGGGCGGGCAGATCTGGTGGCATCCGAGGCGGCGGAGCTGGCTATTTTAGAGCATTATTTGCCCCGGCAACTCAGTGTGGCCGAAATCGAAGTCATGGCCCAAGAGGTGATCCAAGCCGTGGGGGCGACCTCCATGCGGGAGATGGGCAAGGTGATGACCGCCCTGATGGAGCGGGTGGCGGGCCAGGCCGATGGGCGAGCGGTCAACCAGGTTGTACGCAAGCTGCTGGCCTAATTCCAGGATTCCATCATGACAACGGGCGCGCCCACAACTTCCAAACCCTGGCTTGAACTTGGCCTCCGATCTCTGCTCATGGGGAGCATTGGTCTGTTGTTGACTTTTTTGTTGGCGTGGGAAGTCCCCCTGATCGGGCAGATCAGCCTGTCGGCGGGAGATGTGGCCCCGGTGGATGTGGTCTCTCCCCGCCAGATCACCTATGAGAGCGAAGTGTTGACCCAGGTTGCCAAAGAGCGGGCCATGCTTTCCGTGCCCGATTATTACGAACCGCCCCAGGGCCGGGTGCGCCGCCAACAGGTGAGCCGTTCCAGAGAAATCCTGCAATTCATCTCGGTGGTGCGGGCCGATGCCTATGCCAGCGAGGCGGAAAAACAGGACTATATTGCCGCCGTCCCGGATCTGAACCTGACAGAGGAGACCATCGAGTACATCATCACCTTGCCCAACGTCACTTGGCAGGCGATTGAGCAAGAGGTGCCCTTGGCCTTGGATCGAGGGATGCGGGAAGAGATCCGGGAAAGTTCGCTGGCCGCGGTGCGCAACCGGGCCGCGGTCTTGATCAGCTCGGACCTGGACGAAGAGTCGGGCAATATCTCTGTGGAGATTGTGCGTAGCTTGATTCAGCCCAACAGCTTTCTCAACCCGGACCGTACAGCAGCGGATCGGGATATGGCCATGTCCGCCATCCCCATGCAGACCAACACCTTGGAACGGGGAGAAACCATCCTGCGGGCTGGGGATATCGCCACGCCCGAAGAGGTGGAGGCCCTGAAAAAGCTGGGCTTGCAACAAACCTCATGGGATTGGTGGCGGGCGATCCAGGCCGGCTTCTTTAGCCTTGCCCTGTTGGTGGTGACCGCCGGGGCGATCTATCGCCTCTATCCCCAGATGCTGCGCCAAAGTCGCATCTTGGCCCTGCCCCTGGCCCTGTCGGCCCTGTGGCTGGTGGCGGCCAAATTTATGGTGATCCCCCACAACATGATCCCCTATATTTATCCCCTGGCTGCGCTGGGCATGTTGATCGCCGTGTTGGTGGATATGCGGGTGGCTGTGGTGATGATCCTGGGCTTTTCCCTGGTGTTGGGCTATTTGGCCGGAAACAATATCGGGCTGATCGTCTACTTGACCTTGGGCACCCTGGTGGGCGCGGTGATTCTGGGCCGGGCCGAGCGGTTGACGGCCTTTCTGTGGGCCGGGCTGGCCATCACGGTCAGCAATCTGGTGATCGCCAACCTCTTTATCCTGACCGTGGACGACTTTTCCTCCTCCCAACTGCTCCAGAGCCTGGTGTCGTCCGGGCTGAACGGTGGCCTCTCCGCCAGCATCGCCCTGATCGGTTATTTTGTCATGGGCAACCTTTTTGACATCACCACCAGCCTGCAATTGACCGAACTCAGCCGCCCCACCCATCCCCTGCTGCGCCAACTGCTGCTCAAGGCCCCAGGCACCTATCATCACACCATTTTGGTGAGCAATCTGGCCGAGCGGGCCGCGGAAGCCATTGGGGCCGACGCCTTTTTGGTGCGGGTGGGGGCCTATTATCATGACATCGGCAAGACGGTGCGCCCCTATTTCTTTGTGGAAAACATTGACGACGGCAAATCTCCCCACGGCAAGCTGGACCCGGTGACCAGCGCCCAGATCATCATCAGCCATGTGACTGACGGCATCGATCTGGGCCAGAAATATCACCTGCCCGCCCGCATCATCGACTTTATCAGCGAACACCACGGCAGCCAGATGGTGCGCTATTTCTACATTCAGGCCTGCAACCAGGCCCAGGATGATGACACAGAGGCCCCCAATCCCGAAGATTATTGCTATCCTGGCCCCAACCCGCGCAGCAAAGAGACGGCCATTCTGCTTTTGGCCGATACCTGCGAGGCCGCCGTGCGAGCCGAACGTCCGGCCAGCCGGGAGGCCTTGGTCACCTTTTTGGACAAACTGTTCACCGACCGGGTTTTGGAGGGGGCACTCTCCAACAGCGATCTGACTTTTAAGGAGTTGGAAACCGTCAAACAGACCTTTTTGCACATTTTGCAAGGCGTCCACCATCCCCGCATCCGTTATCCAGAGCGGAGAAGTCCTACGGATGCGGGCAAGGGAGATGGGGCAAGTGAAGAGGGGGGCGAGGGGGAAAGTGGGGATGCTGGCGCGGACCAGATCTCGCCGCCTACAGTTGGTTGGGGAAACCCGGTGACCAGGCGCACACAGCCTGGATCAGAAACCCCACCCCTCTCCTTCACCGGACTGAGCGGCAGTTATCGAAGCGGAGAGATTTAGAGATGGCCATCCAGGTGGAGATCCAGATCGATCCGGCGTTGGGCATAGGGGCGGAAGAGACAGTTTTGCACGCGGATCTGGCCGCCGCCGTGGTCGCCACCTTGCACAATCGGGGGGTGACCCAAGGCACAGTCACCGTGGCGGTCTTGGAGGATGGCGCGGTGCAGGCCCTGAACCGGGACTATCGGGGCGTTGACAGCCCCACGGATGTACTCAGCTTTGCCGCCCAGGAGGAGGGCGAAGGCGATCTGCTCGCCTCTGCCAATCTGCCGGCAGAATTACAGGCAGAATTAGCGGCTCATTGGGGCGATCTGATCATCGCCTATGCCTACACCGTGCGCCAGGCCGCCCGCTACGCCAACCCCATCAGCGCCGAGCTGCGCCTCCTGGCCATCCACGGCACCCTGCATCTGCTCGGCTATGACCACGCCACCCCGCAAGACGAAGCCGAAATGTGGGCGATTCAAGACGCTGTTTTGGTTGGGATGGGGGATTCGGGGTTGGGGATCAGAGATTGGGCATGAGGAAGGCAAAAGGCAAAGTGCAAAAGGCAAAAGGGATCGGCTCAACAGCCCAATCTCCCAATCTCTCAATCCCCCAATCCCCAATCCCCAATCCCCAATCCTCAACCCTCCTCCGCAGCTTCCGCTACGCCACCCAAGGTATCCTGCACACCTTCCGCACCCAGCGCAACGCCCGGATTGAGGCGGGGATTGCTGGGATCGTTGTGGTGCTGGGGGTGTGGTTGCAGATCAACCTGACCCAGTGGGCGGTGTTGGTGGGGTGCATGGGGCTGGTGCTGGGGCTGGAAATCCTCAACACGGGGGTGGAGGCGCTGGTGGATCTGGTCTCGCCAGAGCGCCATCCCCTGGCCAAGGTGGCCAAGGATGCCGCCGCCGGTGCCGTTCTCTGGGCCGCCATCCTCAGTGTGATTGTGGGGGTATTGGTGCTGGGGCCGGGGCTGTGGGAAGTGGTGGTTGATTGGTTGATTGGTTGATTGGCCAGAGCCAATCAACCTCTCCCTTTCGGCAACAAGAAAATCCCCGGCACGCTAAAGATCGCCAGCCCGGCGCTGAGCAGGAAGGCGGGGACCAGTCCGTAACCGTCTGCCCAGGCACCTACGGCCCAGATGGCCAAGGCCCGGATCAGGAAGGAGAGGGTGAGGAAGAGGCCATTGGCCACCGCCCGGTTGTCGGGGAACTGATCCTGGACCAGGGCCAGCAGCACGGGGGTGGGCGACAGGGTGGTGAAGCCCACGATCAACAGCAAGGGGATGCCCAGCCAGGTGGGGCTGTAGAGGAAGGCAACCAGAAAAAAGGGCGAACTGATCAGCAAGGCCAGCAAGACTTTGCGCCGCCCCCAATTGTCGCTGAGGGTGCCCGTGGACAAGGCCCCCACCACCCCGGCCCCCTGCAAAATGGTCAACGCCGAGGAATACAACCACAGATCCGCCATGCGCACATCCTGCATAAAGATGGGCAAATAGGTGGTCAGGGCCGCCTCCATAAAGGCCCTGGGCAGCAGCACCACGGCCAAGATCAGATAAAATCCCTTCCCCCGTTCCCACAACAGCCCCAGATTGCCCGCTTTTTCCCCCGCCGGACGGCCCGGCACATTTCTCAGCCGCCAATAGAGCACGGCTGAGGTCAACCAGCCCAGGGCCGCCAGCCGCCACATGCCCTCCAGCCCCCACCATGTCACCGCGGTGGCGGCCAAAATCGGCCCAAAAGTGCGCCCTAATTCACCTCCGCCCATAAAGAAACTCATGCCTCGCCCGGTCTGGCGGCCCGACACCCGGGCCACCATAGCCGGGGCCGGGGCGTGGAAGGCGGCCACGCTGATCCCTGTGGCCAGAAGCATGACGACCAGAAAGGTGTAGCTGTTGACCAATCCCAGGCTGCTCATCAGGGTGGCGGTGATGGCCGGGGCCAGGATCACGAAATAGCGCACGCTCACCTTGTCCGCCATGTAGCCGATCAGGGGGTTGAGCAGGCTGCCCAGTTGTAAAAAGATGGCCAGGCTGCCGGTTGTGGCAATGTTGGCCCCCAACAGGGTGCGCAGGATGGGCAGCAAGGGTGACAAAAAGGCGCTAAACGCGTCGTGCATGGCGTGACCCCCCACAATGGTCATCACCTGGCCCATGTCAAAGCGGTCGGGCACGGGGTGCGTGGGACTGTCAGCCCCGGTCACAGCGGGGGGGGATGGCTGGGTGGGCAAGGGTTTGGCTGTCATGGTCTTTTCCTGGGTGCTGGGCAATAGGGGCAACGAAACGGCAGTACACGTCAACTAAACTGGTTCAGTCAAGGGCAGGTTCGATTATAACGCCGAGACCACCCCTTGTCCATTTTGCAGCGCCAAACTTTGGCCATCCGGTCACCCTTGGATTCTGCAACAAAAAGCATAAGTCCCCGCCCAAGACCTTTGCGTTCTGGGCGGGGACTTATGCTTTTCTGTAAAGTCATGGTTCCTGTGGTCAGATCCCGGCTATCATGCCCAAACGTGGGCGTATTTTAACCCCGTACCCGTGTTGAAGAGGACGACGCTCTCGTCAGGTTTGATCCAGCCCTGCGCCAACAGATCGACCTGGGCGGCCAGACAGGCGGCCCCTTCCGGGGCGGCGAAGACCCCCGTGTCCGCGCCCATGGGATAGGCCCACTTGATCAGATCCGGATCCGGCACGGCGACGGCAGTGCCGTGGCTCTCTCGTAGCGCCCGCAAGATCAAGAAATCCCCCACCGCGCCGGGGACGCGCAGACCGTCGGCCACCGTGGCCGCGCCCTGCCACATCTCGGCGAACTCGTCCCCCTGCTCGAAGGCCCGCACCATGGGCGCACAGCCCGTGCTTTGCACCGTCACCATGCGGGGACGCTTGGAGCCGATCAGCCCCATCTGTTCCATTTCGTCGAAGGCTTTCCACATGCCGATCAACCCAGTGCCGCCGCCGGTGGGATAAATCACCACATCGGGCAGTTCCCAGTTGAACTGCTCGGCCAGCTCATAGCCCATTGTCTTCTTGCCCTCAAGTCGGTACGGCTCCTTGAGGGTGCTGACATCGAACCAGCCGTGGGCGGCCACCCCCTCCCGAACCTTGACCCCGCAGTCGGTGATCAAGCCTTGGACCAACGTCACATTGGCCCCCAATAGCTTGCACTCCACCCGGAAGGGCATGGGCACGTCGTTGGGCATGTAGACATGGGCGGGCAGACCGGCCTGGGCCGCATAGGCGGCCATAGCCCCGGCTGCGTTGCCCGCGCTGGGGATGGCGATCTCCTTGGCCCCCAGTTCGAAGGCCCGGCTGACCGCCATGCTCAAGCCACGGGCCTTGAAGCTGCCGGTCGGGTTGAGGGCCTCGTCCTTGATGTAGGTATTGGGGCAGCCGATGCGCTGGCCCAAGCGCTCGGTCTTGAACAAGGGCGTCCAGCCTTCGCCCAGGCTGAGGATATGCTTCGTCTCCCGCACGGGCAGAATCTCCTCATATCGCCACATAGAAGAGACCCGTTCTTTGAGCGCGGCCTTGGTCATGGTCTTGGCGGCCTTGACCAGGTCATAGCGGGCCAGGAGGGGCTTGCCGCAATCCGGGCAGAGGTTCATGACCTTGTCGGCATCATACTCCTTGCCACAATAGCCGCATTCCAGATGCGTGAGGGCGGATTTGGTTTGGGACATGGTTGGGTTCCGATCTTTTGGTGGTTGATTGGTTGATTGGTTGATTGGGGATTAGGGATTGGGGATTGGGGATTGGGAAACCCGCCCAATCCCCAATCCCCAATCCCCAATCCCTATTTCATCACATCCGGGTTGACAATACTCTCCACCCACTCGCCGTTGAAGAAGGCGATGACCCGCTGGATGGCCATGCGCTCCATGCGGGCCCGGCCCTCTGCGGTGACCGAGGCGGTGTGGGGGGTGGCGATGACCTTGGGGTGACCGCGCAGGGGGGAGTCTGCCGTGGGCGGCTCCGGGTCGAAGACGTCCAGCCCGGCCCCGGCCAGCTTGCCGGAGGTGAGGGCATCCAACAGGGCGGACTCGTCCACAAGGGTGCCACGGGCCATGTTGAGCAGGTAAGATCCGTCTCGCATTTGGGCGAAGCGGGCGGCGTTCATCAGCTTGACCGTCGCCGGCGTGGAGGGGGCGTGGAGGCTGAGGAAGTGGGCCTGGCTGATCACCGTGTCCAGGTCGGTCAGGGTGACGCCCAAATCGTCCACCTGTTCTTGGGTGATGAAGGGATCGTAGGCCAGCACGGTCATGCCCAGGCCAAATTGGCAGATGTGGGCCACCCGGCGGCCAATCCGCCCCATGCCCACCAAGCCCAAGGTCTTGCCCTGAACTTCCATGCCCAGCAGGATGCCCCGAGGGCCAAAATTGCCGGCGGCCACATTGGCGTCCCCCTGTTTGAGCATCTTCGCCAAGGCCAACAACATGGCCACCGTATGCTCCGCCGTGGACTCGGTCGGCCCGTCCGGCGTGTTGCAGACCACAATCCCCCGCTCGGTCGCCGCGGCCAAGTCCACATTGTCCACCCCAATGCCGGTACGGGCAATAATGCGCAGATTGGAGGCCAGGTCCATGAGCGGGCCGTCGTAGGTCAGCCCGGAGGAGGCGAGGATGGCCTGGGCTGCGGCCAAATTGGCCGTGGGGTTGCCCTTGGCCGCCTGCAACAGGGTGACATGGGGCGGGATCAGGGCGAGGGCGTCGGAGAGGATGGGGGCTTCGTGCCAGAGATGGGTGAATTCGGTTTGGGACATAGGGACTCCGAATGGTGAATGGAACAAAAAAATAGGCCACGGATTTGACGGATTGAACGGATTAAAACGGATTTTCAAAAGATCCGTTTTGATCCGTCCAATCCGTCCGATCCGTGTTCTATTCCTTACCAGCCCATGCGTTGATGCAAATAGGCGCGGCTGATACGGGCGCTGTCCACCGCGGGGCCGGGGACCGTGTCCTGCTCGACCGTGGCCCAGGCGGGGGCCAATGCTTTGACCGCGGCCAAAAGGGGCGGCAGATCGACCTCGCCCCGTCCCAGTTCTCGCCAATCGTCCGCGGTGGTGTCTTTGAGATGAAAGTAGGCGATGCGGGAAGCAAACCGGTTCACTACGGCCAGGGGATCGTCCCCGGCCCGCTGCACCCAGCCCACGTCCAGGCAGAGGGAGACCAGGGCCGGGTCCGTGTGGGCCATCAAGAATTGCAGTTCGGCGCAGTCGTCGGCGATCTCCCAGTTGTGGTTGTGATAGCAGAGGGTGACGCCCCGCTTGGCGCACAACTCGCCCACCATGTTGAGGTTATCGGCCTCGGTCTGCAATTCTGTGGAGGACTTGTCCGGCTTGGGCTGGCCGCTGAAGGGCATGATGGATGCGCCCACGGCCACGATGAAGTCGGCGATGCGTTCTATCTGGGCCCGGGCGCGCTTGATGGCGTCGGGATCGCTGATCTCTCCCCCTGCGTGGATGCCCGCAATGCCCAGGCCGTGGGCATCCGCCAACGTGCGCAGACGGTCCGGCTGGGCCAGGTCCAAATGCTGATTGCCGATCTCGAAGCCATCATATCCGGCCCCGGCAATCTCGGCCAGGATGCCGGTCAGATCATCACGGTTGCGGTCTACGCCCCAAGGGCGAGTTTGCACGGCGATGCGCATAGGATTCCTTTCGGGATTGGGGATTGGGGATTAGGGATTGGGAGATTGGGAGATTGGGAGATTGCCGCCCTTTCACCCCTTCACCCGCTCACCCCTTCACGTTACCGCCCGCCAAAACCAGTCATGGTTATGCCTTGGACAAAATAGCGCTGGGCAACGAGGAAAAGCAAAAGCATGGGCAGGGTCATGATGGTGCCGGCGGCGAAGACCAGTTCCCAGCTTGAGCCGAAGGATTCGTTGGCGTTGAGGGAGGCGATACCCACGGCCAAGGTCCAGCGGTCCAGGGTCTTGAGGTAAATGAGAGGTTCCAAGAATTCCTGGTAGTGCTGGAGGGTGGCAAAGACGGCCACGGTGGCCAGCACGGGCTTGGAGAGAGGCAGGATGATCGTCGTGAGAATGCGCAGCCGCCCGGCCCCGTCAATCAGGGCCGCCTCTTCCAGTTCCATGGGGATGCCCTTGAAAAACTGGCGCATCAAAAAGACATAGAGGGGTGTGGTGGCAAACCAGAAAGGCACGGTCAGGGGCAGAAAGGTGTTGAGCCAATTATTCTCCCCCTGAAAGCCGAAGGCAGGCAGGGTGCGAAAGATGATAAAGCGGGGGATCAGGGTGATCACCACGGGCAGCATCATGGTGGCCAGCAACAGGCCAAACCAGAGATCCCGGCCCGGCCAGCGCAGGCGGGCAAAGCTGTACGCCACCATTGCCGAAGAGACCACGGTCCCCACCACGGCGAAGACCACCACCCAGGCGGTGTTGACGATGAAGGTGCCAAAGGGCATCACCTCAAAGACCCGGGCAAAGTTTCCCCAACGGGGATTGGCGGGAATCCACACCATTTTGGCCGTGAAGATCTCCGTGGACGCCTTGAGGGACGATGAAACCATCCACAAAAAGGGCACCAAAAAGGTGATCACCACCACGGTCATCACGATCTGGATCAACGCCAAGCGGGCAAATTCCAGAATCTGGCGACGACGTTTTGATTTTGCCACAGCAGCGGGCATGGTTGTCATGAGTGCCTCCTAGGATTCGTAGTGGACCCAGTGTTTCTGGGACCAGAACTGGACAAGGGTCAGCCCCACGACGATCACGAACAGCTCCCAGGCCAGGGCCGAGGCGTAGCCCATGTTGAAGAACTGGAAGCCCTGGCGGTAGATGTTGAGCACGGCGAAGAGGGTGGCATTTTCCGGTCCGCCATCGGTCATGATCTTGGCCGGGATGAAGGATTGGAAGGAGTTGATGATGGCCATGATCATGTT
Organism: Caldilineaceae bacterium; assembly: GCA_018003515.1. GTDB lineage: Bacteria > Chloroflexota > Anaerolineae > Caldilineales > Caldilineaceae > JAGNDO01. The sequence continues at coordinate 30,439 of JAGNDO010000005.1, forward strand.
GAAGAAGATCATGGGGGTCATCAGGGGGATGGTGACGGTCCACAGGCGGCGCAGGGGGCCGGCCCCGTCCAGACTGGCCGCTTCGGTCAAGGATTCGGGGATGTTGCCCAGCCCGGCGATGAAGATCACCATCTGGCGGCCGATCATCCAGAAAGACATGATGATGAAGGCGGGCTTGGCCAGGGAGGGATCAAAGAGCCACGCCTTGGGGGCGATGCCGAAGAAGCCCAAAAACTCATTGAGGATGCCATATTCCGGGTGCAATACCCGTTGCCAGACCACAGCCCAGGCCACCAAGGGCACGATGATGGGCAGATAAAAACCGGCCCGATAGATATCCCGCACCCGGATCTTCTGGGTCAGGGCCAGGGCGATGATGAAGGAGATCACCAACTGGATGGGCACGGCGATAATGGTGTAATAGGCGCTGTTGTACAGGCTGTTCCACGCCCCCTCATCCTGCAAGACCCGGGAAAAGTTGCGGAACCAGACAAACTGGGGATCGCCCAGCAGATTCCACTTCTGGAAGGCCAACCAGATGGAATAGCCCATGGGAAAGGCGATAAAGGCCAAAAACCCAATGATAAAGGGCGAGGCAAAGAGATAACCCTCCAACCATTCCCGAAAAATATGGGGTGACGGCAGGTTGAAACGCTTGCGCTTGGCTGGTACACCTGGGGCAATAGTGGCCATGCAGATCCTCCCAAAGAACGGGCACAACGAAAGAAAAATGGCGGGGAGACGAGGGCGCACCTTCCTGGAAGCTGTCAGCTTCCAGGAAGGTTTTCAACAACCGTACAGAGTCTAGCCGTTAGAGGCCCAATACTCATCCAGCATGGCCTGCAACGCTTCGTCCACCTTGGGCAACACTTCGGCGGCGGAGGCGCTGCCGCCCAACATGGGATCATAGCCCACAGGCTTGACCACCTCGGCCCACATCTTGCTGCGGGGGATGCCACCCACCACGTCCACCTCGGACAGCTTGAAGGCTTCCAAGAAGGCCTGGGCATTCTGGATCTCGAAGCGTTCCTTCACCGTGGGGATCCAGAAGTTCTCGATCAGATCAAAGGTATTGGGGATGCGGCCGGTCTGGGTCGAATAGATCTTGTCGCCCTCTTCGCCGGACATGAAGTTGGCCAGATCCCAGGCCGCGGCTTCATTGTCGCTCTTGGGCAGGGTGATGCCTTCGGCCCAGCCCCGGTGGGGACGGGTGCCGTCCGCGCCCTTGGGCATCAGCACCACGTCGATGGGGATGGCCGCGCCCTGCTCCCGCAGTTCCGGGCTGTTCATGCGGGGAAGCCACCAGGCTCCCTCATATTTCATGGCCACATTGCCGGTCTCAAAGGCATTGGCCCCGCCGGAAAGATCCGCTGGGGTGGGTGAGATCTGGTTCTTGTAATAGACATCCGAGGCCATCATCTGCAACATCTCCACGATCTCCGGCTGGTTGAACATGGCCGTTTTGGGGTCGATCAGGGAGTCGAACTCCTGCTTGCCCGTGCTGCGGATCCAGTGGATGTCCCGGAACCAACTGCCGTTGGCCTGCAGACCATATTGCTTGGTCTCGCCGCTCAGGTTGGTCAGCTTGGTGGCCATCTCCATAAACTCGGCCATGGTCCAGTCGTCCGTGGGATAGTCCATGCCCGCGGCGTCAAAGACCGGCTTGGCATAGAACATGACCATGGTGCCCAACTGCATGGGGATCAGATAGGTCTTGTCGTTGCGCTTGGTGCTGACCTCCACGCCGTTGACCCCGGCGGGATAAAGGGATTCTCGGCCATCCCGGGCCACATAGTCGTCCACGTTGGCCAGGACACCGGAATCAGCATAGGTCTGCCACTCCCAGCCCTGGAAGGAGGAGATGTGGGGCGGTGCGCCGCCGGCGATGGCAGTCTGCAAAGCCGGATAGAAGTTGGCGTTGGGGTCGGCCACAGGGGTCAGCTTGATGGTGACGTTGGGGTTGCGTTCCATATACAGGGCCGTGATCTGCTCCCAGGCCGGGATGTCCGCGGGATCGCCCCAGGCTAGGAATTCCAGGGTCACCGCGGCGGCGACGGGGGCGGCGGCTTCACTGCCGGAGACCGGGGCGGCAGGTGCCGCGGCCGGGGCCGGACAAGCCACCAGCAGGAAGGCCGCTGCACTGCTACCGCCGACCAACCCTAGAAACCTGCGCCGAGACAAACCTTGCTGGGTGGTGGTCATCTTTCGTTCCTCACTCATACTAGATCTCCTTTGTGGTTACCAATCTTGCACAGTGCGACATTGACATGACAGAAATGGGAGATGTTGTTCCTCTTCGGCCAGGGGACAGCCCTTCGAAGATAGCCTACGTTGATGCGATCATCACCCCCTTTCATATCTCGCATATCTCGCTCCCACGCTCCGCGTGGGAGTGGCTTTTCGGCGCTCTGCGCTGAGGGGCGCAGAGCGCCCGTGGGCATTCCCACGCGGAGCGTGGGAACGAGCAGTGAATTTAAGTCAGATCCAACACGGGCAGGCCCGAAAGGTGGGCAAAGAGGGCCAGCTCTTGGCGGAAATCACCGTAGATGATGCAAAAATGATGCTCCAGCCCTTCCCGCATGACCGTGTCGAAGACTTCTACGGCCGGGCGGTCAAAGCGTACAACACCGTTGGTGCCGCCGAAGGCACGGGGGGCTTGCACCATCTCGCCGCCGCCGATGACCAGGCGATAGCCGGTTTGGCCGCTCGCTTCGGGGAAGTGGTGCAGCCGGGCGATGGTGACCCGTCCGGGCTTGAGGGGGAATTCGAAGAGCAGGGGCAGTTTGCGGTTGCTGTGGACCGTGGCCTTGATGGGGGTGGCCGGGTCGGCCATGCTGACCGGGGCCAAGCCGCAGTGCCACAGCACCCCCGTGTCGGATTCGGCATCAATGGAGACCAGATCCGTGATGAAAGCCGGGCTGTCGCTGATGGCTTGAAGCAAGACCAGGGTCAGGGTGCCGTTGACATCGGCCTCGCAACTGGCGGGGGTTCGGTCTTCGTTCAACATGCTCATGGCCCCACAGGCCGCACAGCCCAGCTCGGTGAAGAACTCGGGCCAGCAGCGCACGGCCACGCCGGAAAGTTGGGCCGCATCCACCTGTCCCCGCAGGGCGGCATAGACCCCGGCGGTCCCCCGCAGGGCGGTCTGATCCATCTCGGCAAGGTTGTCCGCATAGCCCCCCACCCGCTCTAAAAATGCATCCCTTGGCGGGTCGGGAACTGTGCGGGCCAGCTCCAAGGTCTCGCTCAAAGAGAGGGGGACCACCTGGGCACCAAAGAGCCGGTCCAGATCCACGGGGTCGTAGACACAGGTGTCGAACCCAGCCGGGTGTTGGCCCACGAGGCCGATGCGGGCCGAACGCAAGGTGCGCCGGGCAAAACCGGCCCGGGCCAAGAGGCGCACCTTGTCCAAGGCCGCGGGATCAGCGGCGGGGGTGAGCAGATAGTCGTAGGCGAGCGTGTGTTGTTTGAAGGCGTGGCCTGCTAGATTTATGCCACACAAACTGTTCAGGCGCAAGCGTCCCCCGTCCCGCTCCTCCGGCACGGCCCAAAGCAAGGTGGGTAGCCCCCGTTCTCGCACGGATGAGGCGATCTGCACCGCCATGCTGCTGTCGGCAAAGCTGGCCTGCATCAGGATCAGCAGATCGAACTCGGCCCCGGCCAGGGCTGTGATGGCCCGCTCGGCCCCGTCGGCGTCCATGAGCAGTTCGGCCCCGGTGCCCACCACGGCCATGCCCGCGCCGGTCAACTGGGCCACCACGGCATCCGCCACGGACTGGGCCAAGGGCACGTCAAACGTAGGCCGGGCGATGGAGATGAGGGCGATTGTGTGGGGCATGGTGTGTGATCCTTGGGTGGGAGGGGGGTGGGAGATTAGGAGATTGAGAGATTAGGAGATTTCAGAGGTTGGGAAAGTGTCTGGCAATCCCCCCCAATCTCTCAATCTCCTAATCTCTCAATCTCTCAAATCCGTTCTCGAATAAACCGATCCAACTCCACCACCTCACCCGTCTGGGCGGAGTGGTTGGCGGCCAGGGTGGCGGCGGTGGAGCGCAGGCCGTCCCGCAGGGTGGCGGTGACGTGGGACCGGTCGCCCGTGGCCACGGCGTTGATGAAGGCTTGGTCCACCCCGGCATGGAAGGGGCCGCTGTTGGCCCACTCCTCCACGCCGGATGGGGTGTAGTGGGCGGCGCCCTTGTCCGTCACCCGCACCAGGCGATCCCGCAGGGCGAAGTCGGCGGCGGGGCCGATCTGGATTTCGGGGAAGAGGCCATAGGTGCCGGCGCAGGTGCCCACGGCCCCACTTTTGAAGCGCATAGTGAGGGCATAGCCGTCCCAATTATCGAAGGTCGGCTCGAAGTTGACTTGGCGACGGCTGTAGGCGGCGTAGACCGTCTCGATCTCCCCGGCCAGCCCTTGGGCCACGTCGATCAAGTGAATGTTTTGGTCCACAATTTGACCCCCGGCTTGATGGCGGTCCCACATCCACGGGATGGGCGGACGGGTCCAATACCAGCGCAGGTTGATCATGGCGATGGGATCTTGGCCGATCAACTCCTGGGCCTTGAGATAACCGGGGCTGTAGCGCCAGTGGAAGGCCACGCAAACCAGGACGTCTTTGACCTCAGAGGCCCGCACCAGCCGACCGGCCGCAGCCAGATCCAGCTCCAAGGGCTTTTCAACAAAGATAGGCAGACCCGCATCCACACAATCCAGGGCTAGGGCGGCGTGGTTGAAAGTGGGGGTACAGATGTAGACGGCATCCAAACTTTCCTGGGCCAGCATGGTTTGGTGATCCGTGTAGGCCCGACCGCCCCATTCGTCGGCCATGGCCTTGGCCTTTTCCGGGATCAGGTCACAGGCGGCCAGGATCTGGGCCTGTGCCTGGGTGCGCAAAATGCGGGCGTGGGTGTTGCCCATGCGCCCCGCGCCGATCAGACCGATGCGGAGGGGTGAGGTGGACGCAGTCATGGTCAAAACACCTTTCCGATCTGGGCAGGCAGACCGCCGGCCCCTTGGGCTTGGGCGCTGAAAAAGAAGGTGTCCAGCCCCAAGGCCACGGCCCCGGCTTCTCCGCTCTTATCACCAAAAGAAGCGGGCAGGATCGTGACCTGATCCCCCAGCCCGCCAAAGGCCCGGTCGCGGATGGTTTGGAGCAGGACAGGGTGGAAGAGGTCAAAGCCGCTATCCAAGAGTCCGCCCAGGACGATCAACTGGGGGTTGAGGACGTTGACCAGGTTGGCCAGGGCGATGCCCATATAAAAGGCCCGGTCGGCCAGCATGGTTTTCAGGGCTGGGTGGCCGGCCCGGGCGGCGGCGAAGATGGCGCTGAGGGGGTCCAGCCCGGTCTGTTTGGCGGATTCCAGCACATCTGGGGCCAGGGGGCGGGCCAGGGCGATGATGGCCGGTTCGGAGACCAGGGTCTCCAGACAGCCGGTGTTGCCGCAACGGCACAGTTCCCCGCCCTGGGGCAGGATGGTCCAATGGCCGATCTCTCCGGCCCCATAGCCGGCCCCGCGATAGACCTGGCCATCCACCACCAGGCCAGCGCCCAGCCCCACCCGGCTATAGACAAAAGCCAACGCTTTGGCGTGCTTTCCCTGTCCAAAAAGGCTTTCGGCCAAGGCCATGCAGCGCACGTTGTTGTCCACCTGAACGGGCAGATGCAGACGGCGGGCCAGTTCGTCCCGCAGGGGCACGTTTCGCCAGCCCAAATTGGGGGCCAGAATGTTGATGCCTGTGGACTGTTCCACCAGGCCCGAGGCCCCCACGCCTACGCCCACCACTTGGGCCGCGGTTTCCGGGTGGGCGGCCAACATCTCGTTGACCGTGGCCGCCATGCGATCCAGGGTTTGATCCACGGGTTCGGCGGGCCGATGGGGCAGGGTGCGCTGATCGATCAGATGGGCGGCGAGATCGCCCAAGGCGAAGTAAAGGGTGCGCACGCCGATGTGGATGCCCACGGCGTAGCGGCTGTCCGGGATCAACGCCAGGGCCAGGGGAGGCCGCCCCGCGCCCTCGGTGACGGCTTCCAGATCCGTGCCCACCTCGGCCAAGACCCCCTGGCCGATCAATTCCCCGGTCAGGTTGGTGACCGTGGTGGTGGAAAGCCCGGTGAGCCGGGCCAGCCGCACACGGGAGATCGGCTGACAGCGCAGGAGGGCCAGGAGTAGACGATGCAGATTGTGAGCCTTGATGGTCAGGGCATTGTGTCCGCCCTGGGGGTTCCTGACCACGTGGGGTGTTCCTTTAGGGTGGAGGGGTTGATTTGGGATAATCGTTCACCCCCTCTGCCCCCCGGCCCCCAATTCTGGGGGAGGTGCTGGACAGTTCCCCCCAATGTTGGGGGCTAAGGGGGCGGAGGGTGAACGATTACGATTTGGGATCGTTTCATGGGGCGCTTAATTAATTCTTGTCGGGGATTAATTTAATACCCTGAGTATAGATCACTCAATCCGCCTTGTCAACCGGCAAAACGAGATGATAGAATTATCGAAATGAATCTACTGCAAAAACCTATCAAACCGCCGGGAACGCTGAGATCGCTGAGAATTCGCCGAGGAAAAGAAAGTCTTTTCTTTGAGATCTTTTTAATGACTACTTGCCATCTCCATCAAATCGGGGTATGATGTCTTATGCAACCTGCTTTGTCAGGTTGTGAGATACCCTCCTCTTTCCAGCACCCGTTCAAGATCACCCAAGCAACAGTTGAATCCCCCGGTCTGTCCGGCCAGCGACTAATCCAGTCGCTTTTTGACGTTGTGCATCTCCTGCACGTTCTATCTGCTTGTCCTCACCCCATTACACAACATCCGGTTTTCTGGTCTGTCAATCAACATAACCAAAAGGAGCGAAACAATGAAGTTTAGATTTCCACTGTTGTCCATCGTCGTATTGCTTGTCTTGATCTTGGGGGCTTGCGCAGCGCCCGCTGCCGCCCCGGCCGCACCCGCCGCCGAAGCCCCAGCGGTTGTTGCCCCAGCCGCCGAAGCACCCGCCGCCCCGGCCATGCCCGAACGGTCCGGCGGCACCTTGCGTATGGCCATCCGGGCCGCTGACATTTCGAGTCTGGATCCCCACTTTGCCACCACCACCCAGGATCGGGCCGTGGTTGACATGATCTTCAACGCTTTGGTGCGCTACACCCCCGGTGACAGCTCGACCTTTGAGGCTGACTTGTCTGAAAATCTGCCCGAACCGGAGATGATGGATGGCAAGCAGGTATGGACCTTTAACCTGCGCCACGGGGTGATGTGCCACGCCACGGACGCCGTGCCCGCCTATGAATTGACCAGCGCCGACGTGGTCTGGTCCTTGAGCAAGTCGGCCAACACGGATACTTCCGCCTACGCCGGCGAGTACACGGGCATGAGCTTTGAGGCTGTTGATCCCTACACGGTCAAGATCAGCCTGGAGACGCCTCTGTCCAAGATCCTCTTCTACCCCAAGGTGGTCAACTACTCCGGCGGCTTCATCATCTGCCAAAAGGGTGCCGAGGGCATGACCCCCGAAGAGTTGAAGACCCACCCCACGGGCACAGGCCCCTTTATGTTCAAGAGCTATAACACCCAGGAAAAGGTTGAGTTGGTGGCCAACGACGCCTATTTCCGGGGCATGCCTGAATTGGACGGCGTCACCATCAGCTATATCGCCGACCTGAACAGCGTGGAACTGGGTCTGCGCAGCGGTGAGTTGGATGTGATCAACGGCACCACGGACCAGATCTGGGTAGATAAGATGACCGGCGTGGATGGCATCACAGTGGATGTCTTCGGCCCCGGCGAAGTGGCGACCCTGCACTTCAACCAGAACGTGCCCCCCCTGGATGACATCCGGGTGCGCCAGGCCATTGCCTATGCCCTGGATCGAGAAGAGTTCCTGGCCCTGGTGGGCGAGAAGGTGGCCGGAAATGTCTATTCCCCCGTACCCGCCAACTTCCTGCCTGGCGGTCTGACCCAGGAAGAGGTCAGCGGTATGGGACTTGAGTACGCCTATGATGAAGCTAAGGCCAAGGCACTGCTGGCCGAGGCTGGCCTGGCCGACGGCTTTACCTTGGACATGATTACCTCCGAGATGACCGGCTATCAGGTACTCTATCAATCCATGCAGGCTCAGTTGGCCAAGGTTGGTATCAATATCAACTTGCAGGTGGTCGACCACTCCAGCATGCACAGCACCATCCGCGCCGACGCCAATCCCATCGTGATCTACATCGCCTGGCGGCCCAATGCGGATGTCTTCCTGACCCGCTTCTTCCACTCAGCCTCGATCGTGGTGACCGGAGCCAAGCCCGACACCAACTTCGCCCACTACGACAAGATCGACGGGCTGATCGAAGGCGCTCGGGCCGAGCAAGATCCGGCCAAGCAGGTGGAGTTGTGGAAGGAAGCCCAGGTCCAGATCCTGACGGATATGGTTGCCTTCCCCATCCAATACCAAAGCCAAGTCTACGCCCGCTCCACCGCGGTGGACTTCGGCCATGAACTCAAGTCGGTCCTGGCCCTCTATCCGGGCATCGACGAGACCACGAAGTTGATGAAGTAAATCTTGAGATTGAGTGATTAAGAGATTGGGAGATTGCACCGTCGCAATCTCCCAATCTCCCAATCTCCCAATCTCTCAGTCCCACCCCCCTGACGGCCCAAACCCCATCCACCGCCAACGATAGGTCGCACAATCCATGTTTCGATACATTCTGCGTCGGCTGCTTTTGACCATTCCCGTCTTTTTGGGCGTACTCACCATCGTCTTCTTTGTGGTGCGTGTCATCCCCGGCGACCCGGCCACCGCGGCCCTGGGGGACTACGCGTCCAAGGATGCGGTCGAGGCCCTGCGGGAGACCATGGGACTCAACGAGCCTCTGCTGGTGCAGTACGGCACCTTCTTGCTGGATCTGGCCAAGGGGGACTTTGGCAACTCCATGATCACGGGCAAGCCCATTAAAGAGCAGATCGCCCGGGTGTTGCCCTATTCCCTGGAACTGACCCTGCTCTCCATCCTGATCGGGATTGTGCTGGGGGTGCCCACGGGGATCTATACCGCCACCCACCGCAACCGCTTGCCCGACTATGTGGGCCGGGTGCTTTCTTTGGCCGGGCTGTCTATCCCGGCCTTCTATTTGGGCATCCTCTTTATGCTGCTCTTTGCCGTGGAACTGGGCTGGCTGCCGGCGGTGGGCGGTGGCGAAATCAGCGATTTCAAGGACAACTTTTCCCACCTGATCTTGCCCTCCCTCACCCTGGGGTTGGTGATGACTGCGTCCGTGGCCCGCCTCTCCCGTTCGGCCATGCTCAACGTACTCAGCCAGGACTATGTGCGCACGGCCCGGGCCAAGGGGCTGAGTGAGCGGGCCGTCCTTTTGGGTCATGCCCTGCGCTCGGCCCTGATCCCCATCGTCTCCCTCTCCGGCATCTGGGCCGTCAGCCTGATCGGTGACTCGGTGACAACCGAGGTGGTCTTCGCCCGGCCCGGTCTGGGCAAGATGATGGTGGGGGCAATTTTGCAGCGGGACTATACGGCGTTGCAATCCATTATGGTGATCTACACCGGGTTCGTGGTGGTAATCAACCTGCTCACGGATCTGATCTACGGCCTGGTCGATCCGCGTATTCGGCATAATTAGGGGAGTGGGGATTGGGGAGTGGGGATTAGGAGATTGGGCGACGACTCAACTCAATCTCCCAATCCCCAATCCCTACTCCCCAACCTGGCCTAGCCAGAACCAAAAAGATTTACCACAAAGATCACAGAGAACACAAAGATTTCAAAAGAATAAATCCCTCTTTGTGTTCTTTGTGTCCTTTGTGGTAAAAATTCTTGCACAAAAAACAAGGATTTCGCTGGTTAGGTACTAATCCCCACTCCCCAATCCCAGAAAGGCGTCCTGCCCATGACCCAAGAAGATCTCGCCGCCACACCCGCCGCCGGAAAAGACGAGCCGGTTCTGCGCATCCGCAGCCAGCGCAAGCGGCTGATCCGCACCTTTATGCGCAACCGGGCCGCGGTCTTTGGGCTGGTGCTGGTCCTCATCATCGTCCTCTTGGCCGCGGCCGCGCCCCTGATCACCAGCCGGGATCCTATGGAACAGAACGCCCGCATGCGCATGCAGCCGCCGGACAGCGAATACATCTTGGGTCACGACACCTTTGGCCGGGATGTGTACGCCCGCATCGTCTATGCCGGGCGCATTTCGCTGATCGTGGGGGTGGTCTCTGTGTTGTTGGGGGGGGCAACCGGCACCATTTTGGGGTTGGCGGCCGGGTATTCGGGGGGCAAGACCGAAACCGTGATCATGCGTTTTGTGGATATTTTGATGGCCTTCCCCAGTCTGCTCTTGGGGTTGACCGTGCTGGCCGTCCTGGGTGCCGGCGTGGGCAAGATGATCATCGCCATCGGGTTGATGCTTGCGCCCTCCTTTGCGCGCGTGGTGCATGGGGCGGCGCTGACCATCAAATACAATGATTATGTCGAAGCGGCCCGCTCCATCGGCTCGTCCAACTTCCGCATCATCCGCAGCCACGTGCTGCCCAACCTGATGGGCGAAATCGTGGTCCTGGGCAGCCTGCTCACCGCCTCGGCCATCCGCGTCGAGGCCAACCTGAGCTTCATCGGTCTGGGCGTCTCCCCGCCCACCCCCACCTGGGGCAACATGATCCGGGACGGCGTGCCCAATCTGATCAACGCCCCCTGGCTCTCCATCTTCCCCGGCCTGGCGATTTTGGTCACCGTGCTGGCCTTCAACCTGTTGGGCGACGGTCTGCGAGATGTGCTGGATCCCAAACTGCAAGAGTAAGACAAGCGAACAAATAGAACACGGATTGGACGGATGAGACGGATCAAAACGGATTTTTAAAGATCTTTTTTTGATCCGTTTTGATCTGTTCGATCCGTCCAATCCGTGTTCTATTTTTTAGAAAGCCATGAACGATCATGACTCAAAGAGTGACCATTGGCCTGCCCCGCATGCGGGCGGAGGTTGGGGAACGCCGGGATTTTTTGCCCGATTTTGTGGCCATGTTGATCCAGGCCGGGGCGGATGTCGTGGTGGAGGCCGGCGTCGGCGCGGGGATGAGGCTGGACGTGGACGCCTATACCCAGGCCGCCCCCGGTGTGATCTTCGGCAGCCACGCCGACGCCTATGCCCAGGATGTGGTGCTGGTTCTGCGCTGCCCGGATGACGCCGATCTTCGACTCATGCGCCCTGATGCCTGCCTCATGTCCATGCTCCACTATCATACTCGACCGCAACGGGTGGCTTTTTTGCGACAACTGGATGTAGAGGCCATCTCCCTGGATTCCCTGCAAAACGACCGGGGCCAGCGGGTCATGCAGAACTTCCGAGCCGTGGCATGGAACGGGGTGGAGGCAGCCTTTCATGTTTTGTTGAAAAACTTCCCGGCCCCGGGTCTGGAAAGTCCCCGGCGGCGGCCAGTCCGGGCCATCCTTTTGGGGGCCGGGGCCTTGGGGAGCGTGGTGGTACAGGCCGTGGTGCGCTATGGGGATATGGATCTCTGGAAGCGGCTGGCCGGGGCCGGCGTGCCCGGTGTCCAACTCACCGTGGTGGATTTTGACGTCACCCGACACGAAGCCACCATGCACGGCATCCTGGCCGAATGCGACCTGCTCATCGACGCCACCCAACGCCCGGACCCCAGCCGCCCGGTGATCCCCAACGCCTGGGTCGGCCTCATGCCCGACCACGCCGTGCTGTTGGATCTGGCCGTAGATCCGTATAATTGTGATAGCAATCCGCCCGCGCTCAAGGGCATCGAAGGCGTGGTCGGCGGTAGCCTGGACCAATACATCTTCGCCCCGGATGACCCAGCTTTCGACGCTCTGCCCGCCTGCGTGGACAGTACGCACCGGCGCTGGTCGGTCTCGTGCTATTCCTGGCCCGGTGTGCATCCTCGCCCGTGCATGGAGCTTTACGCCGAACAGCTCACGCCGTTGATGCAGGCGTTGATCCGGGCCGGGGGACCAAGGGGAATCGATCCACAAGGCCCCGCCGAACACCGGGCGCTGTCACGGGCCATGCTTTCGCGGTACGTTTAGTACACATCGGCAAATAGGTCCAGGAAAAGACCGCTCTAGCCAGGTCCGTGACCTGGCGGGTCGACACGGGATATCCGAGCGATCCATTCGTCAACCCGCCGGTCACGGACCGGCTACGAGCGTAAGAGTCCCCAGCGTTGTTACCACCGATCTGGGCTAAACTTTTTTTCACCGACCAAGCCCCCCTCCCAGCCTCCCCCAGGTTTCGATACGACCACGCTGCCTACTCAACCCAAGGATTAGGGGAGAAGCAGATTGGTGGCAACCCAACACCCCTTTTGCACTTTGCCTTTTGCCTTTTGCTTTTCCCACCTCCCCCTTCCACCTCCACAAAGGAGCCGACTATGGACACACTCCGCACCCCGCTTGTTTCCACCCGTGGCGAGGCCTTTGACATCTTTGTCGATGGCCAGCCCATGACTGCCTTTCCCGGCGAGACGATTGCCGGGGTGCTGCTGGAGGCGGGCCGCCGATCCTGGCGGCGCACCCCTGGCGGCAAGCCAAGGGGCCTCTTCTGCGGCATCGGCACCTGCTTCGACTGCACCCTCACCGTCAACGACACCCCCTACGTGCGCGCCTGCCAAACCCTGGCCCAGCCGGGGATGGTGGTGATCACAACAAAATAGAACACGGATTGGACGGATCGAACGGATCAAAACGGATTTCTTTTCGAAAGAGAAAGATCCGTTTTTAATCCGTCAAATCCGTGTCATCCGTGGCCTATTTTTGCCAATCTGAGGCTACGAAAGGATATCCACATGCATGAGCAATGTGAAGTTGCCGTGGTGGGGGCCGGTCCGGGTGGGATGCGGGCGGCCCTGGCTGCGGCCAAGGCGGGAGTGCAAGTCACCCTGATCGATGCCAACCGTCAGCCCGGCGGACAGTATTATCGCCAGGCCGACCTCTCCGGCGCGCCGGACGAGCATGGGCACCAGGCCAAGGGGCGCAAGTTGTGGCAGGAGGTGCAGGCTGCGGGCGTCACCTATCTGCCCGAAACCGTGGTGTGGGGGATTGTGGGGGAGCGCACCTTGGCCCTGCACGGTCCCGATGCCCCTGCCTTTGTAGACGCCCAAGCCATCATCCTCTCCACGGGGGCGTATGACCGGCCTGTGGCCTTCCCTGGCTGGACCTTGCCGGGGGTGATGACCGCGGGCGCGGCCCAGACGTTGCTCAAGACCCAGGGCATCCTGGCCGGGCGGCGGATTGTGCTGGCCGGGACCGGTCCCCTGCAATTTGTGCTGGCCGCGGAGTTGCGCCACGCCGGCGCGGAGATCGTGGCCATTCTGGAAGGCAGTCACAACCTGAAGCCCTCGGTGAGCCAGGTGGGGGCGCTGTGGAAGCAGTGGGGGCGGCTGGGCGAGGGGCTGCGCAGCCTGGCGGACTTGACCCGGCACGGCGTGCCCATCCACATGGGGTGGGGGATTGTCTCCGCCCACCCAGGGGGTGCAGAAGACGAGAGCGTGGGGTCGATCGCCGCCGGGCCCCTGGACGAAAATTGGCGTCCTAAGCCAGATCAGGTACAAAACCTAACTTGTGACACCCTTCTTCTGGGCTATGGGTTCATTCCGGCCAACAGCCTCAGCGTGTTGATGGGGGCGGACCAAGTTTGGCGGCCTGATCTGGGCGGTCAAGTGCCCGTGCGGGATGAGATGATGCAGACCAGCCTGCCCGGCGTCTATGCCGTGGGGGATGGGGCCGGCATCGGCGGGGTGCTGCTGGCCGAGGTGGAGGGGGAGATCGCCGGGCTGGCCGCGGCGGGGCGCATCCAAGGCCAGGCGGCGCGGGCGGCCCAGGCCATCCGCAAGCTGGGCAAGGAGTTGGAGCGGGAGCGGCGCTTCCAAACCATGTATGCCGAATTGTTCACCCCGGAGCCGGGTCTTTATGATCTGGCCCAGACCGACACCATCCTGTGCCGCTGCGAAGAGGTGACCCTGGGGCAGGTGCAGGACGCTGTGGCCTTGGGGCAGACGACGACCAACGAGGTCAAGATGGTGACCCGGTGTGGAATGGGCGAGTGCCAAGGCCGCATGTGCGGTCAATTGGTGGCCCGGGCCGTGGCCAAGGCGGCGGGAAAAACTGTGGCCCAGGTTGGGCTGCTGTTGCCACGTCCGCCCCTTTTCCCCATCCCTATCGCCGACTTAGCCCAGATCTACGCCCAGGACATGGCCGATGTGGGCAGCGCCAGCGGGCGCAAGGAGGACCGAATATGAGCGAGCAACGCAGAGTGAGCGCGGATGTGGTGGTGGTGGGCGGCGGCATTGTGGGCGGGGCCAGCGCCTACTATTTGGCCAAGCGGGGCGTGCGGGTGGTGTTGATGGAGAAGGGCGTGGTGGGCGGCGAGGCGTCCGGGCGCAACGGCGGTGGCGTGCGTCAACAGTGCCGGGACCGCCGGGAACGCGGCCTGGCTATGGCCAGCGTCAAGCTGTGGGAGGGCATCCAGGCCGAGTTGGGTTTTGATATGGAGTATGCCCAGGACGGTAACATCCGCATGGCCACCAACGACGCCCGCATGGACGCCCTGCGGGCCGAGGGCGAGGAGGAGTTGGCGGACGGTCTGGCCGTGGAGATCTGGGATCGAGAGACATTGCGCAAGCGCGCGCCCTATCTGGGGGATGTCTTTATCGGGGCCAAATATTGCGCCACGGACGGCATCGCCAACCCCATCCTTTCCAGCCGGGCCTTTGGCTGGGCGGCCAAGCGGATTGGCGTCACCATTTTGGACCATACCGAGGCCGTAGAGGTGCGGATGGACGGCGGCCAGGTCACCGGCGTTTTGGGCCGGGACGCGGCGGGGGAAATCCTGGTGGAAGCGCCGATGGTGATCCACGCCGGGGGGCCGTGGTCCCCGCACCTGAGCAAGACCTTGGGGATCACCTTGCCCATCGTGCCCAAGCGGGCCACGGTAGTGGTGACCCAGCGGGTGCCTTTTCTCTTCAAAGAGTTTGTCTCGTCCCACGATCTCAACTTCTATGCCCGCCCGGCCAAGGCGGGACAGATCCACGTGGGCGGCATCGACGTCCCCGCGGAGACCTTTGACAAAAGCGCCACGGTGGAGATCCTGGCCAAAATAGCCCAAGGCGTCGCGCTGGGCATCCCGGCCTTGAAAGGGGCCAGCTTCCTACGCATGTGGTCCGGCACCCTGGCCATGACCCCGGACAAAGTCCCGGTCATCGGTCCCGTGCCGGGGGTGGAGGGCTATCTGCTGGCCGCGGGCTTCAGCGGTCACGGCTTCTGTTTGGGGCCGATTGCCGGGAAGTTGATGAGTGAGATGGTGCTGGATGGGGGGGCGTCGATGGATTTGGGGGCGTTTGGGGTGGGGCGGTTTGGGTGAAGAGGCGAAACCTACATTCAGCCTGCCTGTAATGCAAATCGATTCACGGACAAGGGGGTAAGGCTTGGGAGGGAGCGAAAGAGCATAACGGCCAAGTTCAGCTGCGGCTGCGCCTCCGTGACTCGCACGCCCACAGAACGAACCGGCGCAACCGTCAGCTGGAACCAGTGTTTGGCCCCGCCCTGGCTGCCACACCACCAGCCCACTGATTGACCAGAGTTGATGAAGTCACGGTTTCATCAACTCTGGCTACGGTTCAGATCGGTCAGGTGGTTACGCTCTGCGCCTAGCAGTGATCGCTGTTTTTAGGCCGTGGCCCAACCCACCAAACACCAGCCCAGGTGATGTAGAGACGAACACCGCAACCCCTATCGAACGCCTTGAGTACAGAAGCTGCAACCACTAGGATCGCACTGATCCAGGAAGATATCCCGAAGGCCGCCACAGCAGCCGCAGCCGCGGAGGCTCCACTAGAAAGCCATTCGACTGCACAATGGTTAAGGCCCAATCGCACACCCCACCAGTAATGTTTCAGCTTCCAATACCATGTGCATGGGTTACTCTTCGTTCCAAGTGCTTCAGTTTTGTCACCCTCAGCACCGGCTACAATTTTAGTGCCGCCAGGCCCCTTGACGATGCGGATTTCTCCGCGCGACAGGCGTTGTTGGAATGCCTGAATGTTACGGTTGAGGAAGGCCTGTGACTTTGCGCTAAGACGGATGGCCCGATTGATGCGTAGACCTTCTCCGATCTGGCCTTCGAATCGACGAAAGGTGAGGCTGCCGTGTAGAGCGTCAGACAGGTCATCCAATTCCTCTGGAGTAACCTCTGGCAAAGCAACTGGCTTCGTTGGCTCCGCACGCGCAATAGCATACAGGAATTGTGCATAGGTAAGCGCCATTTTTTGCCTCCAGACTGAATGTATTGTGAGCTATGGTACTCTGCAAGATCGTGGATTTGGTATAGACACAAACGGTGGCGGCGATCTACAGAATGGGGTTACAGCGAAATGTAGCTGAGAACCCTGGCAAATACCATTTACCGAGGGCGGCTGTGTTGCGCTCGGTTGTGCCTCAGAGAAGGGGCAACGATGAGGCGACGAGACTAACATGCAACACCTCCTGGTTGTGTGAGCAGGTCACGGTTTGTATCGCGCTGGCGAGAGTTACGTAAATGGCTCAGGAGCTATAGACGTAACTCCTTTAACCGCGCCGCGCTTTGTCAAAGCTACCTTACGACCACCCCTTCACCTGCGACAACGCTTGGTAGATCTCTTGTGCTCTCTGAACGCACCAGCACAACCGTCGCGAGGTGGAAGCTAAGGTAAGACCGCGCCCTGACAGCTCGCGACCCGAAACAAAGCCCGCCGCCCACCATGGCGAACCGTGCCGCCGCAACCAACAGTCAAGCGGAATAAAACACCGATCGCGATGGCGCTGCCCAGCCTTTGGATTGGCGTGCCTACACTCAATAGTTAGCGCAGGTGATGACCAGCACCTCGGGATGAGCAATACTACACGATAACAGTCGGGGTGAAGAAGTAAGAAATTACGAACAGTGCGAGTGCGCCACCCGCACGAATGGCAAGGCCTGATTTTTTTATGTCAACCGAAAGGAAACCGGGAATCACGGCCCCCAAAATACCAGCCATAACACTTAGAATAATGCGCACAAAAACAGTCAGGTTTGGATCTAGAGGCTCGTTTCGAACCACTAGGAAACCAATCAACCCGACCCATGCGAGTGCAGCAATCAACGCAATAATCCGTTCCCATGGTTTAGGCTTGTATTGAGTGTTCACCGAATTGTTTCCTCCTATTACGATAACGCCTCCATTCTTAGCCTGTTGGGCACCGGGTCCAACAACATCCCCCCCAGCCCTGATCTTCATGGGCTGCTCGAGTTTTGACTCCGCACCCCCACTGGATTTTTGTCTGACATTGTCAACATGATCCATTTCTGTTCTCCTAAAATCGGGGCCGACCTCAGACTTGTGCGGCCCATTTGAATTTCTAAGATCCGGGGCACTCAATGACCCGATTGTCTGACTAGAGGGGATTAATTCAGATATGCACTGAGTAGCACATGCTGAGACCACTTGGTTGGTATCATCCTGAAGACCTTCCAGATACGACAAGAAGGTTCGAGCGGTGTCGAGACTCCAATACTCTTTCCCAAGGGCCCTGATAGTCGCAAGAATGAAGATTCTAAAGGCATCGTCGCCCCTAACTTGCAGTTGATCGAGCAGCACACGTGAATATTTCGGAGGATCTAGGCGACTTAGGAATGTAGCAACATGATACGGACTGGAAGATCCGGGACAACTACCAGTTCTTCTAAGAAAAAGAGCAACGAGGTCCTCAGAGGCGTGTTGTGCAACAAGGTCAAAGACTACAGTATCGGGTTTGAAGCATGCGAGATGTTCAAAAACACCTCTTATCGCCTGGGTAGAGTGTATTCTGAGCAAGGCTAACAGGATTAATTTCTGAACCCGATGAGATTGTTCGAGATTAGCGCGCTTAAGCAGACTCTCTACTGCCTCATTGCTGCCGATGTCACCTAAAACATCGACAAAGGTGCTTTGAAGGTCTTCTGGATTATCAGAAGACTCCAGTTGAGCTGAAATCGCTTCCACAGCAGGAGAGGCGGTTGGGCCGAGCATTCCCAATAGATGGGCAATCCGGGCAGTGTCTATCGGAGTGTCTGCATGGGCTAGGTTTTCAACTATAAGGGGAGTTGCATCTGGATGCACGTAAGGCAATTGGCTAGAAAAAAGGACGAGTTGTTTGGGGACTTGCTGCGGTACTGCATAGGCAGTCTTATAGTAGGCGCTGTTAGGTCGCTCAAATTGAGCCGACAGTTCAATCTCTTCAGGTCTGGCAATCATACCGCCAACATTCTCGGCTGAGCCAAGAAAGACTCGACTGTTGCCCTTCACTATGATGCCGCCATCAAATGCAACATCTCCTTTAGCATTAATTTTGAACTCTTCCAGGTTATTAATAACTACCAGTTGTATCCCTGGAGTAGGCCCGTCACCTTTATCATCTTCAACACTTTTCTTTCTTAGTTTCAAGACCAAGTAGATAGTAACTACAAAATCCCCTGCCTCCACTAGCTTCCAGATTGACTCTTGAATGTCCTTAACGGCACTCTGCTCTTCAGGGATTATGGTCGAGTAAGGAAAGGTACTATTTCTGAGTAACAACCATTGTTCATTTTGTATCTTTCCTGCACTAGGAAATGAAGCCTCACATATCTCAATGAACTCTTGTGGAGCGAGTTTCCGCGAATGCCCTGCTGTCAAAGCCGCGTATTCCAGTTCTTGGGAAAGTGAGCTCAACGGGCTCGGTGCTTCCGCCTTCATTCGACGATCATGCAGGTCTTGTTGGCTAATTTGCGTGACCTTCACAGCGCGGCCTCCTCCACCAAGGTCTAGCTTCTGGCGAGTCTGTTGACTTCGCCTAGATATCTCCGGTCGATCTATTATCGCAACCTTTTCTGTTCGCGGGAAGTAAGTCATGTTCTATCTACCTCCAAGAGTTTGCAGAAAGCTCGGCTCAACGTACACATCCTACACCCTCTCTGTGCCCCCTTCACCAGTTCTGAACATACCCAAACAAAAAGACACAACCAAGCTCTCGTTCAGCCCGATTATGCCTCCATTTTTTGATTCTTTTCGCAAATGGTGTGGGATCACAGGTCATCTCCGAAAAAATCTATTGGTTATTTGCTACCAATCATAGCATAGATTTTTCGCGATGTATAGTAGGAAAATATTAGAGGGTGTGCGTCAGAGTATTTCACGTCAGAGGCGGCGGTCGTTGCCGATGAACGAGTGTCGCCAGGGATGATTGGCCGCGGGACGGCGGGGTCCGGGGGTGGGTAGATCCTTGGGAGGTGCCGGGGTAGACGGGACGGCAGGCTGGGCCTCCTTTGGGGGAGTGGGCTGGGGAATGGGCCGGGGAGTGGGCGTGAGAACGGGCAAGGGATCCACAGGCCGAGCGGTGGGGGTAGGTTTGGGACGACGAGCTTGGCGGCGCAATTGGTGGACAATAGCCGGCCAGGCTTCCTCCCAGCGGTCATTGCAGACGACATCACGCAGGGCGAGCATAGGATCGACATGGGCACGCGCCCAGTGCATGCCACTGCCTTTCATGCGAACCTCCACCACCAGTTTGTTCCCACTTTCTATGCTGCCGCTGGCAATCGGCAAGCCCGCAGCCTGAAACGCTGGGTAGGCCATCTGCTTTTTGCGCTTCTCCAGGTAGCGTAAGGCATCAGTTTGGTCAGGATGCTGCGCCACTTGTGCCTCCAGTTCGGCAAACACCGACCCAATGCCTTCGTGTTTGAGGGTGTGCAATTGATCTGCCAGCCAGGTGTGGCTCTCTTCTGCCCCCATACCGGCTTGTCCGATTTGGCTGACATAGCCGGCCGCATGGGGGAAATCAAGAATGCGGACGGCGTCAGGACGATGATAGTCGACAAAGCCTTGAATCCACTCGGCTCCATCATTGACGGCTGCCACCATCTGAGCACTTTCCACCCCACGCCGATGAGTCTCTGCCAACGCCTGCCGCTGGAACTGCTCGGCTGTGCTGAGCCGGGAGAAATAGGAGAGATTTGTCACATGCACCACCCGCTCTCCCCGCTCCTCGACCGGCTCACCAATCTCGCCGATCACCATGTTCTTCACCTCTGCCCATTCTCCCCCCACCAACGGCACCATCACCCCATCCACGCTCATCTGCAATTTCTTTACGCCCACAGGCGCAGGCGGTAATTCCCGCTCGATCTGAATTACGGTGGCTTCTTCTATCGCCACATAGGCTGCCCCAGCCTGTTCTGTATATCGGCGACCACTGGCTTCCGAGGCAAACGTTCCCGTAAAATCCTCCAGCACCGCTGCCGCCTGTCGAAATGACGGGATCCAACTCCCCAATCGCACCATTTGTTCGTGCAGCCGAGGGGTTAAGCTCCCTGCCAACAATTCCAACTCCTCATCCAGAGGGGAAAAAACCGGCCCCGCAGGCCGGACAGACTCCGTGTTCGCGCTCCAGCACGATCTCTCGTCCCCCTTGTGTCTGCAATCGGCGCTTGTGTTTCTGCCCTTTCATCCGCGCCTCTGCTCCACAGTGCGGGCACACCGCCGTGCCTCCTACACCTTCCACCGCCTCGCTCGCCACGGCCACGTCTGCCAGCATCCGCGCCCGCAATCGCCACAGCCGTTCATCCAAAGCCGCCTCAATCTCGTTCAGCGTCGCCCGCTTATGTGCCACTCGCCAATCCCGTATCCCACTCAGGATCTCTTCACTCAGCTCCTGCCATTGCTCTACCTGTTCTGTTTTCATTGAATCTCCCCCTGGCTTCTTCTTGCTTCCCACCCTCGCTTCCTTGCCAACTCCTCTAATATGCCACCGGCTTCTCATTTTGAAAAACTCTGACGCACACCCAATATTAGAACATTCGAGCGCTCCCTTTGCAAAACCCGGCCCGAAACCCGCTCCAAATGGGCCGTCATCCTTTCCTGCACAATCACATCAGACCAACACCAACTCAACCACTGTATCGATCTCATCCGGCAACCGAGAAGTCGGGAAGTTAATAAACGCATCATCGGGATAGTCAGCGGTCATAAAGGATCGATCCAACTCCAACTCGGACCCGTCGGCCAGCAGACGCGCAGATTTGATCTTCCCGCTCAGCCCGCGGAAGTTGATCGGGCCGATCCCCCGCTCGTAGATGTGGGCGTAGAGCCGGTTGCCCCGCTGGGTGTAGCGTCCCCATTCGGGCTTGGGCAGGTCCGCTCGGCCGCAGGCGTAGAGGCTGGCCCAATTGGCCCGGCAAGTTCCCGGTCATCGGCCCCGTGCCAACCACGTTCACCCATGCCCCATCCTGTTCAAAGGTCCATACCCCTGCCCATCAAAATCACCCGAGGCTTTGATGGGCAAGCGAGTGGCTGGATCAGCCTCTGTCACCTCAAACTGCCAATGCAAGCCATAAGGGAGCCAACCCTTGGTGGACAAGTCAATCACTCGACCCAGCCCTTGCGCATCGCCGGGCCGTAGCTCTTGTGCATCTAAATAAACTGAGGGCCACCAGCGGACCAAGTCACGTGGGTCGCTCAAAACTTCGATAATCGCTTCACGGGAGCTTTTTACCCGCCAGTTGGTGATAAAATGATAATCGTTACTTGGCACAATCCGCTCCTTTCAGTTTGTGACACCAGCATCCGCTTGTTTGATAGACCACATCATTTGTCTTTCCAATGCTCATGAAGTAGCCACTATGCGGGTCTGCTTATTGATGAATAGGAAGTAGATTGAGATTCCGCCGCTGTAAACCAAAACAACTGTGTAAACGATCAGGCTGGGCATATGTTCGGGTTTAACCGTTCTGAAGAGTAGTGCGAACGGGCCAATCAAGACGAGGTCATAAGCCAGGAAACTCAATAACTGTCCCAGTGCGTTATGCCAGCGTGGTTTCAAAAGACCATATAGAAAGTAGAAAGCATCGCCGAGAAAAATGCAACCGAAAATCACCGACGAATCCGGTTTCACTTCCCAAGGGAAAATAGGAAGACGCAAAACCATTGCCCCGCCCGCCAACACCAACGCAACGATAAAAACGCCGAAGGAGATACGCACTAGCTGAGGCGTTGGGCGTTTATCGTCAAGCGGAATTTTCCGACTCCAGAGAAAGACTATCGTGCTGGTAATGACCACAAAAATCCCCGCAAAACCATAACTACTTAACTCGGGGCGATTGTTGGCGGACAAATAAAAGAAATATCCGGTCGTTGTGACCCCGATGACCAGGATATTCAGCGCCCCGGCGGGGATCGCGCCCCATTCTTCTGTCCAACCAATCCAGAGAATGGCAACGCTAACGGCCGCTAGAATTGAGCCGATGAATAAATAGGAAAGTCGGCCGTCAGCCCAAGGCCAAGCCGTGATGGCAAAGGGGAGTTGGAAAGCAAATCCAAGTCCCATGACGAGACTCAGAACTCCGCCAACTAATACAGGGTAACGTAGGTATTTCATAGGCTCTAAATCTCCAAATCTGAGTACAATTACAAAACGGCGGGCTAACCATTGCTGTACGGAATCACTCTGCATATCTCCCCAAGCCGCATGGATGCAACGGGAACTGAATGTGGAATGATTTCCGCATACGCAATCATACTGTGGTGACAAGCGGGAAGTATAGCACAGGTTTTTTACGATGTGTAGCAGGAAAATACCAGAACATTTGAGCGGCATCTCTCTATGAGGCCGAACCAAAAACGCCGCCATCCGCGTAAAACCATCCACCTGGATTCACCAACTCGCTGATCTTGTGCCCCTCGTCTGCATCGGTGCAGGAACTCCCCCGTCCCCCCGCCCCCGGTCTATCACCCAGCAAAACCGAATACTGGTACCCCCGACAGAAAATTCGTTGTTGACAAGTGTACACGGTCGTGCTATGATTTCACTGGTCTAGTCATTATAATATCTGCGTGTTTTCAGGATAAAAAACATGACCAGCATCGATAAAAGCCAACCCTTACCCATTTACTATCAACTCAAAGAGATTCTTCAGCAGCGGATCGACTCTGGAGAGTGGCAGCCGGGGGATCTGATCCCCTCGGAGCGGGATCTGTGCAACGAGCATGGCATCAGCCGCATGACCGTGCGCCAGGCGATTGTGGCCCTGGTGAACGAGGGCCGCTTGCGTCGCGAACAGGGCAAAGGCACCTTCGTGGCCCAGCCCAAAATTGAGCAGCGCCTTGGCTCAGTGACCAGCTTCACCCAGGATATGTCCGCCCGGGGCAAACGGGTGGAGAGCCAGGTGCTACGGCAAGAACTGGTGCCGGCTCAACCAGAGGTGGCAGCGGCGCTTGGCTTGGACGCGGACGAACAGGTGATGCTGCTGGAACGGCTGCGCATCGTTGATGGTGTACCCCTCGCTTTGGAAACCTGCCATTTGCACTTCCCCGGCTGTGAATCTCTGAGCCAAGTGGATCTTAGCCACCAATCCCTGTACAACGTCTTGGCCCAAACCTATGACTTGATCCCCGGCCAGGCCTATCAACAGATGGAAGCCACGATCTGCGAACCCTATCCCCTCCGCCTCCTCGGTCTAAGCCGAGGCTCCCCTGTCCTACTAATCCGCCGTACTTCTCTAACCCAAAGCGGACGCCCTTTTGAGTACACCGTTTCGATCTATCGAGGGGACAAATACATTTTTCATGCCCAGCTTATCGGCAGAGAGGAGGGCCCCCCATAGCACGCAGCGCAGGGACTTGAATAGAGCCTTCTGCTCGATTCAAGTCAAGTCAAGATCCCGCTTTTAACACGCCCGAATGACGCTAGCCATCTCCCATATCTACCTACTGATTCACCTGTTGGTTCCTGATTCAATTACCCAAGGAGGATTCCCATGCACAAAAGAGGTTCGATTGCGCTTGCTGTTCTTCTGGTGCTCACATTTGTGTTCACCGGATGTGTTGCGCCCGCAGCCCCACAGGCCGCTGGGCCGGCCGACGCGGCCATGTCAACCGCCATGCCGGCAGAAGAAGCCGCTCCCCAAGGCGGCGGCACGCTGATCGTGGCCCGAGCCGCGGATGCCAAAGGCTTGGATCCCCACAAGCAGACCGCATTTTCGTCCTTCCGGCTGCTTGAGCTGATCTACGATTCCCTGCTGGGCCTGGATGCGAACTTGGAGATCGTCCCACGCCTGGCCGAAAGCTGGACATGGTCGGACGACGGCACCGCGTTGACCATGCAGCTGCGCTCGGATGTGAAATTCCACAACGGTGATGTCATGACCTCCGCGGACGTCAAATTCAGTTACGAACGCATCCTGAACGAAGAGACAGGGTCGGCGGCACGTTCCTACTTCACCGACATCACCTCCATCGAGGCCCCGGACGCCACCACGGTCGTCTTCAATCTCACTCGGCCCAACGTCTCCATCTTGGCCGCCATGACCAATCCCAACTCGGCAATTTTGGACGCCAACGTGGTGGCCACGGAAGATCCAGCCAGCGTGACAATCGGCACTGGCCCCTTCAAGCTGGTGGATTGGCAGCCGGATCAGGTCACGATCCTGGCCGCCAACACGGATTATTGGCTGCCGGGTCTGCCCAAGATCGACGGTATGGAGATCCGCATCCTCCCCGACGAAGGCTCGATCTTGGCTGGGCTGCGGGCGGGCACCATCGATTGGGCCCTGGTCAACGATCCCAAGGTGGCCGTCCGGGCCGCCGGTGGGGAGAACGAGCTGACCATCTTCCGTACGCCGGCCCTGGCCTATCATGTCCTGCAACTGAACAGCAGCCGCGCCCCCTTTGATGACGTGCGTGTGCGCCAAGCGATCTCCTGCGCCATCAATCGGCAGGAAGTCTTGGACACCGCTTCTCTGGGCGAAGGCCAGGTCACCGGGCCGGCCACATCGCCCTTCTATCAAACCCCTCTGGACAATCTGTTCTGCTATCAGAAAGATATAGAAAAGGCCAAGCAACTCCTGGCCGACGCCGGCATGTCAACCGGGATCAGCTTCAAGATCATGGCTGCCGCGGACGAACCGCCGACCGCTGTCAACGAGGCCCAGAGCATCCAGGCCCAACTGGCGGAAATCGGCATCGAGACCGAAATCGAGACCCTGGAACTTGGCGTCTATGTGGACCGCTGGCTCAAGGCTGATTTCGATGCGGTCGTCGCCCTAAACGGCGGCAACCCGGATCCGGACATCATGTTCTACCGCTACTGGCACAGCACGGGCAATCTCAACACCGTGGCCGCCTATAACAGCCCGGAACTGGATGCCCTGCTGGATCAAGGCAAGATCACCACGGACCTTGCCGAGCGCAAGGCCATCTACGCCCAGGTGCAGACCACCCTGGCCGAGGAATCGCCCTGGGTCTGGCTCTACGTGGGGTTTGAATATCGCATCATGCAACCCTACGTCGAGGACTTCACCCCCATGCCCAATGGCTCCATGCAATTCCTGCGAGACGTCTGGCTGAACAAATAACGGTCTAGTCCCCAGACCCCTGCAACCCCACGGGTGGCGAGAGCGAACCGCTCTCGCCACCCGTGCACCCTTTCAAGGCTTGACAGGCCATGCAAACCTTTCTGACCAAACGACTTCTCGCTCTGGTGCCCACCCTGCTGGGGGTCTCCCTGGTCGTCTTCGTGGTGATCCACCTGATCCCCGGGGACACCATCAGCGCCATGATCGGGACGACGTACAAGTTGACCGAGACCCAGGCGGCCGCGTTGCGCGCCTATTTTGGGCTTGACCGTCCATTGCACGAGCAGTATGTGCGTTGGATCCTCTCCGCGCTGCGCGGGGATCTGGGCTATTCTGTGCGCAGCGGTCAGCCCGTGCTGACCGAGATCCTGAGCCGCTTCCCGGTCACCCTGGAATTGACCCTCTTTTCTCTCATCATCGCGCTGGTTCTGGGCATCCCCATTGGCGTACTCTCCGCCATCAAGAACGATTCCGCCATCGACATATTTGGACGGCTCTTCGCTTTGGTCGGTCTGGCCTTGCCCAATTTCTGGCTGGGGACTCTCTTCATCCTGATCCTGTCCAGCTACTTCGGCATCATGCCCAACTCGGGCGACTTTGTGGCCTTCACCGTGGATCCCCTGCGCAACCTAACCCAACTGCTCTTTCCGGCCATCACCCTGGGCTTTGCCTTTACGGCCTCGGTCATGCGCACCACGCGCTCGGCCATGCTGGAGGTGATGCGCCAGGACTATGTGCGCACCGCCCGCAGCAAAGGCGTGGCCGAGCTGTGGGTGATCGTCAAACACTGCCTACCCAATGCACTGATTCCGGTGATTACGATTGTCGGCGTGGAGTTTGGCTATTTGTTGGGGGGCGCGGTGATTGTGGAAGAGGTCTTTGCCCTGCCGGGCATCGGACGGCTGCTGCTCAACGGCATCAATCAGCGGGATTATGCCGTGGTCCAGGGCACGATCCTGTTTATCGCCCTCAATTTTGTCCTGATCAACCTGCTGGTTGACCTGACCTACGCCCAGGTTGACCCGCGTATCCGGTACGAAGAATAGCCCATGAAAAACTCTCTGCTCGTGCGTTTATTGCGCAATCGCAGTGGCATGGTGGGGATGATCCTCATTGTGATCTACTTGACGGCCGCCGTATTGGGCGTCTTTTCGCTCCTGCCCTATTCGCCCATCGAACAGCATGTGAAGGATCGCATGCAGCCCCCCAGCAGCCAATATCTGATGGGAACTGACGAATTTGGGCGGGATATCTTCAGCCGTGTGTTGCGAGGGGCCACCAATTCGTTGAAGGTCGCCTTGTTCTCCGTGGCGGCGGCGGGGCTGGCTGGCATTCTGTTGGGGGCCAGTGCGGGGTACGTGGGGGGGCGATTCGACAACATCGTCATGCGAACCATGGATATATTTTTCGCGTTCCCAGCCATTTTGCTGGCCCTGGCCATCGTGGCCGCCCTGGGTGCCAACGCGGGGAACACCATCCTGGCCATTGCTATCGTCTACACACCCATTTTCGCCCGGGTGGCCCGGGGACCGACGTTGTCCGTCAAAGCCACGGAATATGTCACCGCGGCCCGCTCCATCGGCGCCCGCAACGTGCGTATCCTGGGACGGCACGTCTTGCCCAACATCACCGCTCCGTTGATCGTGCAGCTCAGTTTGGCCCTCTCCTGGGCGATTTTGACCGAAGCTGGACTGAGTTTCCTGGGGCTGGGCGCACAACCGCCCCAACCCTCCTGGGGCAACATGTTGAGCGAGAGCCGATCCCTGATGGAACTGGCCCCCTGGATGACGGTTTTCCCTGGGCTGGCCATCATGTTGTGCGTCCTGGGCTTCAATCTTTTGGGGGATGGCCTGCGGGATGTTCTGGATCCCCGGCTGCGCTCCCTGTAGGGTTGCTGACCCCAAGCCGTTTCCAGTAGATCAGCTCCGTGACGCCGCTGATCACATAGTCGGGCAGCGCGCCGACCTGGGCATAGCCATGCTTTTGGTAGAAGCGCTGGGCGTCCTGGTTGAAATCAGAGACGGTCAGGAAGACGTCCGGGCTGGTGCGGCCAAGGAACGCCTCGGCATGGGCCAGCAGCCCAGCGCCCACACCACCGCCGGTCAGCCCAGGACGCACGCCGATCAGCGAGATATATCCGCTGCGGGCAAAGGCCCCCCGTTCGATACACCAGACAAAACCGGCCACCGGACCGTCATAATCGGCCACGAAGATGGTAGCCCCTGCGGCCAGTCCGCTTTCCAGGCGGGCTTGGGCGCTGGCGAGGGTGACGCCGTAGCGGACCCAGAGTGGGGTGTCGGCCATCAAGCGGGCACAACCGGGGATGTCGTCTTGGGCAAGTGGGTGAATCGTGAGTTTATTCATGGTTTCATTTTATGTCGAGCAGGCGAATGCCGCAAATTAGGCAAGGAGGCAGTGCAATGATCATTATCGGTCTCATGTCCGGCACGTCGGTGGATTGCATAGACGCCGTTGTGGCAAAAATCCAGGGGGCACCACCCACCCTCACCGTGGAGACCCTGGCCTTCACCAGCCAGACCTACACGCCGGCCCTGCGGGAAGTCATCCTGCGCAACTTTCGCCCAGAAACCAGCTCTGTGGACGAGATCTGCGAGCTAAACTTTGCCATCGGCGAGGCCTTTGGGGCAGTTGCGCACAAAGCGGCGGCGGCGGCCAACCTGGACATGGCCCAGGTAGATCTGATCGTTTCCCACGGCCAGACCCTCTGGCATGCGGTGAGCGCTGATGGCCAAGTGGACTCGACCCTGCAATTGGGGACCGGGGCCGTCATTGCCGAGCGCACGGGCGTCACCACCATCTCGGATCTACGCTCGCGGGATGTGGCCGCGGGCGGCCAGGGTGCGCCTATGGTCAGTTACCCTGATCTGCTGCTCTACTTCAGCCCCAGCCTGACCCGGGCCCTGCAAAACATCGGCGGCATCGGCAACGTCACCATTTTGCCCAAGGATGGCGAACCCGCCCTGGCCTTTGACACCGGGCCGGGCAACATGATCATGGACTACGTCACCCATCGGGCCACGGATGGCAGACAGCAATACGACGCCGAAGGCAAGCTGGCCGCCCAGGGCAGCGTGAACGAATCTCTCGTGGCCGAACTGATGACCCATCCCTACTTTAGCCTGCGTCCGCCCAAGACCACGGGACGGGAGCTTTTTGGGGATCAGTATGGTCAGCAAGTGTGGGAAAAAGGCGTGGCCTTGGGCATGTCCCCGACCGACATCATTGCCACGGCAACCGCCTTCACCGCGGTGAGCATTGCCCAGGCCTATGCACACTTTGCCCCAGTTGCCATCGATCAGGTGATCGTGGGCGGCGGCGGCGGCTACAATCCCGTGCTCATGCAGATGCTGCGCACCCAACTCGCCCCCACGCCCGTGCTGCGCCAGGAAGATCTGGGCTTCTCCAGCAAGGCCAAAGAGGCTTTGGCCTTTGCCATTATGGGCTACGAAGCCATCCACGGGCGACCGGGCAACCTACCCTCCTGCACCGGCGCTCGTCGGACCGTCCCCCTGGGGCAGATCACGCCGGGGGAGAACTATCTGGGCCTGATGCGCCAGGTTCTGGAGAGCGTCTAAAAGAGCGCTGCTCTAGCCAGGTCCGTGACCTGGCGGGTCGACACAGGATGTCCGGGCGATCCATTCGTCAACCCGCCGGTCACGGACCGGCTACGAGCGTAAGATTTCCCCAAGTTATTTACGCCGACCTGTCTAGGTCAGGAGAAATCCCAATGTTTCGACCGCCGCCCGGATGGGACACAATCCATGCTGTTATGCAAGAAGGTGTGGGCACGGTCTTTCCCGCCGCCACCCTTTTGGTGGAGCGCGGCGGCGAACGGCTGATCCATCGGGCCTATGGCTGCTTGGACCCTGGGCCGTGTCTGCGCCCCACCCGCCCAGTCGATCTCTTCGATTTAGCTTCCCTGACCAAACTTTTCACCGCCACGGCCTTCATGACCCTGGTGGAGGCCGGACGCGTGACACTGGAAACCCCGGTAGTTCGGGTCTTGCCCGAATTCGCCGGTGTGCGTCCGATTGGCGTCACCGAAGATCCCCTCACCCACCAGCCCATTCTGCCGGACCCGGCCTTTGTCGGCCAATCCGTGGATGCGGGCGACATCACCTTTCGTCGTCTCCTCACCCACACCAGCGGTCTGCCCGGCTGGACACCTCTCTTCCGGCAAGGCCCCCAGCACGATCCTGTGCCCACGCCGGATCAGGTGTCGCCCGAAGCCCGGTCCGCCCGCGTCAGCGCCATTTGGGCCGACACGCCCTTTGCCTATCCAACCGGCAAACGCCTGGTCTACAGCGATTTGGGCTTGATCTTGCTGGGCGAGGCTGTGGCCCGGCTGGCAGACATGCCCTTAGAGAGCTATTTGGCCCAGGCCGTCTTTGGGCCTTTGGGCCTGACCCGCACCGCCTTCAACCCCATGCCCAACGGCTTCTCGGCCCAGGAGATCGCGCAAACGGAGGTGTGTGCCTGGCGCAAACGCCGTTGCGTGGGCGAGGTTCACGACGAAAACGCCGCCAGCCTGGGCGGGGTGGCGGGCCATGCCGGTCTCTTCAGCACCGCCGAGGATGTGGCCGCCCTGGGCCGCATGTTTTTGCCCCGTCGTCCCGATTTTCCCAATTCAGATCGATCCATCCTTTCCCAAGCCACCGTGGGCACCATGACCCAAGCCCAAGCGCACCAGGACGGCATCGAGCGGGGGCTGGCCTGGCTGCGTCAAGGGCACGACCCCACATCCATTGTCGCCACCTGGGGGCCGGAAAGTTTCGGCCACACGGGGTTCACCGGCACCTCCCTGTGGATCGACCCGGACGCGCAGTTGCTGGTGGTGTTGCTGACCAATCGGGTCTATGGCGGTCGGGACCCGGCTGGCATCATGGCCTTCCGCCGCCGACTTCATGCGGCCATTGCCGCCGTCCTCGCCACAACCGCTCAAGGAGCCCAACATGGTTGACCCCGTCCTGCCCCGCATCGTCACCGAACTGCGCAACCCAGCCACCCTGGACATCGACATCCTGCCCACCTTGGACATGGTGCGCCTGATCAACGCCGAGGACAGCCGGGTGGCCTCCGCGGTCGCCACCCAGTTACCCGCCATCGCCCAGGCCATCGACGCCATCGCCCAGCGCATGGCCCAGGGCGGGCGGCTGATCTACATCGGCGCGGGCACATCCGGCCGCCTGGGCGTGCTGGACGCGTCCGAATGCCCGCCCACCTTCAACACGAAACCGGGACAGGTGGTGGGCCTGATCGCAGGCGGGCCCCAGGCGCTCGTGCGTTCGTTCGAGGGGGTGGAAGATGATCGGGCAGAGGGAGAGCGGGCGGTCGCCGGGCTGGATGCCGGACCGTTGGACAGCGTGGTGGGGTTGGCGGCCAGCGGGCGCACCCCCTATGTGCTGGGCGGGTTGACCGAGGGGCGGTGCCGGGGCTGTCTGCTGGTCAGCCTGGCCTGCGCGCACCCGTCACCCATGGCCGAGTTGGTGGATATTCCCATCGCCCCGGTGGTGGGGCCGGAGGTGCTGATCGGCTCCACCCGGCTCAAGTCGGGGACAGCCCAGAAGATGGTTCTCAATATGATCTCCACGGGCGTCATGATCCGCCTGGGCAAGACCTACAGCAACCTCATGGTGGATATGCAGACCAACAACGCCAAGCTGCGGGTGCGGGCGCGGCGCATGGTCGAATTGGCCTGCGACTTATCCTCGGATCAAGCCCAGGCCCTGTTGGATGCCTGCGACAACCAGGCCAAGAGCGCAATCCTGGTCCACCTGACCGGCATCTCCCCGGCGGAGGCTCGGCAGCGTCTGGTCGCGGCGGGGGGTAGCATCAGGGCCGCATTGTGATGCAAACCCCTACGACAATCACGTCAGATCAACACCAACTCAATCACCGTGTCGATCTCATCCGGCAACCGAGAAGTCGGAAAGTTGATAAACGCGTCATCGGGATAGTCCGCGGTCATGAAGGATCGATCCAACTCCAGCTCGGAGCCGTCGGCCAGTAGGCGGGCGGATTTGATCTTGCCGCTCAGTCCGCGGAAGTTGATCGGGCCGATCCCCCGCTCGTAGATGTGGGCGTAGAGCCGGTTGCCCTGCTGGGTGTAGCGTCCCCATTCGGGCTTGGGCAGGTCTGCCCGTCCGCAGGCGTAGAGGCTGGCCCCGTTCTGCGCCATCCACGCGCCGACGTCGGCCAGAACCTGCTCGCTCTCCAGGGGGATCTCGCCCTTGGCGTTGGGGCCCACGTTGAGCAGCATGTTGCCGTTTTTGCTGACGCACTCCACCAGGGCGCGCACCACCTGCCGGGGAGATTTGTAGTCCCGGTCCGCGGCACAGTAGCCCCAGTGGTTGTTCAGGGTCAGGCAGGCTTCCCAGGGGATGGACTGCCCGGCCTCGTCCACCAGACCGGCGGCGGGGATGATCTGCTCCGGGCAGGCGAAGTCCCCGGCGTAGATGGTGGGATTACTGGTCCCAAAGCGATCATTGCCCTCGCCGCTGGCCCCCAGGCGATTGTCCATCAGGATGTGGGGTTGCAGGGCGCGCATGGTTTGCACCAACTCCGTGGCCCGCCAGGTCTCGCCCATCATATCGTCGTAGGAGAAATCGAACCACACGATGTCGATCTTGCCATAGTTGGTGAGCAGTTCGGCCACCTGGCCGTGCATATAGTCCAGATAGGCGGGGAAGTTGTGGGACTTGCCCTCATAGGCCGGGTCCGCCCGCATGGGGTGGACGCGGTCGCCGTAGGCCGGGTAGTCGGGGTGATGCCAGTCGATCAGGGAATAGTAGAGGCCCACCTTCAGCCCCTCGGCCCGGAAAGCGTCCACATATTCCCGCACAAAGTCCCGGCCGGCCGGGGTGTTGGTGGATTTATAGTCGGTCAACTGGCTGTCGAAGAGACAGAATCCGTCATGGTGCTTGGCCGTGAGGACGGCGTACTTCATACCCGCGTGCTTGGCCATGCGCGCCCAGCGTTTTGGCTCAAAATTGGTGGGGTTGAACTCGTCAAAGTAGGGCTGATACGCCTCGTTGCTGATCTGCTCGATGCTGCGGACCCACTCCCCCCGGGCGGGGATGGCATACAGCCCCCAGTGGATGAACAGGCCAAAGCGGTCGGCCAAAAACCAACGGGTGCGCTCCCGGCGGGCGGTGATGAGGGGGTTTTCGTGGTCGGTTGTCATGGGCTGTGCTTTCTGTGAAGTGGGAAGGTTCCTCTTTCAGTAGACATCGGCATCTGGCCTCAACCGCCAAAGTCGCGCTCGAAGTCGCAGCCCATCGCCTCGGCGATGATCTTGAAATCCTGGGCGGGCACTTTCAGGTGGCCAAACCGAAAGGCGGCTCCCCAGTGGGTCTTGTCTTTGATAAAGGACAGACCGTTGAGCAGGGGGCGGATAGGGGACTCTTGGGCGTCGAGGTATTGCACGTCAACCCGATAGGGATGGAAGTCATCGCCCATATCGGCCTGGTAGATTTCTGCGCTTTTCACACGGCCGATGGCGGTGAAGGCTTGGCAGGGGTCGCCGGCGGGGAAACTGGTCTTGGGGGAATAGTAGACAAAGCCATCCCCGGCGTGCAGCTTTTGCAACGGGGCGCGCTTACCGTGGTTGAGTTGCACAAACCCGCCGCTCACCCCAATTTGAACATGGGCACGGGAGACGACACCGATCCAGAATTGTTTGCTTGACATGGACGAACTCCTTGCGTTCAGAGGGCGAAAAATTGCTCGGTCTGCCTGATTTTGGCCACGAATTGCACGAATTGGGCCGCCGATCAGCGGCTCAAAGATCGAGGGTTGGCAGACCGTTCATGCCAAGGATCAGCGAAACTTCGCCGCCGTGGTGCAGATCGTGTTCCAGCACGTGGTAGATCACCCAACTGCGGGATAGCTCGTACACCTGGCCCTCCCACTCATCCGGGAAGGTCTGGGCGCAGTCCTCGGGCGTCCAGCGCTGCAAGCGGCTCTCGATGAACGCCCAGGTCTCGTCCAGGCCCTTGGCCAGTTCCGCCCCGCTGCGTGGGGGGGAGTCCCGCCGGCCCCAGGCCATGTACGCGCTCATTATTTCATTTTCATCCTGGAGGGTGCCGCTGAACCACCCTTCCCGGACCGCGATGATGTGCTGCAAAATTTGGCCCAGGGGCCACATGTGTGGGGCAGGTTGCAGCATGAGTTGGTCAGCCGTCAGCGGGGCGATGGCGTTCCGCAGTTTTTCTTGATAGCCGCGCCAGTTTTCATAGATCACGTCCAGGGTCGATTGGGGTTGCTGTGCCATTTGTGTCTCCTTTGCAATGGTTGGTACGCTTCATTATCGGTCAGCGAGAAAATCGAGTACCCGCTGGGTCAGGAGCGCCGACGCCTGGGCATCATACGAAGGCAGGGAACTGTCGGCAAAGTAGTGCTGATCCCCGGGGTAGAGGAAGAGTTCGGCGTCCTCGGCCTCTGCGACCAAGGCGCGGGCGGCATCGATGTCGCCTTCGTCCACAAAGTAGGGGTCGGCGTCCATGCCGTGAATCTGCACGGGCACATCCTCCGGCCAGGCCGATCCAAACTCGGCGACCGGCACACAGGCATAGCAGAGGATCGCCCCCCGCGCCCCGGCCCGGGTCTGGGCCAGCATCTGCGCCGGGACCACGCCCAGGGAGAAACCGGCGTAGACCAGCTCGGCAGGCAGATCCGCCGCGGCTTGCGCGCCCCGGGCCATCACCTCGCCAAATCCAATCTCTCTGACAAAGCCCATGCCCGCCTCGATGCTGTCGAAGGTGCGGCCCTCGAACAGATCCGGCGTGTGGACAATGTGCCCGGCACTGCGCAGGGTGTCCGCGAAGGCGATGACGCCTGGGGTCAGCCCTTGGGCGTGGTGGAACAACAAAATCTCGGTCATTTTCAACTGTCCTTTCCAAAACGACGCCAATCCTTGACGACCTGCGATTGACTATGCGGGCAAAGGCCCCCGATCGAGAAGGCGATCCGTCTCGGCGGCCAGGCGAACCAACGCTTGATCGTTGCCGGTCCAGACGTTCCAGCCAAAATGGGAGGCGGCGATCTGGAGTTCGTAGCAGTGGTGGCGCAGGGGGGCATCCCGGCGGTCATCCTCGCTCAGGTCGGGCGCGGTGAGAGTGCGCTGCCACAGATCCGCGGGGTCGATGGCGGGATGCCAGGGACTCCAAAAGGTACACCACGCCACATCGAAGAGGAAGTCACCCAGGGCCGAACATTTCCACGAAAAGATGGCCGTCACCCGCCGGGCATCGTCCGAGACCAGCACATTTTGATGGAGCAGATCGCCATGAATCAGGTCACGCCGCTCTGGACAAGTGGGGAGCAGGGCTTCAATGCGTTCTTCGCACGTTTGGAACAACCGGTCCATGCGGGGATCGGCGGCCAGCTTTGCCCGCCAGCCATGCACGGTCCGATCCGGGCTGTCCACAAGGCCCGACCGCAGCCAGGCGCGCCAGGTCATGCCTGTGGATGGTTCGGGATCGTACCAGTTCACGTCACAGCCACGGGCTGGCGTTTGGGTGCGCAGGGCGCGCAAGAGGGTCGCCAACGTCTGCGTGACCGCCGCCGAATCTGACGCCGGGGCTTCTTCGATAAAGCGGCCGTAGTGACGACGGGAGATGGCGAAATGGCGGTCAAAGGCCGTGCCGATCTCCACGATCTCCGGCACGGGAATGGCCGGTGAGGTGAAGCGCATGGCGGCCCGGTCGATCTCGAAGCCTTCCCGCATGTCGCTGAGGCGCAGCACGAATTCATGCTTGCCGACCCGGTATGCGTAGGCGGACGACCAAAAGCCGCCACCCAAGGGCGTCAGATCTGACACGACGCCCGCATAGTTTCCGGCCAGCCACGCCCCGACCTCTTGAATTGACAGGTGTGGTTTACCCTGGGCAACCATACTGTTCCGCTCTTTTCCAAATCATATCCACAGGCTGAGTCCACGCGTAGCTTTTAACAACGGCTGCTCCAAGGGTAGACGGGTCGGCAAATGACCCAGCTTCTTTGGGATCTCAGGGAGGCAAACCACGTCCCCGGCATTCGCCACCAAAAGCCTCGAACATGAAACCCGTTTTGGCGAGTGCCGGGGACGTTCATCCCATGAAACCCGATTGAGCCATAACCCAAAGCCGCTCAAATATGACGCACCTATTTGCTACGCTTGAACCCTTTGCGCAATTCAGTTCTTGCCCAACGATAATGACTGCTTGTGGCAGAGATGAAATAGGCGGCCAGGGGATTGTTATTCGCCCATTTGTAAATTTTGCGTGTAAACAGTTCCGATTCGGGAATCGCTTCAACAGTATTCATCATCTCTGTGTACGAAGCCTTGAAGCTGTCCATAATCTGAGGAAGGGGTTTGTCTCGATGTTTGAGATAGATGCTGTGATTCAGTTGTGGTAATTTCCCCCAGTTATAGTCTGCCGATGGCACAGACGGGGTCTCTCCCCTCGCCCCCGTTTCGTACCAGTGCATGACCATTTGCTCCCACTCGATGAGATGAGCGAGTACATCCTTTGCGGACCAGTCGCCGACCACATTGGGCTGGGTCATCTGTTCAGGGGTCAATTCCGCCAGCAGTTGTTCCAGCGCAGCGCGTTCAGTCTGTGCTGTTTCGATGAGTTGGTTTTTGGTTGTAGGTTTTGGCATTCTGTTTTCCTGGATGCAAATTGGGTGAGCGAATTATCAGCCAAGCGGATCCGGTTATACGGTCTTTTGGCATGCCTTTTTAATATCGGTCAAATGCTCCTTGATATGTTTGTTGACCATATCAAGGTGTTCTTCGGGCGTATAGCTCCTTGAGCCTTTCTTGTAGGGGATGAATCCAAGTTTGGCGTCAAGAATATTCTCTTGAATCATTTTGTGCGCAATTTCTAATCTTTCCATTACGTTTTCCATTGTCTGCGTTCGCATTTCATCAAAACAGCGTTGATTCAGGTCGCTATATTTCCCTTTCAGGGGTGTTGGCTTGATGCCATTGACGAGGTCGCGAACATTTCTGGCAAAGCTCTCATGCCAGAAAACAATGTGCCCCAAAACATCTTTGACTGTCCAGTCTGTATAGACATCTGGTGTATTGGGGACTGGCATGGTGTGGTAAAGATCAAGCAGCTGTGAGACAGTCTCATTCAATTGATCGAGGAGTGTTTCTCTGGTTTCCATACCTATGCACTCTCCCTGTGAACCCAGTATAGAATCAGGCGTAATCGTTTATCCCCCGCCCCCTGACCCCCAACTTTGGGGAGAACTGTCCAGCACCTCCCCCAGAATTGGGGGCCGGGGGCGGGGGGGGAACGATTACACCATTTCTGACCGGCGGTCCGGGCGACCCTGCGACTCTACGCCACCGTGATGACGACTTTCCCCCGGGCGTGTCCTTGCCCCAGATAGCGGAGGGCTGCGGGCGTCTCCGCCAATGGGTATCGTTTGTCGATGACGGGCACGACCTTGCCGCTTTCCAGCAGTTCCGTCAGGGTGTTCAAATCAGCTTGGGTCATTTTCGCCGAAACGTTTCCCATCTTCTTCTCCCCGCCCCGTGACATCCACGATCCCAGCAGCGTGGCCTGGAAGATCTGGGCCATTGTCCCGCCGGCCATGACGTAGATGCCCTTGGGAGCCAGGGCGCGCTTGTAGGCCGCAAGGGGATGAAAACCGTTGGCGGCCAGGATCAGGTCGTATTGTTGGCCATTTTGGGTGAAGTCCTCTTTTGTGTAGTCGATGACGTGATCGGCCCCCAGGGTCCGGGCCTGCGCCATATTCCGGGTGCTGCACACGGCTGTGACGTCAGCGCCGAAGGTTTTGGCGATCTGCACCGCAAAAGTCCCCACCCCGCCGGACGCCCCATTGATCAACACCTTTTTGCCCGGCTGAATCTGTCCCACATCCCGCAGACCTTGCAAGGCCGTGACCGCGGCCATGGGCACGGCCGCGGCTTCCTCAAACGAGAGGTTGACCGGTTTGGCGGCCAAAGCCCGTTCGGGTACAGAGGCATATTCGGCAAAACTGCCACTTGTGTGTCCGGCAAGATCCCCATACACCGCGTCGCCCGGCTTGAACTGGGTGACATGGCCGCCCACAGCTTCCACCGTCCCGGCGATGTCCGCGCCGGGAATCTTGTTCTTGGGTCGAAGAAATCCGCCGCCCATCAGCCGCACCAGGAAGATGTCGGCGGTCAGGATATGCCAATCATAGGCGTTGAGCGAGGCCGCGTGGACCTTCACCAGAACCTCATTTTGCTTGGGCGCGGGTTTTTCCACCTCCTCAAACCGGAGAAGATCGGGGGAGCCATATTGTTCACAGATAATTGCCTTCAAGATTGGTTTTCCTTTATGTTTTTACCAAAAGCCAAAACCGCAAGTTACTGTTTGACCTTGGCGAGAATCTGACGCGCCCACGCGGCTGCCCGGTCAAGTTCTCCCTCCGTCAGCGGACCCTCCGTGCCTGTGACGGTGAATCCCTCTGGGGGCATCACCACTTCCCCGCCCTTTTTCCCAAGTCTGTCAGAAATGGGATCAGCGGCGTAGCCGAAGATGTCCACCATCTTGGAAAGAACGCCGTGGGCGTGGACTTCCTCCTCGGTGATTCGGGTATCGAAGGCCGCAACTTTGATGCCCTTCAGTCCATTTTGGGGGAGGCGTTTTAGAAAAGCTGTGGTGGTTGGCAGGGGGCGGAATTTCTGAGTGGGAGAGCCGACGATGAGCAGGTCGAGTCCGCTCAGGTGATCGGGGTTTGCTTCGCTGATGCGATGCAGACCGACGGTTTCGTCGCCTTCAAGTGTGCGGCCCAAGCCATCGGCGATGGCGCGGGCGATCCGCGCGGTGTTGCCAAACTGCGAATCGTAGAGAACCATTGCTTTCATCAGAGTTTTCTCCTGGGTAGATGATCGGCTATTCCTCAAACTTCACCTGGATCATTACGCAGCGTTGCGCCGTATGTTGCACATCATGATGGCTAATTCTGATTCTCTTCTTGCGGCCAATCAGAAGCTCAGGTTTCGCCATCAAGTGTTTCTTCAGCCAGAATTTTTTGATAGACCGCCCATTGCTCGATGATGCTTCCCAAATTCGCACGCATTGTCTCGAAATCGCTATGCACAGAAACGGTGATAATGGCCCGATCAAACGATACCCAGACCAATAGGTTCCCTGCATCCGTGATCGTTCCTTGAAGTGCAGCGTCTTGACGCACCTTTGCGCCGTGGTGAAGGACGATTTCAACCCTGTCTGGTTTTCGGAGACCCAGGGTGGCAAACCAGCCGTGGCAATAAAAACTGGGGGATTTCCATTTTACACCCTCGGTAATCGCCGGATCGGCCCCCATAATCGTTTCACGAATGGCCTGGATTGCAGGCGTCATCGGATGGGTCAGTGCAACAATCAGCGCGGTGACGCCAACGCTGTCGTCAAATTCCTTCGCCGCCCTGGCAGGCTTTGGCGTCTTCGTTGCAGCATTCTTGGCCATGATGGATTCCTTTTCATCTTATCCTCTGATCTACTCTTCATTGCGTGGTTGGTTGAGCGACTTTGTCGAATTATCGATCATTCAATCCCTTGCCCTCGATGATTTTCGGGATGTATTTATCAATCCGTGCGTACCGGGTCTTGGATTGTTTGGGGGCGGAAAAATAGAGGATGTATCCCCTTTGCCGTCCGGGGGTCAATGCCTCAAAAGCGTCTTGGAAGCCAGGAACTTCCTCCAGCTTGTTGATCAACTCTTCTGGAACTGCGAATTCTTCGGTCTCCTTAAACTCCACTTCCAAGCCGGCCTCTTCCACGGCAATGGCTTCTTGAATATAGGCTTTCAAGACGGGTTCCATCTCAAGGATTTGTTGAGCACTGGTGAATCGAATCTGGCGCGCTGACTGCACATTCTTCGTTTGTTGGATTAGAATGCCATTGGGATCCTGAAACAAGGCACCCTTCATAAACAGCAGCGCGCAGTATTCCTTGAATCCGTGGATCAGGACGATGTTGCTGCCCTCAATCGTGTAACACGGGCAGCCCCACTTCAACTCTTCGGTCAGTTGACAATCCAGAATGATCCGTCTCAGCGCCTCATATTCTGCCTGCCATTGCTCTGCCTTGCGAAAGAAAAAGTCAACCTTGGGGTTCATACCATTCATGTTTTGATCCTCCGAAGAACTGCCAAAAGTAAGTGAGCTGTCGCCTTGAGAAATGTCGTGCTATGTGTCTAAATCAGCCCACCGCTTGCTGCACGAGGGCGATGATCCTGGCCTCTGTGGCAGCGGTCAATTCTTTCAACGCGAAAGCGGTCGGCCACAGGTCGCCGTCGTCCAGGCTCGCCGTGTCGCTAAAGCCCAAGGTCGAGTAGCGCGTCTTGAACTTATCTGCGCCTTGAAAAAAGCAGACGATCTTGCCGTCCGCGTTGGCGTACGCCGGCATCCCATACCAGGTTTTTGGCAAAAGGGATGGCGCGCTGGCCACGATGATCTCATGCAGCCGTGTGGCCATGACCCGATCTGGTTCCGCCAATTCGTCGATCTTGGCCAGCAGATCGCTCTCCCCGTCCGCCTTGCCTTTCTTGGCCCGGGCTTCCGCCTTCAGCTCTTTGGCCCGCTCCTTCATGGCGGCTTTTTCATCGTCCGAGAAGCCCGCGGACGTTTCGTCGGCCTTCTGTGTGCTCTTCTTTGGACTCATGGAACTCTCCTTGGTCGGGAACGATGGTGGTTTCATCCAGGCTGCACCTGTTTGGCGCGGATGGCTATCGAATTTTAGAACATTTGCTCTAACTCGTCAAGGCAAGAATCATCCCTGCCGACTCACCATTTCGTTGATCCAAATGGGGGCGAAGGGGGAGGTGCAGCCTTTGGGCACAGGATAGTCCCGATAGATGCCCAAGGTTTCGCCGATGGCGAGGGCACGCTGGCGATGATCGGGGAAGTGGATGCCGATGCCGGCCAGGCAATTGTTCATGGTCCACTGCACTTCGGGCGCGGCCTCTTTCATGTCGGATTCGATGCGGTTGAGCAGCCCTGGCAGATCGATGCCGTCCGGGCTTTTGCTGATGCGTTCGGAGGTCAAGGCCCAGCCGGCCCGGGCGGCCCAGGGATCGCCGTCGGCCATCCACCCTTGGCGCAGGCTCTCTTTGTCCGGGTGCTTGCTGGCGATGTAGGAGATAAACCAGTCCGCCACCTGCGTAAAGTCGATGGAGCGCATCATGCCATCCACCTCGGCCCTGGATAGATCCTTGGGCTTGATCAGGAGGATGGCCAAGAACTGGGCGTCGATATTCCCCGTGGCCCAGAGTTGGATGGCCAAGTCGTGGTCGTTTTTGATCTTGGCGGCCAGTTTCCGCACATCACCGCGCAGGACGCCATACTGATTGGTGCCCGCGCCAGCCTTGCTGTTCTGGGCACGCACTTTTTCTTTGCCGAGGGATTCGAGTTGAGCGAGTGTTTCGTTGAGCGTCATGGGTGTTGTCCTTTTTGGATAATGGGGGGGAGGAGAGTGGGTGGGCGGTTTGCGCTGCTGGTGTGGAAAATTATCTTGCGAAACTCACAGATACTCGACCATCATTCACGGACACAGCACCCTATTCCCTGCTCCGCAAGAGCCAGCAAACGGTCCGCGTGATGATTCTTCGTCTGCTCGAGATCGTCTTCGAACACCAGCAGCAGGGGGAGGGAGGTGGCAAAATAGTCGATGGTGGCCTTGCCCGCCCGCTGGCGTTGGGCGAAGGATTTCAACGCTTCAAACAGGGCTTTGGCCTTTTCGGTCTGTCCCAACTCCAGCAGTGAGAGCCCGCGGAAGTAGGTAAGTTCTGAATGCTCCGTCACCGCCATGGCCTGAAAGTCACCGGCTTCATGCGCGCTTGCTTCAAAACAGGCCACCGCTTCGTCCTCACGCCCCAGGGCGCGCAGGGCCTTGCCGGTCCAATAGCGGACATCGGCCTTGGCTTGCAGGAGGTGATAGGCCTCGCCGAGATTCTGCGGGGGCCGCATGGCCAATTCAAAATGTTCGAGCCCGCCTTGCGCATGGCCCTGCGCCAAGGCCTGCTGCCCCAGCAACAGGTGGGCGGTGGTATATTGGCGCAGCACCTTGCCCTCCCCGCCTTCCCAGGGATGGAAACGGCGGGCCTGCAACACCTCAAGCGCCTTGGCGGGCTGCCCGGTTTTATTATACAACTCGGTCAGGGAAACCGTGGCGTCATCCCGCGCCGCCACCAGGTCTGGATGGGTGAGCAGGGTTTCGAGCCGTTCCGCCGCCGAATCACCCAATTTGGCGCGCAACTGATCGAATTCTGCGAACAGACGGGCATCCGTGGGGTCATTGTTCAGCGCCGCCCGATACGCCTCCCGTGCCGCTGCGCCGTCGCGTCGCACATTCCAATAGGCGATGCCCAGGTTGCGGCAGACCGTTGCGAAGGATGGGGCGGCTTCACGGGCCGCTTCCCAGCAGGCGATGGCCTCCTCGTGGCGTTTTTTGTCGAACAGATAATTGCCCAGTCCATAGGCCGCGTTGCGGTCTGCGCCCACTTGCTGCATGGCCCATTCCAGCACAAGCTGATCATGCAGGCGCGATGGGAAGAAATAGTCGGGGTTCATGGCCCGGGCTTTTTCAAGCTGTTCCAGGCTGCCCGTCAGCCACGCCAGCGCGTAGTGGGTCAGTTGGGATCTTTCCAGCGGATTCGGCACCGCCACCGCTGCCACCTCGTTGGCGTGGTGAAGCTCCAGCAGCCGGATCGCTTCCTCCCGGAATCCGGCATCGGCACAATCGTAGAC
Organism: Caldilineaceae bacterium; assembly: GCA_018003515.1. Taxonomy (GTDB): domain Bacteria; phylum Chloroflexota; class Anaerolineae; order Caldilineales; family Caldilineaceae; genus JAGNDO01. The sequence continues at coordinate 72,594 of JAGNDO010000005.1, forward strand.
CACATCGAGGACCGTCTGGGCATCGTTGCGACTTTTGGTCAGAAATCCGGCCACATCCCCCGCGGCCACGCGTGCCCAGTGATCGAGGGGATCCACGGCCAACAGATCGGCCAACCCCTGTGAACCGTCCCGGCCCAGCCTGTTCAACACCAACGCCTTGAGGATCTGGGCCTTGTTGTTCTGTCGATTGGTATCGAGGGCAGATTCACAGTGTTGCAGGGCCTGTTCAAACTCACCGGTCCGGCAATCGAGCATGGCGAGTTCATAGTAGGCTGGGGCGCGCCACGCATAGGTCCAGGTGGATTTATACAACGCGGCATAGGCTTCGCGCAAGCGGCCCTGAAATCGATAGGTCAGACCCAAAAAATAGTGGGCTTCGCCCGTGGAGGGATTGGGATGTCTGTGGGTCAGGCGTTTGATCGCGGTTTCAAAATGATCCGCGGCCTGGTCAAGCCGCCCCTGGTTCAGGGTGCGACGGCCATAGGCAATATGGGCGCGCGTATCATTCGGATCACGCCGCAGAATTTCATCCCAGTAGGTTTCCGGGTAGCGCGTCGGGTGTCGGTACTGTTCCAGATGTTCGGCGGTCAGATACAGATCTTCAAGGGTCTCGGTGTCCGCCGGCAGGGGCGGCTCGGTGGCCAGGTTGCGTTGACGTTCCAGGGATGCCACGTCTACGGGCCGATACGACACCAGTCCCTCCACAGAAAGCTCCAGAGCCTGAGGCGTATCCCCTGTGAATGTCAGATCCTGGTTCTGCCACGGGGCATCCGGAGACAGATCGACCCGCTGGTCGATCAGCGTGCGCTCCCCGTCGCGCAGCAGGATACGGGCGCCTTCGATCCGGCGGGAAACCACCACACCCAGATCAAGGCGGCCATCGTCGTTGACCACCAGGCGAACGGCGGCGTCCTTGGTGGCATTCTGCACGGGGCCGATTTTTTTGTAGGGCCACCAGAACTGAGAAAAGGTTTTGGTTTCGTAGGGCGCAAGATAGCTGAAGTCGGGCTGGTTATCGGTGTACACCCCCGCCATCAACTCCACATACGGACCATTGTCATCGGTCAATTCACGGTCCCAGGCCCAGCCGAACTTGTGGTTGCCCCAGGTCCACTGTTTCTTGCCCGGGGAAAGATGGTGGCTGGCAACATGGATAAACCCACCCTCCGCATCAGTATCGTAGCCGCCGAAAAAATCGAAGGCCGTTTCGCAGACCATGTAGCTGGTGGGAACCTGAATGTTTTTGTAGCGGCTCAGGTCATTTGCACCGGGTTTGGCCGCATAATCGACCCCATAGTACTCGTTGTTGGCAATGGGAAAGGAACTCTGGGCCCGGACGGCATGGTCGGCCACGTAATGAACATCGGGCGGGAAAAAGCTTTGGTAGTTGTCGTGAACTTTGGCGGCCACGTTTGACCACCACAGAAAAGTCTGGGTGAAGGGCGTTCGGTTGAACAGGCGGGCCCTGAGTTCGATCAGCGCGCTGTCCGGTCGCATGCGAATGCCGTGCATGCCTTTCATGCGGTTGAGCGGATCGTGTTCGGAGAGCCAAACCGTCTTCGCTCCGTCGGCTCCCTCCTGCATGTGCAGGTCCGCGGGCATGTAGGTGCTGGGACGGTGATGCTGCGGCCAGTTAAACTCGACTCCGCCGGAAATCCACGGCCCCGCCAGCCCCACCAGGGCCGGCTTAATCACATCCTGACCATAGAAGAAATCGTAGTCGTGGTTCACTTTGTCCTGGCCGAGAAAGATGCGACCGCCGATTTCGGGCAGCATCACCAAGCGAACATAGTCGTTTTCGAGCCGCACGGAGTCGTAGGTCTGGGGGTTTGGGGTATCGAAGACTTTGTCAATGAAGGGCACAGGATACACCTTGCCGCAGGACCCCTGGTAGACGCGCTTCTCAAAAAAAAGCGGGTTCTTCTCCGGCGCACCCAATCCGTAGGTTGGGAGGGTGATCGGTTCACGGTTTGCTTCAACCCTACTCGTCATAGGCGATCGTTCTTTCAATTCGTGGGCCGCAAACGGCCAGGATCTATTTGATCTTTGCGGCCAGTTTCCGCACATCACCGCGCCGGACGCCGAACTGATTGGTGCCCGCGCCGTTTTCGTGGCCGAGGGATTCGAGTTGGGTGAGCGTCATGGTCGTGGTCCTTTTTGGGTAATCGTGGGGGAGGAGAGTGGGCGAGCGGTTTGCGCGGCTCCAGTCACCCACCGAACAACGGGGCACAGAGTGATGGACTCCGTTTATCGATTATCGGGGATTTCATAAAGATCCAAGATCTGGCGCTCCTGCGTGGGGGATAACTGTACTACCGTTCTTCGGAATTGCCAGGAGTTCAAGATTTCCCTCAACGGATGGTCTCCAAGTATCCATTCTACTGGGTACTGCCTGCGGAAGGCACCACTCCAGGGGTCATCTGAAGGGAGATCAGCCTGATAAACCTCAGCATACTCACCAACAATCTGGCCCACTCCTAAAGCCAAGGTTGGAGCGCCTCCATGACTTTTCGGGACATGCGCCACAACCCAATCTCCGTTCTGGATCTGCCGAAACTGTCGAACAGTCGGATCACGATCCCATTCATGATCAGGCCAGCCGATGCCGACCACCGCTTGCTGCACGAAGAAGTCCCAAGCAATAAGGCTCTCTTGAGGGGCGATTGTTACCTTCCACATTGTCATGATGTGTCTCCGTTTACGATGCGCATAGCTTGTCTATTCACGCAAATGAACATCTGAAAAATCCTCCGGAGAGAAGATTCCCGTTTGCCAACAAAATCTGAGGCACCGTCATCGTGCCGATTACCACCACTGGTCCAGCCTAAGTACAGTTGAGCCGTTACAAAAATAGAGGAAATATCCCAGGAAACCTGCTTTTGACGGCGAGAATAGTGGTAAAGTGGATCACTTTCGTCTATATTTCGCCAAAAAATAGGGATTATGCCTGACAAATTCGCTCAACGATTTGCGTCACCTAGCAGGTGGGCGGGACGAGACGAAGCGGTTGTGAGTCCCATGATGACTCTCAATGGGATCGTTTTGTGCTATTCCGTCAGATTACACTATCTCAGGATGTGCCTCAACGTTATACTCAGCCGACCACGCTTAACTCGGCGGCTAAGTGTGATGATTGGCTTTGACATGAGTACCTTTCCTTCTCAATATACTTTATTACAAATCATTTTTCGAGTCGCATTGAAGCTAAAATTTCTTTGTTAACAACAATATAAGGAAACTGTCCTGCTTTCTTTAAATACTCTTTGATAAAAAAGCTGTCACTAAGTGGTGGTTCCGGTGGCTCAAAACAATACAAAGCGAGCAAGAAAACTTCTAATGTTTCTCTTTTTGCATCAATAAGTATATACGCCTCGCCTCCAATATTGCCTACCCAGCCGCTAAACAAAGTCTCCTCGATATGCATTGAATGAAAAATCATGTATTCATTAAGGACAACAATCATATCTGGGATTTCTTCAGGACTAATATTCCCATCATTAATTTGGTTTTCTATGTATTTCAAAGTCTTTTTGGCACTTTGAGACTTTTTTGAAAACATCACTGTTGGTATTTTATGAAAAGTATCAGGAATCTTCCTTATAGTAGATATTTTCCTTTCTAGCTTCTTTACAGATTTCAATTGTTCTAGGCCTCGATGAAACTCAGACCCTTTAGTCAATGTTGCTATATCAGGTTTTACTTCGATTGCAGCATACACGCCCTCTGCAAGTATTACTTCACGCTTTGGAGTGAAAAAACGAGGATGTATTGGATGAAGAATCACGCAGTCTATTTCGCTTGACTCCGAGCTAATATTGTATATTTTTCCTTTTTTAACAGTATACGTTGGCGGAAATAAGCTAGCCAAAAACTTTTCTACCGATATTTCTCGTATATCAGCTGTCTGTTTGGTATCTTTGCTAAAGGCAGATTCTGTATCACTGAATGACAGTTCGATCATTTGTAAGTTTTCTTTTATTGCTGCGATTGCTGCATTCATTTGATAAATCCTTTAATTCAGGAAATCGAATTGGCTCTCTGGGATCTCAGGGGGTTGACGAATCAAGAATCCTCAACGAGACAGATTTTCTGCGAAATTCAGGCCAATGATCTCCTCGGCGGTGATAGGCGGATCACATTCCGCACATCATCAATTTTATACTTTTTATGCGGAAGAAACGCATGGTACGCTTACCCGCTGCCACCGTCAACCCAAAGAAATCATACCAAATCATCCAGCTTGACGCGCAAGAACACCCCGCAGCCCTCACACCACCCGATCCAAAAACACCGCCATCCGCGTAAAACTGCCCACCCGGTTCACCAACTTACTGATCCTGTGCCCAGCCCCGACGTCGCCCGACCTATCATCAATGCGGACCCGAACAGCGGATCAAGACGATGGCCCGTGGATATCGAGTTGCGGCAAATCAATGACCGCACCAGTTTTGAGCAGAAAATCCATGCCGATAATGCCATCCATCTCCATGCCATAGTCCATTGCCCCCACTTCTATCTCGAAGTCATCAACCTGTAGCTCGGAAAGTCCGAGTCGGTCAACCTTCTTGGTGAAGACAAACTCAGCGCCACCGACGCCACGAATACGATGGACAGCATCATCAGGTTCATAGCGAAGATCAATGGTCAACAGTTTGTCTGCGGCAAAGATGCAGCCCGCCGATCCTGTATCCAACAAAACCTGCTGGAAAGTCACCCGCCGCCCGTGATATTCGATGGCCACTGCGACAAAAGGCAAGCCATCATGAATCCGAATATTCATCGCAGACTCCGAACACCCAACCACTGCCGTTCAACCACATCAAGGCTTTCCCGACTTGTGTGAAAGACATACAACTCCCGCGCCGGGGACTCCCGGTGCAGCTGGGTATAGCTTTGCATCGCCGCCACCGAATCGGTAAAGGTGCCGAGGACCGCCAGTTGATCAAGAATGCGCCGCTCACCGTCCGAATGCGCCTTGATCGCTTCAAGCAAAAGCCACTGTTGGGGATAGTTTTTTCGGATTGCTTGCCATTGCATAGGAACCCTCCTGATCGCTATTCACAAAAGATCCGTCACACACAGGATTGTAAATCGCCACATGCCCCGTGTCAATCACCGGACGGATCAAACCAGATCGAAACCATAAAACCAAAAAAAGAAATCCGCGCAAATCCGCCAAATCAGCGTCATCCGCGTTCTATTTCCCCATCCCTCACAAAACCCGATCCAAAAACGCCGCCATGCGCGTGAAACTGTCCACCCGATTGACCAACTTGCTGATCTTGTGCCCCTCGTCCGCGTAGTGGAGGAACTCCACGCTGCCCCCGGCGGCGCGCACCCGGTCGGTGACCAGTTCGGACTCGAAGAGGGGCACGCGCGGGTCGTTGTCCCCGGCGATGACCATGAGGGGCATGGTGATGCGCTCGATCTTGTGGATGGGGGAGATGCGTTCTAGCAGATCCCGCTGGGTGGTCAGGCTGCCGTATTCCTGCTCCCGGTGGGCGCGGCGCCAGGGGCTGGTGCGCTCCATGAAGGTGACCCAGTTGGCAATGCCCACCACGTCGATGCCGGCGGCGAACAACTCCGGGTACTCGGTCAGGGCGGCCAGGACCATGAAGCCCCCATAGCTGCGCCCATAGATGGCCACCCGATCCCCGGCGATCTCCGGGCGGGCTTGCAGCCAGAGGACGGCATGCTTGAGGTCCGCCACGCTGTCCATGCGCAGATCCAGCTCGTCCAGGGCGGTGTAGATGCGGCCATAGCCCGTGCTGCCCCGCACGTTGGGGGCCAGGATGGCGTAGCCCCGGCTGAGGAAATATTGAAAGCGCACGTCAAAATCGGGCCGGATCTGGCTGGCCGGGCCGCCGTGAACGTAGAGGATGCACGGGTAGCCGCCCACAGGCGCGGGCGATTGGGGCCGATAGTAAAAGGCCGGGATTTCCAAGCCGTCAAAGGTAGGGAAGGCGATCAGCTCCGGCTGCACAAACGACCCCGCCGGAATCCCCGCCCGGTCGCTGTGGGTGATCTGCCGGGCCTGGCCGGAGGCCACATCCACGGTCCAGATGTCCGCATTGCGGGTGGGTGTTTGCAAATAGAGTACCAAACTCCTCCCGTCCCGGCTGAACCCCACGGAGCTGATCACCCCGGCGGGCAGGTCGGCGAAGGGGGTGTGCTGCCCCGACGCCAAATCGTAGCGCACCAAATGGCTGTATCCGCCCACGTTGACCACATAGGCCAGATCCCCGGTCGCGCCGGACGCGGCCAGGGCTTCCAATTCGCCGCCGGGGGCCACGGCAGCGTCCACATCCGCCGCGCTGAAAAGCTCGGTCATCGTCCCCGTGGCCAGGTTCACCCGCAACAGCGCGCCCCGGTCATGGGTGCGGTCGGAGAGCAGATAGAGGCCGTCGTTCCGCCACTTGGCCGCGCCGTAGACGGCCGGGTCCGCGCCGGCGGTCAAGTGCAGCGGAGCCGCCTCGCCCGTTAGATCCACCAAATACAGCTCGATCTGCAACGACCCCACGGCCTCCTCGGTGAGCAAATAGCGCTCATCCGGCGACCAGGCCAGGATGGCCCGATTGCCCGCCGCCTCTTGGACGAGCCGGGCCTCGCCGCTCCCAATCTCCATGACGTATGTGTCAAAATCCACCCCGTTGCGCCCGTTGGACGCGTACACAATGCGCGCCCCGTCTTTGCTAAAGGCCCCAAAGCGGTGAATGGCGTCGTCGTCCGTGGTCAACCGGCGCACGTCGTGTCCAGCGCGGTCGTCCCCACCAAAATTGGTGATCAAATAAAATTGCTGGCGCTCGTTGCCCCCCACGTCCCCCACGGCAATCAGATGGGACGCGGCAGATGTTCCGTACAATTCCCAGACTTTATCTTCAAAAAAAGAAAGCTGCTGGGGCCAATCAGTCCCATCAACCGATGCGCTCCAAACCTGAAAGCTGCCGGTGATGTCGCTGAGAAAGGCCACCCGCGCCCCATCCGGGGCCAAAACCGGCGTGGTGGCGCTGCGGATGTTGAGATAACGGGCAAAATCAATGGACATAAGACTAGCTCTCCTTTTCAGATAATTCCATCCAACGGTCCATAACCTGGTCCAACTTGACCTCCACCTGGCTCAATTCGTCGGCCAGGCTCTGCATACTCGCATAATCGCTGCCGATGGCGTTGATCTGGCCTTGCAGATCGGCTTTACGGGTTTCCATTTCCTCAATATAGTTTTCGATCTGGGCCAGTTCTCGCTCTTCTTTCCAAGAAAGACGGGCCGGTTTGGTGGCGGCCGGGTCTCCGTTTTGGGCGGCTTTCGGGGTGGGGGACGGGGGGGGCGGCGACGACCGGGCTGCCTCCGCCTGGGCCGTCAGCCGTTGGAAGGTCTCGTAGGGCGCTGGGTAGCGGGGGCTGATCACGCCTTTGTCAAAGTTGACCAGGAAATCCACCGTGCGATCCAAGAAATAGCGATCATGGCTGACCACGACCAGAGTGCCGGTGAAGTTGTCCAAAAACTCCTCCAACACGGTCAGGGTTTGGATGTCCAGATCGTTGGTCGGCTCGTCCAAAAAGAGCACGTTGGGCTGGTGGATCAGGGTGCGCAAGAGATAGAGCCGCCGCTTCTCCCCGCCGCTGAGGGCGGCGATGGTCCCCCACTGGGTCTTGCGGTCAAAGAGGAACCACTCCAACATCTGGGCCGCCTCCATGATCTCCCCGTCCTTGGTACGGATCAGGGGGGCCTCGTCGTGGATAAACTTGATCAGGGTCTTGGAGAGGTCCAGAGCCTGGCTGCGCTGGTCAAAGTAGCCCAGTTGCACCGTGTCGCCCCAGTCCAGCACTCCGGCGTCGGCCTGGGTTTTGCCCGCCAAAATGTCCAAAAAGGTACTCTTCCCCGCGCCGTTGGGGCCGATGATGCCGATGCGATCCCCCGGTTCCAGGCGGAAGTCCAGCCCTTCGAAAAGGGTGAGGTCGTCATAGCGCTTGGTCAGCCCCGTGGCAAAGAGCACCTTCTTGCCCAGACGCCGGGTGGCCAGGGCAAGGGCCACCGTCTCCTCCCCCCGGTCCCGGGCGAGGGTCTGCAACTCCTCCACCCGCTGCACCCGCGCCTTCTGCTTGGTGGATCGGGCCATGGCGCCCCGACGCAGCCAAGCCAGCTCCCGGCGCAACAGGCTTTGGTGCTTGGCTTCGTCCGCGGCCAAGCGGTCGTGGCGCTCCTCTCGGTGTTCGAGATAGCGGGTATAGCTGCCCGCATAGCTGACCAACTTGCGCCGGTCCAGCTCCACAATGCGGTTGACCACCCGGTCCAAAAAGTAGCGGTCATGGGTCACCAACAACAGCGCCCCCGGCTCCGCGGCCAAATAGTCCTCCAGCCAGGCCACGGTGTCGGCGTCGATATGGTTGGTCGGCTCGTCCAAGATCAGCAGATCCGCCCGGTCGATCAGCGCCCTGGCCAAGGCTACCCGCTTGCGCTGCCCGCCGCTGAGGATGCGCACCGGGGCCTCAAAATCGTCCACGCCCAGCTTGCTCAGGATGGCCTTGGCGTTGGCCTCCGCGGCCCAACCGTCCATGCGCTCCATCTCCGCCGAGAGGGCGGTCAAGTCACGTTGCGCCTTGACGTCGCCCGGGTGACGGTGCAACTGGTCCGCGGCCCGCTCGTAGTCCCGCAACAGCCGCATCTGGGGCGAATCGCTGCGGAAGATGGTCTCCAGCACGCTCAGGTTGTCGGCCAGCACCGGGTCCTGGGCCAGGAATTCCACCCGCACCTTGCCCCGCACGGTCACCGAGCCCGTGTCGGGCAGTTCCATCCCCGCCACCAGTCGCAGCAACGTACTCTTGCCGCTGCCGTTGACCCCGATCAGGCCGATACGGTCGCCGTCCTGGATCATCAGATCCACGTGGTCCAACAAAAGGCGCTCGCTGTATTGTTTTGAAACGTCCGAGAGGGTGACAAGAGACATAAAATTTTGGATTTGGGATGGTCGATTTTGGATTTGGATGGGTGGTACGAGAGAAGTTTACCACAGGTTGGCGGGAAGCGGAGGGGTGTTTCCGATTCGTTTTGATCTGATCACATTTTTCTGCCCTGGGGAGGAGACCTCCCAAAAACCTATTTGACAATTATGTAAAACCTAGATATAACTGCAATTGTACTCTGGCTTTCTTTATTTCGTGCAGGTTCGTTTCTTCAAAAGAGGATAATTATGGCAAAAAACGTTGTTGAGTTTATCGGTACGTTTTTCCTCGTCTTCACCATCGGCATGGTCGTTCTCGACCCCGGTGTGCCGGCGGGCTTTGCGCCCATCGCCATCGGCACCGTGCTGGCGGTGATGATCTTTGCGGGTGGCCATGTGTCCGGCGGCCACTTCAACCCGGCGGTGACCTTGGGCGTCTTCTTGCGGGACAAGAAATTCGGCATGAATGACGCCATCGGCTATTGGGTGGCCCAGATCGTCGGCGGTCTTGTGGCGGCCCTGGCTGTCATCTTCCTCAAGGGCGGCGGTGGCGGCGGCATGAGCGTGGAGGTTGTCCCTGCGTTGTTGGCCGAGTTCATCTTTACCTTTGCCCTGGTCTATGTGGTCTTGAACGTAGCCACGGCCAAGGGCACCTCCGGCAACTCCTTCTACGGCTGGGCCATCGGCTCCACCGTGCTGGTGGGGGCGTACGCCGTGGGCGGCATCTCCGGCGGGGCCTTCAACCCGGCGGTGGCCATCGGTGCCTCCCTCATGGGCGCGCTGAGTTGGGGCAACATCTGGATCTACCTGGTGGCCAATCTGGCCGCCGGGGCCGCGGCCGCGTATGCGTTCAAGTACACGCATCCGGGGGAGTAGGGTGAGCGGGTGAGCGGGTGAAGGGGTGAGCGGGTGAAGGGGTGAGTCATCCGTGAACATGGGAATAAAAAGAAAAGAGGTGCAGCGATCATCCATCGCTGCACCTCTTTTTGTTTGGATGAGAAAGGGGTCTATTCCAAGGTGAATACTTCGGTGACGGAAACCTGAAAGCCATCCAACAGGGCCGATGTCGCTGTTTCGCCCATGCCGAACTGGCCGTGGACCGCGTAGCGCTCGCCATCCAGGGTGAGGACCGTGATCTGCTCCTCTCGCGGGTCCACGATCCAATATTCGGGGATGCCCGCCTGGGCGTACTCCCGGCGTTTGTGTACCGTGTCCCGCTTGGGATCGTCCGGGCTGACCACCTCCATAACCAGATCCGCGCCGGTCCAGAAGGGATTGCTGATACGTTCACGATGATTTTTATGCATGAAAACTATATCGGGCTCGCGGATTTTTCCGGGCCAAAGTTGAATCTTTAGGGGAGCGTAGAGTACCCAACCCATCATGCGTTCACTTACAAACCGCTCCAATAGACGATAGAGCAGGGCCGCGATCATTTGATGAGCATGGGTTGGCATGGGGAGAACCTCCAATTGTCCGTGGGAAAACTCTACCAGGTTGTTCGTATCCAGGGCTAGATATTCCTCTTCGCTCCACTGGCCTTGGTTTGGAAAGAGGCGCGCCACATCCCAGGTGGGTTCGGTCTCCAATTCTAGAACTAAATCTCTTGTCGCCATTTTGAGTCTCCGTAGAAAAAGACAAGCATTGGCCTAACGCATAATTCTACCTAATACAAAACCGTTCTGAATGGTTATTAACTGATAATATCCCATTCGAAGTCATCGCCAGTTGATATCCCCTGTTGATAAGGACTGCTACCCATTATCTTGCCCAACTCATCTTCATTCAGATATACTCGCTTGCCATTTTCTTTCATATAAGCAGCATGAAAGGTTCCAGATCTGAGTACCCATGGGATATCCAAATTCGATTCCAACTCATCATCAAAATACCCAACTGACCCAATTGAAGTAGAATCCCATGAAAACTGATATGAAAACCATTCCCAAACATCTTTCTCGTTTTGTCCAAATTCGAGATGGAGCATTCCAAGAGCATCAATTTTCATTGTCTCTCGAAGCAATTCGTAATCCGATTGGAAGCCTTTACGGATCATTTCTTTTAACTGCCCAGTTGTCATCAAGGAATCATTATAACCCTCATGAAAGGTCTCTGAAACTTCAATTAATGCTGACCCGTGGTTATGGACAAGCCATTGCTTCGATACGAAAGTTATAGGATTCTCATAAGTCATATCTAAGAACCCCCAAAAAACCGTCAGATGAAACGATGGTAAAGACTGAAGTATGTGCACGTAGAGACTGTGTTGAAGCGTCACCCCAGACTTAAGAGAGCCAGCTCTAGTACGGGGAATCTTCCAAGCTGACTGTAGCTGGATCGAGTCATTGCCATTGTTTGATCCTTCAATTTCCCGCAAAGCGGTTTGCTCAGCTCTCCTTTTCCATTGTAATAGCAAACCAACGGTATACCTTTCCTCATCATTGTCAATTAGTTTTGCACAGTTCTGGCACAACCAAACAGCATTCTCAATTGATTTTCGCTCATCGCTAGAGATTGTGGAATCAAATCGCGGACCACCTTCAGCAGCAGCAGTTATGTGCGATGCGACTCCAATATTCGTGTTTTTTGTTGCTCGCTTATGTGGGCCACTTGTCAGCTTCCTACATTTCGGATTTGAGCATCTTTGACCTACCCTTTTTGCAAGTGTTTCCTTCGTTTCTCTAGAAAAATCGTCTCTCATGGCTGTTTGTCCATACAGAATCCGTTTCTGACGTAGCGCGCTTGTTTGCTGTTTTTCATTCAAGTTCAGTATAAACCAAAGTGTTCTATGGTTCAACCAACATCAATTAGCCTCCACAATCGCCGCCACCGTCCCCGCATCCTCCAAACTGCTCACATCCCCCAACGTGTCCCCCAAATGGGCGGCGCGGATGATGCGGCGCATGACCTTGGCGTTGCGGGTTTTGGGCAGGGCGGTGGCGAAGAGGATGGTCTTGGGCTTGAGGGGTTTGCCCAGCTCCGCGGTGACCAATTGCATGAGTTCCGCCCGCAGATCCTCGCTGGCCGGGACGCCGGGTGCGAGGACAACAAAGGCCACCACCTCCTGCCCCTTGATGTCGTGGGGCACGCCGATGGCCGCGGATTCGGCCACGCTGGCGTGGGCGTTGAGAATGGCCTCGACCTCCGCCGGGCCGAGACGCTTGCCCGCCACTTTGATGGTGTCATCGCTGCGACCCAGGAGATACCACAGGCCGTCGGCGTCGATGGCGGCGAAGTCGCCGTGCAGCCAGAGGCCGGGGAGGCGGCTCCAATAGCTGTCGATGTAGCGCTGGCGGTCGTTCCAGAAGCCCCGGGTCATGCCGATCCAGGGCTGGCGGATGATCAGCTCGCCCACTTCGCCCCGCACGGGATGGCCGGCGTCGTCCACCACATCTGCGTCCATGCCGGGGATGGGGCCGCCAAAGGCGCAGGGTTTGAGGGGCTTGAAGAAGGTGCCGCACAAAATGCCCCCGCTGATCTCCGTGCCACCGGTGTAGTTGAGAATGGGCTTGGCGCTGCCCAACACGTTACGGAAAACCCACAGCCACGACTCCGGATCCCACGGACTGCCGGTGGAGCCGACCGCCCGCAAGCTGGACAGATCATGGCGCTGCACCGGCTCCACCCCATGTACTTTGAGCGAACGGATCAGCGTCGGCGAAATGCCCAAATGGGTAATATTGTGCCGCTCCACCATCGTCCACAACCTGTCCACCCCCGGAAAGTCGGGCGCGCCATCGTAAAATACCATAGACGCCCCGTTGAGCAGTGCGCCAAAGACCAGCCACGGCCCCATCATCCAACCCATGTCGCTCATCCAATACATGACCTCGCCGGGTTTCAGATCCATAGATTGGCGCATGTCCTGGGCGGCCTTGACCGGAAAGCCGCAATGGGTGTGAACCGCGCCTTTGGGCCGACCGGTGGTGCCGCTCGTATAGATGATCATGAGCAGATCCTCGGCCGCGGTCAATTCGGTTTCAGCTTGATCCGACTGGCCAGGAACCAAGTCTTGCCACCAAATGTCTCGGCCCGGGGTCCAATCCACCGCCAACCCCACCCGATCCACGACGATCATGTGCTGAAGACTGGGGACCTGCGCCGCGGCTTCGTCGGCCACGGGCTTCATGGGGACCTTCTTGCCCCGGCGGAAGGCCCCGTCCACGGTGAAGAGGGCCTTGGCGTCCGCGTCGGCCAGGCGGGTGACCACGGCGCTGACCCCGTAGCCGCTAAACAAGGGCAAAATCACGCCGCCGATCTTGATGATGGCCAGGAAGGCCACGGCCAGTTCGGGGATCATGGGCATGTACAGCCCCACGGCATCCCCCTTGCCCAGGCCGAGGGAGCGCAACCCATTAGCGCACTGGTTGACCTGCCGATACAACTCGCCATAGGTCAGGTTGACCACGGTCTCTTCTTCGCCCTCCCAGCGCAGGGCAATACGGTCACGAGTGATGGGGTCGGCCTGGTATTTGTCCAGGCAGTTGTGGATGATGTTCATCTCCCCGCCCACGCACCACCGGGGAAACTGGATGCCGTCGCTTAGATCCACCACCTGGCTGTAGGGGACGGCAAACTGGATGTCCAGATCCGCCAACACCGCATCCCAAAACCAGACAATGTCCCCGGTGGAGCGGGCCATCAGCGCGTCGTAATCGGCGATATCGTGGCGGTCCATAAAGCTCTGCAAATTGCTGGCCGCCATCCATTCCGGGTTGGGTTGCCACGCTATTGTCTGTCCAAAAGGGAAGGTATCGGGCGGGGTGGGTTGAGGATTGATCGACATGGGTGGGTCTCCGTGGGGTGGGGTTATCGAGTATCGTGTATCGAGTAATGAACGTGCTTGACCACGTTTCGCCATCAAAGGCAAGGATCGCCTAAACCACGAAATACTCGATACACGATACTCGATATCACTCCTGCCAAACCGTGTTCAAAAACTTCACCTGCTCCAACTTCTGATACGTCCCGCCGCCCTCGTGGTGGTTGAACTCCCAGATGCGGATCTGCTTGTCCCCGGCGTAGTGGTTGAAGGCGGCGAAGACCGTGGAGGGGGGGCAGATCTCGTCCATCAGTCCGACGGAGAAGAGGGCTTGGGCGCTGGCCCGGGCGGCGAAGTTGACGCCGTCAAAGTAGCTGAGGGTGTTGAAGACAGTGTCCACTTTGTCCCGATGGGTGACCAAATAGCGGGCGATCTCCTGGTAGGGATGGGCGTCGGTGACTTGGAAGACCCGGCGGAAGTGGCTGAGGAAGGGCACATCGGGCATGGCGATCTGCACCCGATCCCCCATCAGCCCGGCCACGGCCAGGGTGATGCCGCCGCCCTGGCTGCCGCCGCACAGGGCGATGCGGCTGGGATCCACCGCGGGGTGACTCAGCGCCGCCTCCACGGCCCGCACGCCGTCGGTGAAGACCCGGCGATAGTAGTAGGTCTGCGGGTCAAGGATGCCCTTGGTCATGAAGCCGGGGTGATGGGGGTTGCTGCCGGCCGGCTCCGGGTCCGGGGTGTCTCCCTTGAGCCAGTTGCTGCCCTGGCCTCGGGTGTCCATGATCAGGTGGGCGTAGCCGGCGCTGGCCCACAACAGCCAGTCCGTGGGGAAGCCGCGCCCGCCCCCATAGCCGATGAACTCGACTACCCCAGGCAGAGGGCCGCTGCGTTCTTTGGGCAGCAACAGCCATCCCTTGATGGGATGGCCGCCGAAGCCGTTGAAGGTGACGTCGAAGGTTTCCACCGTGCGCAGACCGAAGTCTACGGCCTCAAACCGGGCATCCAGCGGAAAGGCCCGAGTCTCAGCCAAGGTATCGGCCCAAAAACTATCAAAATCTTCCGGCTCGGTCCGTTCGGGCAGATAGGTACGCAGTTGATCCAAGGGTAGGTCAAAGAAGGCCATGTGTAAGCTCCATTTTTGGGTGAGATGTGAGAGGAAAGGAGAGGCGGGGAGAAAAGTATCGAGTATCGTGTGTCGAGTAATGAACGGGCTTGACCACGTTTCGCCATCAAAGGGACGAATCATCTCAACCACGAAATACTCGATACACGATACTCGATATTACCCGCCATACCCCAACAATTGCGGCTCGGCCCACACGGCCCAGTTCCAGCGGGCGTCGCCCAGACCGTCGGTCATGAATTGGATCAGCACTTTTTGACCGGCCAGGGTGGGCAGGTCGATCTGGAAGCGTTCCCAGTTGTTGGACTGCTTGGTGGTGGACCAGACCCTGGTCCCGTTGACGATGATGCGGAAGGCGCACAGGTTGTCCCCTTCCATCAGCGCGCCGTCCCGGATGCCCACACCAAGGCGCAGGTGCAGCCGTTCGACCTCGGCGGGGACGGTCACTTCATATTCGCACACGCTGCCACCGATCACCGGGGGGTGCTGCCACAACGCGCTCTGCTGCACCATGCCGCAGGTGGCCAGGCCGACCTTGATCTCCATCAGATCCGGGGTGCGGGTGGCGGCTTGGCGGGCGGCGGCGAAGTTCTCCACAAAATCATATTGCCAAACCAGAGACGAGAGTTCGTCGTCGTCCTCGCTGCCGTCATCATCCAGCAGACTGTGCCACAGCTCCTCTTGCCATTTCAGATAACTAATATATTGAGAGAGCTGGGTCAACGACTGCTCGTTCAGATCGCTGATGCGGCGCACAATGGCGTCGATGGTCTCTTGGTGGGTGTCGATTGTTTGCATAATTTTATCGAGTGTCGTGTATTGAGTATTCTTGGGATGCGAGTTGCGGGATGCGGGTTATGGGAATAGGGGCTTGTAAGCCAAGCATTGAGTCAATCACGAAATACTCGATACTCGACACACGATACTCGATATCACGCCGTCCCCATGCGGGCCTTCCATCTGTCGGCGGCCACGGGGTTGCTGAGGAGGACAAGGGCCACGTAGCTGGGTTGGAAGGGGTGGCGGATCAGGCGCATCTGGGCTTCGTCTGGGGTGAGGCTGCCCTTGCGCTGGTTGCACGGTTTGCAGGCGGTGACCAAATTCTGCCACGAGTGTGCGCCCCCTTGGCTGCGGGGAAGCACATGGTCCACGGTCAACTCCTGGCGACCGGGCATCTCGCCACAGTATTGGCAGGTGTGGGCATCCCGCAACATGATGGCGGAGCGGGTGGGCGGCACGTTGCGGTGGGGCAGGCGCACATAATGCACCAGCCGGATCACCAGGGGGATGGGAAAGCTGTGGCCGGCGCTGCGCAACTGTTGCTCGGTGGCCTCGACCAGTTCGGCCTTTTCCCGCAGCAACAGGACCACGGCGCGGCGAACCGAGACCAGGCTCAAGGGTTCAAAACTGGCATTGAGTACCAGCACTTCCTTGGACATGAAACCAATCTCACCTCTGTCCGCGACGCTGGGAGTGCGCCGAAGACGAACGCATCTGCCTATCCGCTCGGTTGGTCAAGGACGTGGGACGTGGGACGTAAAACGTGTTGCGTGGGGCGGGCAAACCATTGTGCATTGTTCCCCCCACGCCCCAATTCTAGCAGGAAGCGGCGGCGAAAACAATTATCTTGATCTTCTGTTGTTTGCGGCGTATGCGCCCGCTGACGCAGACCCGTTCGCACCAGGGGGTGCGAACTCCGCTGGCCGCATCAAATCAGGGGCCGGACCCATTCGATCCAGGAGATCAGATAGTTATAGTCAAAAGAGGCCACCACGCTGGTCCGATCCAGCATGATGGTGAGGAAGATGGTCACCGTGGCCAGGGCGATGGTCAAGGCTCGCCCTTCCATCATGCGGCTGAGGTAGCCATAGCCCGCAGGCAAGGAGATCACCGTGGCAATGGCATAGAGGATATGCAGAAAGGGGCGGGGCAAGTTGTGGTCGCCGGAGAGGTAAATGTAGACCCCCAGAGCAACTTGAGCGACGATCATCACCTCGCCGATCACCGCTGCGCCGAACCAATTGCTGTCCAACTCCTTGTTGAGGATGGCATACAACACGGCCCAAACGCTCAAAACACCCAAAAAGATAGTGGCCGACTGGGCCAGGGATGCGTGGATTTGTGAGATGGTCATGGGTTTCTCTTTTGAAGGGATGAGGGCGGTGAGCGGGTGAAGGGGTGAAGGGGTGATTGTCTTCACCCGCTCACCCACTCACCCGTTCAGCCTATGTACGCTCAAATACTGCTCCAACACCCCCGTGGCGGAGCCGATGATGTCGTAGGTGTGCCAGCCGCCGGGGGGGGCCAGGGCATAGATGCAGCCGCCGATCACGTAGCTGTCCTGCTGCATGGCCTGATCGTACCAGACCAGTTGCTCGATATACGCGCCCGGTCCCCACAGGCCATAGCCGTTCTGCGCCCAATAATCCTGGAAATTTTGCCAGCCCCGACCATCCGGCGGGCCAGGACGGTTGGCCACCAAGCCATCCACCCCCAGCTCGGTCATGACCAGGGGGATCTCCAGCCCAGCTGGGCGCAGGATGTCATTGTAGACATGACGATAGCGCAGGGTGAGCCAGCCCGTGTCCCCAGGCGTGACGCCGGGATAGCGGCCCTGGTCTTGGCGGGTGGAGAGGTAGTAGATGGTGGGGGCCGAATATTCGTGCAGCCCCAGCCAGCCGTCATTCTCTTTGGCCGCCTGCACCGCGGGCAGAAAATGCTCCCACAGTTCCATGGGCGGCTGACCCGTGCCAAAGTTGCCGATCACGCTGCGGATGCCCCGGGCACCCAGGAGCCGGGTGCGCTCGGCCTCGAAGTCGGCCAGCCGTTTCATCTCGTCGGCATTGCCGGCCACGGGTTCGTTGTAGGCCTCCCAGGCGTCAAAGAGCTGACGGCGTTGGGTGTCATCGGCCACCTCCATCAACTTGTTGACAAAATCCTGGGCCGCGGGGATGGGGTCCAAGCTGCTCAGTTGGATCTGGGGCAGATCGATGCGCCCGATCACCTTGGTTTGGGGCGAGACCTGCTTGATCTCCCCGGCGAAATTGGGGTCCAATTCCAGGGTCTTGACCACGGCCACGCCCCCGGCCCGCAACAGGCGGAAGAGTTCCGGCTCGTTGCGCCCGATGAAGATGCCCAACTTGCTGGGCGGTCCCGGCGGGAAGGGGGTGGCGACCGGTGTGGAGGTGGCCTGGGGGAGCGGGACGCTGGTGGCCTTGGGCGGGGTGGGGGTCAGGGTCGGCTCTGGGGTGGGGGCGGATTGGTTGCTGACCAGGGGCAGGTATTGATCGTAGGCTCCCTCCACCACAGCCGTGGCACCGGGAACGGCTCCCCCCCCCGGCGTGGCTGGGCCAGGATAGGGGCCAGGGGTGAACGGGGCCGGGGAAGCCGGGGCCGGATAGTCCGCTGGGGTGACGGGACTCTCGCCGCCTCCGCCGCACGCCGTCACCGTGGCCAGGGCCGCGCCGCCGGCCAGGGTGCGCAACAACGCCCGGCGGCTGAGGGTGGGCATTGTGCGTGGTTCAGATTCTTCGTTGAGAGGTTGATCGTTGGTTGATGACATGGGATCTACGATAGCACACAAGCCCATGTGCCCCAAAATCGGCACGGCAGATCGGCGTCTTGAATCCATCTGGCCGGCCTACTCTGCACAGACCGCCGGCCTACGCCCGCGCCACGTCACCCCTACAACAATCCCCAGTTTTACATCTTTTCCCCAGCCTGATACACTGACGTGACGAAATGACTCACCCGTAAAAGCTATTTAGCCGCCGAGAACGCCGAGATTCACAGAGAGAAATCTTCCTTTTCTTGGCGTCTTTGCGATGAAAATGACCTTTTGCAGTGGAGTCCCCAATAAAACGCTGATGACGCGGATCGAGCTGATTGACGCAGACTTTTTCTCGATCTTTCCAAGAAACAAGAAAGGAGAACCCCATGCAGAAATTTGCGGTCAGTATCGAATACTGCGTGATGTGAAACTATACCCCTCGCGCCGTCAGGTTGGCGGCAGAACTGCTCGAACAATTCACCCAGGCCATGACCAGCCTGACCCTGATCCCCTCCAGCGGCGGACGCTTTGAGGTGATGGTGGACGATGCCCTGATCTATAGCAAAAAGGAGTCCAAACGCCACGCCGACCCCGGCGAGGTGGTGCAGTTGTTTAGTGAGCATACGGGGATAGGGGAGTAGGGATTGAAGAAGTCTTTGTGGTGATCAAAATGATGGTGAAGATAATCGCCCCTTTTTTACTCTTTTCCAGGAGGAATCAAAGAATCTAATGGCCCGCAAACAACAACCCAGCGCAATTTTTCAACTCAAGATCAGCCTAGCCCACATTAGCCCACCCATCTGGCGACGGGTGCTGGTGCCGGGCACCTTCACCCTGGGCGATCTGCACAACCTGATCCAGTCCTCGTTTGACTGGGCAGACTATCATTTGCACCTGTTCAACGTGGGCGGGATTGAATTTGGCCAACCCAGCGACGATGACTTTTACGAAGTGCAAAACGAGGGCAAAATTCGCCTGGAACAACTCGTGTCCAACGAGAAATTCAAGTTCCACTACACCTATGACTTCGGCGATGACTGGGAACATACCATCCTGGTGGAGAAGATCCTGCCCGTGGACCCGGCCCTCACCTACCCGGTTTGCATCAAGGGCAAGCGGGCCACGCCGCCCGAAGATGTGGGCGGCCCCTGGGGCTATGCGGACTTTTTGGAGACGATCGCCGATCCAGAAAATGAGGAACACGAGGAGATGATGGAATGGGGCGGTGAAGATTTTGACCCTGAATACTTCAATCTGGACGAGATCAACGACCGCATTCAATTCACCTTCCAGAAGCGCTGAGGCCCACGTCATGACCAAACTGACCTATCCGTCCGCCGCCACCTCTGCCCAGATCGACGATTTCCACGGCACCCCCGTGGCCGACCCCTTCCGCTGGCTGGAGGAGACCGACGCCCCAGCAACCAAAGCCTGGATCAAGGCTCAGAATGGGGTCACTTTTGACTTTTTGGCGCAGATTGCGACGAGAGAACCCATCCGCCAGCGGCTGACTGAACTGTGGGATTTCCCCAAGCGTTGGGCGCCCGTGCCCAAAGGCGGGCACATCTTTCAACTGCGCAACACTGGGCTGCAAAACCAGGATGTGCTTTTTGTGATGGATAGCCCGACCGACGAAGGTCGGATACTCCTGGACCCCAATACCCTCTCGGAGGACGGCACCGTGGCCCTCAGCCGCTGGTCCGTGAGCGAAAATGGCCGTTATCTGGCCTACGCCACCAGCGCCAGCGGTTCCGACTGGCTGACCTGGCGTGTGCGGGGGGTGGAGACCGGCGCGGATCTGGCGGATCAGATCGAGTGGAGCAAATTCTCCCGTGCCAGTTGGGCCGGAGACAGCAGCGGCTTCTACTATGCCCGCTATGACGCCCCGGCAGCCGGCCAAGACTATCTGAGCGTCAACTATTTCCAGAAGATCTACTTCCACCGTCTGGGCACGCAACAGGCCGAGGACACCCTGATCTACGCGCGCCCGGACCAAAAAGAGTGGGGCCTGGACGCCCACGTCAGCGAGGACGGCGACTATCTGCTCATCCACGTCTGGCAGGGGACGGATGTGCGCAATCGTTTCTTTTTCCAGAAGTTGGGCGCTGATGCCAAGGTGGTGGAGCTGATCCCGGATCTTGAGGCGGCCTACACCTTTGTGGGCAACGACGGTCCCGTTTTTTATCTCTTCACCAACCTGGACGCGCCCAAGGGCCGCCTGATCGCCATCGACACGGCCAACCCGGCCCGGCGCAATTGGCGCACCCTGATCCCCGAAGGCGAGGATGCCTTGGAGCAGGTGAGCCTGGTCCACAACGAATTTGTGACCCTCACCCTGCACCACGCCCACCACCGGCTGACCCGCTACGACCTGGCCGGTCAACCCCTGGGCGAGATTGGCCTGCCCGGTCTGGGGTCCATCCCGGCCAACGGCGATACCCTCAACCTGACCGGCCAGCGCACGGGGAAGGAACTCTTTTATGCGTTTTGGTCCTTTCTGCATCCAGTGAGTCTCTATCGTTTTGACTTCCAAACCGGCCAGAGTGAGTTGCTCTTTGCCCCGGACCTGCCTTTCGATACATCGGACTACGAAACCCGCCAACTCTTCGCCCCCAGCCCGGACGGCACCCAGGTTCCCCTCTTTCTCACCCACCGCCGGGGCATGGCGCTGGACGGCCAGAACCCCACCCTGCTCTATGGCTATGGCGGCTTCAACATCTCCCTCACCCCCAGCTTTGCGGTCGGCCGGTTGGTTTGGCTGGAGATGGGGGGCGTGTGGGCGTCGGCCAACCTGCGGGGCGGCGGCGAATATGGCGAAGCGTGGCATCAGGCCGGGATGAAGCGGAACAAACAGAATGTGTTCGACGACTTCATCGCTTGTGCTGAATTCTTGATCGCCGAGAAGATCACCCAGCCTGGGAAACTGGGCATGATGGGCGGCTCAAACGGGGGGCTGCTGGTGGGCGCGTGCATGACCCAGCGCCCGGATCTCTTTGGGGCCGCGATCCCCGCCGTGGGGGTGATGGACATGCTGCGCTTCCACAAGTTTACCATCGGCTGGGCCTGGGTCAGCGACTACGGCAGCGCCGAAAACCCGGAGGAGTTCCCCACCCTCCTGGCCTATTCGCCCCTCCACAACCTCAAGCCGGGGACCGCCTACCCCGCCACCCTGATCACCACCGGGGATCACGACGACCGGGTCGTGCCCGGCCACTCCTTCAAATTCGCCGCCGCCCTCCAAGCCGCCCAGACCGGGGACGCGCCCACCCTCATCCGCATCCAGACCAAGGCCGGCCACGGCGCGGGCAAGCCCACGGCCATCCTGATCCAGGAAGCCGCCGACATCTGGGCCTTCCTGTCCCACGCGTTGGAGATGGGATGAGCATAGCCGCCGCCGTGTTCCAAGCCGAAGAGCGGCTGGCCCGCGCCCATGAGATGATGGATCTGGCCATTATCGCCGAACTCCTGCACCCGAATTACGTGATGCTTCAGCCCAATGGCCAAATTGAAAACCGGCAGGACGTACTGGACTCGTACCGCTCCGGCGAGCGTCATTGGGACATGGCTCGGGTGGGTGATATGACTGTGCGGCTGGCTGGCGAGACGGCCACAGTCACCGGGCGTTGGTGGGCCATCGGTCAAAACGGGGCCGAGTACTTCGACTACGCCGCTCGCTTCCTCTCCGTCTGGGTGCAGACCGATCAGGGCTGGCGCAACATCGCCTACAGTTCAGTCGAAATCAGCGAAGAATAGAGGGATCATGCCAAACTGGTGCAAAATCTCCGTTGTCATATTTCTGGGTGTCTGGCTGTTGTCCGCTTGTGCCTCCCCGCCTCCTGCCTCGGTCTCCCCTGTTGAGCCGACTGTTGAGCCGACTGTTGAGCCGCCTTTCCCTGTGATCGTGACCCCGGATCTGGTCTACACCGCGCCCGAATTTCGGGCCATTCTGGTGGAGAAGCTGGACGCCTACGCGCCGGATACCCGAATCGATGGCGGCTGGCCCGTGGTGATCTTCGTCCACGGCAGCGCCCAGCAGAAGCGGGACTTCGCCCAGATCAGCGGCAAGGTGGCCGAAGCGGGCGCGGTAGTCTTCACCGTGGACTGGACGCCCTATTCGGGCAGTTCGATCCTGGCGGGCAACGGCAAGCAGGTGCGGGAGATGGGCGAAACCCTGCTCTGCGCCGTGCGCTTCGCCCATGCCCATGCGTCCGAATATGGCGGCGACGCGGACCAGGTGATCCTGATTGGCTTCTCCGCCGGGGCGTGGATGGGTGCGCAGGTGGCCCTGGCCGGGGAAACCCTGGAAAGCCGCTGGACCGCCTTGGCCGAATCTGCGGGCGAACCACCCCGCCAAGTGGACTGTGTGGCCCCGGACGGTTCCCCAAACGTGGCCGCCTTCGTGGGCATCGCCGGTCCCTACGGCGCGTTCGAGTCGGCCCCTGGGATCGACTCAGACTTACGCAAAGTGGTCGAAATTTCAGCGTATGTGGGCGAACGCCCGAATCTGCGAGTGCGTCTGCTCCACGGGCGCACGGATGGCGTTGTGAAGCAATCCGCATCGGAAAATTTTCTCGCCCTCCTGGTGGATGCGGGTTATGACGCCCGACTCACGCTTTTTGACGAGGGGCACAAGGTTCCTCATGAACTGGTGCTGGAGGTCGTGGCTGAGTTGGGGAAGACAGTAAGCAAGTAAAAACGGGCCGGGCAAAATGCCCGGCCCGTTTTTACTTATCCGGTGAAAATATACGTCAAATCGACCAAGCGCCTGTCGCTGAAACCATCCTACTTAATTTCCATGGGCAGATACCAACAGAATAGCGTAGTTATCAACACAAGATAGGGGTTGGTGATCAATATACCATTTATAGTCAAGGTAGCCGTGGCCGTGTGATAACCATGTTTGAAAAATGTATGATACTATTGGCCACAGAATTACGTGTATAAAGACCCCAGGAGGATCCATTTATATAAACGTCATCGGTTACCGTTGCCAAAAATTGGTCGTTGACGAAGACGCTGATCTGAGCTTCGTCGCGCACGACTTTCAGCCGGTTGACCTCGTTGTTCGGTTTGATGTGGGGTGAGGACGTCCAGTCTACCAACGGAACCCACGTCACCTCTCCATCCACGCGCCAGACCCCAAAGGTTTTATCTACCGGGTTGATTCCAAAGGCGTAGAAGCCTCGGTACCAAATGTTGTTGAAGAAGAGGCGGTAGTCGGCAACTCCCTGTACCAGCCGCGCATCTGCTTCGAGAGTAAATTTCCGGCCAGGTATATTGGACAAGGACCATGCCTGGGTGTAACTGACATTGATGCGTCGAATCTCATAGATGTCATTCGCAATACATCCCTGCCAGTACCAGTCGGGAGATGACTCCTGCGGAAATCCTGCACAGCTTGGGTAGCTCACGATAAATTCCGATAGTGGAGTAGGCGACGGAGTAGGCGACGGAGTAGGTGACGGCGTGGGCGTAGGCGATGGTTGTCGTAGGATACTGGGCAGAAAAGAAAACACTGTTTGCGTCCCCGTGGGCGTTATGGTCGGCGTGGCTGAAGGTTGCCCGTTGGGTGTTGGTGTGCTAGTTGGTGTCGGTGTCGGGGTGTTGGTTGGCGTCACCGGTGTTGGCGTATGGGTCGGCGCACCCGGTGTCACTGGCGTATTGGTTGGTGTGACCGTCGGGGTGTTGGTTGGTGTCGGTGTTGGGGTGTTGGTGGGTTGCCCGGTGGGTGTCGGCGTCGGGGTTACTACGGTGCAAGACGGGTCAATCGCCAGCCGCACATCGTCCAGCATGAAGACGCTGGGATCGGTCGAGGCATCATTGACAACCCGAAAGCCCAGAGTCACTTGCTGGCCGCCGTAGGCTGTGAGCGGCACGCTGGCCTCGGTCCAGCCAGACGTGTTGCCCGACTGGCAGAGAGGATGCTCGTGTACTTTGGTGCCATTAACCTGCACTGCGGCTGTGTCGTAGTCACAGTCGACCTCCGGTGACGAGACGTAGTACCAGTATTTAAGCAAGGTCGTTACACCCGGCGGCACCAGAATTCTCTGGGTTAACTCGCTGATTTCGCCGTTCACCACCCCCATCAACACAGCCCTGTCTCCCCCATGCGGCGCAATGTAATCACCCAGTTCGCTGGCCTGCCGGATCAGCGGCTGGGAGTTGCTGGAGATCTCAGTCCAGTCAGTGTTGGGGTCTGTCTCGAAGCCGCCGCTGCGGACCAGATCTCTGTCCTTGACCACGGAGAGGGCGATGCTCACCGCCTGGGGACTGCCCGCCACACCGGTGGCCGCGAAGGTGACTGTACCGGTGTATGCACCGGTGGATAGCCCACTCTGGTTGACCGAAATCAGGGGTTGAGAAGGCACAGCGCCGGTCCCTGGCGTCACGTTCAACCAGGCCTGATTCTTGGTCGTCGTCCAGCTGAAGACCCCGGCGGCGCCAGAGTTCGTCACCGAGACGGGTTGGTTGGCAGGCGGCACGGCACAGACGACAGCGGTAAAGGCCAGGCTGGCCGGAGTCAGGTAAAGATACGGTGTGGTTGGTTGCCACTCAAATGCTCCGATGTCACAGGTCGAGCCTTGGGGCCGGGCGATCCCGCGCTGGTCAGTGGCCAGGCAATTGGCTATACCCGCCGCATCGATGGCGGGGCTGCCGGTCAGCAGGGCGTGGGTTTTGGTCGGGCCGCCGTTGTCTTGCAGCGGGCCGATCTGGGGTGGCGTACTCTTGAGATCGCCAGACCCGGTTAATCCAGGGCACTTGTTGTCACTGGAGAGGTTATGGCCGTAGGAAATGAAGGTGGGATCATTGGGCACTGCATTGGCGCAATTGCCCCGGCTGTTCGAAAGTAAGGTGTTCTCCAGGGTGAGATTCTGGGGATCCTCCGCGCTGGTCCAATCGTCGTAGCCAACATATCCCGCATGATAGATCCCGCCCCCCAGACCGCTGGCGGTGTTGCCGGCAATGGTCGTGTTGAGGAAGTTGGCCTTGGATGTAACGGCCCAATTAAGACTGTGGCCGCCTGCATCGCTAAACGCCCCTCCTTGGGCTGCTGAATTACCGCTGAGGGTACTGTTGGTGACGTTAGCCACAGGGTTGCCGTAGGACACGTAGATGCCGCCGCCATCGCCCGTGGCCGTGTTGGCGTTGATGGTGCTGGAGATTACCGTGACACCATAACCCCACACGCTGATGCCACCACCGTTGGCGGCAGAATTTCCGGAAACGATGGAGCGCAGCAGCATGCTGTTACTGCCCATTATTCCCCCACCGTTTCCGCCCACCGTGTTGCCTTCCACCAAGCTCCGGGTCAAACCAATATTGCCATATACGCCACCGCCGTCGCCACCGGCCGTGTTGCCCCGGAAAACAACATCAATGGCTGTAATTGGGTCTTCTCCCTCATTATACAGTCCCCCACCGTTATGAGCAGCGGTATTACTGAGGAATGATGTGTTCCGGATCGTGGCATCGGGTGAGGCAATAGCAAGCCCGGCACCGGCATCGGCTGTGTTGTTCACAAAGATACTATTGTCGATGATCGTGACCAAGCTACTGATATCCGCTCCTCCTCCAAACGTCCCGCCACAAGCTGGTTCGTCTAACAACAAGCGATTATTGCTGAAGGTAGTCCCCGTGATGAAAACAGAGGCACCGTTTATCTGGACCCCGCCCCCCTCAGGAGCACCACAGCCAGCCACGGTAACCGTGTGACGATGTGCGACATTGTCACGAATCGTGCTGTCCAACAGGGTTAGTCGAGTCTCACCGTCTCCTTCCTGGCGGTAGTAGATGCCAGCACCTGACGGCGGGTTGTTTTCGGTCACGGCCAGGTTTCCGGCGACCGTGCTGCGCGTGAGCGTAACGGCGGAGCCGGGGGAGGGGCCGAAGTAAAGCCCCGCCCCGCTACCCGCGCTGTTATGAGAGATCGTGCTATCTGTGATGTCAACCGACCCCGCCCCGTTGAAGGTTACAGCGCCGCCGGGCATGCTCTCCGCTGTAGTGTTGTGTTCGATCGTGCTATTGGTGATGGTCAATTTGTCGTTGGGGTCATCAAGATAGACTTTTAGGCCGCTCGCTCCATGCGGATAACTTCCGTCGGTCCCGTATGCCGTGTTGTAATCAACCGTGCTGTTCGCAATTCTGACACTCGCAAGACCCGCCCAAACAGCGCCGCCGCCGCCCGCGCTGTTGTGTGTCAACCTGCTGTTTTCCACGATGAGCGACATGTTGGCGGCGTCGATAGCACCCCCCGCCTTACCCCCTTCGTTGTAGCCGATAGTGCTGGTGAGGATCGTTAACGTGCCGGGAAGAAGACTATTCCCTTCGGCATAGATGCCGCCACCACTATTAATTGTCGTGTTACTCAAGACGCTGCTATTGGTCAGTGTCACCGCCACAGACTGCCCTGTCACATAAATCCCGCCCCCTATGCCGGCTGTATTCGAGACGATCTGTGTGCCAGTGACCATCAGTGTTACTGGCAGGGCCTGATTCTGTTGGAAGTAAACACCACCGCCCTTTTTGCTACTGTAGAGGCCTGGGTCGCCTGCATCATTACCAGTTAGGATTACGTTTTCCAATACTAGATCAACGTCACTCGCACGGATGCCGCCGCCGTCGCCGTAGTAACTGGCATGACCATTACGAATAGTCACACCGACAATGCGAACATAAATCGAACTTGACCCTGGACCTCTAATATCCAGGACACGGTCGCCCAGGCTAGCCGCGTCAATGATCGTCTGGTCGGGGCCAGCACCGATCAGGGTCAGATCGGCCTGAATGTCTAGATCGCCGCTGTCCGGATAGCCTTCTTCGTAGCTAACGCCCGCGCGGGTCAGCATGTAAATGCCAGGCCCCAGGGTGATGGTGTCCGGGCCGGGGTCGGCGTTGGCCGCGATGATGGCCTCGCGCACGGAGCAGTCGGCGTCGCACGCGCCGTCGGCCGTGTCCGCGGTCTTGGTCACCACAAAAGAACCCGCCCTGACGGGCAACGTCCACCCGAACAGGGCAAAGAGGGCCAGGCCCAGGCTGGCGGCCAAGATCAGCCCAAGGGAAAGGGATCGCCATCCGCGCAGGGTGGCATGGACGGGACGAGTCTGTACACGGTCTGTTGGCATGACATTTCCTCCTGTTGATATGTCGAGCAATTGAGGGGCAATCCGGGCAAAAACTGGGGTCATTGCAGAAGCTGGTTCGGCGATCCTATTGTATGCCGGAATCGGCAGACTTGGTCTCGCCATTCACTTTCAAAATCTATCCAACGCCTATCCAGACTATTCGATTGTGGTTGGGGAGTGTGTTGACAATGGCTTGAACGACGAGGCAGAGTGGGACAGTAACGGGATTTAACCGTAGCAGCCGGGGACGCGCCCACCCTCATCCGCATCCAGACCAAGGCCGGCCACGGCGCGGGCAAGCCCACGGCCATCCTGATCCAGGAAGCCGCGGACATCTGGGCCTTCCTCGTCCATGCGTTGGAGATGGGGTGAGCTGGGATGTCGTCGGGGTAATCCGGGCCGAGGAGCGGCTGGCCCAGGATCGGGCTGATGTCCATGCATGTCACCGGCTACGATGGCCCCATCGCCCTGCCCTATGCGGTCAAGCTGGGGGTGACCAAGCAGGGTAAGCTGTTGAACGAAGTAACCGAACTGGTCGATGCAGGGCGCATCCGGTCCGCCGTCACCGATGTCGCCGGCAAGATCGATGCCGCCATCCTGCGCCGAGTACACGCCCAGATCGAAAACGGTACGGCCCGGGGCAAGATTGTGCTGGCCGGGTTCTAAAGAAGCTATGATGTGGCCAGTCGCGGGCGCGCATAGTTTGATCTGTGTGGCGATACAGGAAGAAAAATACGGGGGAAGCGAAGAAGGCAGGCAACGAAAATTTTCGTTGCCTGCCTTCTTCGCTTCCCCCGGTCGGCACAATCTGTTGCAGAATGGGTCGGTCTTCTGATGAATTACCCTTTCCTTTGGCCGCTGTTTTTTTCTTGTTTGACAACAAATCCGTTGAGTTTTATAGTGCGTTCCCAACATCAAAAGGATAGCAGGGGGGATGAATATTGTGCGCCTGTGGATCGGGTGTTCTCTATGGAGAAATTATTTATGCCAATTGTAAAACGAGACAAATCCGGCAGCAATCCCCTGAAACAGAGCTTTGTTGAGCGGGTACGATCGGGTAGCGTCGTGCCCATTCTCAGCAATGAAATGATGGCAGATTTGGTGCTGGGGGGCCGCCATGAACTTGTGGAAGGATATGCCGATTATGTGGAATATCCGATGGAAGATCGGGACGACATATTGCAGATCGCCAAGTTTCAGATCATAACCGGAGACATGGAAGAGTACGATCTCAAGTGGGACTTTCTCAACTATATCAAGAACCGCCTCTACACGATTGCGGAAGATGAGGGCAGAGATGAAGATGAGTTGGAAGAAGCAGCCGCAGAAGTGGACAGTCTGACGGCATCGGTCTTTGCCCAGCGTCTCGGTTATCCCAAGCTGGATGGCGGCACCCAAGACCCCTTATTGATAATCGCAGACCTGCCCCTGCCCCTCTATCTGACAACGTCTCCTCACACGTTTTTAGAAACAGCGCTGGAGAGATCGGGTAGGAAGCCAGTGTCCGACTACTGCCGCTGGCACCCTGGATTGGGCAACTTCGACAAAACCCACAAACCAACGCCAACCGAACCCCTTGTCTTCCATCTCTTTGGGCTGGATACGGACGCATCTTCTCTTCTGCTCACAGAGGATGATTATCTCCAGTTTTTGGTCGCTGTCTCTCAGGAAAACGGTAAAGAGAATGACCCAATTCCAGGGCTGGTACGCCAGGCCATGTCCACATCGGCCCCTGTGTTGCTCGGCTATGAGATGTCAAGTTGGGCGTTTCGTGTCCTCTTCTGGGGGCTGATCAGACCGGCAACCATGAAACATCGGGGGGTCTGCTGTCTCCACGTTGAACCAACCGAGGTGGAAAAGCAGTTCTTTCAAGAGTATCTCAAAAAAGCGGAATTTGAAGTCTTCTGGGGTGATGTGGGTACATATACGCAAGAGCTTCACAGGTTGTACAGATCGTGAACCAGTCAATAATGACTCCACTGCGAGAACTACGGATTTCACCAATTTGACGAATCATTCTGAGGAAAATTCATGTTAATTCGTGGCATTCGTGGTTTTTGCAGGGCAGTCAATAATAGGACCGTTGTCACAAGTGGGTTATCAACAGCGGCCCAGTTGCCACTGCGCTAATTCTAATGAAGATCGATTGCCGGATGGAATCTTATGGCAGACCAAAATCCCTATGTAGGCCCTCGCACCTTTACCTATGCAGACCGCAACCGCTACTTCGGCCGCGAGAATGAGGCCCAGGCCCTGCTGGCGAGAGTCATCTCCCAGCGGCTGGTCCTCTTCTACGCCCAGTCGGGGGCAGGCAAAAGCTCACTCATTAACACGCGTTTGGTTCCAGACTTGCGCGATGCTGGCTTTGGCGTGCTGCCCGTAGGCCGCGTCGGCGGCGATCTGCCCGATGGTGTCAGCAAAGTGGGCAACATCTATCTCTTCAACCTGCTGCTCAACCTCGACGCCAGCGAAGAGATCCAGCCGGAATTTGCCAATCTCACACTGACCAACTTTCTAGGCGGACTCGTTTCCGATGACGGCAAAAGCTGGACCTATGACCCTGCTCTGGCTGAGAGCCACCAACATGATGCGGCGGGTGACGGCGAGGACAACGGTGAATACGAGAACGCACCCTACGTCCTCATCATCGACCAGTTTGAAGAGATCGTTACCACCCACAACAATCGTTGGCTTGACCGGGCGGACTTCTTCCAACAGCTCAATGACGCCATGCAGGCCGACCCCAATCTGTGGGTTGTCCTCACCCTGCGCGAAGATTACGTAGCCGCCCTGGACCCCTACGCTCGTTACCTGGATGACCGCATGCGGGCGCGTTTTTACATGGAGCGCATGGGTGTTGATGCAGCCCGTCAGGCCATTTCTCAACCAGCAGAAAATGCTGGGCGTCCCTTTGCCGCAGGTGTCGCCGCAACCCTGGTCGATAACTTGCGCCAGATCCGTACCCAGAGCCAAGAGACGGTAGAACTGGGCCAATACCTGGAACCGGTTCAGCTTCAGGTTGTCTGCTATCAGCTATGGGAAAATTTGGAGACAGATGGACGAGACATGGCCGCTGAGATTACCCAGGCCGACCTGGAAAAATCTGGCGACGTAGACAGCAGCCTGGCAAGCTTTTACGAAAGCGCCATCCAAGAGGTGTTGGCAACAGAGCAGAGTTGGCTTTCCGAACGGGAACTGCGTATCTGGTTCGACACCCAGTTGATTACCGATGCCAACACCCGGGGCACCATCTACCGGGGCAAAGAGACCACCGCCGGCATGCGCAATCGCGCCGTGGATAGCCTGCAAAACCGCTTTCTATTGCGCACCGAAGTGCGCGCCGGCGGAGAGTGGGTTGAGCTGGTCCACGACCGCTTTGTGGAGCCGATTCAGCAGGCCGACCAGAGGTGGCGCAACAATTATCATAACCCGGTAGCCCAGGCCTATGAGCGCTGGCAGAGCCAAGGCCAGACGGACACGCTGCTGCTGAACGCCCTCCCGCTGGATGAGGCGCAACGCTTTGCCGCGGGAAATCCGCTGGACGTGACAGCAGAGGAACAGCTTTATCTGCAGCGCAGCCACGAGTCTGCCCAAGAACAGGCACAGGCCGCGGCCAGGGCTGAACAGCGCCGCCACCGCACCCGGCTGACAGCTATCGCCGTGATTGTTGTCCTCACATTGTTGACTGCTTGGGCACTCTTTCAATCAAGCGCCGCAACTACCGCCAGAAACGAGGCCGTTGCCCAAGCTGATCTGGCGGGGAAGGCGGCCAATGCAGCAGCAACTGCCGAAGCCCACGCCAAGAGTGATGCCGAAAGGGCCGCCAATGCGGAAGCCGCCGCCGAAGCTGAGGCCGAGATCGCCGTCAATGCAGAAGCCACCGCCCAGGCGAACGCCGTCATTGCGGAAGACCAAGCTCGCCGTGCCTTAGCCTCTAGCTTGGCGGGACAGAGTCAACTCCTGATCCGCGCCGACAGCGAGCCTGGCGACCTCGCCCTGATCCTGGCCCGCGACGCTGTGCTGACCCATCTTGATAGCAATACGGATGCCGCCCTGCGCAATGCCTTCGCCAATGCTCATCAGCAGGGCATCATCCCCTCCCTAACTCAAGGACATCAAGGCGCTG
The DNA here is from genome assembly GCA_018003515.1 of Caldilineaceae bacterium. Classification (GTDB taxonomy): domain Bacteria; phylum Chloroflexota; class Anaerolineae; order Caldilineales; family Caldilineaceae; genus JAGNDO01. The sequence continues at coordinate 104,222 of JAGNDO010000005.1, forward strand.
TAAACAGTGTGGCCTATAGCCCCGACGGCCAGACGGTTGTGTCGGGTGGAGATGACGGCACGATTCGGCTCTGGCAAGCCCACGACCTGGAACAACAGCAACTCTTGTTTGGTCATACGGGTAGAGTTTTGTCGGTCGGGTTTAGCCCAGATGGCAAGCGCATCGTCTCTGGGAGTGATGACAACAGCGTGCGCATCTGGGATGTCGAGAGCGGAGAGACTGTTGCAGCCCTACGCGGCCATACGGCCAAGGTTTTATCGGTCAGTTTCAGCCCGGATGGAAAGCGCATCGTCTCCGGGAGTGATGATAGTAGCATCCGCATCTGGGATGTGGAGAGTGGAGAGGAGATCGCTGTCCTCCTGGGCCATACCTGGGCAGTGGATGCAGTCTTGTATAGTCCAGACGGGAAGCGCATCGTCTCTGGTGGGTCTGACAATACGATACGGCTGTGGGATGCAGAGAGTGGAGAGGTAATTGCCACGCTCGACGGTCACTCAAACAGCGTGCGGTCGGTTGCTTATAGTCCTGACGGAAAGTACATCGCCTCTGGAAGTGACGACCGCAGCGTACGCATCTGGGATACGCATGAGTATACGGCTGTCGCAACGCTCTCTGGTAACACCGGTTGGGTGAATACAGTATCATTTAGTCCAGATGGGAAATATGTGAGCGCTGGAGATGACGACGGTACCGTCGTTATCTGGAATGCAGAGACATATACATCAGTCGCTACCCTTAATGGTCATGCTGATAGCGTGAGGTCTGTGGCGTGGTCGCCGTTGACGGCTGATGTGAACGGCTCTGGTGGGCAGCGAATCGCCTCTGGGAGTGGTGATGGCGCTGTGCGCATCTGGGATGTGAGTCGTGCAGATGCAGTGGCTACCACTGATGGATATGTCGATCGTGTTGACTCCATCGGTTCGTCACCTGTTGTGTTCCGGGGCCACACGGGTACGGTTTGGTCGGTGGCTTTCAGCCCGGATGGAGAACAGATCGTCTCTGGTGGTGATGACGGCACTGCGCGCATCTGGGATGCAACCAATGGAATGGAAATGCGTCAACTCAACGGCTTCGAAGGGAGTGTTGTTTGGTCAGTCTCCTGGTCGCCAGCTACTTCCGGCCCTGACAACCAAGATGGGGAGCGTATAGTCGCCGGGATCAGGGACCATACCGTCCGCTTTTGGTCCTTAAAGAGCATCGGAGGGGCGGTAAGCATCGAGGGACCGACTACCCTCGGTCGCCATGACTCGTTTGATGTATATACGGTCGCTATTAGTCCCGATGGAGAACGCGTCGCCTCCGGGAGCGCGGACAAAACAGTACGTATCTGGAATGTGAAGACCATTGCAGAGGTCGCCACTCTTGAAGGTCACACGGCTAGCGTGAACTCAGTAGGGTTTAGCCCAAGTGGAGGGCGTGTCGTCTCTGGGAGTACGGACAATACGGTGCGTATTTGGGATGTGAAGACTGGAGAGGAATTGGCCATCCTCCGAGGTCACACGGCTGGCGTCAACTCGGTTGCCTATAGCCCCGACGGAGATCGCATCGTTTCTGGAAGTGATGATAGCACCGTGCGCATCTGGGATGCGGAGAGCGGAGAGGAATTGGCATCCCTCCGAAACCACATGGCTGGCGTCAAGTCGGTTGCCTTTAGCCCAGATGGAAAGCGTATCGCATCCGGAAGTGATGATAGCACCGTGCGCATCTGGGATGCGGAGACCGGCGAGGAATTGGCAATCCTCCGGGGCCACACGGGTTGGGTGAATACCGTCGCCTTTAGCCCAGACGGAAAGCGCATCGCCTCCGGAAGTGATGATAACACCGTGCGCATCTGGGATGGACCCGAACAGATTCTGCTGCGGGCAATCGCACAGATTTCGCGACCAGCCCCCATTCTGACAACCAGCGAGCGTCAGCGTTTTGGGATTGGAACGGAAGTGGATCTACCCGATCAGCGAGTGCTTCGTCCCCTCATGGAGCAGGCCGCATCATTATACTTTGCAGACAAGGCGCCACGTGTTTCTTTAGATAGCGAGGGCAGTGATTCCCAACAGCCTCTCAACAATCCAACCGCTGAAGAACCTACTGTTACCGATGGCGATGGCAACACCTACAAAACGGTGCAAATCGGTGAGCAGCTTTGGATGGCTGAAAATCTTCGTACCACCACATGCAGCGATGGCTCCCCAATCCCATTTGTAATCGACAAGAATGAATGGATAACCCAAACTAGCTTGGCATATACTTGGAGCAGCAATGTCGCGGGAGACCAGCAAGCAAGAAAAGAGTACGGCGCTTTGTATAATGGGTACTCTGCCCTGGCGTCGTGCAATATATGCCCCAGTGGTTGGCATGTTCCATCTGGAGAGGATTTCCAAGAATTAGTTGGCAGTCTCAATCCTAATGCCCATCTGAAATTGAGCGATCCTGACTTCTGGGGCGATGGTAACAACGCAACAAATTCAAGTGGGTGGAGCGCTCGACCAGGCGGTGGCGACAGCGGCGCTGATCCCAAATCATATGGTTTCGGCAAAAATGGGAACTTCTGGAGTACGTCAGAAGAGGGGGGGGGACAATCCCTACTTGTGATTAGTCCTGACGGTGCTGGAATATGGAGCGCAGGACAAAAATATGGATTTTCAATCCGATGCGTGAGCGATCAGCGTGTGAAGACGATTGATACTCCATCTGTGACAATTGAAGAAGCGGTTCAAGAGGGTGGCTACTATCGCTTGCAGACTAGGTGGCTAGAAACAGAAAACAAGTGTTTAGAAGGTAACCGTGCGGCCTTTATGGATGATTGTCGAGAAGACCCGGGACAACTCTGGAAACTGGTGCCTATTGCAGATGGCTACTATCAGCTACAGACCAAATCCATGGAAGCGGAAAACAAGTGTCTCGAGGGCAACCAGTTTGCAACAGGAGCGGTTTTGGGCGGCGCTGCCTTTATGGACACTTGCCAGGAGGCTATTGGTCAACTCTGGTCGTTTGAAGATATTGGTGATGGCTACTATCACATGCAAACCAGGTTCTCAGAAGACGCAGGCACATGTCTGGAAGGCAACACACTCGGTCAGGGTGCTGTGCTGGAAGGTGCAGCCTTTATGGATGCTTGCAGCACCGCCATCGGGCAATCCTGGAAAATTATCCCTGCTGAGTAAGGCAAATGTGATATAGCGGTATCTGTCCGTAAGCCCACATCATGTCCTGAACCGCAACAAAAAAGGGGGTGGATGACCGAGTTCTCGGTCATCCACCCCCTTTTTTTGCTGCGGAATCACCGCTATTCGAGCGAGATGATCGGATTGTCCATGTTTTGCAAAGATAAATTTGACAAGATATAAACAATCTCGTATACTGACCCAGCAACACCCCATTGCGTCCGCACGCAGACCGGAATCTGCCCGCTCTGCCCTTGTATCGAAAGGGAGCCCATGACGACCATGCAGCCCGCCAGATGGGAACAATCCTTGCTCATCAAGGCCAGCACTGCCTTGGAGCAGCATGTCCGCAGCCATTTCAATCCGGTCTATGACGCCGCCCGGCTGCAAGCCGCCCACCTGCATTGCGGGCAGATCACGGCCCAAAACAGCCGCACCTTCTTCACCGCCACGGCCTTGATCCCCCATGCCAAGCGGGTGGCCATCCGCACGCTCTACGCCTTCTGCCGGGTCAGCGACGATGTGGTGGACGAGGGGGACGGCGACCGCAGCGTCCGCCTGGCGGCATGGCGCGCCGCCATCCGCGCCGACGAGTTGCCGGTGGATGATCTGGTCTTGACCGCCTGGCACGACACCCGCCACCGTTATCACATCCCTGTCCTCTATATGGAGCAACTCCTCGACGCCCTGGCCCAGGATCTGACCGTCAACCGCTACGACACCTTTGAGCAGTTGACCGACTATTGCTACGGCGTGGCCTCCACGGTGGGGCTGATGTCCATGCATGTCACCGGCTATGATGGCCCCATCGCCCTGCCCTATGCGGTCAAGCTGGGGGTGGCGCTGCAACTTACCAACATTCTGCGGGACGTGGGCGAGGATTGGCGCAACGGGCGGCTCTATCTGCCCCAGGAAGAGCTGGCCGCCTATGGCATCACCGAGGCGGATGTTGCCGCCGGGTGGGTGGACGACCGCTGGCGGGCCTTCATGCGCTTCCAGATCGAGCGTGCCCGCCGTCTCTATCAAGAATCATTGCCCGGCGTGGCCTATTTGCACCCAGATGGCCGCTTCGCCGTGGCCGCGGCCGCCGAACTCTATCGGGCCATCCTGGACGACATCGAGGCCCACGATTACGATGTCTTTACCCGGCGCGCCCATGTCAAGGATCTACACAAAATCGCCCGACTGCCCGGTATTTGGTGGCGCGCCCGGCGCAATCTCTATCGACGGGCGCTGGAATCACAAGAAAAACTCCACGACGAAAACCGTTTTTCAACGCAAAGGTCGCCAAGAAACGCCAAGAACGCGGAGTAAAAAGCTTTTCGACCTTTGCGACTCTTTGCGTTCTTTGCGTTGAAAAATAATGTCGCAGTCTTCTATTCTGAACCTGTGGCCTGACGAATTCTACAAATAAAGGAATCTTATTCATGACAAACCAAAATGCAATCGTCATCGGCAGCGGCTTTGGCGGCTTGGCCGTGGCGGCCCGATTGGCGGCCCGGGGAATCCAGGTGGATATTTTTGAAAAAATGGACAAGCCCGGCGGCCGGGCCTATGTCTTTGAAAAAAACGGCTTCCAGTTTGACGGCGGCCCCACGGTGATCACCGCCCCCTTCCTCTTCGATGAACTGTTCGAGGTGGCCGGACGGCGGCGGGAGGACTATGTGGAGTTCATCTCGGTGGATCCCTTTTACCGCATCTTCGACCACAATGGCCGCTATTTTGAATACAACGGGGACCTGGACTTTGTTCTGGGCCAGATCGAGAAGTGGAACCCGGCGGACAAGGACGGGTATCGGCGCTTTTTGGACACGACCAAGGCCATTTTCCAGAAGGGCTTTATCGAGTTGGCCGACGAACCCTTTCTGAGCGTGGGGGACATGCTCAAAGTCGCGCCGGATCTGATCAAGCTGCAATCCTATCGCTCGGTCTACGGCTATGTCTCCCAATTCATCGAAAACGAGTTTCTGCGCCGCTGCTTCACCTTTCATCCCCTGTTGATCGGCGGCAACCCATTCAATTCGTCGTCCATCTACGCCATGATCCACTATTTGGAGCGAGAGTGGGGCGTCTGGTATGCCCGGGGCGGCACGGGCGCGCTGGTGCAGGCCCTGGTGCGGCTGATCGAAGAGCAGGGCGGACGTTTCCACCTCAACACCGAGGTGGACGAGATTCTGGTGGAGAACCGGCGGGCCACGGGCATCCGCCTGAAGGACGGCAGCGTGCATCAGGCCGACCATGTCATCTCCAACGCGGATGTGCCCTTCACCTACATGAACATGATCGACGCCCGCCATCGCAGCGTGCGCAACTCGGATTTGCGCTACAAAAAGCTGACCCAATACAGCATGTCCCTGGTGGTGATCTACTTTGGCACGGACCGCCAATACCGGGACACGGAATTGGGCCATCACAACATCATCCTCAGCGAGCGCTACAAGGGGCTGCTGCATGACATCTTCAAGGGCAAAAGCCTGCCCGAAGACTTCTCCCTCTACCTGCACATGCCCAGCCTGACCGACCCGTCTATGGCTCCGGAGGGCCACGAGGCCTTCTACGTCCTCGCCCCGGTCCCCCACCTGGGCGCGGACATCGACTGGGCCCAGGTGGGCGGCACCTATCGGGACGCCATCATGAACTTCCTGGAAGAGAACTACCTGCCGGATCTGAACCAGCACATCGTGGCCGAGGAAATGATCGACCCCCGTCACTTCCAAGATAAACTGAACACCTATCTGGGCACGGGCTTTTCCATCCAGCCCACCCTGCCCCAATCGGCCTGGTTCCGCCCCCACAACCGGTCGGAAGACATCGACAACCTCTACTTCGTGGGCGCGGGCACCCATCCCGGCGCGGGGCTGCCGGGGGTGGTCTCCTCCGCCACCATTGTGGACAAACTGGTGGCCGGATCATGATCTACACCCTGCATCGGGAGCAACAGATTCCGGCTCCGCTGGACCGGGTGTGGGATTACTTCGCCACCCCGCGTAATCTGAATGAAATGACCCCGCCGGACATGGACTTTGCCTTCATCACTGGCGGGGACGAGTCCATGTACGCTGGACAGACCATCGAGTACAAAGTCGCCATCCTGCCGGGTGTGCGGGTGCGTTGGTTGACCCAGATCACCCATGTGCAGGACGAGGTCAGCTTTATCGACGAGCAGCGCATGGGGCCGTACCGCTTGTGGATTCACGAACACCGTTTCCAGTCCGTGGCAGGCGGTGTCCACATGACGGACCATGTCACCTATGCCCTGCCCTTTGGCCCTCTTGGCGACTTGGTGCATGGGATTTTTATCCGTGGCCGTCTGCAAAGCATTTTTGACTTTCGCCGGGCCAAAGTGGCGGCGTTGTTTGGCAGGTAGGCCTCATGAATACAACCATTTGGTGGATACGCCGAGACCTGCGTCTGGCCGATAATCCCGCCCTGAGCGCGGCGGTGGCGGCGGGGGATCAGGTGATCCCTTGCTTCATCATGGATCCCCGGCTGATGGACGGGCCGAAGACGGCGCAGAAACGCCGGGATTTCCTGCTGGGCGGGTTGCGCTCGCTGGACGAAGATCTGCGCGCCCTGGGCAGCCGGTTGATCCTGCGCCGGGGCGACCCCGTGGCCGAGCTGACCCAGCTGTACCAGGAGAGCGGGGCAACGGCCATCTTCGCCCAGGCGGACTTCTCTCCCTATGCCCGGCGGCGGGATGCCCAAGTGGCGGCTGCTTTGCCTCTGCATTTGCATGGTGGGCCAACGCTCCGCCATCCCGACCAAGTACTCAAGGCGGACGGCACGCCGTACACCGTCTTCACTCCCTTCAAGCGGGCTTGGCTGACCCAGCCCTTGCCCACAGGCAGAGATCTTCTCCCCGCCCCCCCGGCCCTGCAAGCGCCCAGCGACATGCAGAGCCTGATGCTGCCTGACCCCATAAGGTCCTCCTTTTTCCCAGCCGGAGCGAGGGAGGCCCAACGTCGCTTGGCCCGATTCGGCGGCGATGGCATGGCCCGCTATGCCAAGGACCGGGATATGCTTGACCGGGACGCCACTTCCCAGCTTTCGCCCTATCTGCGCTTTGGCATGATTTCGGCTCGGCAGGTCATGGTGGCTGCCCTGGCCGCGGGCAATGCCGGGGCGGATGTCTGGTTGAGTGAGTTGATTTGGCGGGAATTTTATACGGCTATCCTGTACCACTTCCCCCAGGTGGCCCAGAGCAGCTTCCGCGCCCAATATGACGCCGTCCCCTGGCAGAACGACCATCGGGATTTTGCGGCCTGGCAAGCTGGGCGCACGGGTTACCCCGTGGTGGACGCGGCCATGCGTCAACTGTTGGCCACGGGCTGGATGCACAACCGGGCCCGCATGATCGTGGCCTCATTTTTGGTCAAGGATCTGCTCATCGACTGGCGCTGGGGCGAGGCGTGGTTTATGCAAAATCTGATCGACGGCGACCCGGCGGCCAACAACGGCGGCTGGCAGTGGACCGCCGGGGTGGGCACGGACGCCGCCCCCTATTTTCGCATCTTCAACCCCATCACCCAGGGCCAGAAGTTTGATCCCGACGGCCACTTCATCCGCCGCTGGTTGCCCGAACTGGCCAACGTGCCCGATAATCAGATCCACACGCCCTGGCAGATGTCCGTGGCCGAGCAGGAACAGAGCGGCTGTCGCATTGGCCGGGACTATCCCGCCCCCATCATCGACCACAGCTTTGCCCGCCAGCGCACGTTGGACGCGTATGCCCAGGCTCGCGCACCCTTGCTCTCGGCGTAAATAGGTCCGGGATAATTTTGCTCTAGCCGGGTCCGTGACCCGGCGGGTCTACCGAACAAGATCCTGGGATCTACCCGTCGGGTCACGGACCCGACTAGAGCTTTCTGTTTTGGAGTTAAACGACCATGATCACAACCACAACCGCCCTGCCCGCCCCGCCCACCGTGGCCCAGATGGGTCCGCGAGCCGGTCTCTCCGCGCTCAAGGCCCTGGGCAGCGGATTCGGCGGTATTTTGCCGATCTTGGAGACCGTGCAGCGGGATCTGGGCGACGTCTTTCAGCTCACCCTGCCTGGGTTCCGCCCGGTTTTTGTGGCCCACCCGGACGTCATGCGCCAAGTGTTGGTGGATGATCGAGACGCCTATCTGTGGCGGCCCGCGGACGACCCGGTGGCCCGACTGCTGGGTCACGGTCTGCTGGTGACCGATGGGGACGAACACACGGAATTGCGCACCGTCATGGATCCCAGCAGCCACCGCAAGCATTTTGTCTCCCGCTGCGAGCTGATCTGGCAGGAGAGCGACCGGGTGTTGGACAGTTGGCAGTCCGACGCCTCGGTGGACATGCTGGTGGAGATGCGCAAACTGGCCCTGATCATCTTCGAGCAGGTCTATTTTAGCCACGATTTGGGGCCGGAATTGGAGACGATCTGGCGGCCCATGCTCAAAGCCTTGGCCTATATCGGGCCGGGGCTGTGGGTGGTGACCGGGGCCGGTGCGCCGCCCAAGGAGGTGGCCGTGCTGGACGCCCATCTCCACGCCCTGATCCGCCAGCGCCGGGCCGACCCCATCCCGCCGGACGACATGCTCACCCATCTGGTGCAGAGCCTGGACGACGACGATCTGGTGCGGGACCAAATGATGACCATGCTGATTGCCGGCCACGACACCAGCACGGCCCTGCTGGCCTGGACCCTCTATTTGCTGGGCCAGCATCCCGAGTGGATGGCCCAGGCCCAGGCAGAGATTCGGGATGTGCTGGGCGAGCAGCCCCCCACGCCCCAGAATGTGGGCGGCCTGAGCGTGCTGGACCAGGTGGTGAAGGAGAGTCTGCGCCTCTATCCGCCCATCCACGTGGGCAATCGCTTTGCCGCCCAGGATGGGGAGTTGGCCGGGTATCGCATCCCCGCCGGGACCCGGGTCATGGTCAGCTACTATTTGGTGCAGCGTCACCCGGATTTTTGGGACGCCCCCGCCGAGTTTCGGCCCGAACGGTGGGCGGGGGGCTTCCGGCCCGCCCCCTTCAGCTATCTGCCCTTTGGCGGCGGTCCCCGCAACTGCATCGGCGGGGCCTTTGCCCAGTTGGAGGCCCGGCTGGTGCTGGCCCGCATTTTGCAACGCTTTGATCTGGTCGGCCACGGGCGCAAGGCATCTGCCCACATGGGCGCAACCCTGGAACCTCATCCCGGCGTCCCCATGCGGGCGAGGAGGCGAGCATGACTTACTTTGGTTTTTTGGCCCGTTTTTTGCTCATCCCCATGGGGATCATGGCCTTGTTACTGTGGCGTGACCGGGGCCGGGGCATCGGCTTGCCCGCCAATCTGCGCAACTTCCCCGGCTGGGCCGTGATCCTTGTGCATGTGGCCATAGCCGTGATCTACACCACACCCTGGGACAACTATCTGGTGGCGACGTCGGTCTGGTGGTACGATCCGGCCCTGGTCACGGGCATTACCTTGGGCTGGGTGCCCATCGAGGAATATACCTTTTTCGTCCTGCAAACCCTGCTGACGGGGATGTGGCTGCTCTGGTTGGCCCCGCGTCTGGCGCGTCGATCTACGTGGCAACCGTCCGCTCGTGTCCGCTGGGTTGCCACGACCGTGGCCGGGTTGATCTGGCTGCCAATGCCCTTTCTGCTCTTCGGACAGGTCACCCCGGCCACCTATCTGGCCTTAATCCTGGTCTGGGCCATCCCACCCATCGCCTTGCAATTGGCCTTCGGCGCGGACATCCTGTGGCGCTATCGGCGTTTGGTGGCGGCGACCATCCTGGTTCCCACCCTCTTCCTGGCCGCCGCGGACACCCTGGCCATCGGCGCGGGCACCTGGTCAATCAGCCCGCAGCAGACCTTGGGCATCCACCTGCCCGGCGGCCTGCCCCTGGAAGAGGCCCTCTTCTTTTTGGTCACCAACGTCCTCATCGGCTTTGGCGCCACCCTTGCCCTGGCCGAAGAGAGCCGCACGCGCCTGGGCAAGCTAACGCATCGATTCGGGTCGAGATTGGGCGATTAAGAGATTGGGAGATTGTGCCGCGCTAATCGCCCAATCTCTCAATCGCCCAATCTCCCAATCCCCAATCCCCAATCCCAAACGGAGTACTCCATGCCTACCTTTGACTATACCTTCACCGTGCCCGCCTCAGTTGAAGCCGTGCGCCTGTTCCATGCCGACACCCGGGCCTTGAAGAAGCTGACCCCACCGCCCATCTTCGCCCAGATCCACGACTATGAACCCCTGGGCGAAGGATCTCGGGCCGAGTTTACCCTCTGGTTTGGACCCCTGCCCCTGCGCTGGCTGGCCATTCATAGCGATGTCAGCGAGCGGGGCTTCACCGACACCCAGGCACAGGGTCCCCTGGCGAGCTGGCAGCACACCCACCGCTTCACCCCCGTGGACGCCACCCACACCCGGATCAGCGAGCATATCGAATACGCCTACAAACCCGGACTTTGGGGCTGGTTCACCCGGCTGCTTTTTGGTCGTCCGGGGTTGTTGGGTCTGTTTACGGCGCGGCAGTGGTTGACGCGTTGGTATTTGCGGGGTGGGTAGGGGAAAGAATCGAGACGAAAAAGGCGGACGATGGGAATTCCCATCGCCCGCCTTTTTCGTCTCGGCAATACTGGTTGCATCGACAGATCTGCGTGTGCTATACTCACATTACACAGAAAGGAGTGCAACCCATGAATTCCGTCCAAGAACTTATTTCGCTAGGGGATAGGGGGAAATTATGGAATATGGCTGCGTATTACCCCTTGGTGAGATAAAGCATGCACATCATTACATATAAACGGATCAGAGAATTTGGTGTGAAATATCCAGATAGCCAAGCGTCATTGGAAAGCTGGTACCACATCGTCAGGCAGACCGACTACGATACGTTCAGCCAATTGAGACAGCATTTTTCGAGTGCTGATTATGTTGACGGCTTGATCGTGTTCAATATCAGCGGAAACAAATATCGGCTCATTGCGGCCATTCATTTCAACCGGAAAAAGGTCTATATTCGAGCAATTTTGACCCATTCCGAGTATGAAAAAGGTCAATGGAGGAGATAATATGCTATTACAACCACAGGTAATCCAAAATTTTGAACAAACTGCCCGGTTTCTTTACGTTCCCGCGCGTGAAGCAGAATATGAGCAGTTAGTTGAGCTGTTGGACGAAATCACCGATTTGGTTCGAGATGATGAAAGTCATCCACTGGTCAATTTGATGGATGTTCTGGGTGTATTGATTGAAAACTACGAAGCCGAAAATGTACCCGTTCCTCAATCCAACCCTATTGCGGTATTGAAGCATTTTATGGAAGAATATGGGTTGAAGCAGAAAGATCTATCTGAATTAGGGGGGCAAGGGGCAGTTTCTGAAATACTGAATGGGAAAAGAGACTTAAATATTCGGCAAATCAAGGCATTGAGTAAGCGATTTCATGTGCATGGCTCGGTTTTTATCTAAAATCCCACCTCCACCCCTACACATTCCGCGTCGCCAGCACCTCCTTCGCCGGCGTGCGATCCCCCGTCCGGCTGATGCGCCGGGGCTGAAACCCCAGGTCCAAATAGAGATGCACGATACGCTCCGTGGCCTAGTTGAAGAGGATCATGCAACCCCAGTCGGGTCAGTCACTTCCCAGAGCGCACGGATCGGCACGGCGAACAGGCCAGGGCCGAAGCCTACGCTGTTCTCCCCATCGTACAGCACCACGCCAGCCGAGAAATGGTCAGCGCAGGCAGCTTGCAGTTTTCGCAGACCTCGAAAATCAGCCTCCGTCACCGTGGCAGAGGCTTTGACCTCGATGCCTACCACTTCATGAACACCGCGCTCCAAAACAATATCTACCTCTACGCCGTCTTTGTCACGAAAATGATGAAAGGCAAATACCAACTCATGCCCGCTTGCCTGACGACGCAATTCTTGGAAGACAAACGTCTCTAATATCTGACCGAATAACGCTCTATCCTTCAATAAAGCGCTGCTATTTAATCCAAGCAAAGACGCGGCCACACCCGTGTCGCCCAAATGCAACTTGGGACTTTTGATCAGGCGACTTAGCCGGTTAGTATGCCAGGGTGGCAGATGTTCTAACAGAAAAACCCGCTCTAGGAGTGTAATGTAATCGCGGATGGTTGGACGGCTTAACTGGAACGGACCTGCCATCTCAGCCACATTTACAAGCCGGGCCGTCTGACCAGCAGCCAGTTGGAGCAGTCTGGGCAATACATCAAGCGAACTGATCCGTGCCAAGTCGCGCACATCCCGTTGCACAAGTGTCTCCACGTAATCACGATACCACGCCATACGGCGTCGCTCAGATGTACGGGCAAGCGCCGCTGGATAACCGCCGGACACAATGCGTTCCGCTAACTCACTTCCCAAACGGCCATAATGACGATTTGTGAACCCCTGGGTAAAGAGCGCGTCAAGAAAGTGAGGAGGATTTCCGCCGATTTCGCATTGCGACAAAGGATGCAACCGCAGAATCTCTATGCGGCCAGCCAACGAGTCAGCGATTGTGGGGACCAGAAGTACGTTGGACGAACCCGTCAAGATAAACCGTCCCGGCGTACGCTCGCGGTCTATGACCGACTTGAGTGCCAGAAATAGATTGGGTACACGCTGCACTTCATCAAGTACAACCCTATCCGGCAAATCGGCCACGAAACCAACTGGATCAAACTGAGCAGCAGCCAACTGCACGTCATCATCAAAGGTAATATAGGTGTAACCGGCTGCATCGCCCACCATGCGTGCCAGGGTTGTCTTGCCACACTGGCGCGGACCATGCACCAGTACAACTGGGGTATCAACCAGTGCCTCTTCAAGGCGGATGCGAGCGTGGCGGGGATAAAGAGTGAGTTCAGTCATAGCAACCAATTATAGTTCAGCACCGTCTAAATGAAAACTTATGTATCGGCCAAATGAAAACTTGCATGTCGGCCAAATGAAACCTTTGTTGCCGGCCCGACGAAAAAACTACCCCCACCCCTACACATTCCGCGTCGCCAACACCTCCTTCGCCGGCGTGCGATCCCCTGTCCGGCTGATGCGCCGGGGACCGTCCAACTGGCGCACCTGAAAGCCCAAGTCCAAATAGAGATGCACGATGCGCTCCGTGGCCTGGTTGGAGAGGACCACGGGGCCGGGGTGGGCGGCCAGCCATTCGGCCAACTGCACTTGCTCGGCCCAGTCGAATTTCTCTTTGGAATATTGGGTGAACTCCACGTCGTAGGGCGGGTCGGCGTAGATGAAGTCATCCGGGGCCGCGGGCACGGCGTGGAAGGCGCAGACCGAGAAGAGCCAACTGGAGAGCAGGGGTTGATAGGCCCGGAAGTCTCGCACATAGTTGATGGTCTTGTACTGCCCCTTGGGCACGTTGAACTCGCCCTTGCGGTTGAAACGGCACAGGCCGTTGTAGCCCGTGCGGTTCAAATAGTAGAAAAGCTCCGCCGCCTCTTTGCTGGCCTGCTGACCCGCATGCATCATCTTGTTGAAGCGCGCCCGGTGGGCGTAGTACAGATCCTCGTCGTTCTCCAGCTCGATCTCCACCACCAACCCCCGCTGAAGCCATTGGTAAAAATTGATCAAATGCGGGTTGATGTCCGTCAAAAAGCCCCGCTTGGGCTGCAACCCCAAGGGCACCGCCAACCCGCCACAAAACGGCTCCACCAGCCGCCGGTGATCATGCCGCGCCCACAGAGGGGCCAAATGGGGTAGCAACCAACGCTTGCCCCCCGCCCATTTCAACGCTGGTTTGAGAAGTGGTTTTGGTGTCATGGTTTTTCTTTCGGTTGGGATTGGGGATTGGGAGATTGGGGATTAGGGATTGGGGATTGGGGATTGGGCTTTGACCTAATCCCCAATCCCTAATCCCCAATCCCATCAAACCCGCCCCGCCAACGCGCCCACAAACCGCCCCAGGGTCATGTGATCCCCGGAGAGCAGGACTTGGGCGCGGAAGAGGCCGGTGACGGCGCGGATCACCAGGACGATGGTGATGAGAAGTAGCCCCACGGCCAGAAGTAGTTGCCAGAGGGGCACGGCCACGCCGGCACTCAGCCGGGTCATCATCACCACCGGGGCGGTGAAGGGGAAGAGGCTCATGCCGATGGCCAGCCCGCCGTTGGGCGCGTTGATCAGCACGCCGATCAGCATCAACGCCAGGACCAGGGGGCTGTTGACCACAAACGCGGCCTGGGACGCCTCTCGCAGATTGGGCACCAAGGCCCCGATCCCGGCCATCAGCGCCGCGTAGAGGGTGTAGCCCAGCAGGAAGAAGAGCAGCCCCCAGGCGAAGATCGTGGGCGGCAGATCAAACTCCGCGCCCAGGCTGAAGGTGCTGCCGGAGATGCGGGAGATGGCGTAGCCGCTGCCCATCCACACCAGGGCTTGGAAGAGGCCGACGATGCCCAGCCCCAAAATTTTGCCCGTGAACATCTGCCGGGGGGAGATGGTGGTCATCAAAATCTCGATCACCCGGTTCTCTTTTTCAATGGTCATGCTGCTGATGTTGTGGCTGGCCGTGCCAAAGATCACAAAGTAGAAGAGCAGGGTGAAGGCGTAGGGCAGGATGAAGGTGAGGGGGTTACTCTCGTCTCTGGCCCCTTGGGTGGTCAGGGCCTGTTCCTGCAATTGGTATGGATTTTCCACCCGGCTGGCCCGCTGCCCATCCCCGCCCAGCAGGGCCGCGGCCAAGACCGATTCCAACACATGGCTGGACGCGGGCTGGTCCAGGGGCGGCGTGCCCGGTCGGATGAAAAGGATCTCTCCGGCGGCCACATAGTCCGGGGGGATGACGTAGTATTCGCCGATTTTGCCGTCGGCCAGGGCCTGGGCCGCGGCGGATTCGTCGGCCACGGGGATCAGCAGGGCATCCACCGCCCCGGCCAGATTGGGGGGCAGGGCGGCCAGAATTTCCGGGGTGATCAGCCCACTCTGGTCCACAAAGGCGGCGGGGAGGGTGGCGGCGCTGCCCACAGCCAGTTGACCCACCATGCTGGGGGCGCGACCGCCGACCAGGTTGATCCCCAACAGGACCAGCAATCCAAAGACCGGCATGCCAAAGACCGCGAACAAGAACGAGCGTTGGGTAAATTTAGTGATGACTTCGTTACGGATCACCAACCACACAATGCGCAAATTGTGGTTCATGAGGCGGCCCCTTCTCGCTGCAAGCCCAACAACCGTCGCCAGGGCAGCCGTTGACCATAGAGGAGCTGACCCATCCCAAAGGCCCGGCCGGCCAGCCACATGGCCCCCGCCGCGCTGATCATCAAAATGGCAGACGCCAGGGCAAGCTGCCACCCCGGCAACGTCCCCGTCCCCGCCCGGATGCTGATGGCTACGGGCGCGGTCAGGGGGAAGAAGCTGAGGCCCACGGCTAAGGGGCTGTTGGGGTTCTCCAAAAAGACGGCCACAAACCAAAAGGGCATCATGGCGGGCAGGGTGAGAAAGCCGGTGACTTGCTGGCCTTCGCTGGCCTCGGCCACAGTGGCCCCAATCGCCACCATGAAGGAGCCAAACATCAGGTAGGCCGGCAGCATCACCAACACCAACATCCAGATCATCTCCCCGCTGATCTGGATATTGCCCAGCCACTCGTAGCGGGTGCGCCCCCACAACAGGCCCACGGCTATCATCAGCGCCCAGCCGCCCACTTGGGTCAGCCCCACCAAGGATATGCCCAGGATCTTGCCCGCAATCAACTGCCCGGAGGACATGGAGGTGAGCAGCACTTCCATGGTGCGGTTCTCTTTTTCCTCCACCACGGCCTGCATCAAATAGCCGGAGGTGGTGAAGATGGTCAAAATGAAGCCAAAGCCCAGGATGGCGGGCATAAAGGCGTTGATGAAGAGA